>CAYUIE010000001.1:0-369036 GCA_964444665.1 uncultured Pirellulales bacterium
CTGTTACCCATGTCCTTAGCATAATCTGTAACCCATCTTACCGGTTTGTACCGAAAAGAGACCCCCAACGTAAAGTTGGGGGCTTACGGAGGAAATCCCCTGCAATCCTTCGATAGTTCGACCCATTCGGCAAGCTCAGGGCGGGCCTGGGCCCGATTTATTATCATGCGAAGGTTATCGCGAAGCGGGTAACGTATAGGAAAGGAACCCTCTGCAGTGCAGGGAAACAATAACAAAAAAAGAAACCCACGGCAGTGCCGTGGGCTAATCAACCCCCTGCAGTGCAGGAATTTTAAAAGAGAAAAATCCCCGACAGTGCCGGGGGCTAAACAATTAAATGGCCCCCGTCGCGAGCAACGGGGCTAAACGTTGAAGATTGCCACTCCATTCGACGGATTCGGCTCTTTCGACTACACTCAAGACAGGTGCGCTCACCGCAGGCTGCGCTCAGGGTAAACTTTCTTCGGCCTCGCAATGACACCATAAACTAACAAATTGACCTTGTTAATCTGCGTCCACCTTTGGTGAGACCTTGCACACGGGCGGGTAAATCCGTATCCTGGATATTATCTGACTTATAAAGACAGATAGAACAAAATGCGCAGGTGGTTTTGGTCAAACGGGCGAAAAAATATAATTTTTTTAATCACTTCCACAAAAACACTTAGCATTTTTCGAAGTCAGAAAAATACCCGAATTTTCGCCAAAACGCGCAGGTTGAGCCAATAGTGGGGGCGCGTTTTTCCGCCGAAGGCGGAAAAACGAATGATTATTGATTCCTTCGACCCCGACAGGTCGGGGCTCAGGACAGGTACTGATGATTGATTATTGGTGGGACCATAGTGCGAGAGGTCAGGATAAGGATATTCCTGCCAGAGCTGATTTATAAGGTATGTGTGTGGATGCTATTACGCTGCCGGCAGGTGAGGTATGGATACCCGTTCCGCAGGATACCTTTGACACACGGTAAATACGCGATTGTGGACCAGGAGGATTATGAGCGGTTTTCACAATATAAGTGGTTTGTGCGGGAAGGGAAGCGGACTTTTTACGCGGCCCGTGCGGCCAGACGAGCAGAAAAAAGAAAAAGAAAGATAGTATTAATGCATCGAGAGGTTCTGAAAGTTCAGGATGATGTGCTTGTTGACCATATCAATCGTAACGGCCTGGATAATCGAAGGGTAAACCTTCGGCCGGCAAGTAATGCGGAAAATGTGAGGAACAGCAGAAAAAGACGCGGCACAAAAAATAAATATAAGGGTGTAAGCTGGCACAAGAACAGAAGAAAATGGCAGGCGAAAATAACGGTGGACAAAAAACAGAAAGGACTCGGATATTTCGATAGTGAGATTGAGGCAGTAAAGGCATACGACACGGCGGCACGGAAGTATCACGGCGAGTTCGCAGGGCCGAATTTTAAGATTGGTAATTGGTAATTTGGTTAAATGGGGGATTGGGTGCTCGATAAGAACATATAGTCAATTAATCTACCTGATAATTGTTTTTGCCTTATTCGCTGTTACATCTTATAATCATATTAATCCAATTTAACAGAGAAAGGGAGGAAATATGAATTTCGAAGAATTAAAACAATTCGTAAAGCAGGTTGGGTGGGGTTTTTTGGCTACAACCGATGGCCAAAAGGTCGGCGTAAGGCCGATGGGCGGACTCGAATGGAAGGACGGCGAGCTTTGGTGCGCGACCTTCAGCGGTTCCGACAAGATTGCTCAGCTAAAAAGCGTGCCTTATGCGGAGTATTGTTTCTGCGATTCTGCGGGTAAGCACGTGCGTATCGCGGGTCCCTGCACAGTCAGCACAGACAACGCGGAGAAGCTCTGGCTGTACAAGGCCGTGCCGGCGCTGAAGGAGCACATCGCGGACCCGGCCTCGCCGGAGTATGTCGTAATAAAGATGTCGCCGGATAATGTCCGAGCTATGAGTGGAACGGATATGAAATACACGGAAGTGGAGATTTAATAATTAGCCACAAGGCAGCAAGCAAATTGATTATCGATGAATGATTCCTTCGACTACTTCGACAAGCTCAGTACAAATCTGCTCAGGACAGGTATTGATTATTTGAGATTGAAGATTGCCGCGGCCCGATAAACGACATCGGGTATCGCAATGACGGCGACGGGTAAACAACCCCGTCATACAAGATGACGGGTCTAAACGTTTTTCGAGATCCCGCGACCGCGCTCGGGATGACGACGTCGCCGTTCCGGCGACGGCTAAACAATCACAAAGAAATCCCCTACGGTGCAGGTATTCAAAAAATACAAGAAACCCCCTGCAGTACAGGGGGCTAAACAAGTTACCGCTCCCTTACGGTCGCGGCTCTGTTCAGTTTGTTTGTATCTTGCGGGAATTGTTTTACTGCGGACTTTGGTTCGAGGAAGTCCGCACTTTTATGTAATTTAAGATTGTAGTTAGATTCGGCTGGTCCGGATTCAGCGACAGAGATTTTTCTATTGCCTCTATTGCCTTTTCATATTCACCGGAGACAGCGAGTACCCGGCCGAGGAGATTATATGCCTCATCAGAATCCGGCTGCAATTCGACGGCCTTGCTGAGAAAGCTTTGCGCCCTTGGGAATCTTTTTGCGGTCAGCTCATCACGTCCAAGTACTATCCAGATTGCAGAATCCTGTATGTCAAGAGAGTTGACATTCAGAGTAAGGTCCTTTGCAAAGGCCAATCTTATTACCTGCAATCCTTTTTCCTTTTCGCCGGATTGATACAATGCCTTGCCGAGATCCAGGAGAATGCCGGTATCCTGTGGATTCAAGGAGAGTGCCCGATGGTATTCCAGTATGGCTGTTTTGAGATTGCCTTGAGAAAGGAACCTTTGAGCCAGCATTTTGTGGGTTTGCGGACTTCGCAGCTTCTTCAAACCTGTGGCGATTATCCAGTCGTCGATATTTTCGCCGAGCTGGTAGGGGTCGCAATATAAGCTCAGGTCATATAGAGGCACATAGGGCAAACCTTTAACTTGTTCCGGGGGGGTCTTTTCTCCTACGCGGAAGACGCGATAACGGTCGTTTTGGTAAACAAGGCCGAAGTTTTTCAGTTTTTCCGGCGCGAAGTGGAATTTCGCGGCTGCGGAGTTTTTCCCGAGGGCGGTTTTTCCGGCAATGTAACGAATGCTTCCCGGTCCACCGCTGATTGCCATTCCGGATTCATATACGAACAGACCTGCCTTATATTGCCTGCATACCTCGTAAAAATCCTGCTCGCCGGCATATAGTGTAGTGTAAACCTGCTTAACTTTATCCCGGATTCGCTTTGACTCGAAAGACGAGTGCAGAATAACGGGACGCTGAGCATAAGCGGCAATGGCAGGGCCGAACTGAAAAGAGCTGAGTACGGCTTCGTCTTTGTCGCTGCCGGCTTTAATAAACTTAATCACATCGTTTACATATCCCTGGGGGGGCCGAGCGGCGCCAATTCGAATGAAACGCAGCGATTGAACGGTATATGCCAGACAAGCCGCCATAATTAGATATGCGAGCACTTTAACCGGCCTGCTCCTGAGCGTTACGAGGTAGCCGATGGGCAAGGAGAGGAAAAAGGCCGCGAAAACATGCAGCCTGTAGATTATGAAGAAAAGCAGAAGAAAGCAGAGCGTAAAGTAGACGAGCATAATTTGCCCTTTGCGAGCTTTGCCCATCAGGATTTGCAGAGCCAGTACAAGCAAGGCTGCTACTCCAAATAAGCCGGGGCCGGAGAGTAGTATCAGAACCGCCTTGGGCGAGGGAGTGACAAAACCGGCGGACCAGAGAATCCTTGCTTCAAAAGGAATAAATGAAGGGTCCTGCGGTTGACTGGCAAAGTATCGAAGCTTTGTCAGGATGAGACTCCAGAGATATGAGTGGCTTTCGGTACAGTTTTGAAGTATCAGGGCCGCTGCGAGAAATAAGACAATAGACAAAGCTGCCCATAATCGTCTTTTGAGTCCGTCGGTTGTGAACCTGCTCGGCAGCCACAATGGTACGAGCAACGCGTAACTTAACATCAGCGGGAAAGAAAAAATAAACAGCTTTGCGCGCAGCACAGGCAGAATCAAAGCGCAGGCCGATGTTACTGCAGTGAAGATTGTGAAGCCGAGACGCGGGAACTGGTGTTTTTGTAGCAGGAAGAATAAAATTACAAAACCGACGACGAAGAAAAATAAATAAAACTGCGTCAGGTGCCAAGAGGAAAGCGCTATTGCCAAGAGTAGAGAGCCTATCAAAGCCACAAGGGGGCGATCTTCTCGCAGAGTGTAAATAAAACAGGCAAAACTAAGAAAGATAAACGGCAGAGCAAAATCTTCTCTCAATAATAAACCTGCCGTTGTTCTGGCGAAACTTGCAGGCATAACAGAATAAAACAAGGCAGAAGCAATCCCCGCCAAATTGGACCGCCACAGCAACTTGCCGGCAAGAAAAACGGCGAAAACCGATAAGGTGGAGAATATGGAAATGAAGTAAATAAGAAATACGTGCAGAGGTGCCGCGGGCGAGAGCAGCCGGTATAAACTGCCGGAGACCCGGTCCGGAAGCGGCGTTATATATTGCCGGATGTTTAATCCTTCGGGGTATTGAATATCTGTGTCAACTGTTGGGATGCTTTTGCCCTCGGCGACCATCTGGGCGTGACGAAAATGAAACGCATTTTGGGCCCAGTAGAAACCCAGTCCGTCGTCGGGATTAAAAAAGGGAAGCCTCTTTAGGAGCTTGACTTTACAGACGCTTACACCTGTGCAAAGGACGATAAGGAACAGGCATACGAGCAGTCCGATGAGGTGATTTTTGGAGGATGTTACCTGGGGAGCGGGCATTTCTGGTTTATCGCCGCCGGGGCCTGACTCTGTTTGAGACGTTCCTGATTCCATAGCAGAAAATCTATTATTAAGGAGCGGTTTTGTAAATGATATTCTGATAAATATGCAGATAAATTTTGCCGGGCAGGCAATTGTTATATGCTTAGTAGGGAGACCCGCCGAGTAAATCGGCGGGCTTAAGGAAAGAAATGCACGGCAGTGCCGTGGGCTAAAAGGCCCTGAAAACAGGTGCCGGGATTTAAACATTTTTGTGTATTAGGACGGTGCATTAAAAGATTTTTTTGTATATGTGGCAGTAGGGTGTTTTGCCTGTCTTTTCGTAATAATCCTGATGATAATCCTCAGCGGACCAGAATTTGTCTGCCGGTTTTATTTGCGTCTTTACATTGTGGCCCTTTTGCTCAAGCTGTTGTACTAATCGCTCAGCAATCTGTCGCTGCTCGTCATTCGAATAAAAAATCACAGAGCGATATTGTGTGCCGATATCGGGGCCCTGTCTATTTAGCTGAGTGAAGTCGTGTGTTTCGAAAAACAGCTTCGCTAATTGCTCGTAAGTTGTTTTCGATGGGTCATACTCGACCTGGACGGCCTCGGCGTGGCCGGTCTTGTCGGTGCAAACCTGTTTATAAGTTGGATTGTCCACCTGGCCGCCCGTGTAACCGACGGCGGTGGATATTACGCCGGGGGCTTGTTTGAAATGATATTCCGTGCCCCAGAAACAGCCGGAGGCGAAAATCGCTTTTTCAGTCTGCTTGCTTCCGGCAGGCATGAAATCCATCGAGATGGAATTGACACAGTATCGAGTATTTTTGGTTGTAAGCTGCTCACCCAAAAACACGTGGCCTAAATGCCCGCCGCAGTTTGCACAGATAATCTCCGTGCGGACGCCGTCGGCGTCTTTTTGCCACTTCACGGCCCCCTCGATTTGCTCATCAAAGCTGGGCCAGCCGCAGCCGGACTTGAATTTCGAGGATGACCGGAATAATTCAGCCCCGCATCGCCTGCAGGTGTAAACGCCTTTTTCAAAATGATCGTTATATTTTCCGCTGAAGAGCGGCTCGGTTCCTTTATGAACGATAATGCGCTCTTCCTCGGTTGTTAATTTTCTGCGCATTTCTTTCTCCTTGTAAGAGCCGGTTTTATTATCATTATTGAGCTTAATTTGTGTTTTAGCAGAGTACGAGAGTAAGCATCCACCCAATCCGAAGCCAATAATAACGAGTGCTAAAAGCCTTTTCAGCACCCGTCGATTATTTAGAGATTTGGTTTCATTAACCATTGCCAACCATCTCATTTATTGCGTAAATAATTTATGTTTCCAGCTATTTATACCCATAATTGTCCCGGCCGGTTCGTAGGTATTATGATGTGATTTTGAATAAGCCCCCTATGGGTGACAAGATATAACCCCCTCAAAAATTGGATATAGACGACTATGAGATTGTCAAGCTGCTGCCGAAGGCCGCGATGAGGAAACAAAAAGTAGTTCACCGAATTTGTGTAGGTCTAACTGTTAACGTGTCTGATAATCTTTTCAATGAATTGACCATAAGTAAGTTTATTATAATCCTCAAAAAAATCTTCAGGTAAAGAAAACTCATCTATTAGAATACCGGCAAATTGCTGACCTGACAGGTCATCATAACCTACTTGAGGGTACCAAAAAAGAATTTCACATGGATCATCAGGAATGGAATAGTAATTTGGCCAACGAAAATATTCTTTGATTAACGGCGAAACAACACACATATATTTCAATTTTTCCAGGTTATTTTTCCACGAACCCAACGTATTATAAGTTCGGTTTTTTAACTCCCGACAAAACATTCTGCGAACCCGAAAGTACATACCTACTACAGGAAAGTCGGCTAAAAAACGCTGAACTTTTGTAGCTCTATGATAAAACTCAGGCCAATGTAAAGGTGTTATCCTCATTATAAAGCGGTTAAGTGTTGTCAATTAATACAGCATTCTAAAGTTCACTTAACACAATAAGTAAACCAAATTTCGTTCAGATAATCCAGAAATTGCTCAACGTTGCATTGCCAAAGTTTCTAGGGTGGTTGAGGCTATTCTTTGATTTCATATTTATTTAACTTTTCTTCTATAAGAGTAAAGTAATCACCAAATGCAGTAGACCACTTGCTTGGTATACTTAACTCATTATCGAATCTATCTGTGGGTCTGATGTGCGCTGGGGCAACAACAAGAATTTCCATATTTTCAAGTATGTACTTAGATAATTCTTTGTCCCATTTTTTCTCGTTACTAAATTTTATTAACCAATTATCAACACCGATCGGCTCACGTGTCTCGAAAAATCTCTTTCGTTTTTTCCATCTGCCCCATTTCCAAAATGGGATTATCAAGAAAGTGAGTAGATAGTCTATATACAACGACTTTTTCATATCTTTCTAAGCTTCTACATTCAAATGTGTAATAACCTCTTACGCCAATCGTATATAATTCAGCAGCTATTGATATTGGGACTCCTGTGAATTTAATAAGTCTTCTTCTCCCAGAGAGGGGTATCAGAATGGTGATGAGTGCCCCAGATGTTTTGAAAGAATCGCAGAAATTCATTAATCGTGCCACTGTACAACTCAATGGGAGCAAGCAAATTCTTATAATCCTCAACATCCGTACATAAGCTTAACGCACCTTCGATTTCGTTGAATAGCTCGCTGGCCATTATCCAGTGCATTTTCTCGCCTGGAATAAGAAGTTCCGCAGCCAGTGAATCAGATGGCCGAAGTTTTTTCCAGTTTACTCCGAAATAGCTACCAACATTGATTATAATAAATTTAAACAAGCCATAATCCCATGGGGCTTCTGTATTAATTGCGCTTTGCCATCTGTTCCAATCCCAATCTTCTCGACCCGCAAATAACAAGTTCCTTTGATTCCATTCCGAACGTCTCTTAACTCGCGAAGCAACATAGAGAAACGGGCACCAATCTAAAGCTTTTCTATTTATCATTTCTCCCTCGCGGCAATTGCTTATTGTTGCTGCGGTGGACTCAATTAATTTTCTCATGGGTATGATGCGAGTTTTTTAACCTCTCCCCGTTCCCATTTCAGAATTATACTTCATTTATCAGGAAATACAAGATTTATTAATTGATTTGATTCAATGCGACCTGTGGCACTCGCTGTTGCCGGAGGCCGCGATGAGGAAACATTAAGTATTACGCAGTCCCTTAGGGACGCAGTAAATATTTGATTTCCGAACCGCAGGCAGCAGCGGGGCTAAATAGTGGCTACATTTTTTTCGCGGTGGGTCCCTGGGGGCGCTTTTGATATCTTCTGATTCTCCATTTATGTATGAAAGACAAATCCTGCCAATTTTGCTCTACCCATCTGCCGTCAACTTTTTTCTTTCGTGAGACAAAATTTGCTTTGTTATAGACAGTTACCCGAATTAGCTTTCCCTCTGAATCATAGACGCTATATATCCCATCGATCATTCCCTGCGACCATGTGCCCTCGCTTGAGATTTTATTTGGGTCGGTGAATTGGTATTGTACATCTCTGCCGTGATATAAGTAGCTTTCAGGGTCAACCTCTATCTCAGAATAGATTTTTTCATTTAAATAGAATTGTTCTTTCAAACCTTTTGAGCCGTCCGGCCTTTCATATTCGACGATTTCAGATTTTACAAAACCCTTTCGCTCTACAAGAGAGACAATCGAAGAGCCTGCAAAAGCAGCCAACGGAAGACATAGGATGAACAAATATGCAATAAGCAGCGCCGCGGTGGAAAAAATGCCGCTTGGACGGAAAGAAATTTTTTCCCATATATCCCTGGTATGACTTGCAACGGCCCTGATGTCGAGAGGTGGGGGAAAATGCTCAAAAACTTTGTCGATGACGACTTTCCCAATATCAGGAGGAATAATTTCGGAACCGATTTTTTTGCCGTCGATAGCAATGGCATCGGACAAATCGCGATATTTCCGGGATTGCTTAATTTCCATTGCCATCTTTGCAAGCTTAAACGGCGTCTTCACGGACCAAATGTTTATCAGTCCAAGCAACAAAAGCAGCCAGGCGTCCAGAGCAAAACCGACAAGAATCAATGCCAAGGCAGCAAAGATTCTGAAGCACAGCTCGAGGTATCGGTTTCTGGAGAAAAGTACCGTATGTAGGAATCGGCCGCCGTCCAAAGGATAGAAGGGCAGGAGATTGAAAACGTTGATAAGCAGGAACATAGAGGCCAGGGTGGAATACAACTCTTGAGCGGTTGCCGCGAACATAAACATAAAAACACAGCCGATGAGGATGCCTGGCATTGGGCCAAGTAAACTAACAATGGCTTCTTTATAAGCGGCGATGTCGCGTTTTTGGCCTGAGACGGCAGCGCCGAAAAAAGGTATGAAAAACATTTGCACGTTTCTGTAGCCGAACAATCGCATTCCTAAAAGGTGTCCCGTCTCGTGAATTAGTAAAACAATAATAATTATAATCAAGCCGTTCAGGCCGAAACTAAAAAGACCAAGCTGGAAAAATATCAGCAGAGAGAAGGCCAAAATCAGGAGATTTGAGACCCAGCTTTTTTTGTGTGTTTTTTGTTTTTCAATCTCGGCGAGAATCTCCTCGTAGGCCTGCTGTTGATTTTGCTGTTCTATTTGCTCGCTGTCGATTGGTGAATCATTATTTTCCGAAAAATCATTCGTCATACTATTATCCAAATTATGCTTTGGCCTTTGAGTTAAATTTTTTCAGTGCTGCTTTTTCTTTCTTAAGTATATCTTTTTGGAGCGGACAGGAAAGGTCTGCATCACTTACAACTTCAAGGAACCTTTTACGCGGACCTGTAAAATCCCTGTCGGCTGTCAATATCTTGTAGGCCTTATACAGCGCCGTCATGTACACTGTGGTTAATTCAACGGCCTTTTTGTAATAATCCAGGTATCCCGGTTTTTGTATGTATTTTTTAAAGTTGGGACCTTTACGGCCTTTTTTTTTGTATTCCTTGTCCGCCTTTTTGTAAGGTCCCACCTTTTGACTTGCTTGCAGAGTCATTAGCAACCCGTCGACCGCATCCTCTATTTCATCCTCGGTAGGTGCTGAGCTATAAGTTTCTATGAAGCCGCGCTGCAGAAAAAACCGGAACCAATCCCTGGTATTGTTCAGAGTATTTCCCCTGATACAGTCCGCCCAGCCTGCGAAATCCTGCTTGAGAAACTCATACCTCGGGCCGCTTTTTTTCTCCAGGCGATACACCTCCTGATAGAGAAAATAATCCTGATAGACCTCCGCCTGTCTGTGAGTTTTTCTGTTTTTGCCGCTTTTGTAATAAGGCCCGGCAAGCTCATTTACAAGCGGATGAACAATCTGGTCCGCCGCTATATGACTCAAGTGACCGGCAATATAAGCAAGCTTTCTTTTATCATCCACATCGAGAATAACCTTCCTGCCTTCGCGCACGACGTCGCTGAAGGTAATCTCAATCAGCTTCAAAGGAAATTCATTGGGCCTGCTCGAATGTAAATGATAGGCCCAGTATGTTATGCCCTTTGCCTGCACGTATCCATCCCGGATAATTTCCTTCAGCCCTTTAGGAAGAGAGATGTAGTAATACAAGTCAGGCCCGATACTGCCAAGGTTCATATATGCCTTGTAGTTTTCTTTGGTTGAGGATTTATCCAGCATTTTTGCAAACTCGGCCAAACCGGCGTCTTTATCTTCCTGGAGTTTTTTTAGTCCCTTGTGTGCTATCAGCATATGGGCGATATTTGCCGGCATCGTGGCCTGTCCAAATTAGCGATGCTTTAGCCCCCAGCTTCTACGATAACGACGCGCACTAATCAGATTCTATCCGTGAAACAGGACGAGATAATTACAGCCGCTACCTTCGAGGATACATCTTTCTCAAGGGTGGGCTGCAAGTTTAATCAGTAATCTTATAAACGGTATCATGCTTTCTTACATGCTCGCTGACCTTTACGCCAATGGAGTCACCTGCTTTGGCCTCCTTGACGTCCACGTGGTCAATCTGCATTGAGTTAACAGTCAGCTCAAGGTCGGTGGTATTACCCTTTATGCGGATTTTATCCCCGAGTTTCAAAGCTGCTGTCAGCTCGATAGCGGCCACTACAGGATGGGCGAAGAAATCCGATATCGTTCCAATCTCTTCCTCAGCCATTTGCCTATCTCCTTCCAGGTTTAGCTATTTGTCTTGTGAAATAGATATACATTGCGTGATATTGTAACTTAAAGGCTTTTAAGTGCAACCACCAATTTTCTTCAACCAGCCATTGCTTTCAGGCAAAAAATAATACTCCAAGTCCATCAAAACAAATGAGGTTTTCGTCGCAAGCTTCATTGTCTCTAAGTGGTTATATTCCACGATAAGTCGATGGATTATTTGACTTCCACGGAAGCCTGAGGATTGAAGGGGTTGGTCCTGACGGCAAGAGAAAAAAGATACGGATAATTGCCCTTTAGGTGCTCCATATAGGAGAGCCATTCGCGTACGAGCAGGCCGTAGGCCCTTTTTATATCGCCGGCTAAATGTTCATAGTCGGTATCGGGCAGGCCGTGGACCGTTTCTCTGTGTGAGAGCTCTTCGGCCAAATGAAAGACTGCCCAGAGAAGCTCGGTGAAATTCTCATGCTCCAGCAGATTCGGATTCTCCAGAAGTCTGAGAAGAAACCCCCTTTTTTCAATGAGAAGACTGCGCATCTTGTCGATGTTGCCCTTGTGGACATCGATTTTAAAATCCCGATTGTGAAGAATCTCTTCCATTTTGTCGAAGTGCTCCGGCGACCATTCATTATCGACATTCAGATGTCTGCCGAAGCTCTCTGCCTCGGCGTCAAAAGCCCAAAAATGCTTCAACAAAGGCATTCCGACCTCGCTGAAAAAGGCGCCGATGACCATATTCAGCTTTTTAAGCATAGCTCTTTTTTCCCGGTCGCCGAGGACCTGATGTATAATCAGTGTTACGAGCAGCACCTCGATGAAAACAAAGGCAATGTCACCCACGAGATAAATGAAGATGTGGTGAGCATCGCGAAAAAATGCGAAGTGTATTAAATAGAAAAGTACCGAAAGAAGCACCAATAAAAGGCCAAGGGCAATCTGTCGGTAAAGCGGTCTTTTTTTCATATTTTTCTCTTTGGGTTTTATTTAAATTTTTCCACTTTGTATGGCCTACGGTCTATACAGCCGGGGCAATACGACCGTCATAATACCGCCACCCAGGCTTTAATTGCAACATTTTTTAGCTCCTCATTTGATTCCGGATTGAATAATGCGTCATCAAAACAGCCCAAAGAGGCGTATAAGCACTTTGCGGTTACTGACGGCATAGATAATTGTAGAACATAGAACGTAGAAGCCGATAAATATCACAGGTCCTGCACGATTCAGTAATAGTCAAAATTGTACAGAATGAGAAGGCACAAATGGCCGGGAAAAAAATAACAAGGAAAATTCTTTTATATGTTATAGCCTTTGCTTTTATTGGGGTGCTGGTATACGTAGGACGCGGCTGGTTTTACGGAGCAGCAACCGTCCACAAGCTGCTGACGGAGAATAAGAATCTGAAGACGGCGATAACAAATCTGACGATTGAGGACCAGATTGGTTACGCAAAGGTGATTTCACAGGAAAATCGCGATGGTAAACTTTACACAACGGTGAAATTTGTCGAGACTGCCAGAGATGACAAGTTCAGGAAAATACTCGAGAAGGAGTATATAATCGAGGGTAGTATAGTTCACTTCGATGCCTTGATTGTAAAGTTCGGCGATAAAATGGTGATGGATGGGAAGAAAAAGGCTCTGTATCTTTGGCGAAGGGTATACAGCGAGAACACGGCCCCGGAAAACGGGCGGGCTGTTGAAGAGGCGGGCAAAGAACCTCTGCAGTATGGTGGCCTTCTGAAGGTTTTACCGATTAAGGAAAGAGATTTATTCTGGACGAGTATATGGGAACTGGCCAACGACCCGGACAAATTAAAGCAGTACGATATCGAAGCCGTCTACGGCAACGTTGTGTACTCAAAGCTGAAGAAGGGATTGATTTATATTTTTAAAATCACACCGGCCGGGCAGCTATATCCCGAGGTTGTGCCGGAGATGTAAATTGAAAGGCAAGTTCAGATGAACGCCGAACCGCCGGAAGGGTCGCAAATCAAACTTGAGAGGGATATGTATTCAACGACCTACACCTGGGAAAACGGCCGAAAGAGTATTGGTCAGTATGGTGCCGCTGCGTTTATGATATTTTGGCTTTGTGGCTGGACGGTAGGCGGCGTTATGGCAGCGATAGCGTTTTTTACAGATGATGACATGCCGCTTTTTGGAAGATTATTTATGCTTTTCTGGCTGGGCGGCTGGGCCTGTGGTGAGGTGGCTGTGATTTACAGCTTGTACCATATCTTCAAGGGGATTAAACCTTCGAGGTTAGTTTTATCTTCGAGGTGTTTTGAATATGAAACAGGAACAAAGCCCTTCAATTTTAATAATTATCGCAGGAGCGAGGATTCAGAAAAAAGGCCCAAATTTTTCCAGAGTTTCCGCAATAAGAGTTACCGGATAGAATCAAACGACCCTTTCAATCTACAGCTCGAACGGGTCGGTGAGAGACAAAGGCTCACCTTTGACGTCGGCGCCGAGAGAATTGAGATTGGGGACGTTCTTTCGGAGCCGGAAAGAGAGTGGCTTCACGAAGTCCTCAAAGAACACATTTCAAGATAATTCCCGCCCGCCCGGTGCATAAGCTGTTCGGCAAAGGTGTGCACTCTGTCAACGAGTATGACTGGAAGCAGTTTCTTGCCTTCGCAGACCGGCATCTTAGAATTGAAAAGCCCCCGAAACCAGCCAGAATATTAAAAGAAAACAAGAAATAAATCTTTCTAAAAATTTGAGTGCTCAATAATCAATGAGAAAGGTCTATAAGTGACGAGCTAATTGATTTGCAGATTAATAATAACTAACGTAAGTCAGCAGGATAACTGCGATAGTAAGCGAATCGAATCAAATCTTTATCAAGCAAATAGTTCTTTCAAAAACTTCCATGCCCCTGCACAGGCTCCAAAATCTGCCTCGCTCTCCGATAATCATATACCCCGACAAGCCGGTCGGCGGCCCGTTCAAGTGAGCCGGCGAATTCCATAATGTTCATCTCATAAAGCACGAGGTCGTGATGCCGAGGTGTCGTCCATCGTGATTCGGTACTGCTCCACTTGTGGTTTTTGTAGCCGTGAGTGAAGGCAGCGTGACGTCCGACGCCGAACTCGCGCGCGAAGGAGTCGATAATCCAGTCAATTTCTTTGCCGGACGGCGTGATTACCGCATAGCGGTAGATGTACCTGCCTGTTTTGCCCCAGTGTGCGCCGCTGCCAGAGCCGAAAAGGTTAAGGGTTGTCTGCCAATAGTCGCCATAAACCGGGTCAGGATTGTGGGCGAGCGGTTTTCGGTAGGTAGGTTCGGTCTGGATAAACTGGTCGCGTTCATGAATGATGCGAAGCTGGACCTGGTAGCCGCTTTTTGCGCTCAGGCCGGGCAGCAGCAGGCCGAAGTGGACCCTGCCGCCGGTGGTATGTGGGCCGAGTTTGCCGATGGGCATAAAGTTCATAACAGATACCCCTTTCTCACGCCTCGTTGCGTGAAGGTTCTGCTATCCTTTGAAATGCAAATCCATTCGCGGAATATTATGCTAATCGTTATTGCCAAAAGCAAGAGAAAATTGTTATTGGTAACTGGTGAATGGTGAATCGAAATTTAGCTACCTGCGGACCTGGCTTCGCCGTGGCAAGCAAGCCCCACACTACAATATCCTACGCTGTATTCAGGATGACAAGGCGGAAAAAAGGACCAGCTATTGATTCTTATTGAAAAATACTCTTTAATGATATAGGTTTATCGTGTGCGAGTAAGGAGTGCGGTTCAGAAGATTAAAGGGCAAGCATATTCTGGGTAATCGTAGCTGTTTGTGGGGTATAATTTTATTGGCCGGTGTCAGTCTGTTTGCCGGATGTGCGATGCCGGTTAAGGGAGAACATAAAATTACCGAAGGATTGAAACCAACAAAAACCAGACTTAGTGTTACGGATAAATTGTCGTCCGAAGAGAGGGAACTGGCTGTAGAAACCGACGAATGGAAGGTGGTCCTGAGTCTTTTCTATAACGGCGGTATATACAAAATGTTCGACAAGATGTATGACCCGACCCAGCAGGACAATTTAGTCACCGGGCCGGGCTACTGCCAGGGCGGCATCTTTGATTATAATGTATATCTGCTCGGTGACCAGGAGTTTACCACGACAACGGGCTTGAACAGCGGGCCCGGCCGGGCATCGCTCGAGATTATAGAGAACACGCCTGTTCGGCTGCGCGTTCGGCAGAAGTGCCAACCTCGATTGAATAACGGCGATGGTCCTGCGAACGATAAGTACGTTGAGCTGGATATGGTAGAGACAACGACGGAATGGACTTTCTATCCGACCGGCCGAGTTAATATCAAATTCGATGCGGTGGTCGCAAAAGACTGGGACGGGATATGCTCACGGGGGCCCGGCGGCTCGGGAAAGGGCATCATCGCCGACGGCGACACGATTACGGCGGCGAATGGAACGGATTTCACGATTCCCTGGGTGACACACGGGGATACCATCGAAAGCACGGCAGGGGGGTGGGGGCCTGTACAGATTGTAAAACGCATCGGCAAAGACACGCTGCGATTAGACACCGCGGTCAAGCCGGGCAAGAACCTGGATTTCATTATCCGTAGGCCGAATATTTTGGACGAGACCATTTCCATCCATGCCGATGGCGATCCGGCAGCGGCACCGCGTAAAAGCTACTGGCAGGGAGGAAGTGACGGCGATGCGCTGTTCGAGAATAGCAGAAGCGACGGCGATATCTTCAGGGACGGGATGCCACCGGTTGAGAACGACTATGTTCTTGCGCACTGGGCACGGCCGCCGCGGGAGTTCGGAAGTCTGCTGGCATTGTACGAGCCTCTCGAGGGCGCCACTTATGCGGTCTTCAATGATGTATCGTGGAGAAACATTTCCTATACACAGATAGCGCGACGAGGATGGCGGCCGTTCGAGGAACACCATCGTCATTTTATAGCCCAGTTGGGAACCGAGAAGGGCCGTGTCTTGCCCCGTATCAAGAGCGTTAACGATGCCCTGCCCTTCGCTAACGATTACCGACATCCTTATGCCGTGGCCGGCAAGGGGACATTGCAGACGGGCGAGGGGATTTCCACTTATGGCTATCATTTAGCGAGTGGTGCTTACCACATTGTCGCGGACAAGAATAAGACTGCTGAGATTGTCTTCGATGCCGGTCGCGGCGGAACCGCTGATTCGGCGATTGCCTATCAACAGCCGGCAGTGCTTGTGTCGGGCTTCGACGTAGCGGACAAGCGGTTGTGTGTGGAATTATCTAAGGACAGCGGCGCTACGTTCGAAGAGCTGCCGCGGTCGTGGTATAATGTGACGAAGCGCGCCGAGTCGTCCGAATTAGGTGGTGGCAGGCGCCTGCTGCAATTACTCTGCACAATTCCAACGACAGCTACCGGCAAAGACGCATGGGTCCTTCGATTGAGTGAAAAATCGCGCGGCAATCCGTAGAATAGCAGGGGGCAGATACATATTTTTATCAGATGACAGATGTCAGGTGTTTTTTATCCTTTGACAGCATTTTGCCCTGAATAAGCCCGTGTCATTTTCGTCCAACGGCGGCGCTGTAATCTTGCGTTGTGAGTACGGCGAGAGCATTCAGGTAATCACCTGCGGCTTCACGGTTCGCAGGTTATTATATAGCGATGACAGCTTCGATATTAGGAGGCGATTTTATATGCGGGGTGTATGTCAGATAGGGAACATCTATAGAAACGAAGCGACGAAGAGTCCGTTACCTACGAAATATTCTTCGCCACTATGAAAAAACTGAATCTATAAAAATCTACTTGCTCTTAAGCAATTCTAATGTCGGCAATTAAACGGTCCTCGACATCTTCTATCCCACCTGTGGTTATACCAGGGTCTATGCCAGGGCCAATTACCCGGACAAATTACAGTGACGGTGTCGGAACCAAAGAAATACTGGCCGGTCTTTAACTGGCCGACAACTACCAATTCAACCTGACCCTTATCAGGGATAGCATCCATCAAATCGTCTTTGTCGAACAAGGCCAAAATGGTCGTACTCCAGTCCCTGCATTTATTATCGAATCTCCTGCTAATCCACGTCCAATCCGCTTCGACTTCGCCCGGATAGAGCAAAATCGGCTCATTTGTATCTATCTGCTCCTTGGTAATCCCTTTGGGCAGTCGCATTATTGTCATTATTCTCGGCTGGAAGCTTCGACAGTTGAGCACCCTGGGCATAACACACAGATTCGCTTCTATAGGCCCAATAACGGTTATATTTACCTCATTCGGCTCGGAATCAACGGTTCCGTTATTGACGATTAGCGAGATAACGTGTTCGCCGACGGGTAACTCAATTGTCGGCTTTACACCGTTTTCCTCGTAATCGTTGCCGTCAATCGTCCAAGTCCAATGATATGTCAGCGTGTCGTTATCATCATCGTAAGAACCTGAACCATCCAGAATTAGTTCCGCTATACCATCAATCCAGGCATAAACTGTCTGGTCAGGGCCAGCTTCGGCGAGCGGACGACTTTCTGGACTCGGATTATTAACTAACAGACTAAAAGCATTATTACGCTCATCGAAATCCGGCACACCACCGGCAGAACTCACTACCCCAAAGACTTTAACATAGTCATTGCTATCGAATACACCATTAACATCCCAGATGCAGGAAGCCTCATAAACACCTTCACAGGCCAGCGTTGGTATCAAGTCGCTGCCAATTTCCGTTCCCTCCCGGCTACCAATTCGCCAGGATACTGTAACATGTTTAGCAGCAGTCACACCTGTATTTGCAATACGGGCGAACAACATTACCGAATTGGTTGACAACTCTTTAGTCCAGGAATTTTCGACCTCCACGTCGGGCAAGACAGCGAATTTTGAAGCCGTATTATTTGACCTGTCCCTGTCATCCACTGCCAGGCACGGGTCAACGACAACGAAAATCTCATGCGAATTGCTACTATATACAGGCACATCCCAGCTAACAGAAACCTCGTTTGCACCTCCCGGAATCAAATTGCCACCTATTATCTGGGTATCGCCAATAATACTTCCGCCGGAATCAGGGTCACCGTCATAGAACACTACAGCGGTATTTTCAGCGCCAAGGTCACCACTATTTTCAACAGTAGCCCCAATCGTTGCGGGTAAACCAGGTTTAGGATTGGCTGGTTCCAATACTATGGAACTTGAATCAACGCTTAAATCATAACCCAGTGTATGATGCAAAATGCACAAGTCGGTGCGACCGGGCTCCGGTACATTCTCAAGATGATAAATTTGGCCTTCTATCTCAACATCAACATCTTTGCGTTCGGTCTTTGTCTTAAGGTATGCAACAATCAGCCTATCCCCGTCAAAACCTACCGAGATGGCACTCTCAGCATCCTCATCGAAAGTCAACTGTCGCGGTAATGACCATCTATCCAGAATTGCATCGTAAAACGAGGCCATTATATCCACCCCTGATGGTCCCTGAACTGTATAAGCTATAGCTGCACCATCAGCCATCGTTACCCCTGCAAGCGTGGGTGCCTGATTGTTAAGTGTATATTGGCTGTAAACCTGCTTAGGACTCCAGACTCCAAGCGGCGTGTACAACAATGTATCGTTGGAATCCCATACGACAATAGCAGTGCCGTTGGGATTAACAATAACCGGACAGGAATCTTCGACGTCATTGTTTGTTAAACGCTCCGCTGCCTCCCAACCAGATGCTGAAGTTGAAATTCCATACAGCTCCCTGTCAGTCCGCGTATCATCAGTATTGCCGTCCAGGTCTACAGCAAAGACTATATGGCCCTGATTGTTACTATCCGAAGCAAAACTGATACTCAAAATACCATAGGGTCCTGACCACAGTTGCTGGGGTGCTGCCCATGCTGAACCAGTCCATTCGGAGAACATTAAACGGTCACCATGTTCAGAGTTGCCTACGTAGTTAACATCGTTCTGTATCCATACAATGCCGGTTGTTGAGCCAAAGACGATTGGCAATGGGGACCTGTCTACAACATCATTACTGGTAACCTCCGTTAACGCAGACCATACACCGGTACCCCTGTCAAACCACGAAGCTGCAATTTCCAGATGCAGACCAATCTGGTCAATCTGGTTAGGGTCGTTTACCTCAGAAACATCTCCGGATATGCGTTCCCATGCCGCAAGATAACTGTTTGAACCAACGCTCATTACCTTAGCGACAAAGTCCGAAGAACTGTCATCGGCAATTCTCCCTGCCGACCACGCTCCGCCGCCCGTAGAGATAAAGGTGCCAATATCCGAAGCACCATAGTCAGGCTTGTTAACATCATGCAATGAGAAAAGCAACATGGTCTGCGATGCATCACTAACCACAGAAGGAGAGGCTGAGCCGATCACGTTCTCAGCAATAGTTTCCGCCCCGTTACCTGTAGCGCCCGCCTTTAGTGTAAAAGCCAGCTCTCTTATCGCGCTACCGACAGGCCTGTTTGCAGGGCCCCATCTCTTCAAACTGTCCGAAGCAAGTTCCCATGTAACATCCGGCTCTAAAGCATTACCAAGCAGTTGTTCGGACAATGTTTGAGCTTCTCCGGCCCCACCAATTTCAATAACGCAGCCATACTGTTCAGAGACTGTAAACCACCAGAATGTAGCGTAAGCACCTACATAGGCATGTATAGTAATTGAATTTAATTTAAAATCGGGACAGATTTCAAAGCTGGGCGTCCCCTCACCTCCGGCATATACGCCTACCGCCGCACCGAGCGCGCTTATCTCTACCTGAATTTCCACGCCGATTGTCCCGGAGACATCTACCTGGGTGCTCCCCAGAAAACAATCACCAAACTCTCCGCCTTCGTAAATGCCCGCAATGCTTGCACCGCCAATAATATATAATCTCACTTTCAACGCACTAACAATATCCTTGACCACAGGTATTTTGAGCATGCCATTAATAGTTGGTGTTGCCGGAGGGAAAATGACATTAACCACAAGAATTACGGGGGCTTCTACTCCAAGCTTGCCTGTAAAAGAGACCTGCCAGCCCGGCGTAATAACAGGTGGACCATCGCCCAAACAAACATCCAAGGTAGCCGCCAGACCAGCTTCTCCCTCGCCTAAAAGCGTGACCCCAGCGACCGGCCAGTTCCAGCTAAGTCCGCCTGTACCTCCCAAAGAGCCGTCGAACGACCCGGACATAAGGTCATAGCTCAATTCGCGGTTGTAACCAAGTGAAGCCTCTAAGGAGACATCTTTGTTCTCAAGAGGCAATTCCCAGCTCCAGCTCTTTTCGTCTACATATGAAAGGGACGAGTCCGAAGGCGTCCATGGAATGTCGTCCTTATACCAAGAACTTATTATCCCGGGTACGGGATGAAAACGGACTTCGGTATTTAGATATGTATGTTTTCCCTCACCGTTGACGACGTTAATAGTCAGTTTACTGGAAGTATTCACAATATTAGATGCGGGTATAGTCAGATTTGCTTTTGCCAATCCTCCTCCGAGGTCTGTGACAGTTGCCGGATAACAGTCATTGCCAATACAAAAATTTACATCACCCGCTGCACCATTCCATGCAACTGTAATTTCGAAGCTTATATCGCCGGGAGTGCCCTCTATAAAACACTTGCCGCCAGCAGATACAAAATCATACCCCACAGGCGATTGAGAGCCGGACTTATAGGCCAGTTGAAATACCTCATGTAATATCTCATTTTCTTCAATATATATATTACTATCAACACCGTAATAGTCAGACTTAGTGATTGTTACAGTATAGTCACCGGCTGAGATATTCAGAAAACTGAAATTCCCGTTACTGTCTGTTACTGTTATGTCAGTTTCCTGGCCGCTAAACGTAACCTTGGCACCGGCTAAGGGACCAGAAACCTTACCTGCTGAATCTACCTCTACGACTGTACCCTTTATGCCTGCTTTTGCATAAGGAATTTCATAAGCCCCCATATCTACTATAGCCGTACCGTCACCATCGCCATCAATGATACGCGGATTGCCGTCAAGGTCGGTAGCTTTTGTGACTGTACTGTTATCGCCTTTGTCAATACAGGGCGAGTTGGGCGATAGCCGCCCGTCAGTGTCAGCAAATATCGGATCGGCGTCGATATTGCCCGTGCCGGAGTAGCCGCCCTGAACGTCACTGTAGGTAACGGAGGCCGTGCTGTCCTCGACGTTGTAAATCTGCCCCTGAGACCCCAACCCGTTGTCCCAGAAGATGCAGTTGGCCACCGTAGGGCTGGCAAAGTAGCGGTTCCACATCACGCAGCCGTTAGCGCCGGTGTTAGAGGTGAAGGTGCAGTTGGTCACCGTAGGATGGCTGTAGTATTCGTTGTACATCCCGCTGCCGCGGTCGGTGGACGTATTACTGCTGAAGGTGCAGTTGGTCACCGTCGGGCTGGCGTCGTAGTTCCACATTCCGCCGCCATAGGGTGCCGAGTTGCCGCTGAACATGCAGTTGGTAACCGTGACGTTGACGTTCGCACCGCCGTTGTACATCCCGCCACCGGCGGTGGCCGTGTTATCGGAGAACGTGCAGTTTGTGACTGTCGTGCTGCAGTCGTCATTAGACATCCCGCCGCCTGACTTTGCCTGATTGCCGCTGAATGTGCAGTTGGTCACCGTCGGGCTGCTGCCAATGTTACACATCCCGCCGCCAGTTGTACCAAACGACTGAATCGTGCCGCTACCGCCGGTGATAGTAAAGCCCTCAAAGATGGTTCCAGAGCCTTCACCGTTTTTGCAGGTCACAACGGAGGCATCTATACCCGTCGCGTCGATGGTGGTAACGGTTGGCCCGCCGCTGCTGTACAGCCGGATGGCCTTGCCGTTGAAATTGATGGATTCATAGTAGATCCCCGGCGCCACCTCGATTTCGTCGCCATCGTTGGCGTCGTCGATCGCTTCCTGAATCGAATCGTACCAGATGTCCCGAGTAATATTATGAATCAGTCTGCGCTGTATTGAAAGGTTGTCGAAAGCGAGTGTATTGCTCGACAAGTCATAAGCCTGAGCCCCGATATGCAGATTGTAAATCCCTGCCAAGTTCGGTAGGGTAAACGAACCTAAGTGAGTCTCTACTCCTTCGATTTTAATGGAATAATCAAAATCAGTATCTGAAGTTCGCTTGACAAATAATGTAGCTGGTTTGTAAGGAGATGGGTCCAACGTGTTAGCTAGAATACCTCCTGGATACAGATCCATCCGGGCATACATGTTCCCGTCTCTACGGAAACGAAATCCGAAAGTGCTGGTCCCGTTCGGCTGACCCGCTGTAGTAGAACACATCATGAAAGGATTTCCATAGTCTACATCCGGAGGCACGTCAAGACTGAGAGTTTCTCCGACGGGGAATGCTACGTAATCAGTCGTCATTACCGAAGCCGTGTTGTCATTTCCTGTGGTAATGTTCAATTTGCCGCCGGAGACCGTGAAACTCCCGCCGCTGCCGTACGAATCTGAATAAGTGTAGGTAACCAGCCCTGGAGTGTTGAAGTCATCGAGAAAAGATGCTTCTACCGCTCGCGGCCCCCAGACCACAGCCGCCAATGCCAACACTACAATTTTCAACATTCTTATCCGTTCCATTTTTGGTCCTCTTTAAAAACAGGTATATAGGCGTTTTGTTTTGCCATTGAACCCTCATTTTTACAAAAAACAAAAGGAAAACAGGAGTTGTTTTAACTGAAATGTTCTCCTCCAAAGAAGCTTTAGGAGTATAAATCTATTCAGACACATTTGTCAAGAAAAATCTCCTTATCTTTTGGGATAGCCAAGGAACATCGTATCCCTTGGTGAGGATTGTTTCCCGCCTTGCCATATTCCGACGATTACCGGCATCCTTATACCCAGGCCCGCAAGGGGACATTGCAGACGGGCGAGGGGATTTCCACTTGTGGCTATCATTTAGCGAGCGGTGCTTACCACATTGTCGCGGACAAGAATAAGACTGCGGAGATTGCGTTCGATGTCGGTCGCGGCGGGGCTGCCGACTCGGCGATTGCGTATCAACAGCCGGCAGTGCTTGTGTCGGGCTTCGACGTAGCGGACAAGCGGTTGTGTGTGGAATTATCTAAGGACAGCGGCGCTACGTTCGAAGAGCTGCCGCGGTCGTGGTATAACGTGACGAAGCACACCGAGTCATCCGAATTAGGCGGCAAGGGCAGGCATCTGCTGCGATTACTATGCACGATTCCAGCGACAGCTATCAACAAAGGTGCGTGGGTACTTCGGTTCAGTGAAAAATCGCGAGTCAGTTTATAGAATGACGGGGGGGAGTGTCAGGTGTTTTTTGTTCTTTGACGACATCTTGCCCTGAACCAGCCTGTATCATCTTCATCCGACGGCGGTATTGTTTCATACCAGGCCAGCTCGAGGCCGGCCCGGTGTAATTCTTCGATAATGATTGCCTCCGAAGGCTGTATGCGTCTCGACGGACACAGCACCTGCCCGTCGCGATTGATACTTCCTTCCACTGGCAGGTCGGCGGAGATGAGGGCCCAGGATATTCCTTCGGCATCCAAATTCCATTTGTCTCTGGGCTTCATTTCGGGATGAGCGACCATTGTTTCTATCCAATACTCGCCGTTAGGCTTTAGTGCGCGATGTATTTTCTGCAGTACCGCATCTCTCTCGTAAGGGAAAACAATGCAATGCAGAAAATGATTATCTATGATTAAGTCAAATGCGTTTTCGGGCAACTCGTTACGGCAAAGGTCGGCCACCCGAAAGTCAATTTTCAGTCCCCGCGAGGCGGCCTGCTTTTTCGCTTCTTTAACAGCAATGGCTGAAATATCAATGGCAGTTACTTTAAAGCCGCGAGAAGAAAGATAACATGACAATCCTCCGGTCCCACATCCGAGGTCAAGGGCACAGGAGCGTGATGGTTCAAAATCCGATTCATCGATAAAACGCTCGATAAGACCGAGCATTTCAAATTGTTCATATTTCCCCTTGTCCCACGCAAATTGTCCCTTTGCCAATAATCTTCGGTATAGCTCATTATGCACTTCGTAGTATTTCATATATGTCAGCGTTACATAGACAGCTCAGGCTCTAACTTCTTTCAGGCTGGTAAATTCTGAGATATGTCTATTTCGGTTTATCAGCCAGTTCGGATTTGAGAGCCTCGATTCTCCTGGTTTCTTCCAGTGCCTTTCTTTTGAAAAATAATCGGAGCCAGTCGTCTTTGCCCATCGATAGCGCGATGATGTTAAGCAAAGGATACATAAACACGATGGCTGCAATGACCCATTCCTCGTCTTTGGGCGTCTCTTGTGTGATGAAGAGAATCATAAACAGTAAAACGATAATGTTAACAAAGAATGCGAATGCCCTCATAATCTTTTCCTTTCTTATATGTAGTTTCACCCTAATTCTAACAATTGTTAGTCCCGATTCAACATAATATTAAACCTTTACGACTTTTATGAAAGAGACAACCTGGTTATAATTATCCTGTTAAAAAAAGTGATGATTGTTTTATTGATTCCACTGGCCGTTATGCGGGGAATGGGAGGACAAATACAATGAAAGTTTTACCATACATTTTGATGATTGGATTAGTGACTACCGGATCTGGCTGCAACTCGGTGGTTGTGAAAACACAAACTATCGAATACAGGGACGGCGATACCGTTCTTGAAGGCTATCTTGTATACGACGAGGCGCACAAAGGAAAGTCGCCGGCTGTTTTAATCGTACACGAATGGACGGGCATCGGCCCGTATGTAAAGAAAAGGACTGAGCAGTTAGCGTCTCTCGGTTACGTTGCATTTGCGATTGATATTTACGGCAAAGGTGTAAGGCCCGCCAACAGAGATGAGGCATCGAAGCAGGCAGCCATTTATCGCGGCGACAGGGTGCTGATGCGCAGACGCGCGCTTGCCGGGCTCGAGAAGGTCAGGGAATTTTCCTTTGTGGACCCGGGCCGAATCGCCGCTATCGGATACTGCTTCGGCGGAGGTGTAGCGCTGGAGCTGGCACGCAGCGGGGCCGACGTTAAAGGGGTGGTTAGCTTTCACGGCAATCTTGATACGCCAAATCTTCAGGACGCAAAGAATATTAAGGCAAAGGTCCTTGTCCTGCACGGCGCCGACGACCCGCATGTCCCACAGGAGCAGATTGACGCGTTTATGAAGGAAATGCGCGACGCCGAAGTGGACTGGCAAATGGTATTCTACGGCAATGCCGTGCACAGCTTCACGAATCCGGGCGCCGGTAACGACAATTCGCGCGGAGCGGCATATAACAAAGAGGCGGACAAACGCTCCTGGCAGGATATGATGGCATTTTTCAAAGAATTATTTTAAGATTGGATGAACCCACAAAACGCCGCCCACAGGGCAGGACTTTGGTTGTTCACCCATATTGCTGTAGCATCCGGAAGCCGCGATGAGGCACGTCCAGAGTTACGCAGTCCCGATTTATCGGGACGCAGTAAATAATTAAGTCCGAACTGCAGGATGCAAAGCAAAAAAAGTTATATAAATCTAGAAAAATGGGGTAGAATTTTGGGGCAGTTTTGGGAAGGAACATCGCAGGGCTATTGGATTTCCGGTTGTGTTTGATGAGAATTGTAGGCGAAGATGCCGTCAAAATGAGTTGCAATGGTAAGGTCGAATAAATTTTTAATGGGAGGTATTTCTGAGACATGTCGTTTCTAGAGTTTTGTTGTGAGTACAAAACAGCGATTGACTTTTTCGGGGCGTTCCTCGGACCAATTATTGCTATTACGGTTGCGTACATCGCATATCAGCAATGGAGAACCAACAAGCGTCGGGAGCAACGAGAGGAAACGCAAGCCAAACTATCTGTGTACAAAAGGATTAAGAAATTTCTTCGGGATGTAGATAATACCTGTACAATTGACCCAAACTTGTTTGAAAAGTTTGCTGAGGCAGTAGCCGAGGCGGACTTTTTGTTTCCCGATGACGTGAGAGATTGGCTTGCAGATGTCGAAAGTGAAGTATCATGTTGGCTGGATGCTCGCAGGAATATCGACTTATTCAAAGCCGAACATCCAAAAGAAGTAGAGCCAAGCTGGATTTTGCGGGACAAAAAGGAAATGGAAGAATATATTGACAAACTACAAGACGCGCATTGTCAGCTTTTTATTCAGTTTCAAAAACATATTCATCTAATAGGGCACTAAATACAATCTATGAAACGAGGACTATGATGCCAAGAATTCAGTGCGATAATAGAAAGAGGAAAATGAAAGCTAACCGTACGACTAAAAAAGAGATGATTGCCTGTCTTCAGAGATCTGGTTACCTTTTAGAAGGACGGTTGGTTAAGTATCTCAACGCCATGGGACTATTTGTTGAACCCAACCAATCTTTCCTCGATGAGAAAACCGGCATATCAAGAGAGATAGATATCGTTGCAGAGGATTTTCGGTGTAGCCCGGATAGCTCCAAAGTACGTGTGAAGACAATTTTTGTCATGGAGGCGATCAACAATCTCTATCCAGTTGTTCTTTTAACGCCAAGGATATGGTCACCAAATACCTGTATTGACGATTATCTTCCCTACAAGGTGACACCATCCGAGATTGGAAAAAATCAACATTTTATTCTGCATGTTGATCCATTAGAAATCAAAGAGATTTTCGAATGGAGCATCTTCTCGCAATTTTGTGCGTTCACTCGCAAGAAAAACGGTGATCTTATGGCTTCTCATCCAGAAGATTTATATACATCGATCTCTAAAGTGGCATATTATGTGTTTCTTTCCAAAGACAAGTACCATGGCTGGATGGATAAGAAAGATGATGAGTATTGGAGGCTTTTTCAATGGAAAGCAGTTGTAGTACTGCAAAAGGACCTATACATCACACAGGAGAATACTGAAGGGATGACGAAACTCATAAAGACTAGATGTGCGAAGTTGGAGTATAACTTTCATTACTTGGGTGAACCGAAGACAATTGTTGTCGACTTTGTTACCGAGTCGGCGGTGTCTCAGATCGTTAAAAAAGAACTTGACTATGACGAAATTATCGAGAAAAAGATCATACAACTGAAACGCAAGGAGATATAAACAAACTTGTTGTTGAAGATTAGGTGATTTTTAACATGAATACAATAATTCAAACACTGGCAGCACTCATGACTCCATTGATTGCTATGATAGCTGTCTATATCGCTTATCAGCAATACAGAATAAACGAACAAACAGAAAAAAGAGAGTCTAAGGCTAGTAGATTGTCTGTGTACAGTCGCTTTAAGAAGTTTTTTAATGAAGTAAGCTGGACTAATATGATAAGTTCTGAGACATATGAAGCTTTTAATGATGCTGTTGCTGAGGCAGACTTCCTATTTCCTAAAGATGTAACTTCGTGGCTTTTAGAAATACAAGGTTGGGCGGCTGAGTGGTTTAATCAGAAAAAAGGTATTGAAAAATATGTAGGTGAAAAGATCCGGACTAAACATGAATTGCTTAAATTAAAGGAAGGATCCCCTACCTTTACTCCAGCTATAGACTTAATGGAAGAATGTATTGAGCATATTCTCGAAGCACATGGAGAACTTCAAGGGCGATTTGAGAAATACCTCGATGGGACTTGAGAATGTTTATAAAGTACTCTATAGGCGTACGTGCAAAACACTCGATGATTCCTCCCAAAGTTGACTACTAAATTTTATCCCGAATTTCGATGAAAGGAAAGTTATTAGATATTCGAGGTTGTTGCAAATTCACTTTTTTATGATGATTTTAGCGGCCCAGTCGGTGGAAGATGGGTTTTGGCCGTCGGGAAATGCAGGGGGTTGCAATATCCCTTTTCTATCAGTTTTAATGGTAACGCTTTTTTGCCACTCGCCGGTGCGGGGATTGAACCATAGGAATCGATATGATGTATTACGTTTAAAACCGCTTAATGTTGGTAGCACTGCGTTATTCTCAAAGTAAAGTAGTGCAAAATCCTTTTTGGCAGAACGCATCATATATGACCAGCCGTCCAGGCCTGCGGGCGGACTGCCGGGGGCCTTTTGCGGTTCTATGTTTTGTGATGCGGGCTGCAATTGCTGGTACTTGTCGCCTTGCGATAAAATAAACGCGCCTAAATGCTGCATATACAGGCCGGATTCGTACTTTAGCGCATCCCAAAAATGGGGCCGGGCGCCTGCGGGCTCTCCGGTTGTTGTGATATCATAAGCGGCTGTGCCGTGAACGTGGCCTGAAAGACCGCCCGAAAGAACAGAGCCATACATCTGCGCACGTGCGAAATAGTTGTCGCGTACGGAATTGGCCGACGGACGTTCGCCGTTCGGCCTGTTAATTTCGTGGTCCCAGCCTGTATAATACGGCTCGAAATTTATGGCGGGATAAGGAGGCTTTAGGTTGAAAAGAGTTTCTATTGCCTTGGAAATACTGTGGTCGCGGGGTTTGTTGCCTACAGAGTGCATAGTCAGCCAGGGACAGGATTTATTGTGGCCGAATTGCTTATATGTGGAATCATTAATTAATGTCGTGTGGGGCTGGCCGAACGGCAGTGGGCCGTATTTTTTCAGGTGATAAGTCAGTGCTTCGTTGAATTCGTCGGCGGTCAGGCTGTACTTTTTGGGAATCCAGTCGAGATGAATCCCGCTGAAGATTATATTATATGCGCCATATCTTGAGATGAGGTATTGAACGTACCGTGCGAACGATTCGTTAAAGTCGAAATAAGCCTTCCAGGCCGGGCAGTTGTCTCTTCTTACGGTTTCCAATAAAGGCACAAAACCCTGCTCGGATAAATGCCGCATTTTTTTGTCGAGGCTTTGAAAATATTCGGGATTGATACGGTCAAAATCAGCAACACCCTTGTGCTTCGTTGACATTCTAAAGGGCTTGTTGCCGTATTCATCGCGCATATCTTTTGCGGTCATCTTTCCTTTTCCGGCCGGATAACCGAATTTTTCCCATGCGTTTCTAAGGTATATACCGCTTGAGTCCGCGTAAGTGTTGGCCTTGCCGTCCGATTCCCAGTTCGGAAAACAGGCAATCATACTGACGGAGTTGAAGCCCTGTCTTTTGCGGTAGGCCACGGCATCTTCAAAACCGATGCCCGGGCCGGGTGTATAATTTTCTGCAGCAGCGACGCCCCTGAAAGGCAATCGCCAAGTTGTCCCCGCAAGCCAGGTATCGCCGAGCATAAAGAACGGCGTGCCGTCGGCATATTGTAATGCGTGCCCGTTGGCCGATGGACAAACGAAGCCGCGACGGTTTGGATTTTGCAGTTTTTCTTTTTTCGTCCAGGGGACGACACGAAATTCGCCGGTATGTTTGTTCAGCCCTTTATCGTCAGGCTGGTTCGAGCTGCTTGTCCACTTCCATTTGCCCGGTTTCGTCGCCACTATACGGGCGATAAAAGTGTTGCCGCCGTCCCAGAAGCAGTAAATCCGCTTCGAGAATTTCGGGCCTTTGAGGTCTATCCAGCAGGTAACATCCGTATAATAGTTTTCATATTTCTTTTGGGCCTTCAGCGTGATTTCCTGCATTTGCCATACGTGAGTATTCGAAGTATTGTCGGCATAGAGGGTATTAATGGCGGCACCTGCAATCAGTATAAAAATAACACAAAAAGACACCGAGTTTTGATATTTGTCATTCATAACAGGGGAAATTACTTCCGTCTATAGGGCCGATTATAGCACAGCAGGACGCATCTTTCAAAAGCCCAAAAAAAACCAGAGGTCCGGAGCAAATTTTTTTATAATTTGGCCTCCCTCCGCAGTCAATAACATTTACTTGTCCGGGTGTTTAATTTGTGATATTCTTTTTCAGGATAAATCAATAAAATGGTGGTGTTTGGACGGTGTTAAGGACGAGCGCCGGAGAGACAAATTAACCCGGAATTTTATGAAAAGACCGAAGAAACAGATAGAATGGGAGCATCTATCCGATGAAGAACTCTTGCAGATGAAAATACGTGATTTAGGCCTGTCGATTCAAGGCTCAGCGATTGAAGGCCTGATTAATGATTTGTACGAAGAGCTGGACGCAAAAGGAATTCAATTTCACCCTCCCTGTTATCTTGCTGATGAATGGCTTTGCCCCGATGGGGAGCCGATTATCGGCATACCATTTTTTCTTGCAAATCCGAGGCTAAAACGACTTGAACAAAAAATGATGTACGAAGTGGAGGGAGGCACGGATGCGGCGTTTATGAAGCTCCTGCGACACGAGACAGGACATGCCCTGAACTACGCTTATAAATTCTACAAGAAGACCCGCTGGAGAGAGTTATTCGGTTCCTTTACGAGCAAATATTCGGACTCTTACTATTTTTATCCTTACTCTAAACGCTTCGTTGTGCACATAGAAGGTAATTATGCCCAGTCGCATCCGGACGAAGATTTTGCAGAAACTTTTGCTGTTTGGCTGAATCCTGATATATACTGGGAGAGGAAATATAAAGGCTGGTCTGCGATAAAGAAGTTAAGATATGTTGATAGTTTGATTAGAAAAAGTTCCGGGAAGCCCCCCGTCCATATCAGCCGGGAGAAACCGCCCTGGTCGGCCTCTCGAATGACTTCGACACTCTCGGCCTATTATGAAAGAAAACGCGAACTCCTCGGAGATGAATTCAAAGGATTTTATGATGATATTTTGAAGAAGCTTTTCTTGCAGAAACACGGCGCAACAGCACGGGAAAAAGCTTCAAAAATCCTAAGGCAGCACCGGCTGGAATTGGTTAATAATATTTCAAGGTGGACGGGACATCGTAAATATGATGCCCGCCAACTGATAAATAAGTTGGTTTATCGCTGTGAGATATTAGAGCTTTATGGAAATAAAGACGATATAACAGGGGCGGCTATTTTGATAGCCACAATAGCGAGTAATACGCTCAGGATTCCTAAAAAACATAAACACAAATGAAAAAGAAATTAAATGTTACGGTTCTGGTTGACGAAGCCGAGATTCCCGTGAATAATCCGGACTTTTTGGCCGAACCCAAAGAACCAAGTACAGAATACCACGTTACCAATGCATTGCGGGCGCTGGGACACAATGTTTCCGTCCTTGGGGCGGTGAAAAACATGGAAGAAACGATTGTGGCCCTTAAGGAGCGGGGGCCGGATTTGGTCTTCAACCTTACCGAGCATTTGGGCGGCAACCGCCGACTTGATAAAAATATAACGGCTCTTCTTGAGATGTTGGCAATGCCGTTTACCGGGGCAGGCTCGACGGGCATGCTGCTCAGCAGAGACAAAAGGTTGTGTAAGCAGTTATTAGGGCTGTATAAAATACGTGTGCCGCGATTCGTCTCATTTCCGTTTAGTAAAACTATCAGGCTTCCTAAAAAGCTCCATTTCCCGCTGGTGGTAAAACCCGTGTTCGAGGACAGCTCGGAAGGTATTTCAAATGCCTCGATTGTGGAAAGCCAGGACGCGCTTATAGAACGGGTGCAGTTCGTGCACGGAAGATGGCAGCAGGCGGCAATTGCCGAGGAATATATCGAGGGACGAGAGCTTTATGCAAGTATTCTCGGCAATAAGAGACTTTTTGTTCTGCCGATTCGCGAATGTTATTTTGACTCCGAGGAAAACAAAGGGCCGCGTTTGGCCACTTACAGAGTTAAATGGCATAAGGAATACCGAGAAAAATGGAACATCGAGTTCGGCCCGGCCAAGCTTGAAACACCGGTTGTGAAAAAAATCGAACGTGTTTGCAAAAAGGTTTACAGGGTTCTGCAACTTCGGGATTACGGCAGAATCGACCTGAGACTTACAGCTAACAACAAGATTTGCATTCTTGAAGCCAATTCCAATCCGGACCTTGCTTACGGCGAAGAGGTCGCCGAGGCCGCGGAAAAATTCGGGATTTCTTACGAGAGTCTTATTAAACAAATTATTTATACAGCATTGAGACGCTATGCCTGAGAAACCTGGTTTTTAATGAGTGAATCTCTTCAGCAGTTGTTCGAGCATCTCCATCGGCAGGCCCATTACGTTTGTCAGGCTGCCCTCGATTCGCTCGATAAATGGGTCGGCCGGCTGCCGGATTGCATAAGCTCCGGCCTTGTCCCGCCAGGAGCCGGTGTTTATGTGCTCGGCAATATCTTTTTGGCTTAGCTTTTTCGGAAAGATGATTGTTGTGTCGGCTTCTACAACCTCTATCCCGTCGCGGATCCTTACAACGGCCAGGGCGGTGATAACCTTGTGCGGCGCGCTGAAAAGCAATCTTGTAATTCGCTCGGCATCTTTTGCGTCGAGTGGTTTACCGATGGTTCGGCCGTTGAAATCAACGACCGTATCGGCCCCGATTACCAAAGCATCAGGATACCTTTTCGCCACATCCCTTGCCTTTGCCAGCGCCGCTTTTTTTGCATATTCGGCCGGTTCGGACTTTTCGAGGTGAAGGTCCTGCTCATTGATTTGAGGCTTTATGACTATGAATTGAAGGTGTGTCTGTGAAAGCAACTCTTTTCGCCGAGGTGAGGCTGAGGCAAGAATTATTCGGGTCATAACTGCTACTTCTTATAGATGCGGTAAACCAGCTTTCGGCAGAATGTAACGTATTCCCTGTCTAATCTTTCAAAATCATCGCCGATGTAGTTTATAAACAGCGTGTTTGCAATCTGTCTGTTCCATCCTGCGGTTGGCATAATGTCCCTGTTTGAAGCGATGCTTAATTCCGGCTCATCGAGCGGCCAAATACCCTTTAATCCGCCGAAGAGCAGTTGATGAAAGTCCCTTAGCCTTTTGCCGTAGCCTTCCTCTCGCAGAAACCGCACCAGTGCATAGGATTGTGCATAGAAGGCCATTGCCGCGTCGGTGTCCGAATGGATAAGGACCTCGCCGGGATTTAGGCCTATCAACTCTTTTAAGGGAATCATTTTGTTTTTGGCCAGAGTCTCTTTCAATGCGCTGAGCCGGTTCATGTTTTTGTCCGGCTCGAATTTGAACCAGCCTTGCTCATATTTGCTGGTCTCAAAGTGCATCGCGATGCCTTCATCAACCCAGCTTGGCAGTCGATACCTGAAGGTGCGGTCATTAAACTGGTGCCAGCCTTCGTGGCCGAGAACTGAAAAAGTTTGTGTTCTACCGATATTGTACGCCACGCATAAGCCCTTCAGGAAGTATGCGCCTCTTTGGATTTTCAGGTACACAGGCGCCTGCGGGCCGGTAAATGTTTTAGTGTAATCCTCCCACTGCTGTCGCGTGGCGAACAGGTAAATAGTAAGCTTTGTCCTTGTTTCGATGGGATTCGGGAGCTGGTCCTGATAACCCCGGTATGCCGATTCCATAAAACCCGGTACCTGGTATAACATTAACGGCTCGAGCAGCGTTGTGTAAATTACGTAATGGTCCGTGGTGATTATAATTCCTTCGGCATATTTGTTGGGCCATTTCTCTATAGATTCGACCGCGGGGAGATGTTGTTTTGTAAGATATTCAATCATACCTTCGGCGGACTGAAGTTTTTTACCTGCTGCCGCCGAATCAGGCGTAGTGCGTCTGAACTGACAGCCTGCGGTAACACAGATGAAAAATATCAAAAAAGTCAGAGTTATTTTTTTCAAAATCAATTGTTTCTCCACGGCCCTATTAACTACGAGACGGCACATTGGATTGTTCTTGGTTTATATGGAAATTACTCCTCCTGCTTGAATGGCGTGCCAAAGACCTCGGCGGTAAACAGATATACCTCGGTTTCAGGGTCTTTCCAGGCGTCGGACTCGAGGCCGGCTTTGTGCGAACAACAATACGAGAGGAACTCCTCCTTGCTCCAGCCGGTTTCGCTCGCAACCTGCGGCAAAAAACAGCCTGAAGCGCAGCCTTTTATTATATATATACCGTCGATGCCTAATCGTAAACTCAAAGGTTCGGTTGTGCGTTTCAGCGGCGAAAGCACCGAGATTTCCACGTCAAGGTATTTTAATTCTTGCGGCGTTATCGGGCTATAAAGGAACCGCGGGTCCTGAGTGGCTGACGATACAGCCATTTGCGAGACCAGCTCGATTAACGGCCTCTCAGACGTGAACTGGCCGATACAGCCGCGAAGTTCCTCCTTGTTTTTGAGTGTTACGAAACAGCCGCAGGGCGCATTCAGCTCGGCGTCGTCGGATTTCGGTTTCGGAACCGGCTTGTGAGTCAAAACAGCTCTGATTGTATCACAAGAAACCTTCAGAAGCGTTTCTTTTTGGGTATCGTTCATCCTTAGCCTGTGAAAAGATGGCCTAATTGCTTCATTGCGTAAGCCAGAACCATTAACAATATAATAACCACTACCGTGGCGATGTTGAAGTATTTTTCTATCAATCGGCGGGCGCGCAGGCCGAGGAAATAAAATAGAACTCCCTCGCCGCCGAATCTCATAGTGCGAAATACCAGGCTGATACCGACGAATTTCAGCAGTGAAACCTCGGCCATTCCACCGACCCAGCTAAAAATCATATAAGGCACGGGCGTAAGGGCCGAGATAGCGATTGCCCAGAAATCATATCTTCGGTAAAGGTCAAGGGCCTGCTGCGCTCTTTCGCCCAGGTGGATTGGCCCAAGATTAATCTGCTCGAAGAAACTGATTACGCGCTCCGGTCCGATGGCCAGGCCGAGTGAAAAGGCGATTGTTCCGCCGAGAACGGAAAAAAGCGCGCAGGTAAGGCCGTATCTGAGTGAGCGTTTTGGTTTGCCGAAGCAAAGGCCTATGACCATAACGTCGGCCGGAATCGGTACACAAATCGGCTCAGTAATCGCAAGCACAATAAGTGCGAGCATCCCGAATCGCGTGTCCGCCCAGCCGATTACCCAGTTATATAAATGCCTGTGCCAGTGCCACCATGGCAGGGCCTCGTCGCCCGTGACTCGTGACTCGTCGCTCGTATTTATTTCATTGTTCGTCATTCATTATTCCTTGTTGGATATTATTTTATTCCCCGTGGCTTTATATTTTTTATCGTCTGCGAAATCGCCTGCCGGTCCGCCAGCCGTGAATAATACCGCAAATCGCGTTACTAAAGCTCCCAAAAGCACATATCCCAATATTACCTGCAAACTCAGCAGTATATGTCCCCAGATGCTCTGCGCCTTGGCATACATATCGCCAAAGCCTAATGTTGTCATTGTAACAATTGAGAAATAGAGTGTTCTTAAAGGCACTAACCACCAAGGCACTTCGATTCCATTTCTGTCTACGAATAGATTCTCCACAATCCCCGGCGGAGCGATTCTGCCCCAGTTATAATAGATAGTTGCGAAAATAAATGCCAAGGCAAAGAAAGTAGCTACAATCCTGCCAGTGGATAAACCGTAATCACTCATCAGCCAGAACCAACGAACTGGCTCTCTAATAATCCGATCCCGCAAACTTCTTTTTTCTCTATCTTCCTTCTTTGTGTGAATCTCATTCCAGTTTTCTTCACTATACCACTTCTCCCAATACTTGTGTCTGATATTGTATTCGATAAGTTGTTTAGTCCCAGGATCTATAATAACACTTTGTAACGGAACGCCGGAGAAATCTGTGTAAAGCCATTTTTTCGCTGTGGATCTTTTGTATTGATTAACTTTTACTTTCCACATGTTTGTATTGCTATCGACAATGGCTCCAATAAAATGAGCACTTTTCAGTATAGCGTCCTCAAATTTAGCACCTTCTAAATGTGCATTGAGGAGATCTGCTTTTTCCAAATTAGCTTTTCTAAGGTCTGCGCCTCTTAAATAAAAGTTTTTCAAAGGTGCGCCTTCCAGAAGAATATCTTTATTAGGATTAGTTTTCCGCCACTCGTTCCACTTTTTTATGCCTTCATCATCCGTCGCACAAACTTTTAATAGCTGATACTGCCACTTATTACACCGCAGGCCTTTCTCGTCGATCTCCTTCGTTGTTTTTTCCTCCTCCGAGCACTTCATTAGTATATCGTATTGCTCTTGGCTAAACCGCCGCTGCTTTTCCGGCTTTTGCTCTTTTGGTTCAGATTCGTCCATCTGATTTACCTCTGACTTCTGTATTCTGTCTCCTGCATTCTGTGAGTGCATGTCGAATTTGTAGGTAAGACCAATTGTCATTTTGTGGCACGGGCTTCCAGCCCGTGGAAACACGGCCAAGATGGCCGTGCCACTGAGAATCTGAAAATCTACCTACTTTCATGACATGTACCCGCATTCTGCCTTCATTACTAAATTTTGTGTTCAGAATATGAATAATTTACTATAATGTCAACGAGCAAAATGTGTTACGAAACAATAGCCGTGAACAATTATGATTGACAAAGAACAAATTGAACGCGTTGGTGAGGGGCTGTTAGTACGAGCACCGGCCAAGATTAATCTGAGCCTGCTTGTTGACGGCCGGCGGCCGGACGGCTACCACGAAATCAGTACCGTGATGGCGAAAGTCAACTGGTACGACGAGCTGTTAATCGAAAAAAGCGAAAAATCTGGAATAGAACTTCTTTGTGCAGGCCGATACTGGTCGCCCGGCGGGGAGGAAAATCTGGTTTACCGGGCTTGTAAGCTATTATGTGAATATGCCGGTCTTCGTCCTGCTTTGAAGGTTACTCTGACGAAAAATGTACCTGCCGGGGCGGGTTTAGGCTCGGGCAGCAGTGACGCGGCAGCGGCCCTTGTCGGGCTGAATAGGCTGTTAGGCCTGGATGTGGGTGAAAAACAGCTCAGCAATTTGGCCGCTCGGCTCGGCAGCGATGTACCTTTCTTTCTTGGTGGGCCATTGGCACTTTGCACCGGCCGAGGAGAAAAAATAGAAAAAATTACGAAGGAATTCAGATTTTCCGCAATTTTGGCGCTGCCAAATATAAATGTCTGCACCAAAAGGGTTTATGAAAACTGTCAGCACGAGCCGGCTGTGTATAAGACCCTAAACGCAAGAATAAATCACTATATTCAAAAAAACAGAATTGATTTGATAGCCCGTTTGTGCGCAAATATGCTGTTTGAAAGTTGCTTACAGTTACATAGGGAACTGGCCGAATTGAAATTGAGAATCGAAGATATGGGCGCTGGGCCGGTCAATCTTACAGGTAGCGGCTCAACACTTTATGTGCTTTTTGAGGGGGCCGAAGAGCAAAAAGCTATACTATGGCGGGAAACGCTCACCAAGAGTATTGGTTGTGAATGCGTTATTGTGAACAACAATAGATGGTAAACTTTTACGCGAGGCAAAGAAAATGGAAATCAGCGAAGTCAGAGTAAAAATGGTAAGCAACAAGGATGAGAGATTGAAAGCTTTTTGTTCGATGACTCTGGATAATGAGTTTGTGATTAGGGATATCAAGGTCATCGAAGGTTCAGGTGGGTATTTTGTGGCTATGCCTTCACGAAAAATGAGCGACCATTGCGATAAGTGCGGAGGCAAGAATCATCTGAAAGCCCGATACTGCAACAATTGTGGAACAAACCTGCCCGAAAACCGCGCCAGGAAGGATATGAAAGGGCGTATGAAGTTACATGCCGATATTGCACATCCTATCAATGCTGAGTGTCGGCAAAAGATTCAGGAACGTATCATTCGGGCCTTCGAAAATGAACTCGAGAAGTCGAAACAACCCGGCTATAAACCCATGGATATGGACGAGCCGGACGATGAGGTTCCTGACGAACCTCTGTAGCATTCTTCAGTATTGTTTCAATCGTAGCAGCAACCTTGTTACTGGCCTATGAGCCTGTGAAGGGGCTATGTGTATCATTTATAGGCTGATGGATGTTTAACCAGGGCTTGCTGAGTTGATCCACTTCGCAGTGGGGGGAAGATTGGCCGACAGAGTTAAAAAGGTCAATCAAAGTTCCTTGTGTCCCGGAGAGATTACGACGTGTAAATTGCCAAGAGAGGTCGGATTATGTTATAAGTTCCTCGAGCACTTTATCCAGCGCTGCATCCAGCCGTTCACTGAGGTTGTACTTGCCCTTACATATTTGCGAGCGAACATTAATGACTTTTTCCTTACGGACCTCAGGCATAGAAGCTATTCGCTTTAAAACCTGTCCGATAGGCGTTTTGGTAAGATTCTCAAGGATTTCCTCGACCAGCAAGTCATTGTCGAATTCGAGGTGTTCCTCATCACCCCAGCTCGAGTGTTGGTGGTTACGGCAATTATTATCATTATTAAACTCAGGTACAACCATACCTTGAATACCTTTCTGCAAAAGCACGGAGGAAGAATTCCACATTTTCCATCCCTGAGCTAAAGAGCGACAGCCCCAATATCTTGTATGTCCCGTGAATCCTTTTCGGGCGTGACCATTCGTCACAGTACTGATATCGGCCTGGTTAATAACAGAACTTTAGAAAAGTTTTTGTGATGTATAAGTGGTGTTAATTGCTAAACTCAGCTGTGATTTTACGAAAAATGCTCATTTCAGTATCGAGAAGTCGCCTTAGCAGAATGCCTATCTCTACGCTTCGACTGATGATTTGTGTCTATACAGGCAAGATGGGGTATATACAATATATAGTGATAATAAAATTTTTTGTCCTTTAAAATAGGCAAAACTGGTAATTCCAGTCCCAGAATCACAGAAAAAAAGGCAAAGAGCATTTTAAGTTCTTTGCCCTTTGGTTTTTCATATTGTACTTAAGGACTCGATTCCGCGGATATTCTGTTATTGTTAGACGGTGTTTGCTGTTCTGTTTTATGCTGCAGAAGACCGCGAACCAGATGAGAGATGCCGATGGCAAAAAGAATCACGGCAATAACAAAGTATACGAACGGCGGCGGGCCAATGAGATACCCTGATAACGGCATACAAGCAAGTCCTATTCCGACGATAATCATAGCAATGCCGGCAGTAAGGTTTTTTATCCATAGTGGTCCGGCTTGTTTGGCCGGTTCGACTGGTCTTAGCTCAGACAGCGGTGTTCCTTTTTCAATGGCTGCCATAATTTGTTTGTGTTCGAGCCGTTTTTTGAAATAGTAAATCAGGCCTATGGTAATTAAAGGGCTCGATAATCCCAGGAAAATTATTAATACTGTCAGTCCACCTGCTATTGGTTCGAGCAATTCTGTCATTTTTAGTCCTTTCGATTTTAGAGTTACAGAAATATTTTCTTAAGCTATTTTAGATTAATTGAGCCGTTGTGGGTTTCGAGGTAGAGTTGGCCCCGGCCTGTGCCGATTGTTCCCGTGAGCTTTTTCTTTTTTACCGTTCCAGTTATAGTTATAGGCAAATCAGTATTTATTGAGCCGTTGTGTGTTGAGGCGTCAATTTTGGCCGAGAGATTCGGCGGAGTGGTCAGGCTGACGCTGCCATTGTGAGTAACTATTGAGATATCACATACCGGTGAGGCGGTTTCGGCATAAAAAGCCTTTGCGCTGCCGTTGTGAGTTTTAAGTTTTATATCGCCTGATATTTCTTCGCAGGTGATTGAGCCGTTATGTGTTTGAAGTTTTGTATTTCCTGCTGCTTCTTTGCAGACTATTTTTCCATTATGTGTTTTTAATTCGGCTGTTCCGGAGATTTTATCCGCAGTGACCTTGCCATTGTGGGTCGTTCCGTTAAGGCTGCCGGTTAAATTCGTGATTTTCAAAGCACCATTATGGGTAGTTAGCCTTGTGTTGATTTGACTCGGTAAATTAACATCAAGACTTACGCTTACTTTTTTGCCCATAGACGATTTAGGCTTTTCGATTTTTACAGCCAGTCCATTGCCGGATGGGATGAGTTTAACTTCAACCTTTTCGGCGAGCTTTTTAGCGTTTTCTTCTGTATTTGCTCGTGCTGTAATGGTTGCTGTAACAGAGCATTCAGTAACATCGGCGCCGGTAATGTTGATATAGCCGTTGTGTGTTTTAGCTTCGAAGAGGCTGCCTGCCGGCAGAGGGGCTGAGAGGTTAACTATCCTTTCATATTTAGCTGTTGGAACGCAACCTCCTGCATACAGGCATACGACAGCAGCAGTCAACAAACACAGTGAAAAACCTGAGGACGCCTGCGAAAAATCTTCTTTACTCATTTTTTTCTCCTTTTATTAAATATAAGGGGCTTATTTTATTTGTACTAAGCCATTATGGGTTTTCAGGTATACTTTACCAACGCATACGAGTTGGCCTGGGCCTATTATTTTCAGGATTTTTTTCTTGTTTGCCTTTCTGAAAACAATCATAGGCAGGTCGGTTCTTACGGAGCCGTTATGTGTCCAGGATGGTTTAAGATAGCAGTTTCCATTCATTTTAGGCCTCTTTTCCGGTTGCCCTTTTTATTTTACTTTAAGGTTTTTTTTCCCGTTTTGTCTGTTAGTCACTTGTTTGGGGCCGAAGGTTTCAAAGAATATGTGATTTTTTCTTGTTTTTGGTATTATTGTCTTTTATTCATTAGTTGCTGTTTTTAAATAAAGTAGGTTTCAGAAATGTTGAAACTTATTGGGCCCGAATGGCGACTCATAGAGGAAAGGAATAGTCTTGTCGGGCGATGTGCGAAAGAAGCAAAATAAGAGATGGTTGGAAGAGCTGTTGGCTGGAGACCATGAGGCGTTTGCCAGATTTGTCGATAAATACAAAGAGATGGTTTTTTTGTGCTGTCGGACGATGGGAATAAGAGATTATGAGATTGAGGATGTAGCAAGCGAGACATTTATGGCAGCTTATAAGGGGATAAGGCGATACAGAGGTCAGGCGGAATTGAGTACATGGCTATGGACAATTACATACCGCAAGGGAATAGACTACCTGCGGAAGAGTGGACGAGAAAATCAGCTTTTCGTTGAGCAGGACGAAAAACTTGCCGAAAGAAGAAATGTACAGGTTTCAGCAGAGCTGGAAAATAAAGAACAGGCAGATATTGTCTGGGAAGCGGTTGGACGATTGCCAAAACTGTGGGCGATGGCAACTGTCTTGTTTTATCGCGAAGAAAAAAAAGTAAAAGAGATTGCAAAAATAATGCGAGTAAGTCAAAATACGGTTAAAACCTATTTGTTCAGGAGCCGAAAAAGGTTACAAGAGCTTTTAGCCGATGTTGTTTGAGAGTATATCGATGTCAGTAATCAAAAAAGATAAATTTAACATAATGTTATCTCATGCGTTGCAAGAGCATTCAGAGCCTGTGCCGGCTGATTTTACCGACAGAATGTCAAGGCGGATTAGAGAAGCCGAGGAACAGAAGGTTTTAGCTCGCGTGGTTATGCAGGAGAGACTTGCGCTGGCGGGCTGTATTGTTTTGGGTATTATGATAGTTTTTTCAGTGGCGTTTTTTCCGAGCGTTGTCGCGAATTTCAAAGAGTTAGTAGAAACCTCTATTCGTCAGGCCACCCAAACTATAAACACTATCCAATACGGATTGTATTTATATGCAGTTTTTACAGGAATTTTTGGATTTGCTGTTTATGGTTTTGTGGATTTATTGGTGGGTGACAGATGGCGATAGCTGAGTGGAGCATTACATTTCCGGCCTGCGGGTACGAAACGAGTCTATTCTATTTGTAATATTTGAATTTCAAGTTACATTTCCAGGTATTAACTTCGCCTTTTATCTTTGTCAGCTTCAATTGAGTACACTGCAGGTTCGGCCAGCGCAGTTGTATCGTGTCGAGGAATTTAGCAAAGGTTGCTATGTCCAGCTCTTTAAGGGTAACGTCAGCGGTCTGGACCTCCTGCTCGCCGACCTTCATCGGTACGCCGGAGCTAAGTTTGTAATTTGCCGGTAAGATGCCGCAGCTTTTGATTGCTTGCTCGACTGCAGAGGCGTAACTGAATTGGCGCACTTTATTATCCGCCTCAGCCAGTACGAGTCTGTCAGGGTCGAGTTCCAGGATTTGACCAAACAGTTTCTGGGATTCGAGGTATTCTTTTCTGTTGCGTGTCCAGTCGGCCTTGGTTGAAGGGATGGATATTGTGCTGACCCATATAGGCCACAGCGCAGCAAGGACCGGCACAAGTATGTATAACAACATTTGGTTTTTAACTAATTCCTTCATATTATTCCTTCTCACTTTTCTGAAGTCGGTATAACGGTAAGGTGAAACTCATCACGATTATTTTTTTGTTCGTAATTAAAGCGGGATGTTTTGAGGCTGGAATGCTCGTCAACTGTTCTTATGAGCTTGATAGTACTCTGTCTAATGTTTGTATCGCCGGAGATTGTGATGTTTTTCGGGCTGATAGAAATAGAATCAATGTTTAGGTTTACTGTCTTTGGTGTATTGTTAAGCGTTTCAAGTATATAGCTGAGCAATGCCGAGACAGATTCTTCGCCTTCGGCTGTTATCTGCCCGGCCTTGATTTTTTGTATTCGCACGAGCTCGCGTTTGATTTTACTTGTTGGTTGTTCTTTCTTCGGTAGTTTTTCACCCAGCATAACAGAGGAGTATTGATGGAGGAGCTTTCCTCGCAGCCGGCTGATATATTGGTTTGTCTTGAAAAGTCTCAGTTGCATATACAGCCCGACTGTAAGCAACAGGACAGTAACAGTTACGCTTAGAAGTTTGAGGCTTTTTTCAATAAGAAGTTTTTTGCCCAGGTAGGGTGAGAAATCCTCGCGGAAGTCAACCTTTGGAGTTTTGCTCAGAAGTCCTGCGGCAGCCCCGTAGGCGATAGCGAAACCGGCCGAGTCTTTACAGTCGATAAGTTCACCTGGGTCTGCGTTTGCCGCCTCAGTCAACCGGACCATTTTCGTCTCCAGGCCGGTATTCCGGCTAAGCTGCTCACAGTCTACGCCGTCACCATTTTGAGCTATTCTGAGCTTGCTTATTGATTCGCCCGGCCCCGCTGCCGCCAGAGTGAGGAGTATTTCTCTTGTAAGCAGTTGGTTTTTGTTTTGGGAAGGGCTGATAAGAAAAGCTCGCGATTTTGCTGCATGTTGTGTCTTAGAAGGTATCATCAAATAGCAGCAACGTTCTGAGAAAACGGCGAATATAGCGGTCGAATCACGGAACTCTTCGAAATGATTGTGGGTAAATCTGCTCAGAGAAGCAACGTCGGGCTCGATGACGACAGGATCGAGATTATTGTTCTGCAAATCGGTCAGGATTTCTGAAAGCAGTTTTTTCCTGGCAGCATAGACTGTTAGTTGGGAGCCGGATTCGTTGGAACCTATGATTTCAAAGGAGACAGCCAGGTCGGATGAATCAACGGAAATGGCTTCCTCGGCATCGTACTTGATGGTTTGAGCTATTTGTCTGTGGTCTTTAAATTCGCTGTGCATACTGTGTTGGGTGAACATAACACAATCGAGAGCCACTGCGATATCGGAAGGATTTACGGATCTTTGCGCACAGTCCTCGGTAATAAGGGCGGCCAGTGAGGGAACGTCCTGCTGCTCGTCAGTTTGGACCGATTTACTGAAACAGCAGTCTAAATGATAGCCTCCCGTCCTTGGGCTCAGGAGCACTACGGTAGCGCTGATTTGACTAAAATAAATTCCCAGGTAATTTTTTCGTTCCACTTCTGCTCAGCTCCTAATATGATTGTTTATTGTGACAGTATTTTTTTGCAAGGTTATTCCATCTTGTTATTCGGTAATCACGGCTAATTTTTGCACTTTTTTTTCATTTTTGATTATTGAGGCGACCGTCGAGGCCTTGGCCACTCCACTGCGGGCCGTAACCCTGACGGTGAAGAAATCACTTTTGGTGGTAATGTACCTCTCAGCCTTTGTTATAGAATCTGCGTATGTGAGCAGCGAAGTTTTGAAATCGCGCATATCTTTATATGGCTTTCTTTGTCTTCTCTGTATAATTTCTTCGGCAATTTTGTCGGCATCGCCGCCGAATGTGAATGCGGCCTCGAGGACATGCCGTGGTGCCGTATTTATATTGACCGTTTCAGAGCCCCATAAACAGAGATATTTTAACGCCGATTCCCGTCTATTCTCACTCTCTACAATCGGTTTGGCAAGCATTTCGGTGTTTAATAGAACGCTGTGGAGCAGCCTTGTCCAATCGATAATGTGGGGAGATACTCCACTTACCGGAGGTTTACTTCCTTTAGGGGATTTTCCATATTTACTGTTGTTGATTCTACGTGAATTGGAGGTGTTCTTTTTGCCTTTCTTGGGCTTGGGATAGAATTTGAAACTCTTAATCTCGGCAATTTGTTTCATTTGAGCTTTTAAGTTTTTGATTTCGGACTTGTCCATTTCCATCCATTCACAAAAGATTTCGAGCGCAGCTTCAGCTTCTCGGCTTTGCTCTTTATCGGTAATTAAAGCCCAGCAGATAGGCATCTTTGCGTTTTCATCGTGGATATCGAAAGAGACTTCAGCCGAGCCGATTTCGAGTGTTATTTTTTTTGTTATTAAGGGCCATGGCGCGCCATACGGCCCCCGAATAGTGAGTGTATTGGGGTCAATCACCTCGCTAAAAATATTTGGGTCAATATAGGCAATATCATTCGGTTCATTAACGTCTACAATGTCATTAAGGTCATTGGCTTCATTGGAAGCGGCCAGTTCGGCCAATATACTGGACCATTCGTCAATGAGCTCCTGATATTCTTCTTCGGAAAGATTAAATACATCGGAGAAATCGGGCTCGTTAGGACGGGAGATTAGTTTTGGCTCTATAGTTTCTATAAATGTGAGTGCATATTTTAGTCCGGAATCGGCAGCATAGCGAGCGGCGGTATAGTCTATGAGGTACTGGTCTCTGTGTCGTTGAGCTGCCAGGCGGGCGTAAACACTATATGCAACAGTTGAAAGCGCCACAAGTATCACGAGCGTTATCACCAGGGCAACGGCCGGTCGAGATTTATTACTGAGTATCGCCTTGTTTTTCTCAGGGCTCATTTACGGAGATTCCTCGGGTATCTCAGGTACTATGAACGTGATTTTCCTTGTTCTGTCAATAGCGATAGTTCGCGTGATTTTTGCTTCTTCGGGCACGTCCAATCCTCCGGTTGGTGCCTTTAAGGGCTCGGCGAATGAGATTGTAACAATGATAGCAAGCGGAAGTTGTTCAAGGCTTTTGGCCCATTTGTCCAGAATTTTGCGACCTTGCAAAGCTTCGATTTTGAAGTAAGTGACGCCGGAGCATAGTGGTACGAAAAGCTCTCGCTCGGCCTTGGTTTTTTGGGCCTCGAGCAGTTTGTCCTCGTAGTTGATTCCACTGTGAGCGCGATATAAAACAAAACTGTCAATATCCGCATCATAACCGCTTTGCCAGATAATTTTTTCAAAGGTCTTACGTCTCTGTTTGTTGTCTGCATAAAGACGATTTTCCATTGTCAGTCGGGCGATTCGATGGCCTTTTTCGAATTTGTTTTCAACGGTTATTGTGGCATTCATCTTTGAAAGGCTGAATCTGTCGACGTCCTCGGCGATTCGCTGAAGTATTTCCTGTGCGAGCGCGTTTTTATCGAGCTTATCATTTATACCGGCCGCAACGGTATTCATACGTTCATAGACGGTAAAAAGTGCTATTAATGTTAGAGCGGCTATAGTGAGTGCGGTGAGTACTTCGACTAATGTAAAAGCCGACTTTGCGATGACTTGATTATTACAAGACTTAATCATATAAATTCTGTTTAAAGTTAGGAATCGAACAAGAGTTTTACCAGCCAATCCCACTGTTCCTGCTTTGACAGACTATCCCAGTCGTCGGGGAGCCAATCATACTTTTTATTTTTGGCCGGGGTAGAGCTGGTCTGAGGGGATTCTTCACCGGATTGAGTCGGCTGTGTTGGCTCTGTTGTGCTTTCGAGGGCCTGTTGAGTTCTTTGCCATTGTCTTACTTTGAGAACTTGAAGCACCTGCTCTACGCTAAGGTCGGTTACCCAGTGAGTGAATTCTACGGTTTGTTCCTCGTTCTGGCTGTCGGTATAGGTTGCAGAACAGACGGCCTTTATCCACATTCGCTGTGTTTTCGGCTCGTAAAATGTCTCGACCGAGCTTGTTGACTGGATGTCCGGATTCTGGTCGCTGCTGGCGTATTCCAGTGTTTCTTCGACCGTATCGGAAGCCAAAATTTTTTCCATATTGTCACGGGCCAGGTGGAATGCTTCGATTCTGAGCTGTCTGTCTATCGCCTGCTCAGTGTATCGGTTTATAGCCACCAGCACCGTAGAGCTGATAAACGCAAGAATCATCAGGGCGATGACAACTTCCGGCAGGCTGAAACCCATCGGGCGTTTATTACTTTTTCTTTCAGAAAAACACATTTTCTTTGGGTACCAAAAGCTCCACGTTTCCTTTTTTCAGTTCTATGATTCTGTTTAACCGATTAACAATTACGGAGTATTCCTGACCGCTGGAATCAAGCAGCACTATTTTGCCGCCCGACTGCCAGCCGGAACGGCCCGCACGGAAGAAGGCCATTTCCAAATCTTCGCTCGTACGCCAGGCGTCATCGAACTCGATGTACGAAAGCTGGCAGTTTTCATTAAATTGACTTGTTTGAATAATGTCATCATCCAATATCTCGGACAAGTCGGGTGAGGTAATTTGTCGTAGTGTGTATGTCTGCTCCGTTGTATCGAATATAACTTCGTATCTTTTGTCCGTCTCAGCGGCGGCGATAACGGCCATCCGCATTAAGTCGATAAGCTCCTGGGCCTTATTTTTGAATCTGGATTTACCGACTATGCCGGTTATGTTCAGCATAGCCAGGGAGGAAAACAGAGCTATTATAACCAGCACCATCAGCATCTCGGCCAGCACATAGGCTGGAAACAGCCGCGAGGGACTTTGTTCGAGTTGTCCGTCGCGTTCTGTTTTATCAGTTTGCATCGGTGCTGTATAAATCGGCATCATAACCTTCACCGCCTGGTTCGCCGTCGGCACCATAGCTGATAATAACAAAGGGTTTTCCGCTTTCAGGATACTCCTGATAGACGAATTCGTATTTCCATCCATCCAGTGGGACCTCGGTGGTCCCAAGGTATCCACCCGGCTCATATCCCTCCACATCACTGGGCTGTTCGATAAGCGCTTCGAGTCCTTCCTCTTCGGTTGGATAACGATTTGTGTCCATTTTGAATTGCATGATGGCGCTATGCAGCTTTTTTAGATTAGACTTGGTGGTAATCACGCGTGCTTTGTCTGTCTGTCCCATAAAGTTTGTTACGACCATGGCGGCAAGAAGGCCAAGAATAATGATTACCGCCATAAGCTCGACCATTGTAAGCCCCTTCCTGTTTTTCTTTTTGTATGTTGTCATATTCAGCCCCTTTGTTTAAACTGGTCCGTTTAGTTTAATCCTTTACTTTCGTTAAAACTGTCCTGCGGAGAACCTTATAATCGGCAGCAGAGTGGCGTAGGCGATTAATCCAACTATTGCCGCCATAGATACTATTATAAGCGGTTCAATCGCGGCGCCCAGCCTTTCGATTACGACATCTGTTGAAGACTCGAGATTCTCGCTGATTCTGGCAAGCATACTTTCGAGCTCTCCACTCTTTTCACCAACTGCCACCATATGCGCCGTTGCGGGGTCTATCACGCCACTATCGCGCAGCGGCGTAGTGATATCAGCCCCGGCAAGGATTCTTTCACGTGCCTGATTGACAGCATGCCTCATAACGCCGTTTCCGGTAACCTCCGCCACGGCCCGCAGCGAATCGGCCATACTGAGGCCTGAGGCGAGCAGAGTCGAGAGTGTCGAGGCAAATCGTGCGACGACACGCTGCCTTATCAGAGGGCCAAAAATCGGCAGCGACAGCAGCAGTCTGTCTCGCATTAGCATACCTTTTTCAGTAGCGACGAATCGCTTATAACCCCAGAAAATCACTGCGAGCACAGCAAGAATAACGAACCACCAGTTTCTAAGTACGTAGCTTACCGTCATCATAATCTTGGTTATGACCGGAAGTTCCTGTCCTGCCTTTGCAATCTGTTCGGTAATTTTTGGGATTACTGCCGTTGTCAAAATCAACAGTGCTGCAATACATATGACTATCAGTATAACCGGATATATCATTACGGTTATTATTTTTGTCTCGACTCGCTGGCGTTTTTCCAGGAACTGTGTAATAGTTGTCAGACTTGACGCCAGCATTCCGGTAACTTCACCGATATGGACCATACTTATATAAATGACATCGAAATAATCGCTGTAATCGCGCATTGTGTCGGCCACTGATTCACCGGATACGACTCTATCGCGAATGTCGGTGATAACATTTTGGAATTTGGCATCGGAGCTTTGCTGTATAAGTACCGACAGTGCTTCTGTTAGTTTTATGCCCGCCGTCAACAATGTAGCAAGCTGCTTGGTGAAGTTCAGTACCTCTTTTTTTCTTCCTTTACCCAGCAGAGACATAAATGAAAAGCGTCTTTCAGCCTGGGTAGAGATGGCAGCAATGTTGGTTGGGTGTAAGTTCCTTGCGCGCAGTTGTTTTCTGGCGGCATAGGCATTTTCGGCTGTGACCGAGCCTTTTACCGTTTTCCTGTCGTCGGCAATGGCTGTGTAACTGAATCGCGGCATAGCTTATTTTGACTGCTGAGTATTTTTGTTTTTTACTATTAACTACGAAACTTGATAGTCATCTCTTTATTCTTCTTAATCCCAACCCTTTGATGCTTGTTTTTAAATTACATCGGCCTGAGTCACACGCAACACTTCGGTTATAGTCGTTATTCCAGCGGCAACTTTCCTTGCTCCGTCCATTCGCAGGGTCTGCAGTCCGGCATCAATAGAGTGTTTTTTTATATCGCCGGCGTTGGCCTTTTTGTAAACCAGGTTTCTGATTTGTTCATCAATAAGCATAAGTTCATATATACCTGTTCGGCCGCGATACCCCGTATCAAAACATTTATCACATCCCTGACCTGTGAAAAACTGTGCTTTTGAGCTGCCAATATCGCCGAGGCCGAGTTCTCTCAGTTCGTGCGCCGACGGTTCATACTGTTTTTTGCAGTCCGGACAGACCTTTCGGACCAGTCTCTGAGCCATGACAGCGATAAGGGACGAGCTTACCAAATATGGCTCGACGCCGAGGTCGATAAGCCTGGTGACGGCACCGGCCGAATCATTTGTGTGCAGCGTGCTAAAGACAAGGTGTCCCGTCAGAGATGACTGGATGGCCATTCGTGCCGTCTCCTGGTCCCGGACTTCGCCGACCATTATTATGTCGGGGTCCTGACGCAAAACATGGCGAAGAGCGGTTATGAAGGTCATCCCCTTCTTTGCGGCGACCTGCATCTGGCTGATTCCCTCGAGCTGGTATTCGATGGGGTCTTCGATGGTCATAACGTTTTTTTCCACGGAATTAAGACGGTTCAAACAGGCGTAGAGGGTTGTACTTTTGCCGCTTCCGGTCGGCCCGGTTACGAATATCACGCCATGGGAACGGTTCAAAAGTGAGTCGAGTTTTTTCAGGTCGTCTTCCCACAAGCCCAGTTCATGGAGGCCAAACAGGCCTGTGCTTTTGTCCAGCAGCCTGAGCACACTTCGTTCACCGTAGCTGGTCGGGACGGTGCTTATACGCAGGTCGATTTCCCGCTGGCCGACCCGGACGCTGCATCTGCCGTCCTGGGGCATTCGACGTTCGGCGATGTCCATTCCCGCCATAACCTTAATACGCGAGATTACCAGCGACAGGACGTTTCTGTTAAGGCTCAGCACGTCGTAAAGAATGCCGTCAATACGATAACGTACCTGGATTTTAGTTTCGTAGGGGTGGACGTGGATATCACTGGCTCTTAGCTGTAGCGCGCGAAAGAGAATATCATTAACCAGCCTGATCACCGGCGGACGGTTTACAATGTCAAGCAGGTCGTCGGAAGAGGCCACTTCATCGACAAGCTGGTTAAGATTCTGTGAGTCCAGCTCCTCGGCAACGTCCTCAATCACGGTTGTTTTCTGCTCGTATGCCACGTCGATTGCGGCTGTTATTGTCGTCCGTGTGGCAACGGCAATCTCCACAGGATAGCCGGTCATTTTGGAGACGTTGTCAATGGCATCGGTGTTTAAAGGCGAGGCCAGTACCAGTGTTAGCTCGCTGTTGTTCTGGTCGGGCTTTATTCCAATCAGGTAATGATGCTGGGCATAGTTGGCCGGTATCGACTCGATAAAATGCGACGGTACTTGCGAGGCGGGAACTTCCGAGAGGAACTCAAGTCCAAGTGCCTGAGCAAGGAGTTTTAGAACCTTTTCTTCCGTAAAGTTAGGGCAGTTAAGCAGTAACTCATCAAGGCGACGGCCGTCATCTTTGGACTCTTCAAGATACCTGGCCAGCACCTTGTGGTCCAGTATGCCTGTTCTTTTAGCTATTTGTATGAGTAACTCTTTCATTTCGTGCTAAATTGTACAACACACGACACTTTTATTCTTCCTCGAGGACGTTCAATGGGTCGACCTTGTCGGCCGGAAGGCCCGGCAGGTTTCGATAGTCCTGAAATTCTTTCTCGCTTTTTTCAAAGGCTTCACGATTCTTTCGGGATATATTCTCCAGTTGTTCTAAACCCATTAAGTCGGTGCCGGGCCTGAGGATATTTGCTTTGACGAAGATATAAAGCTTACTGGCCTCATTGGTGTTTTGGACATTTCTAAATAATGCGCCCACAAGAGGAATGTCTCCAAGGATCGGTACCTTTTCGCCGCCCTTTGCCTGGGCTAATTTAATCAGCCCGCCAAGGATAATAGTCTTGCCGTCCGGGACAGTAACAGTCGTATTGATTTCGCTTCTAGTTTGGTCCGGCGGTTTTTCCTGACCAAGGGTATCGGGGTCGAAATCCTCGCGTTTCATACTGACCTCGAGCCTTAATAAGTCGCCTTCGCTTATATGAGGCGTTATGACCAGTTGTATATCGGCGGTGTACGGCTGAAAGGTTCTCGTATAAATGGTGCCTGAGTCGGTTGTTGTTGAGCCTTCAATGGTAATATTTGTGGTGGCGGTGGTAATGATTTTTCCCTCTTCATTATCATTGACAAGGACTTTAGGTTTGGCCAGTACGCGTCCGTAGTTTTTCTGTTGTATGGCCGTTATGAGGGCCTGTATGTGTTTTGAGCTGTAAAATCCCTTGGTTTGTCCGGAGTTGTCAAAGCCCAACTCCATAGTGTTTGTAATCCCCGTAGCCAGCGCAGCCAGGCCACTGCCGACGTTTGCCACCACGGCGTGTTCGGTGTTGGCGATGATATTCAGGTCATATTCGAACGCGTCGGTCTTGTCCACCTCAACAAGGGTAACATCAATGAGTACCTGGGGTCTTCTCTTGTCAAGGCTTTGTATGAGTTTGTTTATCCATTCCTGGTTTTTTTTGCTTGCATAAACGATGATGGAAAAGGTGTTTTCATCTGCGACGATTGTAATATCCTCCTGCCTTGTTTTTGCCTGGACCTTCCCTTCTTTGTCCCGTGTGGTTTTCTCGACCAGTTCGTTCAAAACCTCGGCCAGAGCTTTCGGGTCCTGGTTTTCGAGAGGATAAATTTCATACGGTATAGCCGCCTTGACCGGCTCACGGTCGACATAAGCAATAATCATTGCTATTGCTTCGTGTTGTTCCGAAGTGGCGTTGATAAGAAGCGAGTTAGTCATCTCCAGCAGGTCAACCTGCGCCCCTTCGGCAAGAATCTCAGCGGGGATTGGTTCCCTGCCGGCTCTTGGTATTGGCCTGGTCTTTGTCTCGCTGATAACACCGAGTGTGTTTAGTGTGTCCAGAATCTCCTGGGCATCAACATATTGTATTTCATACTCCTTGATAAACCTTAAATCCTGTTGGGGGATATCGAAGGCATCTATCAGCTCATTGACAAGATTGATTTCTGCGGGTAGTCCGACCATTAAAATTCGGTTTGTTCTCTCGTCGGGAGCCAGAAAAATTGAAGGTTTCTGGGTCGTAGTTGTTCTCGTAGTAGGAGCCGCTGGAGTTCGTCGTCGGCCCCGTCTGGTCCTGGTTGCGGGTGCTCTTGCCTCTGTGGAAACACTGATTGAAACGGTGCCAAGCTGCTCGACAAGGGATATGATTTTTGGAGTGAGTGTGTTTGCAATAGTATATATCAGCTGCCTGTATGTAAACTGTTTTGGTTCGCCCGGCTGGTCAACCAGGTCCAGTAGCTGATTTATACGTCCCATACGATATGCAAATTCGGTAATTATCAACTGATTTGTCTCCGGCAGCTCTGTAATTTCTGTACCGAGTTTCATACCTGTCAGCAGTGTCTTAGCTGTGGCAGTGTTAATATAATCGAGGTCGAAAACTCGAGTCATAACCACATCACCGGGCTGGATAGCTTCACCATTGATGCGTAGAGTAGGGTCGGTATTTAGCGCTTCGCCGACCGGAACTATCGTGACCAGATTGCCTTTGCGACTCATCGCAAAGCCTTTGAACTTGAGTACAGACTCCAGCAGAGAGTATAAGTCCTTGACCTTTAAGGGGCCCTGCACCTTCAACGTAACATCTCCCCTGATTTTGCCGGGATCGTAAAGGTAGTCCAGGCTTAGATATTTACCCATCAAGTCCAGCAGAGCAATTATGTCTACCTTTTCAGGCAGGTCCAGCTCAAGCTGCTCATCACCGTTTGGTATTGTCATTTCTTCAATTAACAGGGGAATTTGTTCTATCATTTCATCCTGTTCCGGCTCGACGTAAAAATCCTCCATGGCTTCCGATACGTCGGCAGGTTCTACTTCAGTGGTTTCCTGGAGTTTGACATCCGGTTGCTCCGTTGTAGTTTCATCTTCAAGCTGTGCAGGCTCCGTAGGTACCGGGATAGTCTCGAGTTCACCGGGCAGTTTTAACAGTTCAGAAGCTTCTTCCTCGGCAATCTTTTCAGCTTTGGCAAGTGAATCGAGAAGTTTGTCGAAAAGCTCGTTCAAATCTTTCTCAGTCTGACTTTCCTCAGGCTCTGGGGCCAGCTGTGGCACCTGTTGTTTAGCGGGTTCGGTGGGTGTGAACTGATTGGGCTCTGGTGTTAGAGGAGTCGTAGGAGCTTCAGGTTGGGTCAGCTTAATGCCTGCCTCGCCGGCCATTTTCAACTTCTCGATAGCCTGAGTTATTCTGATTAGCTGCTTTTTGGGGGCAACCAGAACCAGGATATCATTAAGTGTGTCCATTATTGCTGCGGAGGTGCCGGTGATGGGTGGGTCAAGGAAAGTGCCTATGTGGACGTCACCGAGCAGGTTGGCAATTTGCTGATTGGTTGGCCATTTAATGACGTCACTATCCTGAGCAATTGATTTTATGATAAACTCATCGTCTATGTCAACATCGATGAGTTTGACGACAGATGTGGCTTTTACCAGGTCCAGAGGCCCGGCGGTTACTATAAGTGCATTATTAACAGGTATTAACGAAATAGTATTGCCGATTTTAAGCTTGGTAAGATACTCCTTTACCTTCTGAGCAGGTATATATCTTGGGGAAAAGACGCGTGTTCGCAGAGGTACGTAGGTCGGCTCATTTTGCTCGGCCGGTGTGAAATCGGCGAGAAAAAGCAGCAAGCTTGTTATAGAAAGCAGCGTAACAAGAATAGAACCATTCAGTTGAGATAAAAGTTTATTTTTCCGCATAATTCACTCCCGCAAATATGCCTAAAAGTGCTGTTTTATTAGAATTTCAGTACCTAAGCCGGTATACAACCAAGGAACGTTTGCGATAACTTCTTATTTTACAAGATGATGCGCATACACGGTTCCTTCGGTGCCTGTCGTGCTGCTGCACGAAGAGCATATAATTAAGACAGAAAAGCCGGCAAAAAGTTCCTTCTTTTGGAGTGGAAAGGGATAATATATTTTTGACTGGAATTGTTCTGTTTCGGCCGAGGTTATTGGGAGTTTGGCTCATTCGACTCGGAAGCGGTATTGGCGTTTTGCTTTTCCCTTTCTATGCGGAGTATTTCTTCCTCCATCGCCTTCAACATAGTGCCTATGTAGCCAAGGTCTTCTGCCTCTTCAGAGCTGATGCCCATAGATTTGTCCTGATTGTCTTGTATGTCTGGCTGTTTTGTTTTCGTTTCGGTCCTCGTCTTTCTGCGATGGCGTACCGACCTGCTTGGTGGAGGCTGTCCTCTAAGAGAGTCGAACGCTTTCGTTATTTCTCCTTCACTTGTTGGTTCGAAAGCTTTCGTTATTTCTCCTTCACTTGTTGGTTCAAATTCTTTTGGTGGGCTCTCAAGAGAAATACCTTTAATAAGGGATTTCTTCTCCGGACGTATGGCGTAGAGCGTTTCGGTTCGCTGGCCATCTCGAACAAGAATATGCCCATCGTTGATTTGCTCAATTGTCAGGTGTCCGACATTGTCGGCCTTTTTAACCCAATGGAGCCCCTTGCCCGGCTCATCAATCAATGCCAACGACCTTAAAGGGTCGAGTAAATAAATGGAGGTACCGATAAGTGTAAATTTTGGCTTTACGGTGGTTGGTCTGGCGATGGTTCTGGTAGGTTTTCGGGTAATTTTCGGCTTTGGTGGCTGGATACGCAGAGCGAAGGCCTCAGCTTGTTTCATAAGTGGAGAATGCTGGTCTTGTTTTTCTGCTTTGGCAGCCGAGCCAGTCTTAAATTTCTCGATGGCACCCGGCATTTCCAGGAACCGCTCGATTTCCGGGTCGGTTCGAAGACCGAAAGATACCGAAAACATTAGGAAAACGACCGCCAAGACAGCGGTGATAATAGTTGTTATCTTTAGTGTATTTACCATTATTAGGAACTGCTGGTTCCAAACTCACCAAACACTTATACTGTATCCTGTTTATCTTGTGTAAGGGCACTTTGACCACTCGTTCATATCTATTTGACATCATTGGTGTCGTTAGGTTCCGTCCAGTGCCTGATTTTTTCAAGGTAAAGCTGTTCATTGCCGGCGTAATTACCGCTGTGTTCAGGTGTGTGGCAGTCGAGGCATGTTGTTTTCGGCTCGCAAGTTTTTGCCTTTCCGAGTGTCCATATATGTTCCAGGCCGGGACCGTGGCAAACTTCACAGCCGACGTTTTTCATATAAGGCGTTTCCTGCTCCGTGATAAAACCCGATTTGTAGTCCATTCCGACGACATGGCAAACAACACATTCGGGGTCGTATTGTGAGCCTTCATCTACGAGTGTCTGGTAAGTATGGGAATGAGCTTTTGAGCTCCACTGCTCGTAATTATACCTATGGTAGTGACAGATTCTGCAGGCGCTTGAGCCCGTGTACATAAGGCCATCGGGCAGAGTAAAGCGTGGGTGCTTTTCAAGAAGTCGGGCTTCTTTAACAATCTGCTGGTAGTTTTTGTATAACTCAACCAGCGATTCGGTTTTAGGGAGGGATTCGTGGACCGGAATTGCAGTGTAATCCAGTTTCAATTGCTGCTGCTCATCGAATGTAACTTCCAGCATGCCAACATATTCACCAAGTTTTCCAACGGAGATAACCAATGGCTTTTTCAGTGATTTATCGATTATTATGGGTATATCCGAGCCGTCAGGACAGACAAGGACATCCACTAAGGCGCTTCGTGCAAGAGAGGTGATATCCTGTAACTCGCAGGTATCTGCAATAACGATATTGATTGCCATATATTCCTGCTCCAGCAGAGCTTCGATTTGGCCGGATTCTTCCCCGATGCTTGTGACAGTAATGTAAAATGGTTCGCCGTTGAGTTGAAATTGCTTTGTGAGTTGGCTTGGGATATTTTCCTGAAGCAACTGATGCGTTGAGATGACATCAAAAGACATAATCTCGATAAGCCCCCGGTACTGGGCGATTTCAATATCGTTTAAGTTGAGATTAACCACATCATAATTGAGTTGTGATAGAGCCAGGGTTATTATGTCGAATTTTATAAGGTTTTGCTCACTATGGTCGGGCACGAAATTGCCCGTGTCGATTAGGAGTCTTTTTTCAGGGGGGACGGTGTCAAAAATGGCCTGTCTTTTGTCCAGCCCCCCGAGTTGGCCCCCGAAACAACCGCAGGGCTTCAGGGCCCCAAGTGTCTGTCCTGTTAGAAAAATGGTTACTTTGTCATTTTCCGGTGTAGTTGGACTTTGGACATTTACTTGCGTAGTTATAAACGAAGCTGTGCCCAACAGTATAATGTAACCACAGATTAGCAGCCGCATTATTATCCATCAGCCAGAAGGATGTTGTTGCTTCTCTTTGATCTTTGCGAACCACATATTGGTGTGGATCTGCACTCTTTCGCCACCATTTGTTTGTATGTAAAGCCAATCGGTAAAGAATCTTATCTTCATGGCTTGTGGTGGAGGGTCGATTTGTATTTCGAGCTGGATACCTTTCTCGACTTTCTTCTGGCCCAGCAGATGCATAGTGCCTTTTTCCGAGTAGACCGATTCAATCTCGAAGTCTTTGCCGTAGTTGTTTTTTACCAGGACTTGCTTTTTTATTGGTTTGGTAGGGTCTGCGTTTTGAATAATGATTGTCACCGGTTCTGTCTCGAACTGGGGCGTTGTACTATAACTGATGTTGACCTTATTGCATTGCGGGTGTGTTAAATTGATATTAATATTTCCGTTGAGCCTTTTTCCCAGTTTCTCGAGATTAACCTTTGGATGCATGACAAACTCAGTAGCAGTAACATTGGGGTCAAATTCGGCGGTAACTGTCTCGTTTGTTGAGTTAAAGTTTGTGATATTGAACGGTTTTCCGTCGGTACTGCTAAGGTTAATTGGTGGGCAGCCGGCGTTTTCTTTATCCAGTGAGAAACTGAGTGTTAACGGGGTGGCTTTAACTTTCAGGGTGATGTTGGCCTTTACAGTAAGTCCAACTCTTTTGTTGTTCTTGGCATTTGAAGGCACGTAAAGGTGTTTTGTGGACGGTCCGGGCACCGAGGAGGCGGTATATTGTACTTTTATTGTGCCGCTTTCGCCCGGTGCGTAATTCTTTTTTGTTAACTCGAAGACCGTACAACCGCAGGTTCTTTTGATTTTTCCGATTACAAGCTTACTGTTTCCGGTGTTTTTGAAATTGAATTCACAAGTGTTCTTGCTTTTATTCTGGATATCGCCGAAATCGTGAGTTGTATGGTCGAAGATAATTTCAGCCTCCGTCTGTTCGACGTGTGATTCGGAAACCTTTGGTGGTTGCTTAATAAGCTGGGCTTTGACGGGGGGCTCTTCGGCTTGCTCAGCTTTGCTGGTGGCATACATTGCGGCAGGCGTCTCGCAGCCGATCTGGAATAAAAAACCCGCACAAACGACAAGAAAAATCGATATGCTCAATGTAAATTTCATATTTTTGGCTCCAGTTTTAGATGCTGGCATAATAGTTATCACGGTAATACACAGTTTAGCCATAGCCTGCAAATTTAGCAAGTTTTTTTTCAGTTAACCACGGGACTTGAATGTAAGTTGTGTCTTTATATAGAAATTTGCCCGTTACTTAACAAAATGAATCGGCCCCTATGGGGCGGGTTACTTGACTTCTTTGGCCTTTGTAAACCACATACTGGCATGGACCTGCAGCTTTACACCATTCTTTATTTGTACGTAAAGCCGGTCGGTAAAGAACCTTGTTTTCATAGCTTGTGGCGGAGGATTAATCTGCACTTCAAGCTCAATACCCTTATCGACGTACTTCTGACCCACCAGCTGCATAGTGCCTTTTTCCGAGGAGACCGATTCAATCTGGAAATTACTGCCGTAGTTGCTTTCTATCAGGACTTGCCTTCTTATTGACTCGGTGGGGTCTGCATTCTGGATGATTATTGTCGCCGGGTTTGTTTTGTATAGTGGTGGTGTTATGTAAGAGGCGCTGACCAAATCACACTGTGGGTGTGTTAATTCGATTTTGATATGTCCATTGAGCCTTTTGCTTAGCTTCTCGATATTAACCTTGGGCTGCAGAACAAACTTGGTGGCGGCAGCGTTGGGATCAAATTCGACGGTAATTACATCGTTGGTGGAGTGGAAGCTGGTTATCCTAAACGGCTTATTGTCAATACTGCTCAGAGTCATAGGTGGGCACGCAGCGTTTTCTTTATCCATTGCAAGAGTAAGTCTCCGCGGCTCAACCCGAACTTTCAGTATGATGTTGGCTTTTACAGTAAGCTCAACTCTGGGATTGTTCCTGGCATTTGAGGGTACATAGAGGTGCTTTGCGGTCGGGCCTGGTTTTATTGAGGCTGAATATTCCACCTGTATTGTACCACTCTGGCCGGGGGCGTAGCTTTTTTTCGATAACTCGAAGGCTGTACAGCCGCATGTGCTTTTGATATCTCCGATTTCGAGGTTGCCGGTTCCAGTGTTTTTGAATTTGTATTCACACGTATTCTTGCTCTTGCCCAGGATATCGCCGAAGTCAAAGACGGTATTATCGAAGGTTATTTCCGCCTCCTTTTGCTCTATACTGGTTTCAGGAACTTCTGCCTGCTTTTCAGGGAGATGTAGTTTGCCGAGAGGTTCTATTGGCTTCGGTGCTGCAGGTGATTCACAGCCGGTCTGAAATGATAAACCGGCACAAAAGATGAGAGCAATTAGGATGCACGACTTCGATTTCATATTCCCGGCTCCAGATTAATATACTAACTTAACGTCCAATATAAATGCGTATGATAGTTTAGCGTAAGCAGCGGATTAAACAAGTTTTTTCCGCTTAAACTCGGGGCTTTCTCTTCGACAAGCTCAGGACTTTGGTGATATGGACGGTGTTATGCCTTTACAACTCTTGTATTTACGGTTACTATTCAGGAACTATTATAGTAAGTAAGGTGCCGTGCCGACTAATAATTGGAGTAGCAGCTATGCTTTTTTAAGGAGCTGAGTATGGCCAGCCGGGATGTGCAATTGTCCGTTGTTGTCCCGTTACTTAATGAGCAGGATAGCATAAGGACCTTATATGAGCAGATAAAGGCAAGTTTGTCCGGCAAGTACGATAATTACGAGATTGTTTTTGTTGATGACGGCAGCACGGACGATAGTTTTACTGTGTTGGCGGAACTGCACAAACTTGACCGCCTGGTTCGTGTTATTTCATTTCGTAAGAATTTCGGCCAGACCGCCGCACTGAGCGCAGGCTTTGAGCATTCGAGGGGGAAAATAGTAATAGCAATCGATGCCGACCTGCAAAATGACCCTGCGGATATACCCAGACTGCTGGACAAACTGGAAGAAGGTTATGATATTGTAAGCGGCTGGCGTAAAAAGCGGCATGATGCCGCATTTAGTAGACGGCTTCCCTCGCGAATAGCTAATTGGTTAATCCGTAAGATTACCCAGGTTGAGTTGCACGATTTCGGTTGTACACTCAAGGCGTATCGGCGGGAGGTGCTTGAAGATATGCGGTTGTACGGTGAGATGCACCGATTCATCCCCGCAGTGGCCGGTTGGGGTGGTGCAAGAGTGGGAGAAATTGTGGTAAATCACAGGCCGCGAACGACCGGTGTTGCAAAGTACGGCCTTGGCCGGACCTTAAAGGTTCTGCTCGACCTTATAACCGTCAAATTTCTGGGCTCATTTTCCACCAAGCCGATTTACGTATTTGGCGGGCTGGGTTTTTTGTGCGGCCTGAGTGCGATGTTAAGCGGCCTGGCGGTTTTATATCAGAAGTTCATCTCGGCACGACACCTGGCGATGAATCGTAATCCGTTGCTGATTTTGACCACACTATTGATTATAACCTCGCTGCAGTTTGTCCTGATGGGACTGTTGGCTGAGATGCTTGTGCGTACGTATCATGAGTCTCAGGGTCGACCGATTTATACGATAAGGCAGATACTGGAACATCGGGACGAGTGAGGGAGAGTAATCCGGTAGAGACAGTGAGCAAGTCCTGTGGACTCCCTATGGAGAGCTACCTGTGGCACGAGCTATGAGAAAAGACAGGAAAATAAAACATCGCCTTGACCAATCCAGCCGAAAACCCGGTAATGAAGCTATGCTTTGGATTATGGTCATAGTTGTTCTGGCGGGCGTTCCATTTGTGCTGGGAAAGTATATAGAGTTTAATTCTCCGGGGCCTTATGATAGCGCTTCCAATGTTTATTCTGCCAAGCGTATCGTGGACGGCGCCAGGATAGGTTTTGATGAAAGGCCGAGCGCCGCTACTGGAACACTTATTGTCAATATTATTGGAGTCCGGCTTTTTGGTTTTAGTGAGACCGGCCCGAAGCTTGTGCAGGGGATTCTGCAGGCCGCGGCGCTGGTTCTTATGTTTTTGTCGATGCGGAAGCTTTTTGGCACGCCGGCCGCCGCTGTCGGAGTGATAATTGCCTCGGTGTATCTCTCGGCGCCTCTCATTGCTAAATTCGGCAATGTCAAAGAACAATATATGGTTGCCTTTATGGTTTTGGGGATTAGCTGTTTTGTCCTGGGCCAACTTGACGGCCGGTGGTGGATGACGTTATTGGCAGGTGGGTTCCTTTCGTGGGCGCCATTATTTAAGGAGACGGGCTATTCGGTGATAGCGGCTACGGGTCTGTTCATTATCGTTCAGCCTTTTTTCAAGAATCGAACGTGGAAAAGGACCGTTAAAGATATAGGACTCTTGCTAACAGGCGTGGTTATTGCAATATCACCGCTGTACTTGTGGATATTGACAGGCGGCCATCATCAGAGGTTACCATATTCATTTGTGTGGAAGCCTGTAGTATCTGGATTTGAAAGTTCTCAGGATGCTGACGAGCAGGAGCCGGATGAATCTGAAATGGACCGAAGCGCAGCTCCGGATAAAGCAACGAAGGAAGGTTTGGTGATGAAAATCCTGCCTGGATACGTTCGCCAGAGCTGGCAGATACTTAATCCTGAACAGAGGAAAGAAGTGGAGCTCAGGATATTTCGGTATTACCGACTGTTGATATTACCCATACTTTTGGCTCTCGGTGCGATAGTGGCAAAACTCGTCAGGCTGGTTCGGTTGCGGTCGGGTGAATTGGTAAATAACGGCAAAAAAGATTATGAACGTTTTGTGCTTTTATTCGCCGTGTGGTGGCTGTTGGATATGGTATTCGTATGGGTTAGTCCCCGCTCGTACGAACAGTATTATCTGCCGTTAAATGTATCCGCTGCAATGTTAGGGGGGTATTTGATAGCAATTTACCAGGGCAAAGTGAAAACTGCTGTAAATAAACCAAAATGGGTGGTAATCGGAATGTTCGGTGTGCTGTTAATGATAATTATGTCGTGGCACATATTCTTCGGGATAGAGACCAGCCCGCACTCTGGGACCAAATACGGGCAGAAGCGCCGGGGTTATCTGCAACGAATGAATGCAATTGCTAAGCAGGGCTCGGCAACGGCAGGGGTTTGGCAGCTTGTCGGCAGATATATCCGTGAGAATTCCAGGCCTGATGAGAAGATATATGTCTGGGGCTGGGTGCCGGGAGTTTATCTTGAGGCGCAGCGAGTAAGCTCCGCGCCGAAGGCATTTGAAAGTGATATGCACAGGAAAAGCCCGAAAGAGCTTGCTGGTGTGATTGAGGAGCTTTTGACAGCGTTTGAGAAGGAGCCTCCTCGTTTTATTGTCGATACCTACAAAAAGCATTTCCCGTGGGACAGACCACCTCTTGAGTTGTGGCCTGTCATTCAAAACCAAATCGCGCAAGAAGCGGGAGTTAAGCCGGCGGATGCTGAAAGTGTGTACGCCGAATGGCTTCGCAGAAATTTCGGCGAGGATGAGGCGAAGCGGTTTGGAGCGATGCGTCCTTTTAGAAGATACGTTGTGCAGAACTACAGGGTGGTCAGGGCTTTTGGCGAGATGCTTCTTTTCCAGTTAAAGAAGGAGCAACAATAAAAGTGGCGGTCCTGCGGATACTTATGCTTAATTATGAATTTCCGCCAATCGGGGGAGGGGCGGGCAAAGCTCATCTTTGTTTACTGAAGGAATATGCCGGCCACAATGAATTGATTATAGATGTACTGACCTCGGCGCCGAAGCCCGGCTTTACGACCGAGAAGCTGGCCGAGAATATCACCATTTACAAAGTGGGACTGCATAAGAAAAATCTGCACTTCTGGCGAAAGATCGAGGTTATCGAGTGGCTGGTGAAAGTGAACATTCATTATCGCAGGCTGCTTCGCCTGAATAGTTACGATTTGATACACGCTTTTTTCGGGTTTCCAACGGGGTGGTTTTGTTACCGAACTCGCAAAAGACTGCCTTATATAATCTCGCTCCGCGGCTCCGATGTGCCGGGCAGACACGCGCGATTGAGACTCGAATATAAACTCCTTGGGCCTTTGTTTAAGGCGATTTGGAAAAAGGCTGAGCTTTTAGTGGCTTGCAGTGAGGGATTGAGAAAGCGAGCATTTAAGTTTTTACCGTCGGTCTTTATTAAGGTTATACCAAACGGTGTCGAGCTGGACCGTTTTTATCCCGGCCGGGCAGATGAGAGAAAAGATGTTCTGAAACTTTTGACCGTGGGGCGGTTATCAGTTACTAAGCGAGTGGAGATGCTGATAGAAGCGGTTGAGAGACTATGCCATGACGGCCAGTCGGTTCGTTTTGCCATAGTTGGGGGAGGGGGGCTGGAAAAACTGTTTCGGAAAATGGTCTCAAAGAAAAACCTTGCCCATATTATTGAGGTAACAGGCAGGATTGCCCCGGAAAAGATGCCGGATTTGTATCGCCGCAGCGATATATTCATTAGCGCCAGTATGCAGGAAGGGATGAGCAACGCGATGTTGGAGGCGATGGCCTCAGGGCTGCCGATTGTAACCACGCGATGTGAGGGCGTGGAGGAGCTGGTGGTGGATAACGGCATTGTTGTGGAACAGGAAAATGCAGCGTCTATTGCCAATTCCATTGCGAACCTGGCGCGAGACAGCGAAAGCTATGAACGGATGCGTGTTGCTGCAAGGAAGCGGGCGGAGAATTTTAGTTGGCCATCCGTCGCTAAGCAGTATCTGGCTTCGTATCGGCGTGTGGCTAAGAGTGGGCCGTAGTCTATAAATAAAAAGGCCTTGATACGTGGCTGGGATTTTTTACCTGCCGGGCCTAAAGGCAAAAAGCGAACAGGCCTCCAATCCTAACTTCTTATTTAATAAAATTTTATAATCACACCAAGCTAATTAATGTGTGCTAAAAAAGGACGAGAAGACGGAATAATTTGTTGCGAAATTGCATCTGCATATGGTTATTTAGAGGAGCGGGCAAATCCGGTTAGATTTATAGTCCCAGTATTGTTGGGTTCTTGTAAGCGTAATTTGCGGAGTCTTTACTTTTTACAGGAGGTTGAATTATGAAAACAGAAATTATTTTAATTTGTGTTGTACTGTTGGGTCTTTTAGCTGTGCCTAATTCGACTTTAGCTGAGTGGACGGAGCCGGCGCCGATTGAAGAAGTGAACACAGAGCTTCATGAGACAAGCCCGTTCCTGTCTTATGATGGTTTAACTCTTTATTTTTCCAGGGATGATGGTTTATTTAGTATATACTCTGCGACTCGTGATGAGCCTTCCGGGCCGTTTACCTCGGTACAGTTGGCGTTAAGTTCGTCGTATCATGTTTATGGGCCCTGGGTTTCACCCGACAATTTACGTATGTACTATCACGAGGAGCGAAGCAGTGGATGGCTATTGAAGGTGAGTGAGCGTGCATCGGTTGATGACCCCTGGTCACAAGGGACAAATGTATCGGAGATTTCCGCCCTTGGCAATATTCATGCTCCTAAGTTAACACCCGATGAATTAACTATTTTCTTTGCCTCACCTGATACTACCGGTGGATTAGCCGGCATGGGTGGATATGATATCTGGACGGCGAGTCGGCCTGATATGAGTTCCCCGTTTGGAAATGTAAGGAATCTGACGGAGATTAACACAATCTCGCATGAGAGCGGCCCGTTTATTTCACCTGATGGACTTACCTTGTACTTTTCTTCTGATAGTAGCGGCCTGAGCCAGCTTTTCAAGGTGACGCGTGAGTCTTTAAGTGAGCCGTTTGGTAATATCGAGCATTTGTCCTTTTTTGATACGCCGGGCGGGCATAGCTATCGTCCGGTTTTGAGCAGTGATGGCAAGGCTTTTTACTTTGCGAGGTTTTTGACTGATGAAGACCCGGATATTTACGTTTCTTATCGAACAGCAAATCCTTATGAGATTGCTATCCTTTGTATTGAGAATGCTATTTTGAAAAAGAACAAGGCAATAACGAAAATCAATGCTGCTATGGATGAGGAAAGCCAGGCATATGAGGCGCTTGAAGAGCTGCTTTTAAGCGGTGAATATGGCGATTTGAACGAGGCCGATATTATAAGAGCCAAGCAGAAGGTCCTTTTTGCGTTCAGACGTGAGAGGCTATGTCGAGCCGTTTTGCGAGCGAGCATCAAGAAGTTGGAAAATGCATTAGTTCTGCTGGGGCAAGAAGTGGAACAGCAGAGCTGGCCGGAAGGGCCGAATGAAACTAACGAGTATGTAATACAGGCAGATATTAATGTAGATGGTACGGTTGATTTTCACGACATGGCCCTTCTGATGAATAGCTGGCTTGGTTCTTATGAGTGATAATAGAAGGGGCCCAATGAGCAGGGTAATAACCGGGTTGGTTAAGAGAACTAAGTAAACGTGCCTGTAGTGGCACATAGATATTGACAGGCGTGGCTTCGTTTTATCGAGGTCGCGTTTTTTTTTGGCGATGTTTCATCGTGTATTTTGGGGGCGGGGTGGGTTATAATATATTGAAAGTAAAGGTTTTCGCAATGAAAAGAACTCTTTGTGTAACGATAGATACTGAACCTGATTGCGATATTCACTGGAGAAGGTCTGAGCCGCTTTCCTTCGACTCGGTTTTGGTCGGCATTGGTGCATTTCTTAGGCCGATATGGAACAAGTATGACATTAAGCCTGTATATTTTGTGTCACCGGAGGTTGTACAGGATGACGATTGCTGTCGGGTTCTGCGAGAAGAAATCCAGTTCGGCGCAGAAATCGGAACGCATCTGCATTCCGAATATATAGAGCCCGAAAGAAAATCTGAAAATCCCGCTGGCTCAGCGAGCAAAGAATATCCCTGCTTTGCATATACCACGGAAATTGAGTCTGCCAAGATACAAAACCTGACTGATTTGATTGAACAGAAATTAGCTGTTAGGCCAGTTTCTTACCGGGCGGCCAGATATGGAGCGGACCTGGATACAATCAGGTGCCTGGAGAAGCTGGGCTATAAGGTCGATAGCTCCATTACTCCCGAGATAGACTGGTCTTATCAGGACGGCCCAAACCATTCGAGGGCACCTAAGCAGCCTTACTTTGTTTCCGCCGAGGATTATTACGCTGCCGGCACTTCAAAAATACTGGAGGTGCCAATAACAATTTCCGGAAAAAGATTCTTTTTGCTTCCTGATAAATGGTTTTTTTACAGATGGCTCAGGCCTACGCATATGAGTGTTGCTGAAATGAAAATTCTCGCAAAGCGGTTTATGAAAAAATATGATAATCCCGTGCTGACTATGATGTTTCATTCAATGGAAATTTTGCCGGGCAAGACGCCGTTTGTCAGGAGCAAACTGCAACAGAAATTGTACCTGGCAAGGCTTGAAGGAATAATAAGATATCTAAAAGAAAAGACCTCCTTCGAGAGCAGAACGCTCAGGGAACTTTATGATGAAAAATTACGAGAGATATCTTAAAACAACCGCCGAAGAATACGATAAGAAGACGATTATGTCTTACTTTTGCAGGATTCCTTCGGACAGAAAGATAATACCGATGCTCTCGGATTTTGCGGACAAGAGAATCCTTGATGTGGGTTTGGGCAGTGGATATTACACCAGATACCTTGTGGGAAGAAATGTCGTTGTAGGTGTTGACCAGAATCCTCACTTGTGCAAACTTGATGTGCCAGTACATAAAGGTGATGCGACCGAGCTATCTATTCTGGTAGGCCAGGAAAAGTTCGATGTTGTTTTCTCCGCCTGGATGACAGAGTACCTAAACGTTGAGCAATTAAGCGGCTTTTTTGCAGAATCAAAGAAGGTGCTGAACGATGGCGGCAGGCTTGTCACCACGGTTGTCTCGAGGTATGGATTTGGATTTGCTTACATCACGATGGCCAGGATGGTAAGAGGGATAGATAAGTACAATTATCACAAGAAACAAGTTATTGCGAAACTGAAAAAGGCAGGATTTGCCGATATTGAGATTATTAAGCTTAATTCGTGGCTGTTTATTCCCTGGGCTTATCTTGTAATTGCACAGTGAGAGGGTGATTGTATATAAGTGTTCATTGAGGATTTTAGGACTACGGATGCCTGTTAGAGTTTTATACGTAATAGACCACCTTGCTCACGGCGGTGCGGAGCTGCTGGTTAAGAACATCGCGGAGAATATCAACGACGAGGAATTTGAGGTTCTCGTTTGCGCGCTTCGAACGAATCCCGCCGCGATATCAATCAGGGGCGGTTTTATCAGCTTAAGATACCACAGGTGTGATGCCCGTAGTGTTTTTGGAGTGGCAAGATTATGTAAAGAGCGCAGCATAGATATCTTGCACGCCCACCTGAGTAAATCGATTATAACCTGTCTCTTGGCGAATTATATTTGTAAAAGGCCTATCATTGTTCATGAACATGGAGGAATTTTCCGAAAAGGCCTTAGCTTTTCAATATATAGATTTCTGTTGAAATTACTGCATAAGAGAGCTGCAATAATTATTGCAAATTCGAAGGCTACCGCGCAAAGACTTGTTAAAGTGGCGGGGATAGATGCCGGCAGGATAGAAGTTATATATAATGCGATAGAATTCGACAGCTTCGAAGTATCAGAGTCGCTTCGAATCAGGTCCAGAGAGAAACTTGGAGTTTCACAAAAGGATATTTTAGTAGGTTTTGTCGGTCGTTTGCACCGGCTTAAGGGAGCTGATATACTTATAGAAGCTTTTTCTCTGCTTTTACGGCAATCAGCCGATTATTTTCTGGTTCTTGCGGGTGATGGTCCGCAGCGAAAATCTCTGGAATCGCTGGTGGCGCGGCTGGGTATCGGCGAGCGCGTCAAGTTCCTGGGGATGTCTGATAACGTTGCTGAAGTAATGGTGGCTTTTGATATCGGCGTCGTTCCCTCGCGTCAGGAATCGTTCGGTGTGGTGGCGGCGGAGCTTATGAGGATGAAAGTTCCTATTGTATCCTCAGGAGAAGAAGGATTGGCGGAGCTGGTAACCAATGGCGTGACCGGGCTGGTTACCCGTCAGAATATACCGGAAGAAATTTGCCGATGTGTTCAGAGATTGGCTGATGATGCGGATTTGCGGCAGCGGCTGGCCGAGGCGGCATACGAATTCTCCGACCAGTTCGGATTAAAAGAGTATCTTAACAAGCTTCGGGGCGTATATATGAAAGTGCTTGGCCCCGGAGAAGGGCGGAAGTAAGAGGCGCCAGTACTTTGGTGTCGTTTAGCTGCGTAAATGTTGAAGTAGTGTTGCAGATTTAACAGAGATGTTTAGCTGAAGCAGATATAGAGTTTTTGCAAATGCTTGACTGAGAGAAAGGTAACAATGTCTGCGAGAAAAATGCGAAGCACTTTTTACGACCGTTCCAGTGAAGAGCAGCTTCATTTTAATATTAAAATCCATGATGAAGTAAGCGAAAAATACAGGTCTTTACACGGGGATATATTTAGCCCTATCGAGCAGGAACGGCTGCACACAGTTTTAGACGACGTGATAAAAATGGTGAAAACCAAGTCCAGGCCTTTAACTGCTCTTGATTACGGGTGTGGTTCCGGCAATGTTACCAGGCATTTGATTGAGTTGGGGATAGAAACGACCTCGGCCGATATTTCGGAAGCTTTTCTGAGAATGATTGAACGCGATTTTGCGCACACAGGTTTGTCAAAGACCGTACGGATTAATGGTACGGATTTGTCGAACATAAGTGATGCTCAGTTCGATTTGATAACAACTTATTCGGTTTTGCATCACGTACCTGATTATCTGTTTATTCTGAAGGAAATGTGCAGGGTATTGAAGACGGGCGGCGTGCTTTATATCGACCATGAAGTTACCGAGTCGTACTATGAAAGGCCGAGGGAATATATTGAATTTTTAAGAAAGGCAAAACCGATAATTAATTGGAAACGTTATCTGCGTCTGTTAATCGACGTGAGAGGATATAAGCATATATTTAGACGTCTCATAAATCCCAGATATAAAAGGGAAGGGGACATTCACGTATGGCCGGATGACAGGATAGAATGGCAAAAGATTGAACAAATTTTAACGTCCCGGGGATTCGAAATAATTTTGAAAAAAGATTATTTGCTTTGCAGGAATTCTTATAACCGGGATGTGTACTACGAGTATAAAAATAAATGTTCTGATATGAGGATATTAGCGGCAAGGAAGTTGTAGTGCCTTTTCTGACCGCGGGTTTTCATATAGGCAGATACGTGAATATTTGGATGACAGAGAAATAACATGTTTTTTTGAGTTGTAAAGACGGAGGCTTAGAAAGATGGACAAAGTTAAGGTGATGGACGAAGAATGGGATTATTTAATAGTTCTTGATGCCTGTCGATACGATTATTTTGAAAAGGTGTGGCGAGACTATTTACAGGGAAATCTGGAAAAAAGAATTACCGTAGGTTCATCGACACCTGAATGGAGAAGTAAATCATTCACAGGCAATTACGATGATGTTATTTATATCTCCTCGAATCCTTACGTAAACTCGCTTCTGCCGGTCAAAGGTTTCTCGGCGAAAGACCATTTCTGCAGGATATATGATGTTTGGCAGGATGGTTGGGATAAGGAAAAGCAAACGGTACTTCCCGAAACAGTAACGTGCAGGGCAATAGATATCATAAAAAACCACCCGGACAAAAGAGCTATTATCCATTATATGCAGCCGCACGAGCCTTATTTGGGTGAAGCCGTCAGGGATTTGGTCTGGCATAATCCTGAGCCGTTGGCAAAAAGAATCTTAAGCAAAACGGATGAAGGCCAACCACGGGCGCCGTTTACCGATAAGGTTGTGAGGATACTGGCAGATGTATTTTACAAGATGGGCCTCAGGGGGCATTTGTCACTATGGAGAGTAAGAAAATTTCTAAAAATGCCGCCTATGAGTCATATGGATGCCGTTCGGAGAAAGTATGGCAAAGAGGGCTTAAGGCAGGCTTATAAAGAGAACTTAGAAATTGCATTGAAACATGTGGCCGAATTGGTGAAGACTTTATCCGGCAGGATTGTAGTAACCGCGGACCATGGTGAGGTGCTTGGTGAAGGTGGATGCTATTGTCATTGGGATGGGGCCTCAGATAAGTATTTGCTTGAGGTGCCGTGGCTCATCATCGACAAAGGCGACAGGGCCGCTGGTCCGACGGACAAAATAAGTGGAGAAGAACAACAGAAAGTCGAACCTGAAGTACCGGCCGTTGAAGAGGTGGAAGAGGAAACAAAAAGAGAAATTCGAGAAAAGCTTAGAACCCTCGGTTATATTGATTAAGGCTGAAGAATTAGCGATAGAGTATTATGATGGAAGACAAGACAAAAAGAATTTTGAAGTTTTTGCTGAGGGTATTGATAACCGGCTTATTGCTGGTGGTCGTATTCAGCAGGGTCGACCTGCGGCAGTTGGGTGGAGCTGTAAAAAATGCAAGGTGGTTGTTCCTTGTTATTGTGTGGGTTCTGGTTGCCGCGGCCTTCTGGATTCGGGCTGTGAAGCTCAAGATTGCTTTACGAAAACAACGATGTGAGGTTGATGTAGGTACCGTGTTTGGGGCAAGTATGGTTACCACACTTTACGGCCTGATTATGCCGGGTTTGTTGAGTACGACTGTAAAGTGGTATATCCTTAAACGCAATACGGGCAAAGGGAGCAATGTTTTCAGTTCGATGGTGTACAATCAGGTCACAGAGATAGCCGTGAGGGTTCTTGTCGGACTTTTGGCGGTTATGGTGACTTGTTCGGCAGGCGGCTTAAGAATTCCTGTAGTGTGCGCGATAATAGCCGCTGTCATAGTCATTGGGGTAGTATTGCTTCTAAACAAGAAGACAGGGGAGAAGTTTTTTGTTTTTGCCAAGTATATCCTAAGGCCTTTTCCTGAAATAATTCGCACGACGGTAGAGAGAATCCTTGAACAGATTAAGGTTTTTCAGACTGCCGGCCTGGGTTTTCATCTTCTGATAGTTGCGATTACTCTGGTTGACGCGTTATTCGGCGCTGTGATTTATGTTTGTGCAGCCAAAGCCGCGGCGATAGAGGTTTCACCGATAGTGCTTGTTTGGCAATCGTCGGTAGTTTATCTTCTTGGCAGGTTGCCGATATCAATAGCCAATCTGGGTGTGCGGGAGTTTACGCTGATTGAGTTTTTGTCGCTTTACGGTGTCGAGGCCTCGGCGGCGCTTTTGATGTCCATCACAATCTTTTCGGCGGCTATTGTGATGGCCGCGATAGGAGCTGGTTTCCAAATTGCCTGGATGTTCAGGACAAAATCAGCTAAGAGCAGCGAATGATTAGTCGTAATATTGTTCTCTTATGGATAATGAGAATCCTGGATTGTCAGTTTGTATCCAGGCTTGGACTTGACGCAGTAGCAGGCTTTATTTCTAAAATTTTATTTACTGTGAAGAGGATTACTATTATCAGCACCGGGACAACAGGCAGAACGTAGCGTACTTGTGTGTATATTAAAGAGCTGCCTCCCAGGTAAATGGCCGCAAACCATATCAGCGCTGCAAGCTCACCTGGTATATTCTTTCTTCGTTTCCAGAGAGGGTAAATACAAAAGACAAGGCTTGAAAGCAGGAAAGAGCTTGGTACCATAAAAAAGAGTGTTTCCGGCCTTTGATACTTGTAGCTGAAAGGATAATTATACCACATTCGTCCGAGGTTTGCCGCCCAGTTAAGACAATACTTTAGTGGGTGTTGTCTGATGTTTAATAATGCCTGTTTTTTGAACAAAGCATCCTGCTCAACGTAATTGAGCCCGGCCATATCCTGATAAAGTTCTCTGTGTTGACGAAAATTCTCTTCAGTTAGAACTCTTTGTGTCGGAATATGGTTTCCGTACTCTTTCGGATATGGTGAAGACATCCAATAAAGTGAAATACCCCCGGCATTGGCCCAGTAAAATAATTTGCCGGTGATGGAATAGGTATAAAGAAGGTAGGGCAGGCAAAATAGTAATGAAATAGCGTAGATACAAACCATCCTTCGCCAGGTGTTGCTTATTTTGAAAAGCAACAATGAGAGTACCAGGCCCAAAGCCGCCACGTATCCAAAAGATACCTTGGTCAGGGCCAGATACGCACAGAAAAAGCCCGCGACCCAGGCGTAATAGCCTTTGCCGTTTCGGAAGTATTTCACCAGAAAAAAAGCGAATCCTGCTACCAGGAACATGCTGAGGGCTTCAGTTAGCAGTAGCGTCATCGGGTGCAGAGCCGGCAAATATAGGCCAAGCGCATAGGAACCGGCCAGCGACATTTTGGGGGACATATATTCGCGAAGAATGGAGTATATAAAGCAAACGGCGCAGAATAAAAATATAGGATTCAGAAACTTTGCCCATATTAAGGACACATTAACTTTGACGTACGGAACCAGGAGCAGGGGATAACCGGGACCGTTCCATAGGTAGAGCGTATCAGACGGGGCGTAGAAGCCTTCTGAAAGGTTTTTGGCATACATAGCGTATCTACCCTGGTCGTCTTCAAGGTCGCTATCGACATATAAAACAGAGATAACGACGTAAATCAGCAAAAGGGGCAGCAAACTCACTTGTATTCTATATTTCACTGTTCATCTCCTTAGTGTTAGATTCTCGGCAAATTAGCCAGAGAGGTCAAATGTTTTTCCCCATCGTTTTGCAGAATTTAACGGCCTTGATTATGTTATAATGTGAGTTACGTTCTGGTTCGGGGAAGTTCGTTTGACAAAAATGCATTCGTTTGTGATAATCTATAATGCCTGTATGAGAGGATAAAAGAGTAGTATGAATAAAACCGAAAAGATTTATATTGCCGGCCACGAGGGAATGGTAGGCTCAGCTATTGTCCGATTGCTTACGAAAAAAGGATTTGACAATCTCGCACTACGCAGACTGGATGAGCTTGACCTGAGGGAGACTTCGGCAGTTACAGATTTTTTCGCAACTGAAAGGCCGGAAGAGGTAATTCTGGCAGCCGCCCGTGTGGGCGGGATTCAGGCTAATATGAACCATCCTGCGGAGTTTTTGTACGACAATCTGGCCATTCAAAACAACGTCATTCACCAATCTTATTTACACGGCGTTAAGAAATTCGTTTTCCTGGGCAGTTCGTGTATCTATCCAAGAGAGTGTCCACAGCCTATGAAAGAAGAGTATTTGCTTACCGGCCCGCTGGAGCCGACAAATGAGGGTTACGCGCTGGCGAAGATAGCAGGTTTGAAGATGGTCGAATTTTATGATAAACAGTATGGATTTCGCGGAATCAGCTTAGTACCGTGTAACTTATACGGCACAAATGACAGCTTTGACCCTCAGAACGCACATGTTCTTTCCGCACTGGTGAAAAAATTCTCTGATGCCGTGGAAAGCGGCGCCGAAAGTGTGACAATATGGGGGACAGGCCGTGCGAGGCGAGAATTTATGCATGTTGATGATGCTGCCGAAGCTGTTCTCTTTATGATGCAGCATCGAGATTGTCCACAAATAATTAATATTGGATGGGGCGAAGATATCTCTATAAAGGAGTTGGCTGCTCTTATAGCACAAGAGACCGGTTTTGAAGGGAAACTGATTTGGGATGAGTCCAAGCCGGATGGTATGAAGAGAAAGTGTATGGACGTTGGCCGGATGAAGACCCTTGGGTATGCACCTAAAATTGCCTTGAGAGAGGGAATCCGTAAGACGATAGAAGAATATAAAATGAAAAAACAGTTAGCAGAGGGATAAGATATGATTCCTTTAATGAAAAGTGCTTTTCTTAATGAAGTCGAAACCCGGCAAGAGCTGTCAAAATTTGTAATACGGGCCAAAAGGCTGAGTATGGACGAGGAGTGTGCCGGGTTCGAGGAAGAGTTTGCGGCCTTCCAAGGTTCTAAAAGAGCCGTTCTTTTTAACAGCGGCAGCAGCGCAAATCTCGCAATGTTTCAGTCATTGAAAAATCTTGGTAAGCTTGCGGACGGCGACAAAGTTGGATTTTCTGCGCTCACCTGGTCAACTAATATAATGCCTCTTTTACAACTCGGCCTGCAGCCTGTTCCCGTTGATTGTGAATCGACCACACTTAATATTATGTCATATAGTCTTGAGAAACGACTGGAAGAGACGGACCTCAAAGCGCTCTTTATTACGAACGCGATGGGCTTTGCAGGGGACCTGGATGCTGTCCGGCGGATTTGTTACGAGAGAGGAATTATATTGATTGAGGATAATTGTGAAGCCCTGGGCACTGAGTTATTATCGGGAAAGACGGGCAGCTTCGGTGTAATGTCAAGTTTTTCGTTTTTCGTCGCCCACCATATGTCCACGATTGAGGGAGGTATGGTTTGTACGGATGATGAAGAATTAGCGGAAATGCTTGTGATTGTTCGTGCCAACGGATGGGACCGTAATCTTAAGGCATTCCAGCAGCACAAATGGCGCGCGAAGTACAATGTAAATTCTGAGTTTGAGGCAAAGTATACTTTTTATGACCTCAGCTATAACTTAAGGCCGACGGAAATCACCGGATTTATAGGCCGATACCAGTTGCAATTCCTTAAGGAAAATATCTTAATAAGGCAAAAAAATCATATCATCCTTGAGTCGGTTGTTAAGGGAAATCCTGACTTGATTACTTTCGACCGCTCTCATATTTCATTGCTGTCCGGCTTTGCGTTTCCAGTTTTGTGTAAAACTCCTGAGCTTAGGGACGTATATCTTTCCCAGTTTTCGGGAGCTGGTGTTGAGATTCGGCTGATGATTGCCGGTAACATTCAAAAACAACCCTTTTACACAAAATATGTTTCGAAATTATATGACCTGCCGGGTACGGATAAGATTCATGATTGCGGCTTTTACTGTGGAAATTATCCTGAGCTGACCGACACGGACCTTCAAACAATTTCCAGTTGTCTTACGAAGTATTGACAAATACTCGATGCCGGATGCTTAATACTTGAAACTATTCCTTTGCCGGGTGTGTAATAAATTCTTTGTTAAGCAGTTTCGATCTATTACTAAAAGCGTCGGCCGATGATGATTTCGCGGAGAAGACCGCGGAGAAACCGAAAGCCGGTCGGAATGGAACTGGCGGTGCTTTCACCGCCGATACGTTTGGCTTCGATAGTGGGGACCTCTGTTATTTTCAGGCGGAGCTTCATCGCCCGTATTGTCATCTGGTACTCAATAAGAAAACCGTGTGCATCAACACCAAGCTTTTGAAAAGCACTTCGCGTAATCGCCCGGTAACCGTTTATAGTGTCCTGTACATAGGGGCCGCGATTAAAAAAAAGGTTGGCCATCCAGGTAAAAGCACGGTTTGCCCAGGCGCGGAAGGGCAGTTTCAGGTCGGCTTCTTCGTTACGAGCGTCCTTTCCGAATCGCCTGGCGATGGCCAAATCAGCACCTGCTTCTATCTTGGCAAAGAGTCTTGGAATATCGGAGGGGTCTTCATTCCCATCGGGCGAAAAAAAGCAAAGAACGTCCCCGTTTGCCTGGGCAAAGGCAATCCGGAACGCTTCACCTCTTCCCTTTTTTTCCTGGTCGATTAGTCGGACGCCTTTTTCGCCGAGAAAGTCTCTTGTTCCATCCGTAGAGCCGCCGTCCACGACAAAAACCTCATCGGCAGAGTCCAACGGAATTTTATCGAAAAGCGCTGTAATACCTTCGATTTCGTTAAGAGTTAAAAGAACAAGTGTCTTTTTCACAGTAGTTTCTCTTGCCTTTCACATCGGATTGACAATCCATTTGTTAAGAAGCTTTTATACCCGGCTAAGGCTGCTATGTCCTCATAGCTTACTACGAAAACGCTGGGATGTGAAGAAATAAAGCAGGTTTTTCGAAAGGCTTTATTTGGTTTTTACCTTACTCAAAATAAAGGGATTCCGGAAAAAGTTGTTGGACATAATGTTAAAAATCGTTATTTTGTAGACCTGAGATAACGGACTTCTGCAGAATGGGAAGTTTTGACAGTGGCAAACTGGAGTTTATATTGATAACTGAACAGCAGAAAAATACGGCGTTTTTCATAGTTCTGCCGCTGTTGATTGTTTTGCTGTTGGCTTGGAACATTTATATTTACTGCAATTATCCATATTACTTTATATGGGACATGGATTACGTTACCTCTTTGGATTTAGTGTTGATTCAAAGCGGGCTTTTGCCCGACCACATCAACCACACGTGTTTTGGGATGTATTTATTTTTGTTTTTCAGCCAGAAGATCACCCACTTTTTAGATATTGTCTCAGTTTTGAACCTCGAAGATGTCGCCGGCTCGCTGAATCCTATAGCGGCAATGGCGGAGTTGACAGACTTTATCAGGCTTCACTCTCCTTTTTTGGCGATAGGTGTTGCGGTTTTATTGTGTATGGCCCTGCAGCGTGTATTTGCGATGTCTCGATGGTACGTTTTGGTTTTTCTTGCCGTTTTAGGCACGCAGGAGTCGTTTACTTACAACTCAAGTATGATTCGGACCGAGCTTTACAGTGTCTTTTATTTCAGTGGTGCGGTTTTGACAGTGGCACTGGCAGCTAAGTCGAGTAGCTCTTTGCGAAGATGGTTGCTTCTCTTGCTAACAGGGCTTTTGTCGGGACTGTCTTTTTTAACCAAGATACAGTCACTGTTTTATATCGCCTCATTGCCGTTTTTGCTCGGTTTTATCTTTTCGTTTTTTAGAGAAGAAAAGGGACAGGTGCACCGAGACTTGACGAAAAATGGTGCTTATCGGATATTAGTTTTAAGTCTGATTAACGTAGTTACCTTTTTGTATTTGTTTATCTGTTCGTATTTAACCACTATACCCCCCGGCACCCGCACCTGGGCTGCTTCCTGGGGTGTTACACCGTTGAGCTTTTTTTTCTTTTTTGCTTTGCTTTCATTGTTTCTAATTGAGTTGTTCTTTTATCTGAAGGGGAAAACTTCTTCAGAGATTTTCAGGTATTCGGCGATTTTCAGTGTGCTTGCTGCGGGGTTCCTTCTGTCTTTTGCGCTGCATTTCCTGCTTTTTTCAAACGCTGCTTTATCGCTGCGTTACTTGCTCTATGATTTTAAAGCGATATTTTTAAGGAGGTCTGCTTCTCAATATCTTCAGTACAAAGGCTTTTTTTCTTATTTCTCCAATTTACTCTCGTACATTTCTTACAATCCTGTGCTTTTTGTCACAAACATTGTTTTGACCGGGCTCGTCGTTTTCGGGTATCTGTACGACTTTGTCCGAATAACAAAAAGGCAGCTTTTATTGTGTCTGATTGTCAGCGTCTTTGCTTATGTAAATATTGCCGTCGGTGTACGCTTTATGCTCAGGGACATTCTCTGGGCCGAGAGCCTTATTAATTTTCTCAGTTTATTATATTTTGCCATTCTTGTAAGCAGGGCCGGCCGATATCGTCTCGCCCTGGGTCGGGTCGGTGGCTCTTTATTAATTATTGTGGTCTTTGTAAATTGCATTCATTCCGGTCGGATGCCGAAAAGGATGGACGCCAACTATAATCACTATGGATGGTGGGAAGACAGATGGTTTAGTGCTGTTTTTCGCGGCAACCAGCTAAAGTATCAAAATATTATACGTAAAAGGTACGGCAATGCTAACGTATGGGTCGCTAAGGACAAAGCAGCAGACCATAGGAGAATTAGAAGAACAGTTGACTATGTATTCAAGAACCAGAACATTACGCACCGGAATATTGGGATTGTTTTCGAAGGTCTTAACATCTGGAGTGCCGATACGAGCTATCGGATTTCCAGGATACCATCGGCTTTGCGAGGCGCTATATTGGTGGATAATGCCTCAGTGGAACTTGAACGAGGTGCCTTTTTTGAAGAAGAATATATCAGCGAGCATTCTGAATTTCTGGATAAGTTCAAAAAAGACCCGCCAAACAGGCGAATATCGGTTTTGAACAGACGTGATTTAAGTGTTTTTTTATTTGTCACGGATGAGGATGTTGCTCGTCTGCTTAGTAACATAATAGTGCGAACACCTTATGTAATTGCTGTGCAGAGCAAAGAACGTACACTTGAACTGCGGGGTCTGGAAATAGAGAACTATTGCGAAATACCGTTGGATAAAATCACGAGAAAGTTTTTCTTTGTGATTCTCAGAATATAAGGCTTTAGTATTTTACAAGGGAGCTGAAATTTAGCAGAATAAGTGATTGACATTTACGGAAAGTATGTAAAAAGAACGACTCTGAGAAGCGGCATAATCCTTTTGGAGTTTTAATGTGAAGTTAAGTATAGTGATACCCTGTTACAACGAAGCTGATACGATAGAAACATTACTAAAAGCTGTAAACGGCTGCCCTTATCAGGACAGGGAAATAATTTTAGTTGATGACTGTTCAACCGACGGGACCAGAGAAAAGCTCAGAGAAGGCCTTGAAAAGCAGGTAACGAAGGCTTTCTATCATGATGTTAACCGGGGCAAAGGAGCGGCCCTGAGAACAGGAATTAAAGCTGCAACCGGTGATATTGTAATCGTGCAAGATGCGGATTTGGAATATGACCCGAGGGAAATTCCAAAGGTCATTCAACCTATCCTGGAAGGTAAGGCGGATGTTGTTTATGGGTCAAGGTTCCTCGGGGGTACACCACACAGGGTAATATATTACTGGCACATGGTGGGGAACAAGTTTCTTACGACACTTTCTAATATGTTTACTGATATCAACTTGACGGATATGGAAACATGTTACAAGGCTTTTAGAAGAGAAATCATCCAGTCTATTGAGATAGAGGAGGACAGATTCGGATTTGAGCCTGAAATAACTGCAAAAGTAGCGAAGATGCATTGCAGAATCTACGAAGTAGGCATCTCTTACTACGGCAGGACGTACAAGGAAGGCAAAAAGATAAGTTGGAAAGATGGTTTCGCAGCCGTCAAGTGTATATTGAAGTACAACCTTTTTTCGAGAAGAAAAACAGCAAAATAGAACCTATTTGATATCGTCTCGGCGGGTACCTGGTGCCTCTCGGCGACAGAAAGTGTTAATCAGTCGTCTTTCTGAATAACTCCACAGGGAAGCAAGACCTTGAATGTCGAGCCTTTATCAAGCTGAGATTCTACCTCTATTTGGCCTTTGTGTTGTTCCACAATCTGCTTGACTATGGCCAGGCCCAGACCCGTTTTAAGCCTGTTCTTGCTTTTGGTTGACTGGTATGGTAAAAAGATGCTTTCCTTAGTGTCATCGCTTATGCCAGGCCCATTGTCACTCACCATTAATTCCACTGCATCATCGTCCTTAAGGTATGCTGTTTGCACATTTACCATGCCGGTCTGTTCATCAACAACATCTAAAGCATTCAGAATTAGATTCACAGCCACTACGTGGATTCTTTCGCTGTCGAGTTTGACTACAGGTATTTTCGGGTCAACGCGGATATTAAGTTTTATCTTTTTCTGTTTTAATTGTGCTCTAAGCGAGTCAATAGCATCCTGCACAATTCTGTTAAACTCACAAGGACCAAACTCAAGAGTTCGTTCTTTGCTGAAGTCCAGTAATTCAAGCGTGAATTTATTTATCCTTTCGAGATTGGGCTTAAGGATGTCCCAGCTGCGTTTGACTCGGTGAATCTGATTGGTTCTCAGCCCGAAGTCGATTACCTCAACCGCCCCGCCGATAAGTTGTAAAATGTTTTTGACAGAGTGGGATATATAAAGGCTGGCGTGCCCGGCTGCCACGAGCCGGCAGTTTTTTTGCTTATTCTGCTGAAGCCGAGCGTTTTCAATAGCAAGGCCGATAAATCTCGCCAACGCTTCCAGCAACTTTAAGTCCTGCTCGTTCCATTCACAATTTTCTTCGGAGCTGTCAAAATACAACACGCCCAGGGGGTATCGCGTGGTTTTTATCAGAACACAAACAGCTGATTTGATGTTATATGTTTGAAAACTCGGATCACCGGCGAATTCCTCATTATTCATCACGTTTTGAACCAGTTGGCCCCGGCTGGCTTGAAGTGTTTTGGTTATCAGGCTGTTGCTGAGGGTGCTGTCGGTCTTGTCATGGTTCAGACTGTACCTGGCAATGGGGATTAGTTGTTCTTTTAGATCGGAGTTGTTGCTTTTCATTAGTATATAACCGTTCTTTGCCCCAAGATGCTCAGCAAGCAAGCGGACTGTGACATCGAGAACTTCCTGTTGATTCTCGATGTTCATAGATGTTATGGGTAATCTACACAGCATCTCTAAATTTGTGTTTGCTCTGGCAGATGTCGCCGAAATTTTTGTGTCCGTATCCATTTCCATTTAATGCGATTGTTTGATGTTGTTTATTTCCTTGCCCCTGAGAGCTTACGTGCAGATTTATAATTTAACTGCTCGCTTGTTCCGGGACCGACCTGAAAATCACTGTTATCATAGTTGTCGGGTATTTCTTGACCGGACTTAAACCTGTGAAATTGTTTTTGACATGGCCCAAAAATCGTCTTTTTCACATTTTTGTTATCGGTCGCAACGTTAAAATCTGTCGATTCGGGTGATACTGCTGGTGATTCAGGTTTTCTTCAAGTAGGTTTCCGGTAATGTCGATAACGAGATTGCTTTGAATTATGGGGAGATTTAGTGCGAGTAGGGCGAAAGATGCGGCCAGAAGACCCGGTAATTTCGTTTATCAAGGAGGAGAAGATTCTTGAGGGTGATGCATTGCAGGTTGTCCTCGATAAGCAAAAAAACAGCGGACAAAGTCTGATAAGCATCCTCAAAAACGAAGGGCTTGTCGACGAGGAGCAACTTACAAGGATAATTGCCAGGGCAAACAAGATAGAATTTCTCAACTTGACTCCAGATATGGTAGATCCTATGGCTGCCCATCTCGTATCTTATGATATTGTCAACCAGCATGACCTTATACCGGTGCGTAAAGAGAATGACAGATTGCTTGTTGCGATGAGTTCGCCGCTAAATTTGTCTGTTCGCGACCAGGTTGAGACGCGAACCGGCTATAAAGTTGTTCCTGTGGCCGCAACCAGCAGTGCCATAAAACAGGCAATAAAATATCATTTCAACGTTCGTAATGTGACCCGACAGGACATAGTGTCTATGCGGCTGAAGCAATCATCACCTGAGGAGCAACAGCAGGATGTCGCTGTCAGGGAGATATCGGAAAGAGTATCAAATGCTCCGGTTGCCAGATTGGTCTCTTCCATAATAAATGGTGCTGTTGATGCCCGCGCCAGTGATATCCACATTGAGCCGCAGGAACCGGACATTAAAGTTCGCTACAGAGTGGACGGGATTTTACGGACCGCCATTGATGTGCCTGCCTTTGTTCAACGAGAGGTTGTTTCGCATATTAAGATTCTCGCAGATATGGATATATCTGAAAAGAGAGTTCCTCAGGATGGTAATATAACACTGAAATCTCATGGTAAGGAGTACGACCTTCGTGTATCGTCGCTTCCTGCGGTTGGAGGCGAGAAAATTGTTATCAGACTTCTTGATAAAAGCGCCGGTATGTGGACGCTTGACGAGGTGGTACAAGCTGCCGAAGATAACAAGAGAATAAGGGGGTTAACGAGCAATCCATACGGAATGATACTGGTTACCGGTCCGACCGGTAGCGGTAAAACGACCACCTTGTACTCGATTCTGCAACTGCTAAACACGCCGGAGAGGAATATCGTTACTGTTGAAGACCCCGTCGAGTACCGTTTACCCGGCATCACACAGGTACAGGTCAAGCCGACTGTCGGAATGACATTTGCTTCGGGATTGAGGAGTATATTAAGGCAGGACCCGGACGTTATTTTAATTGGAGAAATCCGCGATCTTGAGACCGCTGAGATCGCTGTCAGCGCAGCTTTGACGGGGCACCTGGTATTAAGTACTCTTCACACGAACGACGCCGTAGGAGCTGTATCTCGTCTTATTGATTTAGGAATAAAGCCTTTCCTGGTTGCTTCTGCGCTTCTGGGTTCTGTAGCCCAGAGGTTGCTTCGGATCTGTTGCAACGAATGCAAGAAAACCTATAAGCCCTCTAAGGAAGAGTTGAGTTGTTTATACAGCAAGTTGCCTGAGAATAAGAACATACGACTGGTCGAGGCCAACAGTTGTAACAGTTGTTATCACACCGGATATCATGGAAGAAGGTCTATTTACGAGATATTTGAAATTAGCAATAAGATAAGAAGTATGATTGCCGCAGACAACAACGATGATGTAATTAAAGAGCAGGCGACAAAGGAAGGTATGAAAACGTTACGCAGCAGTGCCATAGAACAGGTTATTAATGGCGTTACGACCTTGACGGAGTTGATGCGGGTGGTTGATATACGGGATAACTAATGGCTGTTTTCGAGTATATTGCAAAAGATAAAGACGGAGGCACATTCTCCGGCATATATCAGGATATCGAAAACACAGCGGTGCTTCGAGATGAACTGGCCAAGATGGGCTATGTTCTTATTAAGGCGAGGAAAAAGAGCTTAAGGGAAAAAAAAGGCAAAGTAAGACGCAAGGAGGTAGTAACCTTTGCATATAAATTTGCGGGGATGTGTGCTGCTGGATTGTCAATTGTAAGATGCTTGGAGGTGCTTGAAGAGCAGTCCGAAAATCCTGCTATGAAAGGTATGGTTTCCGATATCAGACAAAATGTAGAGACCGGCTCCAATCTCAAAAACGCTTTCGAAAAGTATAAGGATGTGTTTTCAGATTTTTTCCTCGGGATGCTCGAAGCCGGCGAGACCAGTGGTAAGCTATCGCATACTTTGCAGATGACCGCAGATTACCTCGAAAAACAGGCAAGCTTAAGAACAAAGGTCAAGGCAGCCTTTGCCTATCCCGTGATTGTCGGAGTTATGTGTTTTTTAATCGTCGGTTATTTGATTACCTGTGTGGTGCCGGTTTTTTCGAAGATATACAAACAATTGCATGTAGAGCTGCCTGCGCCAACACAAATGCTGGTTCTAATCAGTGATGGGATCAGGAACTGGTGGTGGGCTATTTTGATGGGCGTTCCGCTTTTAGTGGTAGCTTTTCGCAAGCTCTCGGCTCATCCTGCCAATAAAGCAAGATGGGATAGATTCAAGCTTAATATGCCTATATTTGGTAAATTGAATCGCATGGTGGTGGTCTCTCGGCTGATGCGTACCTTTGCAATGTTGGCTTCGGCGGGCGTGTCATTCATTGAGGCCCTGGATGTCGCAGCGAGAGTTGCCAATAACCAAAAGTGTAATGAAATCACCAAGGAGATGCGGCGAACCATTGAAGCGGGAAGTCCGTTGGCCAGTTCGCTGAAAAAATACGACCTTTTTCCCTCAATGATTGTTCAGCTCGCGGCTGCCGGCGAGGAGGCCGGTGTGCTGCCTGAAATGGTTAATAAGGGCGTTGATTTTCTGGACCAGGATATAGACAGGCACATTGCCGCCTTGTTGGTAAAGCTTGAACCGGCATTAACGGTTATTATGGGCGCTCTTGTCGGTTTCATACTTATGGGAGTTTATTTGCCGATGTTCGACTATATGAGCCATATAAAATAACCTTCCAGACAGGGACAGGCGATTTTTGTGAAAAAATACAAAAGTGTCTTTAATATGTTGTCGATGGATGTAATTAACCGAAATTTTTTTCGAAAGGAGAAGAAATGAAGGTTTTCAGTAGGAAAAGTGGTTTTACGTTGGTCGAGCTGCTCATTGTGGTCTTAATTCTGGCGGCCTTGGCAGCCATTGCTGTTCCACGTATCGGAGCCAGTGCTGCAAATGCGAGAATAAGGGCCTGTCAAACAAACATCAGTATAATCAACAGCCAGCTTGAGCTTTACGAGGCCGAGGAAGGTGTCCCACCTTCGGACATTGATGACGTAATCAATAGCACAAATTATTTCCCGGATGGTCCTCCTGCGTGTCCTTTTGGTGTTGGTTATGATATTGATGCGGCGACCGGTCACGTTGATGCCTCTACTCATAACCATTAATTATCTTTAAAGTTTTCGGTGATGATATCCGGTTTGTGTTAACCCAGACCGAAAAGCGAGGGGGATGGTTGCATGGTGTTGTGGCCATCCTCTTTCTTCTTATATCAGGTTTGGGACTCGGTTCTGATTCTGTCAAAGCCGTGCTTTATGGGAGATCGGTTGAATGAACCGAAACAGCAGAGCTTTTACCGCGCACAACAGAAAGGTGCGACGGCTTTATAGCCGTGGTGCTGGGTTCACTGTTGCTGAATTAGTGGTGGTTATGTTGTTTGTAGCCGTAATGGCTATTGTTGCTGTCCCCAGGCTGCAATTTGGAACTTTGCACAGGCAGCAGGCTGATACTGTCGCTAAGGGTCTGGTTACAGACCTTAGACTGACACGTGCACTGGCGATAGGTAACGCCGCAACCAATGTTGCCGGCTTTGGCCTGAGTATGACGGGAGCAGAGCCATACTCCGGTTATAATATAACCGACCTTGATACAAACGGAATTGTTGAATCATTTACCATAGACCCGATAATCCAATGTACCGGTGGAAGTGACTTCCAGTTTGGCCCCCTGGGGAATCTGTTGGCTGGAAGCGATAACCAAATAATTATTTCTTCTTCAGGAAGAAGTTTTACCATAAATGTAATATCCGCAACCGGAGCCGTTATATGTGTTGAGAACTAAACTATGGCCCCAACGCAAAGAAAAACTAAATATAGTTCTTGCTTTACTCTTGTTGAGGTGCTGGTCGCATCACTGTTGCTGACTGTAGCTATGGTCCCTATCTTAAGGGCACTTACCGCCTCGCATATGCTGGACAGGAAGGTAGAATACAAAACGCACAGCCTGGTCTTTGTCAAGGCCGAGCTTGACAGGATAAAGGCCGAATCAATCTATAACTTCGATACTGATTTCACAAAAGATTCCTCAGTGATAGAAGGCGATTATCTTGTTAGCGTTGATGATGTTCCCTCCGAAGCCAACCTGAGGCAGATTAGCGTTTTTGTCGGCTATGACAGGAACTATAACCAGATCCTTGAGGATGATGAAATAGAAGTTGCACTCAGAAGCCTGATTACAAGAAGGTGGAATTGAGTGTTATTTTATCGCAGGTTCCTGGCAGAGTTTACACTTATCGGACTGCTTTAAATTAGATGTCAAGCTGTTCGGTGACCTGATTATACCAGCCTATAAAAGCCCGTCTTTTTTACTATGATGCGGCTCCTTACTTATCTATTACATAAATGGACTTAAAATTAAATTATTCTGACTTCAAAAAATAGTTCATTCGTTTTCTGACGATATAAACAGCAATGATTAGAAAGGATTTTTCAGTGCTTATGATGGCTTATACTGGCATGGCTGGTCGACTGTCTTGGAGGTAGACCTGGCGATAAAGCCGTAAATTCCCAGGATGCAGTATGCGGAACATACGTTCGAAAATAACGGTTTGGTTGTTTAACTCGGCTGTCAATTATACCCGAGACAGAGCAAATACGCTCATAGTGTTCTCCAAGAGGTAAGATGTATACAAGCTTACGAATAAATAGAACATTGTCGCGAGCGATGAGTCTGGTTGAAGTCTTAATGGCAATGGTGATTATGGCAATAGTGTTTGTGGTGGTAATACCGCAGATTAGAGCCATCCGCGCTGGCTGGCCTATAGAACGTGATAATGCAGAGCTTCTTGAAAACGGCCAGGCCTTGATGGACCATATTGCGACTCATTTGACTAAAGCCAACAGAATAATAGAAGTCAGTGATGCCTGTGACAGCAACGGCTACATCGAATTTATGGATAGTGAAAACAATATTATATGCTACCAAATCGGCAACAGCGAATACGTTCAATATGGTCCGGTCGACAACCTTGTTGCACTTGCGGGCCCTGTAAGTTCTTTGCGATTTGCCTGTTATGATACCTATGATTTAAATTCGCCGATTTCGGAAGTTGACTATGTTCGCTCCGTAAAGGTGCGGGCTACACTTCCGAATTCCAATGAGCGTGGCCGGGCCCATACCTTCACAACATGGGCATATCTTCGCACAAATTATCTTGCGGAAGAATTAATCGTCGGCACCGAATATATTTTCGATAATTCCTTTTGCCACACGCCCACTCTGTCTAAGATCGATGATGAGCACTTTCTTTGTGCTTATGACGGACCGAGTAACAATGGCTGTGCAGTCGTTTTAATGCCAAAATATATATCCGATGAATGGCAGATTTCTAATGGCACTCGTTTTATATTTGACAATTCAAAAGGCCGAACACCGGAGTTATGTCAAATGGATGCAACGCATTATCTTTGTGCTTACAGGGGGCCTAATACGGACGGCTGGGCGGTGGTGCTGATGGTAGATACGGGAAGCTGGAAGGTGAGTAATGGTCCGTCTTTTGAATTTGCCGATAACACGGGACTTCCAGAACCGGTAGAGCATGATGGTGACTCCGATACCACTTATAGACCTGCTTTAGCCATGATTGACGATACGCATTATCTTTGTGCTTATATGGGTGCAGGATATGACGGCTGGGCGGTTGTCTTAACTATAAATCCGAGTACATACGAGATTTCCGCAGAGACGCCTTTCGAATTTGATGGCGCGGACGGCGGGGCTCCGGCACTGGCAAAGATTGACGATACTCACTATCTATGTGCTTACACAGGCCCCGATGATGACGGCTGGGCGGTCGTTTTGGCAGTTGATACCGGCTCCTGGACTATTACTAAAAAAACACCCTTTGAGTTTGATACTGTAAAAGGAGGTAAACCCGACCTGGCAAAGATAGATGATGAACATTACCTGTGTGCTTATGGCGGTCCTGACAAAGACGGCTGGATTGTTGTTTTGAACGTTGACCTGGCAACCTGGGAGATATCCAAGAACACTCCTTATGAATTTGACCGGACGCGGGGAGAGGTGCCGGAATTGCAAATGATTGACATTTCGAATTATGTTTGTTCGTACGAAGGCGATTCCGGAAAGGGCGAGGGTATTGATCTGCCGGCGTCAATTATTCTCCGTGTAAACCAGCTTAATTGGACGATTTGCAGGAAAACACCCGTTATATTATATAGCGATGAGGGTGATGCTCCCGACATTGCCGTTATCGATGACAGCCACTTTTTTAGTGCTTTTGACGGTTATCCCTGGAAGGGTCATTCGACGGTGTTGGAGGTGGACCTGGCAATAAAACCATAATACTCTGGGAACGGTGTATGGAACATATATTTAAAAGTAATGGTTTGTTATTTATGTGGCTTTGATTATCCCAGGAGGTGAGCAATTACCTCCATAATGTTGTTGAGGAAAGATGCGTATAAGCTTACAGAAAAACAGAGCACTGTTACGAGCGTTTACTCTTATTGAGATTATTATGGCTGTGGTGATTATGGCCATTTTAATTGTGGCTGTAATACCGCAGATTCGAGTCATTCAGGCGGGCTGGGACGCAGCACGCGAAAATGCGGAAATTATTGAGAACGGCCAGGCCTTAATGGACCATATTACGTTTAATTTAATGAAGGCCAGGAGAATAATGGCGATAAGCGACTCGAATAATCCCAACGGTTTCATCGAGTTTATGGATGACAACGGGGTTGTTATGCGATACCAAATCGGCGATAACAACTATGTTCAGTTTGGCTCAGTCGGCAACCTTTCCGACCTGGCGGGTCCCGTAAGCGTCTTACAATTTGCCTGCTATGACACCTATGATTTAAATACACCAATTTCAGATGTTGACTATGTTCGCTCCATAGAAGTACAGGCTACACTTCCAAATCCTGGTGAGAACAGCCGAGATTATGCTTTAACATCGTGGATTTATCTTCGCACAAATTACCTTTCAGAAGAAATGATCGTCGGTGCTGAATATATTTTCGATCAATTCTATTGCCGCTCGCCCGTCCTGGCTAAAGTCGATGATGAGCACTTTCTTTGTGCTTATGAAAAGCCGCCGAATATTTGGGCTGACGGCCGGGGCTATGCGGTCATTTTAATGCCAAAGTATATATCCGAGTCATGGCAGATTACCAAGGGAAGCTTTTTTCAATTTGAACCGACTTTAGGACAAGTGCCGGAGCTGTGCCAGATAGACGCTACACATTATCTTTGTGCCTACAGGGGGCCTGGTGTCGATGGCTGGGCAGTCGTACTCAACGTAAACACCACCACCTGGTCAGTTTCCAAGTACACTAATTTTGAATTTGCCGACGCCACAGGACTTCCGCTTGTAGATAGTGGTGGTCCGGACATCGACCCTGCTTATAGACCTTCCTTAGCCAAGATTGACAATACACATTATCTTTGTACGTATATGGGCAAGGATTTTGACGGCTGGGCGGTTGTCTTAATCGTAGATTCGAGTACATACGCCATTTCTGCGGGAACGCCTTTTGAATTCGATGTTTCGGAAGGTCGAGGGCCGGTGGTAGTACATATTAAAAATGACCAATATCTTTGTGCCTACTCGGGACCGGCCGGCAATGGCAGGGCCATTGTCCTTACCGTTGACACAAATACCTGGACTATTACGCAAGAATCACAGTTTATGTTTGAAAATGGCATAGCAGAAAGGCCCGACCTTGTGAAGATAGATGATGAGCATTTTCTGTGTGCTTATGGAGGGCCTGACAATGATGGTTGGGTGGTTGTTTTGAATGTTGACGGGGCAAACTGGCAAATAACCAAGAATACTGCGTACGAGTTTGACCCTGTGAGAGGGGAGGTGCCGAAACTGCAAAAGATTGACATTTTGAATTATGTTTGTTCGTACGAGGGCGATGCCGGACGGGAAGAGGATTTTGATTTACCGTCGTCAATTCTTCTCTATGTAAACCAGCTTAATTGGACAGTCTGCAAAAAAATGCCCGTGAAAATGTACGGCAGTGAGGAGGGTGATACTCCCGACATTGCCGTTATCGATGATAAAACCTTTTTTAGTACTTATGACGGTTACCCATGGGTAGGTAACGCGACGGTCTTAGAGGTTGACCTGGCAATAAAGCCATAAAGGATACGGTGATTATCTATGAGATATAAGCTTAAAAGAAAAGGTTCGGTTTTTGTGCTGTCGGTCTTTGTGATAGCGATGCTCTCTACCCTTGTGATAGGTATGCTGAAAATTAATTCAGGAGAGATTCAGCTTATCCGGAATCAAATTTATGCCTCTCAGGCAGTGGCTTTGGCTGAGGCCGGCCTGAGTGCCGCTTTGGCCGAGATGCGGGATAACGCGCTTTGGCAAAGTGGTTTTGATGATGTTCTTGTTGGTTCGACACCGGGATTTGAGGGCGGCGAGTATGACGTTGAAATTGATGGTAGCAAAATCAAGGTTACAGGAAGCGTCGCATCCTGGCAGGGTTATACTGCTACTGTACAAGCAGAAGTGACGATAAGCGCTGACGATCCACACATAATACGAATAGATTCTTACCGAATTAACGAACCTTTTGAGGAATAATAATGATGGTTAAAAAGACCTCACTGGGAATAGATATTTCGGCGGGCAAGATTAATCTGGCCTTACTCAAGAGGGACAAAGGAGAGGTAAAGCTGCTTAAAGCGGCCAGCGGTCCGCTTCCGGAAGGAGTCGTGGTGGACGGCAATATAATAGAGCCGGTTGCCTTGGCCAATGCCATAAAGAAGCTTGTTTCCGCCAATAAAATGCGTGCGAAGTGGGTCACTATTTCACTTATCGCCAAGCCTGCCTTGAACCAGGTAATAGACCTGCCCAAGCAAGTACCGAGCAATATCGGGCAGTATGTCCATAACGAAGTGAAACGCTGTGCCGTTTTACCGGTCAAGAACGTAATCTTTGATTATTGTGGCATAGCCCTCTCTGGCCGGCAGGGGAACAATCGTCTGTTTGTGGCAGCGGCGGAGAATGAAAAGATAGACTTGATAGCCAGGGCCCTGAGTCAGGTAGGGCTTGACCTTGATGCGGTCGAGCCAGCCGCCGTTGCTTCTAACAGAGCACTTTATGCAAGGAAAGTGGCCGAAAAATTCGATTCCAACATACTTATTACCATTGTGAAAGATACGGAGGTAACCTTTTGTGTCTTTAGAAGGCAGATGTTCGATTTTATCCGGTGTAAAAACCTTGGCGAGGTTCTACAGCCATCAGGAACCGCTTTTAAGCGTTTTGTCGAAGAAGTAAACGCAATCATTCAGTACTATGATATCGATGTTCCGGATAGTCCCAAGCGTTGGGAAATAGTAGTTGTTCTTGACAGGGCAGACGATTCTACTGACGATCTTGGCAAGTCTTTGCGGAACATATTCGGAAGTATTGATGTGCACTTGAGTCTTCCACAGACTATCCATGAGGATGTTGTCTTGGTTGGGAACGGCAACGCGCAGGATACTTCTCTGGCCGCTATTGGCCTGGCGATGAAGCAGCTTGAGGCGCAGAATACCGGTCTGCGAGTAAATCTGCTGTCGCAGGAAGCTGCGAGTATTAAATCTGTTAAGAGCCTTGTGCTGCTAACAATCACCACTGCAGTCGCCGTTTTGATAGTTATGATAGTGTCGGTGGGTATATTGAACCTGAAGGCTGAAAAAGCCAGCGATGATATCGTTAGTCAACAGGACAAGCAGCCATCCTCTGAGACTATGGCATTAATGAAGACACAGGAAATAATCACTGGTAAGGTTGATGCTTTATCTAAGAAGCTTCAAATCACAAACCATATCCTGCAGCTAAACCGAGTTTCTGACTGGGATGAGATTCTTGATGATATAAGAAGCAGCACACCGAGATCAGTATGTATTACGCGTCTGATTAATCGTGGAGACTCAACGATAGTTTTGGAGGGAGAGGCAATATCGTATGATGGCATTAATTTGTTTGGGGATATGCTCGCCCAATCGAGCTTCATAAAATCGACATCACTTGTTAGCACTGGCATAAATGATACCGACGGCTTGATTACATACTCACTCAGTTGTTCATTAGCCCAAGAAAAAGGAACATAACGAATGATTATTGAGAGTCTTGCCAAATTATCTAAGTCCATACGTATTGCCATAGCGGTTATAGTAGTTATTCTTCCAGCCGCCGCCTGTTACAGCTGGGTGGTCTTACCTCATACCAGGTATCTGTCCGTGACTGAACAATATGGATCTGTAGCTTTCGACATCGCAAACAAGATTCGGATTATCAAGGGCAAGACTGCTCTGAAAAGAAGAAAGCTTGAGGAACTACAGCAGAATCTTGCACAGACCAAGGAGAAGTTCTTTACACCGCAGGAGGCACAGAAGTTCTTTCGAGAGATTGAGACTATCTCTAATCAAACTGGTTGTAATATTGTTTCGTGTGAATATGTTTTGAAATCAAGATCGGAGAAAAGAGCGGATAAGCAAAACTCTGCCATAACCTCAAACAATGCCATTGTCGCGTTTGTCGCGAGCTATGAAAACGTTATATCTTTTCTGGCAAAAATGCTCGACCACCCGCAGAAAGTCTCGATTGATTCGTTGGAAATAACAATGATGAATTATGATTCAAAGGCTCTGCAATGTGAGGCAACCTTTACAATTTTTGTACTTAATGATAAGGAGATTTTTTCAAATGAATAATTCAAAATACATCAAAGTACTGCTTGTCTGTGCGGTTATGATGGTTTTTGTCTGGCAAGCCTGGGCTCAGATTGAACCTCAGGAGGATGAGGAGAAGGCAAATCAGGATGTCGGTCGGTTTGACCCCTTTGAGCGGCTGTCAGTGCAACAAAAGGTATCTGGAACGCAGAAAGTCGTTCAACAGGGTGGTTCAGTAATTACTGTACCTGAGCTGTATGCGAAGTCCGTGTTGATTAAGTTTCTTGATGCCAAGAATCTAAAAGTGGCTCTGGCGAATATGACAACCGAATATGGAGTCATCACCGCCGATAGAAGAAGTAACTCTCTTATCATCTGCGATACTGAAGAGAATCTGGAAAGAATTTTGGACGAGATAAAAAAAGCTGACAAAACTCCGCAGCAGATTATGGTTGAGGTAGTTATTCTCGATGTCAAGCTTGATGATGATACAAAATTAGGAATCCATTGGGATGTGCTCCTCGATGACAGATATAACGCAGTATACGGTCAATATGTCAACAGCTCGTGGCCGGTAGGTGACGTATTAAGCACAGCAGCATTTCAGATTGTAACTGGCAATATCACTAATCTTGTCTATGCAATACAAGAAAAAAGAGATGTTGAAATCCTTGCCAGTCCAAGAGTTATGGTAGTAAGCGGCAAGTCATCCTCTATTGAAGCGATTGAGGAAATTCCGTATTTAGAGTCAAGCCAAAGCTCTGAAAGTCAAACCGTCCTTACATATACGGAGTTTAAAGACGTTGGTATAAAGTTGAAAGTAACCGCTACCTTGACAGATGACAATGATGTTGTTCTTGAGGTTAGTACCGAGCAGAATGTGCAAACGGGTACAAGTGGTAATGTGCCTGTGGTCGACACGAGAAAAGCCAATACTTCACTTCTATTAAGTGATGGCCAAATAGTCGTTATGGCAGGATTAAGACGTGAGGAAAAAACTTTAGATGTGGAACAGATTCCAATCCTTGGTGATTTACCGCTTATCGGTGGGCTGTTCAGGGGCACTAATTCGATTGTCAAGCATTCCGAATTAGTTGTGTTTATATCACCTCATATTTACAAAGGTGAGTCCATCAGCAGGCAGGAATTAGAAAAGTTTAACCGTCTTAAGAATAGACCTCTTTTGAAATTGCCTGACAATAAAAGAAAGTAATTGCCGCTGCAATCTGCTTTTAGTGTTGTGGTCTTAGTCAGGGGAAGGGCGCTGGGGGTCTAATTTAACCCACGGCGGCCAGCTATGTTTTCCTTCACCGCATTCGGGGCAGGTCCAGTGCTTCGGTAAATCCTGAAAATCGATTCCTGCTTTGGTTCCTTTGTCAGGCCTACCTATGGCAGGGTCGTAAATGTATCCACATCTCGGGCATTTATACTTTTGCATCTGTAGTCTCTTTCAGTGAAAAATATCCCAGCATGTCAACTTGTGTCATTTCTAAAAAGAAACTAATCTTATTTTTTAAAACGGCATCAGATAACGCTCGGTTTCTTAGAGCGTATTTTAGGGTATTTTGGCAATGATAGGTTGAGATGTCAATAACTTTAATTTGAGTTTTTTTGTCTTTTTTTATTGTCCGGCTGACTATGGAGGTCTTCCATATCTTGTTGGATATTTGGCCGATACGGACAGAACGTTTAAACGATATCAGCTATTTTGGTGGACCGGGCCAAGTGGTCTTAGTGATTTTATGGGGGATTATCCGACAGTATCTGATTAATTGGACAGCGCATAATATAAAGCCAGATTCTAAACTCACAGAATCTGGCTTCGGAGGAGGGTGATGAAAAGGCTGAATTATTATAGCTTCACAGTCTACATATCACCGCCAAGCACTATCAGCCCTCCATCCCTATATATCGAAAAAAAACACCTTTTTCTTTAGAAGACATCTCCCAGTACATAAAAGTATTACTCTTTCTTTTGCAAAAGTCAAGTTTAAGATGATAAAATCTAATAAGTCAAGTTAAAATTTAAATAGTGTCCTGTGAGAATTGAACGGGTGAAGCAGTTAGTCAATCATTTCGTAAAGGCACGGATAAGTGTTTTTTACAATACCAGCCTTAAATAGTGATGTTTCTGTGCCTTACATCAGATTTGCACGAGTTTTGTTCCGATAATAAAATTTTTAAAGAGCCTTTTATTAATATCATCCAGTTCTTCAAGCACTTCCGAGACAAGGAGTTATCCTTCATTCCAGAGAGACTAAATTACGTAAAATAGTCTAAATTTTACATTGAAAAAAGAGAATTTCACCAACTTCCTATAATCAATTATCCTGTGATTGTTTTTTTACGCTTGATATGGTTGGCTTGTTCAAATATCTTAACAAAAAAGTTGTTATATTAAAGTGTTTCAGTCAGTAGTTGGCCAAAAAGTTTGCCGGCTGGAATTAGTCAGGGATAATTAAGTTTCCAGTGGCAATATGCCTGGCTTTATAGGACTTAAGGTGCTTGGTTGGTTTTTAGGAGTAATTTCCTTGTTTAAAAGTCGGAATTCCGAACAATTTTCACAAAAACACCGTATCCGACATTATAAATCCTTAGAAGTGGTATGATGTTTACGGATAGTAAAATGAAATCCTCAAAAAATATTTTTTGTTTACCGTTATTATTTTTTCTGTGCTCGGCTCTGATTGCTGATAACTCGACGTACAGTGGGCCTGAGGGGCTTTCTCTGGCGTTTCGCCAGGCCGTTAAGAAGGTAAGGCCGGCCGTTGTTTATATAGAAGTAGTCAGGAGGGGTGAGGGGAATTTGTTCGGCCAGAAGGCCACAGGAAGTGGAAGCGGCGTGATTATTGATGCAAAGGCGGGCTATGTCCTGACGGCAAATCATGTTGTGGAGGGTACGACACAGGTTAAGGTCCGTCTTTTTGACGGCAGAACATTTTTAGGGAGTGATATCCGCGGTGATGCACAAACTGATGTTGCTATAGTGAAAATTGAGGCGAAAAATCTTCCCGACGCTGAGTTCGGAGATTCCGACTGGCTTGAAGTTGGTGACTGGGTACTGGCTATCGGCTCGCCGTTTGGCCCGCGATTAGAGAATTCCGTCTCTGCGGGTATTGTTAGTGGAAAAGGCCGGAGGACCGGTATACTGGGCAGCTTGGGGCTTGAAGACTACATCCAGACCGACGCGGTCATTAACAGGGGCAACAGCGGCGGACCGCTTGTGAATATCAAAGGCGAAATTGTAGGTATTAATTCAAGCATAATCTCATCGACAGGTATGTACGCCGGTCTGGGTTTTGCCGTGCCGAGTAATCTGGCTAATTCGGTCGTCGAGGACCTTATTAAAGAAGGCAAGGTAGTGAGGGGCTGGCTTGGCATTACTATGGTTTCAATGAAAGATGCTAAGAGTGATGAGAGGCTCAAAAAGGAATGGTCGAATTTACACTCGGAAACGCAGATGCCGGACAAAGGTGCATATATCCTTAAGATTCATCCGGACAGCCCCGCTGAAAAGGGCGGCTTAAGGAAAGGTGATATTGTTCAGGGCATAGGAGACACGCCGATTGCTGATTCTGGTGAACTTATAAAGGTCATAAGTTCAAGAAGTCCCGGTGAAGTTGTAGGTTGTCATATCTGGCGTGATGGCAGTAAGAAAACTATTAAGGTAGAGTTGGGCAAAAGGCCGGAGATAATAGCCCCTGAAAAATTGGGAATAGCCAAAGAGCCCGGCCGGATGGAGACAGGATATAACAAACTGGGTCTTATTGCGGCTGATTTTACCGGATTAATCGCTGAGCGAATGGGGCTTTCCGAATTGAAGGCGGTCATCGTAGAAGCAGTTCATCCCGACTCACTCGCTTATGCATTCGGCATTAAGCCGGGCGAGATAATAACGAATGTTAATGGTAAAAGGGTGAAGCAAACCGCTGACTTAGAAAAACTTCTCAAGAAGGGGGACTTGAATAAAGGCATAAGATTTACTGTACTCAATGCGTTCGGCGAGCGCGAAGTAATAGTCAAATCAGGGGCTGATTAACCATATAACCTGCAGGAAACCGAGGGCTAAATACATGTGTTCTTGTACATCAGAGGCACGAGCATACAACTGATAATATCACTAATTATGCAAAATGTGCTCCTGCACAAAAAGTAGGCCGATTTTGTGACTTATTGTGCAAAGCCACTCGACGGTTATCCTGGCCCTACTCTTTAGAGTCGCCGGGCAGATTAGCAAGGTTCTGTAAAAGCTTGAATCTTTGTGCGACGTCCTTTTTTGCCAGGGCCATAAGCTCCGGAGCAAGCTGCGGTTTTGTCTGTTTCAATGCACGATAGCGATTTTCGCTGTAAGCATATTGCTCGAAGTCAAAATCCGGTGCCTTCGAATCGAGCTGCAGCGGATTCTTGCCTTGTAATTTCAGTTCGGGATTATATCTGCACAAAGGCCAGTAGCCTGAGGCGACGGCCTGTTTTTGATGTTTGTATCCGTCGATGAGGTTATAACCGTGAGCAATGCAGTGTGAATAGGCGATAATCAGCGATGGACCGTTGTACTTTTCGGCCTCGATGAAGGCCTTGACGGTCTGTGTGGGATTTGCCCCGATTGCCACACGAGCGACATAGATATTTCCGTAAGTCATTGCCAGCATTGCGAGGTCTTTTTTAGGCATAGGTTTGCCGCCGGCTGCAAATTTTGCAATTGCCGCTCGCGGGGTTGATTTCGACATCTGTCCGCCGGTATTCGAATATACCTCGGTGTCGAGTACGAGGACGTTCACATTGGCCCCGATGGCCAGGACATGGTCGAGCCCCCCGTAACCGATATCATAAGCCCAGCCGTCACCTCCAAGTGCCCAGACCGACTTATGAACAAGATAGTCGGCAATTGTAGAAAGCTCTTTGCAAACGACACAGCCGCTTTTTTCACATTGCTTTTTAAGCTCTTCGATTTTTTCCCGTTGTTTTTCGACAGCGGCCTGCTCGGCTTCCTCGGCAAGCGTTCTGGTCTTAATTTCGCCTGCCAGCTCGGAATTGATACAGCCTTCGGCGAGTGCTTTTTCCAGTAATTCCAGAGCGCGTTTTTTAAACTCGTTAACAGCCAGACGCATCCCCATAGCGAACTCAGCGTTGTCTTCAAAAAGGCTGTTGCTCCAGGAAGGTCCTTTGCCGTCAGGTCTTTTAGCATAAGGGGTTGTGGGCAGGTTTCCGCCGTATATTGATGAGCAGCCGGTTGCGTTTCCAATCAGGGCCCTGTCGCCGAAAAGCTGGCTCAGCAATTTTACGTAAGGTGTCTCGCCGCAGCCGGCACACGCGCCCGAGTACTCGAACAATGGCTGAATAAACTGACTGCCCTTTACAGTGGCGGGATTGAAAAGTTTCGCATCGGTGTTTGGTATCGAGAGGAAATATTCATAGTTTTCGTTTTCCTGCCGGCGGAGTGGCTCCTGCGGAACCATATTAATAGCTTTTCGGCCTGTAGGCTGCTTGTCGGCATCTTTCTCGGCAGCAGGGCAGGCCTTTACACAGGCCCCGCAGCCGGTACAATCCTCCGGGGAGACCTGGAGGGTGAATTTCATACCTGCCAAGTCTTTGCCCTTAGCCTGTGTGCTTTTGAAAGTTGCCGGGGCATCTTTGAGGTACTTTTCGTCGTAGGCCTTCATTCTTATTACACCGTGCGGGCACAGCAGGGAGCACTGACCGCATTGAATACAGATATCAGGTTCCCAGGCGGGGATATTTACGGCAATGTTCCGTTTTTCATATTGCGTTGTTGCGGTTGGGAATTTGCCGTCGACGGGCATCTTGCTTACCGGCACATTGTCTCCCCGGCCGGCCATCATCTCGGCGGTTACATCTTTGACAAATTCGGGCGCCGTATCGGGAATCCACTGCCGCATCTTAATTGTACTTGTTGCTTTGTCCGGGACCTTAACTTCATAGACTTTATCGAGGGCCGCATCGACGGCAGTGTTGTTCATATCCACGACCTTCTGGCCTTTCTTGCCGTAGGTTTTCTGAATGGCATCTTTAATGGCTTTGATTGCCGTCTCAAGGGGAATGATGTTGCTGATTTTGAAGAAGGCCGTTTGCATAATTACGTTTATTCGCGCCCCTAAACCAAGCTCCTGAGCGAGCGATATAGCGTCAATTACATAGAATTTCAGCTTCTTATCAATAATCTGCTTTTGTACATCCTGCGGCAAGCTTTGCCATACTTCGTCTTTATTGTGCATGCTGGTCAGCAGGAATGTAGCGTCTTCTTTGGCCGCCGAGAGCATGTCATATTTTTCAAGAAAGATGGGATTATGGCAGGCTACAAAATCGGCCTTGGCTACGAGGTACGGACTGCGAATAAGCTTTTTGCCGAAGCGCAGGTGTGATACGGTAATGGCACCCGCTTTCTTGGAATCATATACGAAATATGCCTGGACGTAGTTGTCGGTCAGCTCACCGATAATCTTGATTGAGTTTCTGTTTGCGCCGACTGTACCGTCCGAACCGAGCCCGTAGAACATAGCGCAGTAAACATCCTCGCCCGTGGTATGAAACGACCGGTCGACTTCGAGACTGGTGTTTGTTACATCGTCGGTGATGCCGACGGTGAAGCCGTTTTTCGGCTTGGCTGCGTCGAGATTGTCGAACACGGCTTTTACCATAGCGGGTGTAAATTCCTTCGAGCCTAATCCGTACCGACCTCCGACGACCAGCGGGTACTCTTTTAGAGTTGTTGTTTTATCTGCCATTGCCTGGCCGATGGCGGTTCGTACGTCAAGGTATAAGGGTTCGCCGATTGAGCCGGGTTCCTTGGTGCGGTCGAGAACGGCGATTTTCTTTACAGTCGCAGGTAGTGCATCGACGAAATGCTTAATGCTGAAAGGCCTGTAAAGACGGACTTTTACGAGTCCGACCTTCTCGCCTTTGGCGGCCAGATATTCGACCGTCTCGTGCGCGGTATCCGCGCCGGAGCCCATCATAACTATTGCTTTCTCGGCGTCCGGGGCGCCGACGTAATCGAACAGATGATAGCTTCGGCCGACGATTTTCTCGAATTTGCTCATCGTGTCCTGAACGATTTGGGGCGTTGCGAGATAAAACTTATTGACTGTCTCTCGGCCCTGGAAAAACACGTCCGGATTCTGCGCAGTGCCGCTAATCATAGGCCTGTCGGGACTTAGAGCGCGATTTCTGTGGGCGGCGATTAGTTCCTGGTCAATCATAGCCCGCATGTCATCGTACGTGAGCTCTTCGACTTTTTGGACTTCGTGGCTTGTTCTGAAGCCGTCAAAAAAGTGCAGAAACGGCACACGGGAGGCGAGAGTTGCCTGTTGGGCGATGAGTGCAAAGTCCATTACTTCCTGAATATTGTTTGAAGAAATCATAGCGAAACCGGTCTGCCGGCAGGCCATTACGTCGGAATGGTCGCCGAAAATCGAAAGGGCCTGGCAGGCAAGTGAACGAGCTGAGACGTGAAAAGCTGTCGGTGTCAGCTCTCCGGCAATCTTGTACATATTTGGAATCATCAGTAAAAGTCCCTGGGAGGCCGTGAAGGTGGTTGTAAGGGCGCCTGCCGCAAGGGCGCCGTGAACCGCGCCGCTTGCGCCGCCTTCAGACTGCATCTCGGTTACAGACGGGATCGTGCCCCAGATGTTCGGTTGTCCTTTCGCAGATTTAGCGTCGGCGATTTCTCCCATAGATGAACTGGGTGTAATCGGGTATATGGCAATAACTTCGTTGGTTGCGTGGGCCACATGCGTCACGGCTGTATTGCCGTCAATCGTTACCATTTTCCGTTCCATAATATCTCCAATATTTTAGAAAATCGTTCTCATCAGCCCCAACCTGGATGTACTCAGGCGGGTCAGTATCGAGTAACTGAACGAAAATATCTCTTTATACATTTTTTTGTCTCTTCAGGCAACGTAAAATTCAGGATTTGCATAAAGAATGCTTCAGCGGGCAGAGGTCTGTTCAAAACGAAATACGCAAAAGCAACAAAACATAAGATAAAAGCCATTAAGGCTTGTTATTCCGGTTCTTACGTGCTTACATAGTTGTACACACGTGCCGGTTTGTTTAAAATACTGTTGCGATTGCCAATAATTAAGGATTTGCGAAAATGGTTTCCGATGATTTGAAAGTTACGTCAAGGCGGTTTATCATTGTTGTCCTGTTTACTATTGCCTTTGCGTATATCGAGGCAGCAGTAGTTGTTTATCTACGGGCGATTTTTCACCCGAATGGCTTTGATTTTCCTCTCGAAATATTCAGCGTCTCGCCAATATGGAGGAAACTTCTCTTAATCGAGATCGGCAGAGAGGCGGCAACCCTCGTCGTTATTTTTACCGGCTCATCGCTTTCAGGCCGAAATGGACAGCAGCGAGCCGCCTATTTTCTGACAATCTTTGCCGTCTGGGACCTCTTCTATTATGTTTGGCTCAAAGTGCTTCTTGACTGGCCGGCTTCTATAATGGACTGGGACGTTTTGTTTTTGATACCTGTTACATGGGCCTCGCCGGTTCTGGCACCGGTGCTTGTTTCCCTTGCGATGTTGGCTTTTGCAGTTGTGATTTTGTATCTGGACTCTGAGCAGAAGGTGGTCAGACTTAGCCGGTTTGAAGAACTGGGCTTTTTCGTGGCCTGCCTGATTATTGTCATATCATTCTGCATTGCCGGACTACATATAACCAAGCCAAACTTTGCATATTATTTTTCCTGGCCGATGTTCCTGGCCGGCTTGATTTCGGCAATTATGCTGTTTCTTAGATGCATTCTGCGGCAGATGGGGCCCGACAAGACTGAGTAAGTATAGGTAGCCTGTCAATAGTAGACCGGAATAAGACTCTGCTTTATAGGCATTTAGCTTTTTTCCGTTATTGCTATTATTCGATTTTTCATTGCATCTGGGCTTAAAAGTAGTATAATGGCTATTGATGGAGAAAGTCTATACTTTGAAAGCTATTGTACGGAGGAGATAAAGTGGGAAATATACGATCGATTAAGTCATTCATTTTTCTTGCCTTGCTTGTTTTTTTCACGAGCTCAACGAATGTAATGGCCGATGATATTGTCTACGCTGGCTCAATGGCATTCAAATCAAACGGAAGCGGACATGACGGCAACGGCTGGGTGTTATCGAGTAATGGCTATGTAGGCACTTTTATAGACGTTGAAATTGCGGGGTCGGTTATTATAACAATCAGGGCTGACGGCAGCATTGCAGGAGGGACGCTGCCGATAATGGACCTTCACGTTGGTGATTTTAACGATACGTGGAGCGTTGCTGACAACGGCAGCCCGCATAACATTTATAATGATTATGTTGCAGTATTTAATTTGCCCGTCGGCATGCATGCCGTCAGGGTCGAGTTTGTCAATGATTATACCATCAGTGGGGACCGCAATCTTTATCTTAAAAGGGTAACTTTTAGCGGCGCAACACTCGAGAACGATGCAAGCAGTGACAATGCACTTTCTACCGCGGACAATTATATTGATAAGTACCGAAAAGGAAAAGCGAAAGTTACCGTTACTATTGAAGATGCTAATGTGCCCGAAGGTACACCTGTACAGGTAGAGCTTATCAATCATGCATACAACTTTGGTGCCGCCGTGTATGGACACAGCAGTGTGCCTTCCTGGACTCTACCCAATCCTACGCCAGGGAGTGATAATTACAATTATCAGCAATTTCTCGACAGCCATTTTAATATGATAGTTCCTGAAAATTCCGGAAAATGGGAAAACAACGAATCAACTCGCGATGTGGTGACAATGAATGCGGTAGATGCTATACTCGATTACGCCGAGACTCACGGGCATCGGGCACGTATGCACTGCGCATTTTGGGACAATCAGCAGCCCAGTTGGGTCGATACTCTTAAAAACCAGGCTATCAGCGACCCCTGCGGTCCAAAACCCGCTGAGTACTGGGATGAAATGATGGAAAGAATAGACTATTATATCGCAGACCGAGCCCACCGACTTACCGACATAGACGGTATAAACGAAAGTTACCATAAAGATATGCACACTCAGATATATGGCATCGATGGAGTCGCGGATATTTACAATGAGATGGTGGCCGCGTCGGCCGGCCAGGCTAAAATCGCGGTTAATGAATATGGCGTACTTGAGTATGGCGGCTACACAAACTGGTATCGTGAGCATATTGAGGAAATTATCAATGCCGGTGGAATTGTTGAGCTTATCGGCCTGCAAAACTACACCAGTTCCTACGGCTATGATGCCGTTGGCGTTTTTCAGAACCTGCAGCTATTTGCTGGCTTTGAATTGCCGATGATAATTACTGAATTTGCCCTCGAGTCTGATTCTCCTGTTCCGAGTATCCTTACCGAAACTATGCGGTTCTGTTTCGGTAACGATATGACCGATGGATTCGTTATGTGGGGATTCTGGGACCACCCCAATTGGATGTGGAAGAACGGCTCGGCACTTGTTGACGATAACTGGAACCTGACGGATTGTGGTGTGGCTTACGAGCAGCTTATGGCCCAGTGGGACACGGACGAAATAGTTTACGTGGACTCAAACAGCCAAATTGAGTTTACCGGTTTTTATGGAGAATACAACCTTACAGTAGATGGTCAGAGCTATTCGTTTACATTTGTTAAAGGTGAAGGTGTTTCTGAACCTGTCTTTAGAGTCTTATACGTGGATGACGATGCTCCCGGCGACCCGGCCCCGGGCAATCCTGATACCAGTGACCCCAACGAAAATGGTACACCTGACCATCCGTTTGATGCTATTCAGGAAGCGATAGATACGGCAGTGTACCGCGATACGATACTTGTTCTGGACGGTACATATACCGGAGAAGGTAATCGGGATATAACCTACGGAGGGGAAGCAATGACTGTAAAAAGTCAAAACGGCCCGGAGATGTGTATTATTGATTGTCAGGGGACTACTCTTGCCCCCCATATCGGATTTATTTTTATCGACGGTGAAGACGGCAATTCGGTCTTGGATGGATTTACCATAACCAACGGCTACGGTCATGATAATGGAGGCGCCATCCGTTGTGATAATGGCAGCAGTCCAATTATTAGAAACTGCATTCTTGTTGGCAACGTCTCCTCAGCGCCGGGTGGAGCCATTGGTTGCTCATACGAGTGCGGACCTACTGTTGATAATTGCCGTATCAGCGGTAATACCAGTCCTTTTGGAGGGGCAATCTATTGTGAAGAAAGCAGCCTTGTCTTACGCAACTGTTTGCTGGCAGATAATTCGGCAGATGACTGGGGTGGAGGTGTCTGTTCCGTTGACAGTAATCCCACTATAAAGAATTGTACGTTCAGCAACAACACGGCCGACTATGGCGGCGGCCTGTGCATTCGCGATTACGCAACCGCGACACTTAGTAACTGCATTCTGTGGGCTAATACGGCCAGCACAGGGCCTCAATTAGCAATTGGGGGTATAAATGTTACAGTTTCAGTATTATACAGCGATTTGGAGGGTGGCGAATCGGCAGTAGACGTTGGGGCAGGATGTGTACTGATATGGGACCCGAATAATATCGAACTTGACCCGAATCTTGTAAGCGTCGGCCATCCCGACGCTAACCAGCGAGACTATCATTTATTACCCAAGTCTCCTTGTATTGATTCGGGAGACCCGGCAGGCAGCCATGTCGGCCAGTCTGATATTGACGGCAATTCCAGGGTTATCGCAGGACGCATTGATATGGGAGCGGATGAGTTTACTTGTGTTGGCGATCTGGATTACGACAGCACGGTAAACCTGTCTGACTTTACGGTTTTTGGGGCCTACTGGAGGGAAACGGGCTGTTCAGGATGGGTTGGATGTGTCAAGGCAGACTTGGACAGGAATACAGACGTGAACCTGGAAGATTTGCAGCTGTTCATTCAGAATTGGCTTGTGATGGTTCCATAACAATACGACTACAGCTATAGCTGTCATTGTATAAAATAGCGTTTGGTTTGGGGGCCTTATGCCAAGGGGGGCGATATCTTGATGTAATTCTGTAATAGGCAGGCATAAGATAACCAGCCGGCGCAGTTAGTGTGTAGCTATTGGACATAAGTGGCAAACTTTTCCATCACAAGCCTTGTGTATTTGCCTACCTTACCGGAGCCAATGATTTTATCGTTAAGTTTCACAACGCCGACGATGTCCTTTGTGGAGACGGCAATGAAAAGCTCATCCGCACAAGCCGCCTGTTCGACGCTTAGATATTTTTCAATTAGTTCCATCCCGATTTGTCCGGCTGCTTTGATAGCGTATTTTCTGGTAATGGAAGGCAGGATGTTTGCCGTAAGTGGCGCGGTCTGAATTACCTTGCCGGTCACGGCGAAAAACGCCGAGCCGGCACCTTCAGTTATCAGGCCTGCCTTATCGACCAATATCGCCTCTTCGCAGCCCTTTTTGGTGGCATCCAGCCGGGCCAATACGTTAGGCAGCAGGTTTAGTGACTTGATATCGCATCTTTGCCATCGACAGTCCGGAAAAGTAGAGACGGCGATTCCCTTTGTTTTCTGGTCGATGAAATCGGCAAGCTCGGTAATAGTGAGGAAAAAATTAGGCTTAAGCTCTTTCGAAGCAATGTGATTTCTGGGTGCTGAGCCGCGTGTAACATGGAAATAGATCTTGGCGTCGGCAATACCGGCTCGGTCAAAAGCATCGAGCAGTTGTGAGCGGATTTGCTTTATATCAATGCCATGTATCTCGATTTTGGTCAGGCTCTGGGCAAATCTTCCCAGGTGCTCATCCAGTGCGAAGATTTTACCCTTGTAGCTGCGTAGAACTTCGTATACGCCGTCGCCGAAGAAGATTCCTCGGTCCAGGTAAGCTGAATCGACTTGGGCCATCGGCAGAATTTTATTCTGTATAACGGCTATTTCCATAATGGCGTCCCCGCGATATCATTTTGAGAGATTCTATCCACTTGTTGCAATGATTGCTAAGAAAAATCATTGAATAATTTGCTTTACAATCCGGCCGGGACCATTTAAAATACTTATTCGTACCGCAAGAATTAAAGGAGTTTTCAGGTGTATGCGATAATAGAACAGGGCGGAAAGCAATACAAGGTCGCCGAGGGCGACGTAATCAATATTGAGCTGATGGATGTCCCGGAGAAGGCAAAGAGTATCGATTTGGACAAGGTTTTGTTCGTAAGTGACGGTGGCAAGACAAAAATCGGCCGCCCATATCTGTCGGGGGCAAAGGTGGTTGCCAAATTTGCCGACGGCCCGGCGGGCGCGATTACTAAGGGGCCAAAGCTTTATCCTATGAACTTTCGCAAACGTAAGAACAGCAGCAGACGCATAGGACACCGGCAGAAGTATCTGCAGGTGATAATCGAGAAGATAGAAGCTTAAGAGGACTAACGTACTTACGACGAGTTACTCTGACTTTTTTCTTTACACCGGAAGGGCACCTGCTTTTATCCCACAAATCTACTACCGGTGCTTAAAGTTTGTCCTGAGTAAATGAAAGGTTGTAGATACACCTGATGAAGAACTCTCAGCCTGCTACGACTTTCGATTTATACTCACGAATTATTTTGCCGGCGTACTTCTGCCATTGTTCCACACTGTGTTCGATAAAGTAGTCGAACGATGCATCGTCGACTAACTGACCGAGCAAGGCCTTGCGTTGAGCCGGGTCGGAAAGTTCTGTTATGACCTGCTTACGCAATTTCATTAATTCATCGAGGAATTCACCGTGCTGGGCGGTAAAGATTTTTCCAAGCGTTTTTCTTAAATGGCCCGAGTAGGCCGGGCACCACCCCTCTGTGGAAATGGCTATCTGCAAGCTGCCTCTGTTTACAACGGCGGGAATGAAGAAGTCACAATACTCCGGGGCATCGACAACGTTACAGAGCACCTGTAGTTGCTGACAGTCCTTGTGGATTTGGCGGTTAACCTCCGGGCTATTTGTGGCCGCTATTGCAAGTAGTGCGCCGGCAAGATACTCTTTACTATACCTTCCTCTGATTATTTTGATATTTGCTCGACGGCAGATTGCCTCGAGGACAGGGTCTATTTCCTCGGCGATGACTATTAAACGTGCACCGGCGTCAAGCAGCGTCTGAGCTTTCCGCGCCGCAACAATCCCACCGCCTATCAGGACAACACGCTGATTGACCAGCTCAAGAAATATAGGATATTTAGCCATAACATAAACTATTATAACTGATAAGCGCAAAATCCACAAGAGAGAATAGATATAATAAGCCTTCCGGGTGTGCATAATTCAGGTTGAGCTACCGGAGCAAGCTATACGGATACCTTTGGGCTGCTTGCCAAAACGAGCGGCTCTTGGCTTTCCGGGTAGTGCGGCAGGATTAATTCGCCTTCGGCTTACAGGTACATTGAGCCGATGGCTTGCCGCAGCCGGAACAGACCTTATTTTTAATAGGTCGGCCGCACTTTTTGCACGCCGTGCATCCACAGCTTTGACACATTCTCGATTCTCCTCAAAAACTTCGTAATATATTACTGAGTATAGAGAAGAAAATCAATTTCTCATTTATTTTTTTTAACTACCTTCCTTTATTTAATTTTTTAGGTTGTCCAGTAGGGTGGGGCCTTTGCCCCACCATAATTCTACAGTTCTTGCATTATACATCAGGGATTGCAGGGTACACAATGCAGCCAATTCTCAACGAAAAGCTCCAGGTCATACCAGTTGACATAACAGTCGCGGTTAAGGTCACCGGGGATTCCAAAGCCGTAATTATATACATCTGAGCAGTTGTTAACTACCAAAGTTGAGTCGTAGGCAATCTGGAAGCCCAAAATGTTATAGTAAGCCCCATTTTGTCTCAACCTTAACCTGTGATATCCCGAAAAAAGCATAAAGTCAATGTAGTTGGTCCAGTAAATGGCATTAGCGTCGGTTTCCGCCGGAGACATCTCCTCATACTTTTCCAGTTCCATTTCGCCTAATTCGACGCTTTGGTCAATGAAGACTCCGATATCGGCTGGGCCCCACCAGCAGTTAACGAGCGCTCTTACCTTATACATAGCTTTGGTATCTGTAGTAGCAATAAGGTCATATTCCATCCACTCGCCGCTCTCGACATAAGACATATAACCGTCAACAACCCAAGCCTGATTATCGACATAGCCAATCAAGGGCTCGCTCGCACCGGTCCACATAGCATCAGGCCCGTCGTAGTCAGGCTCGCCTGCCAGTGCATTCGTCTCATAATAAGCGTCGTAATCACCGCAAAGCAGATTTGTGCGATTGGAGCTGCCCATCATTTTTATCACAGCCATAGGTATTTCTACCGGCCATGTACCTTTTACTTTTTTGCGATATTCATTACCACCAGGTACCTCCTTTGCTACAATGCAGGGGTCAGCAGGCAGACCGGCGGCCCGCACGCGCCTTTTTACACTTGCAAGCTGGATACCGTCAATCTGATTGTTGTAACCAATGACAAGGCAGTTGGGGTCTGTAAAGTATTCCTCATAATCAATATAATTGGGGTCCTGTCCGTTGGCATTACGCGTATCGGTGCCGCCAACCCAGACATCAGAAAACTTTACGTAGTTATCGCCTTCGACCCAGTTATTCTCATTGTTTACTCCAGTCAATGTGTTCGGGCCGAAAATATTCCCCTTACCGTCGCGCATAATAACTTGTCCGTTCGGAGCACCAGCTATCGTGATATAAACGTCAAAGATACCTCCGTAAGCCCAGTTTCCATAGATGTACAATTTGGGGAATAGATTTGGATCTGTGCCTGTGTAGTCGCTTACGAAGCCATCACCGAGAAGTTTACCCATTCCTGATTCTCCTGAAATGTAGCTGTGACTACAGGGATCGACGAGGAAGACGGCCTTTGCGTAGGTTGCCGGGCTTCCGGGTACGCCGATATTCTTACATCTGGGCGAGGTAAATAAGCGACCTTCTCCCTGGTAATAAGTCTTCCAAGGCTCATCAATATCCCAGTTTGAATTTGCGACTGGCCCCTGACCAATGTAAGGTGGGTCGTTTACTTTGCCGGTTAAATCGATATTGATTACTTCATAAACAACCTCGGGTCCTCCACCATTCAGCCAGGGCTTTTCACAACTGGCGTCACCCGGCTCGATGCATCGCCACCAGTCATCAGCGAAAATGGCATAATCCCTGAAATTTATTCTGACTCTACATTTAGTGCAGGACAAGATGTTGCCCATAAGGTCGCCTGTCATTTGACAGCAGTTTGTGATTATTCCATTTGGCTCAGCCTTTGTATTTACCTGAACCCTCAGGCTAAAACAGCCGTAAGCATCAGGACCAAGTTCGCCTAAATTCCAGGTAACTGTATGAGAGAGGGAATTATAGTCTGTTGCACCTCCTGCCGAGACAAAATTCACTTCGGATGGCAAAAAATCGATGATTGCGACGTTTGTATCGTTGCAACCGTTAGCAGCATAGCATATTGTATAGTTTATGTAATCACCGATGACGACACAGCCGACATCACTAACCTTCGTAAGAGTTGGACAACGTGCACAGGTTGATTCACATGCCTTGAATAAGGTCGCCTCGCCGCTTTTTATATCGCAGCAATTTGTGATTGTAATACACCGCTCAATGTTTTCTTTCACCTGGACTGTTAATGTAAAGCAATTTGCATCACCTGGCGAAATTGTTCCGATTTGCCACGTAACGGTATGGTTGGCGTCGTTGTAATCCCCCGGAGGCGAAGATGATACGTAATTTACCTCCTCCGGAAGATAGTCAATAATATTAACATCATTGATAACCAGTAAATTCGGCTCGTTGGAATAGCTGTAACAAATTGTGTATGTTATTTCATCCCCCGGCCCGACACAATCTCCATCATTGACATCATCAACCTTGGTCAACTCTATGATTGGTGGCCTTGGTCCTGAAGTCGGCATTTCAAGAGCCAGTAATGCCCACTCGGTACCCAAGACATTGCCATAAGAACTATACCAATAGCCGGTACTTTGCTGTGTATTGATAAGATTATCAGCGAAATCAGAATACCAGTCCCTTTCATTGCCATCAACCACTATCGTGTTGACATCACTGTACCACAGACCATTAGCAGCGCAATACATTGCCTGACAGTCACCGCTCCAACCTGAACTCCAGTTTCGACCGATATATGCTAAAGCCCGCTGAAAATTCGGGTCTTCTGGAGTAATTTCTGCAAACGTCATTTGAAAAATGAGATTGCCGGTTCTCAAAATATTAGCGCTCCCCGGTGCTGTATAGCCGGAGCCGCCGTCATCTGCGCCACCATCTGTTTGAATGTAGTCAATCCAGATTTTCAGCTCATCTTTTACAAACTGTGGAATGGTGCAGTTAAAACCATATCGCGGTGACTCCGCATAACCCAAACCAGAAACTGCAAAACCGGCACATGAGTTGTCTGCTCCTGAATTCGGGGAGTACCGCCAGCCGCCTCGTCCGCTACCACTATCACACTGGCCGAAGGCCATATAATCCACCATATCAACCAATACCTGTTTGTAGGTCCAGCCGTTTACCGGTGAGCCGGGCGAGTCAACTAACCTATCCGGATTCCGACTGGCCGCAATGGTCATCATTACAATTCCGGTTTCGTATATTGGGAGATTAGTATTCACATACACCCCACTGCCATCCCCATCAGTATCAGGATTACCAGCTGGCTGGTTTGGAGTACTGATAATACTCATCTGACTGAACAGATACTCTAATCCATTCTCCACGTTCTCCTTATATGGATAGCAGGGGTCAAACGGTGTATATCTAAGTTCGAACGCTCGTTCTTCCAGTTTAATCAGTGCAAGGCCTGTCGGCCCAGCTATGTAACTGCCATCTTGCCAATATCCAGCCGGATTTTGTTGATCAACTAACCAGGCAACACCATCGTCGATTGCTTCCTCGATTTCGGCTGGTGTTGCTGCAATTATGGTGCTGCCAATACTGGTGATGAGGAAAATGAGAGATAGAAATAAAAAAGACTTTTTCGGTGACATTTTTGTACCTCCTTTTACGTTGGCGTTATTTCGCAAAAAACGCATTTGTTAAAAAAAGCAGAAAAAAATACGGTATGTTTTAGGAATTTACGGTATTAAGAGTTATTTGTAAAGTAAATTTTTAGACTTTACTTACATTTTTTTGATATTCAGGAAAATTGCTGACTTGATAATTAAGGATGTTTGAAAAAGACCTGGCAGGAAAAGGTAAGAAACGGCATTTCTGCTTTTTTAAAGCACCGGCTCGTCATTATGATTTGTTTCGGCATCCGAGCTGGATTTATCATCATTAGCCACGCCCGGCTCCGGACTTAGCATTTGTTTTTTTCTGAGAGAGAATAGCCATTTTTCCAGTGGCGTTAAACCGAGCAGAACTAAAAGGGCAACAATCGTCGAGGTGACAGCCAGCCTGCAATATCCCGCACCACAGGCCATTCCTATGCTTGCAACCATCCATATAGTAGCAGCCGTAGTTAGGCCGTGAATGCCGCCTCTGTCCCGAATTATGGCACCGGCACCCAAGAAGCCCACGCCCGTTACGATTTGTGCGGCAATTCTTGCGGGTGAGGCTTCTGTGCCTTCTGCGATTTGCCTGGATATAATCGTGAAAACCGCCGCACCGAGGCATATTAGAGTGTTGGTTCGCAGGCCGGCAAACTTGCCTCGGACCTCTCTTTCCAGTCCGATTGCTCCGCCGAGTACAACGGCCAAAATTATACAGATTATGTTTTCCGGCTGAACCATAGTTTATTTCTCTATCAAAGTTTCGTCGACTTTAATACCAAAGTGCCTGCCTGTCTTTTCGATGTGGCCGAGCACTTTATCGCCCGGTTTTAAGTTAGTAATTGAAACTGCTTTGCCATCCGGATTAACCAGTCGAATCGTCTCGGCATTTTGCATAACCAGGCTTATCGGCTGACCTTCGGCTTCTGCCTTGATAAGCATCATAGGTCTTTTCTCGATTTTGTTTCTGCCTAAATATGCCGTTTGGCTTTTGCCGTGAAAATCTACGAGCATAACCTCATCGCCGGATTTCAAATCAGCCAGGTATTTTGTTTTACCGCCTGGGGCCAGGGTGTATGCGTGGACCGCGCCTGCGTTGACTCGGAACGGCCGGGACGCGACGTAAGGATTATCGATGGATTCGGAATGCACTAAAAAGAATCCTGAGGCGGTGTTGCCGATGAACATTCCTTCACCCAATCCCATTTGCGTACAGGTATCAAGGCAGCTTCGGTCGCCCATTCCGAGCTGTTTGACGGCCGTAATTGTGGCTGTAACCATAGGAATTACTTCGGTTATGCTGTGGACGATTTCTGCGGTTTTCTTTATTTCGTTAAGGTCGGTTGTTTTCAGCAGCACGCCGTCAACACCTTTTTCCATTATCCCAACCATTAGTTTGGCCTGCTCGCTGTTTTCCACCTGCACAATGATATTTTTACCGCGCCTGGCGAGTAGGTTTTCAATCGGGATAATTGTCCAGTCGAGCATTCGCAGAACAACGGTTTTATTCTCCGGTATGGCAGCGGCTTTGTCTTCATCTTCCTTACTGGTGATATTGATAAATTCAACATCGATGCCTGGCCTGATATCACCGTTTTTCTCGATGGTCTTGATTTTGCCGAACTCTCGAACGGTCTGACTTTGGTTATCCGGCAGGACCACCGCCTCCGCGCCGCTTTCGAGAGCGGTTAACACAATATCCTTTTTATAGGGAACCGCATTAACCCAAAGCTTTTTCATTTTATTGTCCCTTATTGTATGCAGGAATAATCTTGAATTATACAACATTAAACAGCAATCATATAAGCCTGTCAACAGTTTTTGGCCTGAATATGGTTATAGTGTGCTGATAAATCTGTAAACAAGGCAAGAAAAAATAATGTGTTTGCATTGATGATATATCAGTAGGGCAGTATTATGTGGGGCAAGAAATATGGCATTCACACTTAGCTATATGACAAAGTTTGTCGTAGTTATTTAGAGGAGACACAAGATGGTGGTTAATTGGTCAGATTTGGGTCTGGGGTTGTCAGGATTTCTTCGTTACTGTTATCCTGGCGTCCTTTTTCTTCTTTTTGCTGTTTTTTTTGATGACCCGTGGATTAAGATGAAGGCAGATGCTATAGGTGATAATTTGTCCATATTTGTCACAGTGGTCTTTGGTGCTGGGCTTTATATTGTGCACCGAAGCATCGTAATACCATGCCACCATTTTCTGTTGATATTATTTCAGCGTACATTTGAAATTTTAAGGCATTGGGGCCGGAGTAGAGCAGATTCAAGGAATCCTGTCGTATATCTGCGTCACAAAGGTGTTATATTCGGTTGCGGAATTATATCCTACTCAATACTAAGGCGTTCTGGTTTTTTTGAAAGACACGACGAGCTGGATATTGCACACGCTGAAATCGGCCTGATTGTGATGACTAGTGAGGCTCTGTTGCTTGCAGCCGCCTATAATAAATGGGTGATTGCCACCTCGACAAAATGGGGTTCGTATTTCTTCGTGGCGGGTGTGTTTCTTTTTATTGTTTCGTTTGTTCCCGCATGGGTGCAACACACCGTCGAGTACCTTGAGATAAAGAGGAAGGATGAGAGCGCCGCATTTATCGGGAAAAAGCCTGCCGCCTTGTTAAGAAAAGCTGGGGTTCCTATGAAGAAGAACTCTTGCTGGGATCCCGCCAATACGCTAGCTAAGGCGTGTTGAGCAGGCCATCCCTGTGCGAGGTGAAGACGACTGTGTTCTGACTGGCGCTTTGGCCTATTATATCTTAAGGGTTGCAACTGCTTCTTCGATTCCGGCGCCGTTGTGGACCATTTTGCAAAGGGCCTGAATCATTCTTTCGGGATTTTTGTGTTGGAAGGCGTTTCGGCCGATTGATACGCCTGCAGCGCCCGCTTTAAGTGCGTCATCCACCATTTTGAAGATGTCTTCGTCGCTGTCCATTTTTGGGCCGCCGGCGATAACAACCGGCACGGGACAGCCGTTTACTACCTTGGTGAAGCTATCGACGCTGCCGGTGTAAGGGACCTTGACAATGTCGGCACCGAGCTCGGCCCCGACCCTCGCGGCGTGCTTGACGTTTTCCACATCGTACTCATCTTTGATTTTTGCCCCCCGCGTGTACATCATTGCCACAAGCGGCATCTGCCATTCGAGGCATCGCTCGCTGACCTGCCCCAACTGCCGCAACATTTGCCTGTCGGTCTCAGCCCCAAGGTTTATATGCACCGAAACCGCATCGGCGCCGAGCTTGAGGGCTTCCTCGACCGTGCAGACCAGTTCCTTCGCGTTCGGGTCCGGGCTGAGTGACGTTCCGCCGGAAAGATGTATAATCAATCCCACGTCTTTGCCTGTTCCCCTGTGACCGGCCCGTACAATCCCTTTGTGCATCAGGATTGCGTTTGCACCCCCGTTTACGACCTTGCTTATAGTTGTACGCATATCCTCCAGCCCTGCGACGGGTCCTACCGATACGCCGTGGTCCATCGGGATGATGACTGTTTTGCCGGAATCGCGGTCGATGATTCTTTCAAGTCGTATTGCTTTGCCTATCATAAGTTAGTCTCCATAAATTGGCTTTTGGTAGTAAATCTAACCTAAAAAGCCGAAAAGGCAAGAAAAATTAGTAAATGGTGATTTCGACACTCGATGCTTGATTATCGATACTCGTTGCCCGCAGGGCGAACATTGAATTACTGCAATGAATAAATCTTGTATTTTATGACAAAAAAGGTATAATTCTGAACTGACACCGGGGATGGGCCAAAAAGATTTGTATAGCGAAAAATGAAAGTCTTGTTTATTCGCTTATTGCTATATAGGCATTCTCTTTTATAAGGCTAAAATAGAATGTTTCGTACATATATCCAAGTTCAAGCTTTATCTTTGGTATTAATATCATCATACTTTTTAATTAAAGGTATGCTTAGCATATCAGCAAAAGATTTAGCTGAACTATCAAAAACAAAGTGGGGTTATAATAAAGCTGTTACAAAAAATTTAACCATCCAGAGAGCCGATACAATTGTTGGATTTATTTTACTTTTGTTAAGTTTCTTACTTCAAACAATAAATCTATTATGGCCTATGCGAATTGGCGATTTTAGCATTAGTAAAATGGGAGTCGTCATAGCTATTATAGCAACAGCAATTATTTTATTGATAGCGATAAGATTCTCAGTTTTTTTGCAGAGTGTCTTTTACAAAGATGTCATGAAAATACTTAGTAAAGATTATCCTTTGGATAATGTTGCTGACTTTTAGAAACATAATGTCTCACTAGCCAACTGGGACTTCTTAATCGGTAGGTAAGGGAAACCATGACACTGAATCCTGAATTCAGTAAGTTTGTTACAGATTGGCTCACAAAAGCAGATCAGGTACAGTTGAACTCTCTTGCAAATTATTTTGACAAGTTCTTCACACTCTATATTGCTTACAACCGTCTCTACGCTGAAGTCGCTTTTACTCTATGTCGTAATGAACGAATAAGTATTGATCGAAAAAAACCATTTCCTGACAAAAAAGCAGCGACTGATTACATTCTTCAATTTATCGGTGCTGGAGATTTTGTCTCAGAGATAACGAAAGATGAAAACTCGCTTAAGGCCCTTAGAAAAATCATTCGATTGATTCAAGAGGAACGCTTTTATATCAAATTAGATATGATTACAGGTGATAGTCAGCGAAACTGTGATATTAAACTACTCAAAGATCTAAGAAGTGCCAATATATCAATCAAAGGCAAGGCAATCCTTCAAACCATTTACAGCATTAGATGCAATATGTTTCATGGACACAAAGGATTTAATAAAGTTCAAATAGAGCTCCTTCAGCCAACAATAATTCTTTTAAGAAAAACTATCACTATTACATTGGATAAATTACAAAGAAATGACTATTGATTTGTCATTAGCATCGTGTAGTCAAGATTAATATTTTGTGTTAGGAATTTAAGGCATGCTGCCGGAGGCCGCGATGAGGAAACCAGTAGTAGTTCGCCGAAGGCGAACAAATTGCCTACAGACTGGCATAGGGAGAAGAAAATGAAAATTACTTTAGAGGTTGAGATGTATTGTGTAGAATATCAAGGAAATATAGGGGTATTTCAAAAGGAGTTCGACTCCGATATTTTGCCGTTATTAGGAATGAAAATTTTAGATTCTGCTTTTGAAGGCGAGCCCCGGGAGATAAAAGAAATTATTGTTCATTATGAGGAAGATTGGTGCTTCGTCGAGCTTACCACACAGAGAATAGATAAAGAAGAACATTTAAAAATATACAAGACGATGTACGAACCTAACGGTTGGAAATGGTCTGGTTAATGTAAATATATAAGAGTAATCGAAGGATAATAATAGTAAGGAGAAAAATTATGCCAAACGAATTCGAAATTAAAAGGCTGTTAAAAGAAGCGGCAGAAAAATTAACTGGTAGAAAACTTTCAGAACAAGAAGTCAGCAAACTATACCAGTTTTATCAACAGGCCTACGGTACTGCTTACAGAAAAACAATAGACGCCCTTTCAAAATTTTCTAGTTTGACAGAAAAACAGATTATCGAAAAGAGGTCATCTTCTGATGACCTTGATAGGGTTATGCAGGATTTAGCAAGAAGGCTAGACGAAGAATAATATGTTGGGTCTAGATTTTACTATATGTATTTTGGCTGGTGGTGTGGTTGGTTGGTTATTAAAGCAATGGCGGTCTAGTGCTGAAATTGGCAAGCTTAAAGCAGAAAAAACCAAATTAGAACAAGAAACCGTTAAATACGCTGGCGAAAATCTCACAAAGCTTCAAGAAAAAAGGGCGACTTACGGTAACGATTGCGAAAATTGCAAGCGGATCGCTTTGAAACTATGCGAAGAGTTGAAAAACCAAGTTGATACTATCGCAAACACTAGGGAAGGACTATGTACGGCTTTATACAACAAAGCCATCCCTCATTATGTTAATTTAATAGAATGGGAACAGCTTTTATCTAAAGATAATCCCGAAAAACTAAAAAAACTTATTACTGAAGAGGTAATTGCTGAATTAAGAAGATTTAAGGAATGGATTAGAGTAATAAATCATCCTAAATTTATAAATGATAGGAAACTAACACCTTCTAAAATCAGCAAGAGAACGCTTTCTCCTTTTATACAATTGTTAGAAGACTTATCTTCAAAAGATAAAAGTACTGTTGGACCCTTGCTCAAAAAAGCAATCGATGAAGTAATTTCTGAGGGACTTTCAATAGATAGTAACTATTGGGGCTATTGAAAAAAACATTCGCGTGGCATCTCGGCGTCTTATTTCAATAAACTGCTCTCGGTGGCTAAAAAATTAAGCATTTAACGTATAGTGGTTAGTGAATAGAGATTGCCACGGCCCCGACCCTTCGACTTCGCTCAGGGCAGGCGGACCTCGCAATGACACCTGTCGCTTGCGACGGGAGAGAATCGAAGTTATAATCCTTTTTGTTGTGACTTTGTTTTCCGATTCGGTCAACGTTTGGAGAGAAATTATGAAATTCAACTTAAAAAAACTCGGTTTGGTATTATGTTGTTTACTATTGATTTCGCAGTCGGCCTTTTGCAAAGTCAGGCTGCCACGGCTGGTTAGCAATGGGATGGTTCTGCAAAGGGACAGCGGCGTAAAGATTTGGGGCTGGGCAGACGCGGGTGAGAAAATAACAGTAAAATTTAACGGCAAAACATACAAAACCACTGCCGGCACCGACGGCAAATGGAAGGTAAAGCTTTCCAAAACAAAGGCCGGCGGCCCATACACAATGGAAATTGATGCCAGCAATCATATGAGACTGAAAAATATCCTCGTAGGTGATGTATGGGTATGTTCGGGCCAGTCGAATATGGTCCTTCCGATGAGCAGAGTCAGTCCCCTTTACGGCGATGTGATTGCCGCAGCCAAGAATGATTCTATAAGACAGTTCCTTGTTTCTATGGAATACGACTTTAAGTCGCCGCAGCAGGATTTGAAGTCAGGTCGCTGGGTATCAGCAAATCCGGAGACTGTTCTTAATTTTACGGCGACAGGTTATTTTTTCGCAAAGGCACTGTATGAAAAATACCGTGTCCCCATAGGTCTGGTCAATGCAAGTATCGGCGGGGCACCTGCCGGGGCATGGCTTAGCGAGGAGGCGTTAAAGGAATTTCCCGAACATCTGGAGACGGCGATAAAATTCAAAGACGACGATTATATAGATAAAGTCAGGGCTAAAGATAAAAATAACAGCGATTCCTGGTATAGGCTTATCAATGAGCGTGATGAAGGTTTGGCGGCCGGTGGGAAAAAATGGTTCAACCCGGGATATGATGCCTCGGAATGGCCGACTATGCAGGTGCCCGGCTACTGGGCCGATGGCGAGCTTGGGCCCGTGAACGGCGTTGTCTGGTTTAGAAAAGATATCGACCTGCCCGGCTCTATGGACGACAAACCCGGAAAGCTATTAATGGGTACGATTGTCGATAGTGACAAAATTTACATAAACGGCAAGCTTGTCGGACAAACTTCATACCAGTACCCGCCGAGAAGATACGACGTCCCACCAAACCTGCTCAAGAAAGGCAAAAATACCATAGTTGCGAGGGTCGTAAACACTTCCGGCCGCGGCGGCTTTGTTAAAAATAAACCATATCAGCTTTCAGCCGACGGCCAGACAATCGACTTAAAGGGCCGGTGGCAGTACAAATTAGGCGCTACGATGGACCCGCTGCCGCCTACGACTTTTATTCAGTATAAGCCGCTCGGCCTGTATAACGGGATGATTGCACCCCTCCTGAATTACACCATCAAAGGCGTGATTTGGTATCAGGGCGAATCCAACACCGGTAGGGGTCTTGAATATCGCAAACTCTTTCCCGCTCTGATAACCGACTGGAGACAAAAATGGAGTCAGGGCAAATTTCCGTTCCTGTATGTCCAGCTGGCCAATTTTATGGCGGCCAAGGACCAGCCATCCGAAAGCGGCTGGGCCGAGCTTAGAGATGCACAGCTTAAAACGCTTGCTGTTCCCAAAACAGGGATGGCCGTTGCCATCGATATCGGCGTGTGGAACGATATCCACCCCTTGAATAAAAAAGACGTGGGCCAGCGCCTTGCACTGGCGGCCCGAAAGCTTGCTTACCGCGATAGAAGGGTGGTCCATTCGGGCCCGATTTACAAGTCTATGAAAATCAAAGGCAATAAAGCAATCATCAAATTTAAGAACACCGGCGGCGGACTCCTCGCCAAAGGGGGCGAATTGAAACATTTCGCGATTGCCGGGCCCGACAAAAAATTTGTCTGGGCGAAGGCTGAAATAAAACGCAAAAAGGTCATTGTCTGGAATGATGAAGTAGACAATCCCGTGGCCGTCCGCTATGCCTGGGCCGACAATCCCGAAGGCGCGAATTTGTACAATAAAGCGGGCCTGCCGGCGTCACCGTTCAGAACCGACGATTAGCCTATTTGTGGTTATGTCGGGTCATATTACTTGAAAAATCCACCTAAATATGGTATAATTAAGAACTTAGATTTTTTTCAGGTAATTAAATAACAAAAACCACTTTGAATTAAGGAGGCCGGGTTGTGAAAAGGGTACATGCATTTCTACTTTTGGCTGCTGTTCTTGTCGGGAGCGACCTGGGGTATTGCGGAACCATCGACCCTCCTTACGAGGTCGGCACCTGGCGTGGATTTCGCAAAGGGGCGGTGAGCTACACCTTCGACGACAACTGCTCCAATCAGTATGCGATAGCAATACCGATGTTCAACAGTTTTGATTTCGATATGACGATGTTTACAGTTACGGGCTGGTCGCCCAACTGGACGACCCTGCAGAACGCCGCAAATCAGGGGCATGAAATCGGCAATCATACAGTTTCGCACCCCAGTAACTGGTGTTCGTTGACATCCGCACAACAAGAGTCTCAGTATGCGAACTCGCAGAGCACCATTAACTCATATATACCCGGCAATCAATGTTTAACCGTTGCGTATCCATATTGCTGTGCCAAGTACCAAACCATGACCGCGACATATTTTATTGCCGGACGAATTTGTTCGAACGAAATCGTACCAAGCACTCTCTGGAATTTCTACTGGATTAGCTCGTTCAACTGCGGCAGCCTGGGGCCTATCAATTCAACGGCTCAGTTCATTTCGAAATTTACAACTATCGAGTCATCACATGGGTGGTGCGTATTTATGATACACGGCATCGATGGCGATGGAGGATATTCTCCACTTTCATCCACAATACTAGAAGAAAGCCTTGAGTATCTCGATGCTAAAAGGGACACGCTATGGGTATCAACTTTTTCAAATGTTGTGCGTTACATAAAAGAACGCATGGACGTCTCGGTTACAGAAACTTCCGTTCTAAGCGACAGTATCACTTTATCGGTAACAGACATCCTCAACGACACGATTTACAATTATCCGATAACCATACGCAGACCGCTGCCTGCGGGCTGGGGATCTGCTAATGTTTCGCAGGACGGTAATTCAGTACCCACGTCTATTGTGGTGGTCAATTCAATTGCGTATGTTATGTTTGACGTGGTGCCTGACGGCGGAGAGGTTGTGCTCTCAAAAGGCATCTACGGCGATTTAACATGCAACGGCATCGTGGCAATGGACGACCTTTCCGTTTTTCTTGACCTCTGGCTGGTGAACGATTGTAACGCAACGGCCGGTGTGGACCTGGACGAGGATTGTATGGTCAATTTCCGTGAATTTGCCGTCCTGGCGGAAAACTGGCGGTGAGCGCTTAATCGGCGCGCTTCTACCATTATTCAGGATTGCTCTTCTTGGGGGTGTTTTTACTTTTTTTACTCATACTTCATCCCGCCCGGATATTGTTTTATTCGTGCGCCTACGGCGTGCCTGCCCTCGAATGCCTTGTTCGCCGCTTCTTTGCTGTTGCTCAGTAAGCACCACGGTTTGTCTTTTTCGCATGGTTTCTGCTCGGTTGTCGGCCCCTCGATGATTCAACGGAGTTTCAGCTTAGGTAATCACGGTAGATACGCCAGCCTACGTAGACTCCAACCATGCTGCTGATGCCGCTGACTACGAAGCCGGTCATAAATCCAAATTTGGCCCCTATCCACCATCCAATCCAGCCAAAGACCGTTATACTCATGAAGATACATAGTCTGTTCATTTCTTATCCGCCTCGAATTATGACGAACAATATAGTTTATACACACTGCATAAACAAGGTCGAAGCCTGTCTGCCGGACGGAAACGTTAACGGCCAAAGCTGTAATTCTCTTCAATTTTTACCAAACGCGAAAACCCCGAGATAATCCAAAAATGTTTAGCCCCCCTCGTCCCCACGCACCTTTCTCTTTGCTTTACTTCGGCGCCTGCGGTGTTGTTTCTGTTTACGAATTTTCTCTGCCTTTAATGCCGCAGGACTCTTACTGCCCAATCTCTCCTGTTCGACCAGTTCACACAATCGTTTTCGCGCATAATAACGGTTCAGCCCCTGCGACCGCTCCCGCTGCATCTTAACTTCCAGCCCGCTCCGAACGTGCTTCAGATAAACGCAGCTTGCGGTCTTATTCACATTTTGCCCTCCCGGCCCTGATGAACGAACATATTTTTCCTCCAGGTCTGCTTCGCGCAGCCCCAGCGCAGCCATCCTTGCCTCAAGCTCTTCTTGTTTCTTCCGCGTCACTCCGAAATTCATCTTCATCTTCGAATTTTACATTCTAAACTGACATTATATTACCTGGAGGATTTACGGGCGTATCGTAACCTGTCCACTTCTTTCAGCATCTGTTTGCGGATTCGAATTGAATTAGGACAAATCTCAACAAGCTCGTCTTCCTGAATATATTCCATCGTCGCCTCAAGACTCATCTTCCTTGCAGGCCTGACCTTTGCTGAGTCGTCTTTGCCGGACGCCCGGATATTGGTAAGCTGCTTGCTTCTCACAACGTTTACGGGTATGTCTTTTTCCTTGCAGTGCTCCCCGGCCACCTGTCCTTCATAAACTTTTTCACCCGGCTCGACAAAAAAAACACCCCTGTCGTATAAAGCATCGAGTGCATAAGCCGTTACTTGTCCCGTAGTGGTTGCTATCATCACCCCTGACTTGCGCTGTGGTATCACTCCCCGCATCAGCTCATATCTTTCGAACGTATGATGCATAACCGCTCTGCCGCCGGTTGCGTTCATCATTCTCGCATGAAGACCGAAAAGTCCGCGAGAGGGTATCAAAAATTCCATATGAGCAAAATCACTTGCCCCGCTCTTAGCGTCTATCTTGACTATTTCGCTTCGCCTCTCACCCAGAAGGCTCATCACCGAATTCTGACAATCAACCGGGCAATCCACCGCAAGTATTTCAATCGGCTCCTGTCGCCTTCCGTCAACTGTCCTGAAAATCACATTCGGCTTTCCGACACAAATCTCATAGCCTTCCCGCCTCATATTCTCCAGCAAAATCCCGAGATGCATCAGCCCTCTGCCCGAAACGATGAATTCCTCCGGTGTCCGGCCGGGTTCGACCCGTAGCGCAACATTATGCTGAAGCTCTTTTTGAAGTCTTTCTCCGATATGCCTGCTCGTCAAGTATTTACCGTCTCTGCCCGCAAAAGGTCCGTCGTTGACCCTGAATGTCATTGACATTGTCGGCTCATCGATAGCTATAACGGCAAGTTGAGAAGGATTGTCCGCGCAGGCGATAGTGTCGCCGATGTCAACGGGGTCAAGTCCGGATATGGCACATATATCGCCCGCCTCAACGTTTGAAACCTGCTTTCGGCCCAGCCCGTCAAACTGATGGATCTGTAGAACCTTCTGCTGGGTATGCAGCCCTTCCCTGTCGATTACGGCTACTCTCCGGCCCTCACTTATCTGGCCCGCAACAATTTTGCCTATCGCTATGCGCCCGACGTAATCCGAATATTCCAGACTCGTCACCAGCATTTGCAGCGGGGCACCGGGGACGACTTCGGGGGCGGGAACATTTTTTATAATCGTCTCGAATATCGCCAGCATATTGTCGGTTTTTTCCTCGATATCCGTCGTTGCCCACCCCTCTTTTGCCGATGCGTAAACAAGGGGAAAATCGAGCGATTCATCATTGGCGCCCAGCCGAACAAACAAATCGAATACCTCGTTGACAACGTCATCGGGCCTGCTGTTTTCACGGTCCATCTTGTTGATTACGACTATCGGCCGGAGCTTATGTTCCAGCGCCTTATTCAGCACAAATCTTGTCTGGGGCATAGGCCCTTCGAAGGCATCGACTAAAAGAAGCACTCCGTTTGCCATTTTCAAAACGCGTTCGACCTCACCGCCGAAGTCGGCGTGGCCGGGCGTGTCAATTATATTGATTTTATATTCGTCGCCCTGAGAATCCGTATAGTTAATCGCGCAGTTTTTGCTCAGGATTGTTATCCCGCGCTCCTGCTCCAGCGGGTTGGAATCCATAATTAATCTATGTTCACCGCCTGCCAGCTTATCGAGTTCCTTCTGACGGAACATACCCGACTGGTACAGGAGCTGGTCCACCAGCGTCGTCTTGCCGTGGTCAACGTGGGCGATTATGGCTACGTTACGAATATAATCCGAATACATAACAGGTTCTCAAAATGGATTAGTGTATATTCAGGACCTGGTGTAATCCTTGTTGTGAAGCATCGCTACCATATAATAATTTTTTTTGGAAATGTCAACGCAAAACCACTGCCAACAAATTTACTCTCTGGCTAAACGTTGTTGTGCAATCAGCTTGTATTTTCAACATGGGCTTGGTATTCTATATACAAACTTAGCTTGGTGGTAAAGCCAAGCCGGCTATGACTCTGATAGGATTATTTAATGCCATTTAATACTTTTGGTCTTTCCGACCCGCTGGTACAGGGCATTCTTGCTTCCGGCTACACCGCCCCAACCGAAGTTCAGTCGCAGGCGATTCCGGCCGCAATCGCCGGCAAAGACATCATCGGCTGCGCCCAGACCGGAACCGGAAAAACCGCCGCCTTTGTCCTGCCAATCTTGAACCGCCTCTCACACGAGCATCCGCCAAAAAGAAGATTTGTCCGCTCCCTTATCCTTACGCCGACACGTGAGCTGGCTCTGCAAATCGAAAAGTCCATTCTCCGCTATGGCCGTTTCCTGAATTTACGAACCCTTGCCGTTTATGGCGGCGTAAATATCAAACCTCAGTTTACCGCGCTTCGTCGAGGCGTTGACATCGTTGTTGCAACTCCGGGTCGGCTCCTCGACCATATGCGGCAGCGGACCATAAACCTCAGGCGTGTCGAGGTGTTCATTCTCGATGAGGCTGACAGAATGTTAGATATGGGTTTCATCAGGGACGTCCAGAAAATCATCGCTGCTCTGCCCAAAAATCGTCAGACTATGCTCTTCTCCGCCACCGTAACTCCGGAAATAAGCTCCCTCGCCGCGGGAGTCCAGAAATCACCTCTGATGATTCAGATTGGCAGGCCCAGAAACCCCATCGAAACAATCACACAGCACATTTATCTCGTCGAGAAAGAGCGGAAAATCGGCTTTCTCTTGCACCTCCTTCAAGATGACCAACTCTCCAGCGTCTTGGTATTCTCTCGAACCAAGCGCGGCGCAGACAAAATTCTCCGCCACCTCGAACGAGCGGACGTCGTCTCCGTGGCTATTCACTCAAGTCGAAACCAGGGCCAGCGGGAACGTGCAATGGATGGCTTCAAAAGCGGAAAATACCGCGTTATGGTTGCTACTGATATCGCCGCTCGAGGAATCGATGTCACAGACATCTCCCACGTTATCAATTTCGATGTCCCTGCCTTCCCCGAAGACTACATTCATCGCATCGGCCGAACTGGAAGGGCCGAGGCAACGGGAGATGCGATTACATTTGTTTCACACGATGAGCACAACTACCTTCGTCGAATTGAAAAATTCATTGGGCGTGATTTTACTCCCCTGGAATGTCCCGGCTTTACATATACCAAATCAAAACCGACGCACAGGGTAAGGTTTTCAAGTGCCGGCAGAAAGTCTCGCTTCGCTTCTCGCCGCCCGCGCCGTAAACGTTAATCACGCAACCTTTCACCTCGTCAACTTGTCCTGTGAGCACTTAATTATACTGTCATTGTGAGGCCGCCTCCAGCGGCCGCGGCAATCTTCAATCTACTATTCACCATTTACCAATCACCAATTGACTCGCTGCCTCCAGTGAGGAAACCATTTATATGCACGCTTTCAGCGTGCCACGGTTTGTTTCCTCATCGCGGCCTTCGGCAGCAACGAATTAATGAATAAATCTTGTGTTTCCTGACAAAAAAGGTATAATTCTGAGCTGTTAATGGATATAGACTAAAAAATGTTTAAGAAACACATAAAATTGATAGAGGCCATTGGACTTGGATTTGCTCTTGTGGCATGGATACTGCAGTGGGGTTTAACAGAAAAAATGGGCCATGCTACAGACAACTTTAAGCAATTAATTAAGGAGATAAATAATGTTCATACACAGATTAGTCGAGGTATCTCAACAAAAAATGAAGCAGCGATAACGAGAGTTCTTCTGAATTATAATCTTTCCGATGATATGAATACGAAATCCATATATGCATGGCAATCGCCTGAAGTTCGATATTATTGGTTAAAAGAATTTAATAATGACACAGATGAAATAACCCATATGATCGTAACTGTTCTGAATACAGAAAAAGCATATAATCTGAAGTCCAATCCTTATTGTAACCAGATTAAAAAAGATTTAGAAACTATCAGAAAAAAGGTGCAAAGTAATTTTAAAATAGATACATCTTTTTCAAATGTGCCGATTCCTGATCCAAATAAAATTCCACCAGAAAAAGCAATTGAATATTCTTCGCAAGTTAGTTTCATTTTACAAAAAATGGAAAAGCCTATTAATCATACAATTGATGCTTTAATTAGTAAGAAAAGACATAATTCATACATTTATAGAGTAGTTTTCGGATTTGGTTCTATACTGCTTATTTCGTCGAAGATAATTGAATGGTTGTATGATCTTAAAGTCAATTCTTAATCTTCGCTCAGAACAAGCATTGAAGAAGCAACGGGGACTTGTCATTCCCGCGCAGGCGGGAATCCAGAAAAATGAAAAATTATTATGTATACATTCTTGCGAGTAAGAAAAACGGCACTCTTTACATTGGTATGACAAATAATTTGGCTGAACGTATCTATCAACATAAAACTGACATTATCGAAGGTTTTTCAAAAAAGTATCAAGTTCATAACCTTGTTTATTTTGAGCATTTTGGTGACGTTTCATCTGCGATTAATCGTGAGAAACAATTGAAAAAGTGGAACAGGCAATGGAAAATTAATTTGATTGAAAAAGAAAATCCGCGGTGGAACGATTTATTTGAATATTTATAAATATGGATTCCCGCCTGCGCGGGAATGACAAATAATGAAATTCGTGTTCATTCGTGGTTAGTTAATCTCTGAGTTCTCGGTGCTCTCTGTGGCTAATAATAGAATTACTCCTGTGTTTCACGCATTTTTTCGTAGAACTCGGCGTACTTGTCCTTAGTCCAATGGGATAATGACCATTTTATCGAAAATGAGAAAAGGGCCGCAGGCCCGGACTTGGCCGGAACCTGCAGCCCCTTTATTGCAGTTCGGATTCGTAATAAGCTTATGGTACGCCCAAAAGCCAGTTAGAGGCCATAATACTGAAGTCAACAAAGTCGACATCGCCGTCGCCGTCCAGGTCCCCGAGGTAAATATACCCAAACTCATAAGCTCCCATATCTATAATAAAGGAGCCGTTAAGGTCGCCATCTTCAAACCTGTGATGGTTCTCAAGGTCCAACGGCGTTTGCTCTGCCGTGATGCCGTCAATGTCAAGGTCCGCAGTATCGGGAGGAACGGCTATGTTGCTGCCTATGTCGATACAGGGTGAAGTCCATAAGAGCCGGAAGTTGTCGTCCAGCGTGCCGATAGTATTATTCGCGCCGTTGGGGTCAACAAAACAGGGGTCGGCGTTGATGTTGTTGATACCGGCGCCCCACCAGCCGCCCTGGACGTCAGAGTAACTAACAATTGCCGCGCTATTCAGGCTATCCCATATCTGCGCTGCAGAATTATCCCAAACGATGCAGTTGTTAATTATGGGGAAGGAACCGTTGTAGTTATTTATGCCGCCGCACCAGCCGGTTGCCAAATTGGCGCTTAAGGTGCAATTGGTTATTGTTGGACAACTACCGACGATGTTTGATACACCGCCTCCATACTGCGCAGAGTTGTTACTAAATAAGCAATTCATTATTGTCGGATGGCTGTTGTGCATGTTGTACACTCCACCCCCATTATTTGATGAGACGCAACCTTTGTTCGAAATAAAGCTGCAGTTGACCAGTGTCGGAGAGCTCTCATGATTCAATATCGCGCCGCCTCCATCGTCTCCTGCGTTTCTGTAGAAGATGCAGTTACTTACACGTAAAGTGCTTTGGCCGCCGTTCCACATCGCTCCGCCGCCACCGTCTGCGGAGTTCTCGACGGACTTGCATTTATTGACTGTGCAATCTGCGACATTGTTAAACATTCCCCCGCCTGAGTTGTCGGGCCAGGAGCCGCTGTCGGCGTTGCCGCCGGTGATGGTAAAGCCGTCGAGAATAGCTGTTGCATCGGTAAAGCTGCCGGTGACGACGTGATAACTGTTTTCTGCTCGACTCAGGTCACTTGCTAAATTACAGGGATTACTCACATAGACATCATTGCGACTCAAGTCACCGCTGAGGATTGTTTCATAGAGCTTGATATCGCGGGCGTCCGGATTCGGTGCTCCAAAACCGGCAAAGCCGCCGTAGATGGCCAGGCCATTTCTAAGTGTGAAGCTATCAAATCGGTTTCCAGAGCCGCCTGGAATGACTGAGTTAGTATCCGGGTAGTATGTTCCGTCGGCTACCCAGATCACCTGAGCCCCAAGGTAAGCCAGGGCGTCCTGAAGATGGTTGTAGGCGTTGAACCAGCTCGAACCGTTATTACTGCCCGGCGCATTCGGGTCAACATAGGTGACAGGCGGGGGCAGCGGTTTGGCTATGCCGGAAAGCGCAAAGGCCAGGTCGATAGAATCTCCTTCGAATGGATGGCCCGTCGGATAGCGCAGCTCTTGCCATGGCCCATGACCGCCTGTCCAGCCTGTGGCCCAGACGGCATCATCTTTCCAATGGTTAGTTGAAGTTTTCCAGCCAAACCGCACATTCGGGTCCCAGGGATAAGTGTCTGGTAAGGCCTGGACGACCAGCCAGTAAGTGTTGCCCTGTTCCTGAACGAACGCATTGCAGGGGTCGATATTAAAGTGGTACAACCAGCAGTTAGAATCGCTAATAGTCTTATATAGTCCAGTACAGGGTGAGTAGTAACCTTCTGCCAGCGCCTGGCTGTAAGGCCATACATCAAATTCTCCCTTGTAGAAGGTCCGTGTCCATAGCCACTGATTTGGCTCCGACCAGCCGTTTGGTCCGGACGGATTATCATTGAAAATGTCCAGCCAGAATTCAACACCGTTGGGGCCGGTAGTGGGGAGCATATCGTCGTAAAACGAGCCCCAGATGTAAATGTCCGTAATTGGTCCGGTCTTGTTGCAGTAGAAATCGTCAGCAAGAAGCTGCATGTCCCACATTGGTGGGTACGGACCCCAATGTGTTGCGTCAACATCGATACCATTTATGTCTGAAAGGTCCGGCCACTGTACCCACTTGTAGAATACAGGCTCCTCAGTCATCGGTACGTGGACACGATAGCCATCGCCATCTTGCTCGCTTCGGTGGTTGGCCGAGATGTCCACGACCTGGGCGTACGGACTTGAGCTTCCGTCAATTGTGGTGGTCCAGTCGCTCCATATGCTTGGATTCTGATTTTCGAACTGGAAGCGGAACGTACTGAAGATAGCGGTACCACAGCCAGGACTCCACCAGGAAGCCCACCATTCGCTTCCCACCTGGTGAACGGAGAACTGCCAGTTTGGGTCCGGCAGAGTCCAGTTCGTGTAGTTGCTTGGATTAGAGTCGAACACTCTAACATGAAAATCACAGCGACCGAAAGCAGTCGGAGTCACATCATACCAATAGATTGATGGATGGGTAGGATTCACACCACCCTGCGGCTCGCAAACCACCGTGTCGGCCTTCGTGACCGTTACTCCGGCTCCGATGAATACTACAAGTGCTGCCAGCAACCAATTGATTTTTAGTTTCGAGTCTTCCATTTTGAATCCTCCTGAAAAATTGTTAGAATTTTGTGATGCCTTTGGCTTGTGGGCTCCTTCCGAAATTGCGAGTTAAATGAAAATGATATCTGACATATAATGATATCTGACATATATAAATAGTCAATAACATTTTAGGGGCGTAGAGTAATTAATTGTATTAGCTCGATTTTACTGCTTTTTTTTGCTCTTACTTGTGGAGTTAATTGCTGCTGTGCCTTCGATTTAAGGAAAATAAGAAAAGGGCCGCAGGTTTGTGCCTGCGGCCCCTTTTATTTCAAATCAAGACTGCAATAAAATTATTTGCCCGCCAGCCAGTATTTGCACAGGACCTCTAAATCCCGCAAATCGACGATACCGTCGCCTTCAGGCGGCGGAGCAATATCCACCGAAGGCCCGTCCTGTAGCCAGTATGAAGCCAGAATAGCAAAGTCAACAAAGTCCACATCACAGTCATCATCGAAATCGCCGATATAGGCGTAAGCAAACTCATAAGCACCTATATCCACAGTAACGATATCGTTACAATCGCCATCTACAAATCTGGGACGGCCGTCGAGGTCGGTTGTAACACCGGCAGGGGCTTCTGAGTTTTCACCGGTGTCTATGCATGGAGAACCGGGCAGTAAGTGGAAATCGTTCGCACCTATAAACATCGGGTCAACATCGATGTTTAAGGGCCCCCAGTAGATTACGCAGTTATCACAATATACGCCCTCGTAACCATCCTGCACGTCGGAGAAACCAATCATCATCAGGTCGGCGTCCAGAAGCGTTATCTGTTGGCCGAGATTGGCGGTATTACCCCAAAGGATGCAGTTAAACATCACTAAGCCATTGTCTAAATTGTTTAAAACAATTCCGCCGCCAAAGTTTTCTGCTGAGTTGCCACTGAAGGTGCAGTTAGACACTGAGACTAACATATATTCGCTGTTACCTACCATAATTCCCCCGCCATCTTTTCCTGCCATGTTGTTGCTTAAAGCGCAATTGTACATTGTTAAATCTCCGCTGTTATTATTATATATTCCGCCGCCGTCAAGTATGGCCGAGTTATTATTGAAGGCGCAGTTGGTCAATGTTAATAAGTAGTCGCTGTCGACGCGATACAATCCACCGCCATAGCTGTTTGCAGAGTTACCGCTAAAGGTGCAGTTATTTATTGTTAGGTTGCTGGACTCGATGTATATTCCGCCACCGGCGTATTCTGCCGAATTCTCAATAAAGGTGCAGTCGGTCAAAGTGGAACTGCTATTGATATTGTACATTCCGCCGCCACCCATATCCGGGTCCGGACTGGTAGCAGAATTACCAACAAATGTGCATCTGGTAAGCGTTGGACTGCTGTTGATGTTAAGTATCCCTCCACCGAATTGGGCCCAGTTGCCACTTAAATTGCAGTCGGTTAGGTTTGGAATGCAGTTCTGCCAGTTGAATATCCCACCGCCCCACGCGGCTGAGTTTTCGCTGAAGGTGCAGTTTATGATATTTGGGTCGCTGTCCTCGTTGAACATCCCACCGCCACGTATGAATGCGGAGTTTTCGGTGAAGGTGCAATTGCTAAGGATTGGGCTGGCGGACTCATTGTACATTCCGCCGCCATAGAAAAGGGCTGAGTTACTGGTGAAGGTACAGTTTCTCAGCGTCGGGTCGCCTGAGACGTTATATATCCCGCCGCCGCGTCTCTGAGTTGTTAATGCCCCCTTAGCATTGCCAGCGGTAATGGTGAGGCCATCGAGGACGGCGTTCGGTTCAGTTCCGCTTCCCGTAGCGACATGATAACTGTTGTCAGAATTATTATCAGGGATGCCGATGTCACCACTGAGGATGGTTTCGTAGGACTGAATGTCCCTGGCGTTGGGATCGGGCGCACCCACGCCGGCATAACCACCGTAAATGGTAACTCCGTTGATTAGCTGGAAGGTTGCGGTTTTGTCGCCGGGTGTTATCCCAGCCCCCTGGTCCGGCATGTAGTTCCCATCGGCCACCAGAATCTTATTTGTCCAGACATTGGCCAAACCGTCCTGAAGATAATTGTACGCATTGTCCCAGCTTGTCCCGCCATTATTACCCGTCGCGTTGATATCGACATAGACAGCAGAAGGAAGTTCCCGAAAATCAATCCCCCATTTATTCCCCGAAGTTGCTGCCCAATCGCTTGAAGTACCGGTGGTTACATTCTTGGTTTTGAATTTGTAACCCGGCTTTGTGACACTGATATTATATGTAGAGCCTGGCTGGATCGTCCCAAGTGCATAGATGCCTCTGGTATTGGTTACAGCGATGTATGGGCCGGCCGGCCCTTGTGCCGTGACCGTTGCGCCGCTTAAAGAAATACCATTGGCGTCGATAACTCTGCCGCTGATTATCTCGCCAGTGCCCGAGACAAAAATGTTATATATACAACCCAGAACACTATTATAGTCATAAACAGAGGGAAGATTGTACCAGGCGTTATGGTTTCCATCCCAGCCCATATTAATGTGGTGATAAAGCGTTGAAAGATTGTAGCCGTATCCGTCGGCCACTACGGCATGGCCCATCTCATCCTCCATTGTCTTGGCAAGGTTGAGAATGACAGGATGGTTGTAGTCAAGATTGGGATTAATCATCTCGATTAACGCCGGGATAGTAGGCCAGAAAGTGCTGCAGAAGGCATTGTTGTATGCGAAAATGTTCGGGTCCCTCAGCGCAAATGCTGCGTTGAACCAAAAAGCGGACGATTCGTTGGGTCCATAAGCCATAAAGACCGTCACACCGGCATCGTAACAAAGCGCTCCGATGGCCTGTCGCTGTGCTGGTGCTGTATTACAATTAGGCTCATAGACCATCAGGTTCCAGTTGTACGGCCCGCCCAAGCCGTTGCCGCCCCGCGTCCATGCAGACTCGCCTATTCCGTTTACAAAAATCCCGAATGGCCCCTCCTTACCTATTCCATTGGGGTCGTCGGCAAACTCATGAAACCGCATCAACTGTGCCATTGCTGTGGCTAAACAGCCACAGGGATAATTGTTGGGATTGCCGTAGGGAGATGGGCTGCCGGGCGAACTGATGATGGCGAAGTCGCAAGGGTCACAGGGGTCGCTTGGCGGTGTGTAATAGTTATAGCAGGCAAGAGCGCAAGGGTCCCCTTGAGGTGCGCAGCAAGTTGTCTGGCCCCACTTACTCAGCAGCAGTGGGTCGACACGAGGATCGGAGACCGAGGGAAGCCCTATTACCGGAGGGCCCTTGGATTCCATAGAGCCCTTAGACTGCTTGGCAAGGACGGTCAACTGCTCCCATCTTGACTGGAAGTTAAGGGCCGTTTCCATTGCAGCGGTTGCTTGAAGTTTTTGGATGTCTCGAACTGCTGCGATGCGCCCCTTGAGGTCACGGTTAACTAACGCTCCCAGCGGATTATCCGGAGATGGATCGTAAGTACCTTTTTCAACAAAACCAATAATCGGTTGAACCAAATCATCTGCCGATACAATTACAAAGCCGGACGGCTGAAGATAGACGATGTAATAAATCGGCTCGTCATTCTCATTAATGTATGTCTCGACGTTAGTGACTTGCCGGCCGAGAGCTGCGCCGAGCGGCCGGGCATCGGTTTTCAACCAGCCTGCTACAACCTTTTCGGCCTCGTTAGCAGTTGTAGGCCTGGCTTGTAGATTACAGCATAGTTGAAGTAGTATCAGAAAAGACGTGAAAATTGTGCTTGGGCGTGTCATTTTCATTCCTCCTGAAAGAGTGTGAGAATTTTGTAACAATTTTGACTTGAAGGTTCCTTGCGATTGTTAAGTATGTTACAGATAATAATTCTACCTCATATATATATAAAATCAAGAAAATTTTGGGGATTTTGAGTAACTAACTTTATTATAGTGAATAACTGCGTTTTTTTTTGCTCTTGCTTTTAGGGCTGCTCAAGGCTATATCTCATTATTATGACTTATCTTACCGTTCCGATCGCAGCTTCAAATGTTGAGCAGGCACATAAGCAGATAAAATCCGCGAGGCTTGCCGGCGCTGAGATGCTCGAGCTGCGGGCCGACTATCTGGCCGAGCTAAATACGAGCGTATTAATGCCGCTTATCGAAAAGGCGAAGCAAACGAAGCTACCAGTGGTTGTTACCTGCCGGGACAAACAGCAAGGCGGGGCAAGGGATTATTCGCTCCAGCTTCGAAGCCAAATACTTGCCGAAGCGGCGGCCGAGGGCGCTGATTTTATCGACTGCGAATATGAAAACTTTCTCATTCCTGAGATTCAGGAGAAAATTAAAGCGGCCTTGAGCAAATCGCCCGGTTGCCGATTGATTTTGTCTGCTCACAATTTCGAAGGTCGTTTCGAAGATATTAACAAGCTCCATAGTGATATTTTGGCAGTCTTTCCTGAGGCCATCCCAAAGTTGGTCTATACTGCAAACCATATTGCGGATTGCTTCGATGCCTTCGACTTGCTGCACAACAAAAAAGGCGAGCCCGATAAAATCGGGATTGTGTTTTGTATGGGCCAGGCGGGTCTTATCAGCCGAATCATTGCAAAAAAGCTCGACTCTTTTGTTACATTCGTGAGCATAGACAACGAGAGTGCGACCGCACCGGGCCAGTTGACAATCGAGCAAATGAGAAAATTTTATCGTTTCGATTCAATAAACGCAGCTACCGAGCTTTTTGGTGTGATTGCCTGTCCGGTGGGCCATTCGCTCAGCCCGGCAATTTTTAACGGTGCTTTTGAAGAAGCCGGGATGAATAAAATGTATCTGCCGCTACTGGTCGAGGGAGATAAAATCGGGTTTGACAGTTTTATGGACGGTGTGCTTGCCCGGCCGTGGCTTATGTTTTGTGGCTTTAGTGTAACCATACCGCACAAACAAAATGCCCTTGATTTCGTCAGAGAAAATAAGGGCTTTGTCGAACCCTTGGCCGAGAAAATCGGCGCGGTAAACACGCTTGTTGTCGAGTCACAAGCGACGAGCGACGAGCGACGAATTAGTGCATATAACACCGATTATGCCGGTGCGCTGGACGCAATTACTTCAGGGCTGGGTATCAGTCGGGGTGAATTTAAAGGCAAATCAGTCGCTGTAATCGGCGCGGGCGGTGTGGCGCGGGCCGTTGTGGCCGGCCTGAGCGACGCCGGCGCTAAAATTATCATTTACAACCGCACTGTAGAAAAGGGCGAAAAGCTCGCCGCCGAATTCAATTGTGATTTTGCTCCCCTGGGTGATTTATCAAAACTTAAAGCGGAATTGCTGATAAACTGCACCAGTATCGGGATGCATCCGAATACCGATGCGACGCCGGTGCCTGAGGAATGTTTGATAAAAGATATGGTGGTTTTTGATACTGTTTATAATCCTCCTCAAACATTACTCTTAAAGCAGGCAAAGGAAAAAGGCGCCAAAACCGTTGATGGCCTGTCGATGTTCGTCAACCAGGCCGCCGCCCAGTTCAAGCTCTTCACTGGCAAAGACGCAGATACAAAACTTATGCGAAAAACCATTTCTAATTGTCTCTCTCAATAATAGCTGATATAATTCTTAGCAGAAACAGATAATTTATAAGGTAAAAATATGGCGAAGAAGGAAAAAGTAGTATTGGCGTACAGCGGTGGACTGGATACGAGCGTGATTCTGCCGTGGCTGAACGAGACGTACGGGTATGATGTAATCGCATTTGCCGCGGACCTGGGGCAGGGAGAGGAATTGACCGGCATCAAACGAAAGGCCCTTCACTCAGGCGCGATCAAGTGCGTTGTCAAAGACCTGAGACGCGAGTTTGTCGAAGAATATCTCTGGCCGCTGCTAAAATCCGGAGCGGTTTATGAGGGTAGTTACCTACTCGGGACAAGCGTTGCCCGGCCGTTAATTGCCAAGCATCAGGTCCTGACTGCCCACAGCGAAGGGGCAACGGCGGTGGCCCACGGAGCAACCGGAAAGGGCAACGACCAGGTACGCTTCGAGCTGACATATATGGCCCTTGACCCGGCCCTGAAAATTGTAGCTCCGTGGAAAGACCCGAACTTCACGCTGAGTGACCGGGAAACGGCTGTCGATTATGCGACAAAACACGGAATCCCAATTGACCAAAGCAAAAAGAAAATTTATTCTCGCGACCGTAATCTTTGGCATCTAAGTCACGAAGGCGGAGACCTTGAAGACCCGGCCAATGAGCCAGGAGATGATTTATATGTAATGTCCCGGCCGGTTTCAAAAACGCCCGACAAAGCCGATTATGTGGAAATTGGTTTTGAAAAAGGTATCCCGGTGAAGCTCAATGGCAAGGCTACAGATGGCGTCAAGCTGATTCAAACGCTAAACTCAGTCGGAGGCAAGCACGCAATCGGCCAGGTCGACCTTGTTGAAAATCGTCTTGTTGGTATAAAGTCCCGCGGTGTCTATGAAACGCCGGGCGGAACTATTCTTGTTACGGCTCACAAAGCGCTGGAAAGCATCACACTCGACCGCGAGACAATGCATTACAAACTGCAGGTTGCCTTGAAATATGCCGAGCTTGTTTACAACGGCCTTTGGTTTTCGACGTTGAAAGAGGCTCTGGATGAGTTTATAAACGTTACCCAGCGTAATGTAACCGGCTCAGTGAAGCTGAAGCTTTTCAAAGGGCACTGCACATCGGCGGGCGTAGAAAGTCCAAAAAGCCTGTACAGCACAGGGCTGGCGAGTTTCAAGATGGGCGGCGATTATGATTCTATGGATGCGATTGGTTTTATTCGCCTGTTCGGTCTTCAAACGAAAATTACCGGCATCGTGAATAAAAAGCGAGCTAAAAAGCAAAATAAGTAAGCCGTAAAATAATAGAACAAAGGATTTGTTAATCTTAAGTCCGGAGTGGTTGTGGCCGTTCCAGTTTGGATTTGGATTGTATTTATTTTTGCCGTCGGCTGCTGTGTGGGCAGTTTTCTGAACGTGGTGATTTACCGGATGCCGCGTGACTTGTCGCTCGTAAAACCCGGCTCGGCCTGTCCAGCCTGTCATAAGCCTATTCGTTTTTATGATAATATACCACTGGTCTCCTGGTTGGTTCTGCATGGTAAATGCAGGTATTGCAAATCGCCGATTTCCCCGAGATATTTCGTTATTGAGTTATTTGCCGGCCTGCTTTTTATTGGTGTTTTTGTGTTTTATTTTGTGGTTGGGCTGCGCCATTTCGAGATTGACTCCCAGACTGGTATGGATTTATTCTTTAAAGGAGGCTGGCTTGTTTACCTCGTGCACATTATTCTTCTTGCTGCGTTTCTGGCAGCTTCAGCCATTGACCTGGAGTTATGGATAATTCCTCTTGCGATTTGCTGGTTCGTCACGGGGGTAGGCCTTGTATCTTCGACAATCGCCGTGTACATAATTGACCCAAGAGTTATTAAGCACTATGACCTGTTCCCTGTTGCTTCTGCCGGCAGCGCGGCCCTTGCGGCGGGGGCGGGCCTTGGTCTTGTTTTATCTCTTTTGCTTTTACATACGGGCCTGATAAAGCGAAGCTATTTGTCGGACGAGACACAGGAGCCGGGGCTCGATTCTAAGGATTCCTCCGACAGGGAAGAAAGCGGTGTCGGTGAGCCGGACTTTAACCACCGTATTGAAATGCTCAAAGAGCTTGTTTTTCTCCTGCCGGTGATAATCTGCTCGGTGGCTGCGTGGTATATACTCAGGAAAAACGTTTTTGTAATGGATTGGTGGCTTGGTTTTTCGCAAATCCCTGCCGTCAGGGGATTTCTGGGCAGTTTATGGGGCTTTTTTATAGGCGGGGCAGTGGTCTGGGCGGCCCGCATTTTTGGAACTTTTGCTTTTGCAAAAGAGGCAATGGGCCTTGGTGATGTGTATATGATGGCGGCTGCAGGGACCGTAATCGGACCGATTTTTGTCCTTATCGCATTTTTTATCGCACCTTTCTTCGGCCTGGCCTGGGCCGCTTACCAGATGCTTTCGAAAAAAACCAGACAAATTCCTTACGGTCCGTTCTTGTCTTTGGCCATCCTTGTGGTTATGATTAGTCATGACCAGGTGCTGAACTATCTGCAGTTTATTTTGTTTCGATAGATATGGTAGTCGTTAATTTTCTCAATAAGGAGGTAACAAATGCACGCGAACAGGGAAAGGATAATCCTGATACTTCTGGCATCAGCAGGATTTCTGGTTTTACCCGGTTGCATTAATTGGCATAAAAGATATAAGGCCTTGAATGTCGAACACCAGAACCTCAACGGTTTGTATGAAAATTGCCGTTCAATGCTGGAAATGTCCGCATCCGAGAAAGCCGAGCTGGCAGATCAGGTCTCAAAGGGACGACAAACAATCGAAGAGCTGCAAAATAGGATTACGCAGTATGGTATGTCGCCGGGTGAGGCTACCGGTTTTGGCAAAAAATACCAGGTCGACGTTGATGCCGCTGCGGGTACTGTTACCGTGACACTACCTAATACGATACTTTTTGCTTCCGGCAAGGCGGATTTGAAGAAACAGGCCGGCAGTGAGCTAAATAATATCGTCTCGGTGTTGAAGGCGCGATACGAGGGCAACGGCATAGATGTAGTAGGACATACCGATACCGACCCTATAAAAAAATCCAAGTGGAAGGATAACTGGGAGCTGTCGGCCCAGCGTGCGCTTGCGGTTGTTAGATACCTTGAGTCTCAGGGGATACCGGGACAGAGACTGCAGGCCGTTGGCTGTGGCGAAAAAAGGCCCGTAGCCTCTAACGCGAACAGGAGTGGAAAGGCAAAGAACCGAAGGGTCGAGATTGTTGTACATATGAGGTGATAGAAGGCGGATTACATATCCTGGATTAAATATGTTATGCCGTCTTTGGTAGTGCAGATAGTCAGAGCACCATCTTTGGCTGTGTAGAACGCATTTCGATATTTGTTATTCTTTTGTTGTCTTTCATAGTTTTTTCGGCCGCAACTACATATAAAAATCTCCGCGTTAAGACTTTCGAGAAAACCATCCTCCAATGTTTTGGCTGAGCCGTGATGAGGAATAACAACAATTTCGGCTTTGAGATTGGGGTAGAGCTGCAGAATTTCTTTTTGTGCGAAATTCTGAATGTCGGAGCATAAAAGTATCTTTCTGCCGGCAAATTCAATAAGGCTAACCGCTGATTTGTCATTATCACCTAACTCTTCATTCTCGCATATCTGCTTGCTCGGCCAGAGTATTTTAATAATAACGCTGCTACTTACATTTATATTTTTCTGTAATAGCTTTATTTTAAGTCCGTTTTCATTTAGTTGGTCATTTAGGAATCCTGCTGTGCCACATGGGTCGGTTTTTACATCTATAAGGAAAGCGTCATTAGCGTAAACGCCGCCGACTTTGCAGTATTCGGCAATCTCAGGTATTCCGTTGATGTGGTCTATATCATTATGGCTTATGATAATTGCATTGATTGTGTTGATACCGCTGTAATCCAGAAAGGGCACGACAATTCTTCTGCCGATGTCGTTTTTGTGCAATGAGCCTGCATCAAAGAGGATATTGGTCTTGCCAGGTAACCGGGCTAATATCGCCTGGCCATGGCTGACATCGAGAGTGGTAAGGACCAGGTTGTTCCGGTGTGTCCTTTGCCATTTTACGGCACCAAGAAAAATAATTATTGCTAACACTATCGCCGTACAAATCACTTTTTTAATTAAGGGATTCCTAAAATAAATAAAGAATACGAAAAGAATAAAACAGTAGTATAAAATTATCGGTGTAATCGAGACGTGCCCTATAAGTATTTGCGAAAAATGCAGATGTGCGAAAAGCTTCACAATCCATATCAACAAAAGGGATAGACTGTTTACTATCAGACCCAGTGCCGCCGCTGCGCTCGGCAATAAAAAAGAAAGTATTATTTTCGAAAATCCGATAGTCAAAATCCCGGCAATCAGTGGAAAAGCAATCGCCGTCCAGATACTTGTAAGGGGGTTAATTGTGTAAAAGTGATAAAGCAGGATTCCTGCTCCGCTTAGCCAGGCGGTAATGCCTGTGGAAAATAACCGTAATAAATACGGTCCCGGCCTGGAAATTATGCGGGAAAACGGTTTTGTTTTTGGAGCTTTTTTGAACCAGGGAATACCCGTTATTTTTTCATATAGAAAGAAGTGGACTCGCCTGCAAAAGAGTAAAAGACCAAACACCGACGCAAACGATAGCTGCCAGCCGGCCTCGAACAGGTTTGTCGGCCTTATGAGCAACAAGATTATTGCTGACAAAGATAGAGTATTAATGGGATTGGATTTTCGGCGAAAGAAAAATGATATGCAGAATACCCCGCATATAATGGCTGCACGTACTGTCGGTGCCCTTGGCGGGACAATCAGCAAAAAGACTGCTATCGCGAATATACAAATAAAGGCCCGAGCACGTTTCATTAATCCTGCAATTTTACATAGCCACCAGATAGTCCCCACTAAAATACCGAGGTGCATCCCTGAAAGGCTGATAAAATGTAAAAGGCCCGTTTTATTAAATGCCCTGTAAGTCTCGCTGTCGATGTTACCTCTATAGCCCAGGAGCAACGCTTCGAGCAGACCCCGACTCGGATCATCCGATGTTGAGTCATCAAGCAAAGCCTGTGCGGCTTTTTCCCGCATTTTGCCCTTTATTTTTGTAAAGATTCCTTTGCCGCCGCTTTCAAGTAATTCAATGCCGGCTCGTGATTGCACGGAAGCTGCAACGAAAACATTTTTTCTCGCCATGTATTTTCTTACATCAAATTGGCCCGGATTTGTCGCGGGTTTGAATCTGTCCAGCCAACAATATGCCTGGATATAGTCACCAGCCTTCAAGTCCAGTATGGGTTCTGAAACCTGCACTCTTATCGTGCCGGTCGCCTCCATCCAGTCGGTGGTGGTTTCGACTTCTTTAACTTTAAGGTAAAAACTGCTGGCAGGGTCGGTGAAAGTAAATTTTACAAATTCCCAGCCCCGGTTTTTATTGATATATGGCTTAGTAATAATCAGGCTGCGAATTGTTGCTAATTGCCGCTCGGCATTTACAAGATTGCGAATGTCATTCGGTTTGGCTTGGTGAAAAGTTATCAGCCGAACGGCGCCAAGACATATAAAGCAAGCGAGTGCTAAGTGAGCTGTAGCGTACTGGTAATTGATAGTATATTGTTGGATGATAAATAAGAAAACCGCTGTTGCTGTGAGCAAGATAAGAAGTATTAACCAGATGAAGACTGATAAGCCGAGCGTGTTTTGGAGCATGATCCCCGCGATAAGGCCGATAGCGACAAAAAGCAGCGGGCTGGTGCTTATGACTCGCCGATAGGAATTAATGAACCCCCCGGAGAGCTGCTTGTCAATCAGCTCTAACTTCCGCTGGATTTCGTCCATAGCCGAACAGACTACAGACCCAGGACTCCGGATTCAAGTTATTAATCTACTGTCGATGTTTTTGTTTAAAGTTGTATGTATTCTTTTGGCTTGAAGTTGGTTTCCATCGTCCAGTGAGTGGCCCGGCCGGACTTTAAACAGTACACAATCAAAACATCATAACCTTCCCTGTCCACCCACTCCTTCAGAAATGGGCGGTCTTTTACAATTCGTTTTTTCAGCTCTAAATCTTCGAGCACCTCGACATTGCCCTCAATCCTGATTTGAAGATTTTCCCGGGGGCTGTAAAAACACATCTCTACTTGGGGATTGGCTGAAAGCTGTCTGTACAGGTCCTTATTTTCGCCGGTGTTAAAGATAATGCCGTTGTCATCGGCCTTGTATAACATCATCTGGCGGACGTGCGGTTTGTTATCCTCAGCCGTCGCAAGGCTGAATACAGGATTTTTTCTGATAAATTCGAAAACTTCTTCTTTAGTCATAGATTTATCCCTTAGCTATGACTGTTTGACAATCCTGTCTTTTCCGCCCATATATGGCCTAAGGACTTTCGGCATTGTTATCGAGCCGTCAGGGTTCTGGTAAAGCTCCAGAAGGGGTATCAGGATTCGCGGGCTTGCGATTACGGTATTATTCAACGTGTGACAAAAGAGATTTTTCTTTGTGGCTGAGTCTTTATAGCGCAAGTTTAGACGTCTTGCCTGGAATTCGTAAAATTTGCTTGCGCTGTGAGTCTCGCAATAGTTTCCTCGTGATGGCATCCAGGTCTCTATGTCATATTTTTTTGCCTGGCCTCGGCCCAGGTCACCAGTACAAACGTTAGCAACCCGGTAGGGCAGCTCCAGAGCCTGCATTACCGCCTCAGCATTTCCCAAAATCTCTTCATGGAATTTATTGCTTTCTTCTACACTGTTTTTACAGATGACTACCTGTTCGATTTTGTCAAACTGATGGATTCTGTAAAGCCCGTATGTGTCTTTACCTGCCGCTCCCGCCTCGCGTCGAAAGCAGCTTGACAGGGCCACATATTTTAACGGCAGCTCTTCGCCGTTTAATATTTCACCCATGTGATATGCCGTCAGCGGCACCTCGGCCGTCCCTGCAAGGTTGAGCTGGTCTTTTTCCATTTGGTATGTCTGGTCTTCGGAGCCGGGGAAAAAGCCGGTCCCTGTCATTGCCTCATCTTTTATAAGAACCGGCACCGACATCGGCACGTATCCCTTGCCGACCATCTGGTCCATCGCAAATCTAAGGACCGCCCAGTGCAGCAGCGCCCCATCGCCTTTTAAGATGTAATTTCTCGTACCTGCTAATTTCACACCGCGTTCGATGTCTATAATCCCAAGGGCCAGACCTAACTGTACGTGGTCTTTCGGCTCGAAATCGAACCAGGGGATTGGCCCTTCTGTTCTTATCTCAACATTTTCCGTATCGTCTTTACCAATTGGCACACCGTCATCGGTCGGCTGCGCCACCTGCAGCATAAGTTTGTCAAACTCCGGCTGTAATTCTTTAATTCGTTCCTGAAATTCAGACTCATCTTTTTTAAGGTCTGAAAGTTTGGAAAGTGCAGCCTCTTTTTCTGCTCCTGAGAGCTTTGGAATGGATTTACCGATTTTATTTTTGTCTGTTGAGATGTCCTGTAATGATTGTTTACGTTGACGAAGCTCAGATTCGATGTCTAACAATCTATCAATGTCGACATCAAATTTTTTGTCTTCACACGCTTTTTTAAACTTTTCCGGATTTTCGCGAATTAGTTTTATATCTATCATAGCTTAATTTTCTTCAAAACGTTTGATAATTACAACATTATTCTGTCCGCCGAAGCCAAACGATTCACTCAACGCGATATTCACCTGGGCTTTTCTGGCTTCGTTGGGCACATAGTCCAGATCGAGCTGTGGGTCGGGCTCGTGAAGGTTAATTGTCGGCGGGATGATGCCGTCGCTTATCGCCAGGACGCAGCTAATCAGCTCTGCCGCACCTGCCGCACCGATGAGGTGGCCGAGCATACTCTTTACACTGCTTGCCGGTATCTTTTTTGCCATCTCTTTGAAGACCGCCTTGATGGCCTTAGTTTCTATTGAATCATTTTCCGTCGTACTTGTGCCGTGTGTGTTTATATAGTCGACGTCTTTGTAGCTAATTTTTGCGTCGGTCAGTGCGGCCTGAATTGCCTGGATAGCGCCTCTGGCTTCTTCGTGCATATCCGTAACTCTAAAGGCGTCTGAGCTGCTGCCGTAGCCGATGACCTCTGCGAGTATTTTAACACCTCGTTTTTTGGCAGAGCTTAGCGATTCCAGGATAAGTATCGCTGCTCCTTCGCCGAGTACGAAACCGTCTCTACTTATTGAGAACGGCCTTGATGCGGTCTGCGGGCTATCGTTCCTTGTCGAAAGAGCGGTCAGGCGAATAAATCCCGTCATGCCCAGCGGATGTATCATTGAATGTGCCCCCCCGGAAATCATCACGTCTGCGTCACCTCGGCGAATTATCATTGTCGCTTCGCCGATGGCTTGTGTGCTGGCCGCACAGGCGGTAAGGCAGCTTCTCGTTGGGCCGCGGGCGCCGGTCAGCAACGCAATATGAGTAACAGGCATATTTGACTCCTGCTCGAGTTCGTGCATCGGCTTCATTGTTGCAAGGGCTTCCTCACTCCATTTGCCCCAGTTCATTTCTCCGGTCTGGTCATTCCACGCATTTACTATTGTACCGAAAAATACTTCGTTATCAGCCGAGCCTTCACCGGCCCCTAAGTAAATACCGAGTCTGTCCCGTGCTATGCCATCCGAAGGTTTTTCTGTCTCGATATCGATACCAGCCTGTCTGCACGCCTGGGCTGCTGCGCCGAGGGCGAATTGGCTGCCGCGGTTACCGTGTTTGTGATGCTCCGGATTTTTTAAATACTTTGTAAAGTCGTAATTCTTTACTTCGGCACTGAAGTTAGCAGGAAATGTTGAAGCGTCGAAAATGGTCGTTTTTGCGATTCCGCTTTCGCCTGCCTTCATCTTGCCCCAGACGCTATCTATTGTCTCGCCCAGCGGGCAAACGATTCCCATTCCGGTTATAACAATTCGCTCAGTCATTTGTCTTGCCGTCAAATTTTTTCAAAACGAGTGCCGCGGTTTGACTGCCGTACGTATAGCTGCAACACAGTACATAACGGATATCTTTTTGCTGTGGCTCGCCGGTGATGTTTAGTTCGCAGCCGGCAGCTTTTTTTTCGCAGTTTCTTGCGGCTGGTATTTTGCCCTCCGTCATTGCACAGACGGCCGCGATAACATCCAGCGCCCCGCCGGCGGCGCCCGTAGCGCTGAGCATACTCTTGGTCGGCCAGGTGGGAATCTTTACTGCGGTCTGGCCAAGCGCATTTTGTATTGCTCTTACCTCGGCTAAATCATCGGCCGGTATTCCAAGGCCGTGCGGAATAATCAAATCCAAATCCTCGGGTGTAATCTGTGCTTCGGCCAGGGCTTTCTTAATCGCGATTTGAAGACCTTTTGCGTCCGGCTCGAGTTGTTCGTAAACAGGATTAATATTGTTGCTCTCGCCGGCCCCCGCGAGCTCCGCGTAGATTTTAGCGCCACGTTTTTTAGCATGTTCGAGCTCTTCCAACACAATTACACCGGCGCCTTCGCCAAAAACCGACCCTTTTGCATCGGCATCAAAGGGCCTGCAGGCTGATTCGGGTGGAGTATCGTTTTCAGTTCTTGCTCTTTTAAGAAGGCACTGCCGAATCATAACAATGGGATTTACTTTTGCTTCTGCGCCGCCGGTCAGGGCAACATCGGCCCATCGGCGTTGAATTACCTTTCCTGCCTCGCCAATTGCTAAGTGAGCGGCCGCTTCGGCGCAGGTAATAGTATTGCTCGGTCCCTGTATGTCGTGAATAATACCGATGTGACAGGCCAGCATATTCGGCAGGAATTTCAGAAGCCAAAGGGGCGTAACCGCTTCAAGGCCTTCTTTGCCCCATTTACGCATATCGAATTTGCCGTCGGTAACACTCTTTGCTATCGCCGGCCCGAGCTCGGGAAGCTCGCAACTTATAATTCCCGCACCAAGGTTGATGGCCATGCGAGTCGGGTCTATATTGATGTTATTCTCGTCGATGCCTTTTGTGATAAGACCGCTGCTTTGCACCGCCTCTTTCGCTGCGCCGACTGCGAGCTGAATATCTCTGCACATCAGTTTAACGGCTTTGCGATGGCTTTTGGGAACGTATTGCTGCGGCTTAAATTCCGGCACCTGGCCGGCATATTGGCAGGGAAAATTTGTGGTCTCGAACGCTTTTATGCTCGTTATGCCACACTTGCCCGAAGCCAGGCCATCCCACATTTCCTTTGCAGTTAGGCCCAGCGGACTTAACGCCCCGAGACCTGTTATCGCCACACGAGGCATACTCATACCTTCCGCTCCGTGACTGCCTCGCTGCCCAGATAGCCTCGCAAGAGAGACATAAATGTCTCGGTGAAGACGAAATTTTCCTCGGGAAACTGCTTGCCGGCAAGATTCCGGTCTATATGGCTGAACATTAAGTCAATTTCGGCAATAAGCTTCTCGCCGCAGGTAATTCGGCCGGTAGTTCCCGCAGCTTCGGGGGCAATTGACTCTATTTTAGCGTGTATTTTTATGGTATCGCCGGGCTGGACATAGTCGAAAAAGACTGCCTTCTTGATTTTTGCCAGGATGACCTTCTCTTCGAAATTTTTTGCTTCGCCGACAAGTATCCCTGCCGTCTGCGCCATTGCCTCAATCATCAAAACCTCCGGCATAACCGGAAAGCCCGGAAAATGGTCATGCAGATGCTCCTCGGCCAGTGTTACGTTCTTGACCGCCACAGCACTCTGGCCCCGAACAAAAGATTCAAATTTATCTATCCAGATCCAACGCATATTTGCATCCCCACCAAAGGTAATCAGCGCTGCGATGACCGCTAAATGGCCCTGCAAGACCAGGTTATCTGTAAGTTACAATTAATTGCTGCTGGCTTTACTGCTTAACATTCACTGCTTTGCACGGTGTTCAACTTGCCTTCAACGAAGTTAACAATTGAGTTGACAGTGAACAAATCACCGAGCTTGCTAATGTCCGGGTCGTTCTCAAAGCTGCCAAGTTCTGTATGGGGCATTTTATTCTTCAACTCCTGCAATCCCTTTTCGGTCAGTTTGCCGTTGTTAACGAAATCCGGATTATTCATTAGGCTCTCGGCCGGAAACAGCTCCTCTCGGGGTATTTTTATGGCGAATGCCTTCTCCAGCCGAAACACCATATCTAAGAAATCAATACTCTCGGCACCGAGGTCTCCCATTAGTGTTGCATTAGGGATGACCTCGTCATCATCTACCCCCAGTGCCTCGACCAAAGCTTCCTGTACTGTCTGGAATATCTCATCCCGACTCATTGCCATAATCCTGTACCTCCGAGATTAACTTGCCTTGTTTTGGAATCCCACACTCCTTTTTCTTCTCGTACCTGTAGTCTTAAGGGCCAAACAACTTATTATAAACTATGAGCTGCTAATTATGTAATAATAAGCAGCTTCCATCTTCTCTTTATATTTTCAATAATCTGGGCGTCGGCCGCTGCCAGTGCCGACTCTCTATCAGCTAGATTGAAATGTCGCAGGGCGAAGTTAGCCTCAACGATAATCTCATCGCCGACTCTGGCTTTTCCCTTAAAGCTGCTGATATTCTGCTCGATAGTTTTGGCCTTTACATAATACTCCACAATCGTGCCCGGCGGCACAAAGCTTTTATATTTCACATTTCTTGCCTGTTCAAGCAATATCATACTGTGGGCAAAGTTTTCTTTTTGCCGGACTAACCAAGCGGCCGACTCTATAAGCCCTTCGAGCAGCAAAACACCCGGCAGAACCGGAAATGCCGGAAAGTGGTCGGCCAAGTATTCCTCGGCCATAGACACGCTCTTAACCGCCTTTATCTCCCGGCCGGGCTCCAGTGAAACTATTTTATCAATAAGAATAAATCTCACTATATTTTTAACCACTAAATATATGAATTTCGATACTTCGCGGTTTAAGCCTTACGCATTTTTTCGTATTACGTACTTCGATTATCATCCACTCTGTTCTTCACCCTTTTGTTTTTCAAAACAGTATAAGTGGGCTGTCAAAAGCTAATTTTCCGTCATTGTAGTGATGTTGCGATGCTTTTCCAGTTATTTTCGACGTTTTAGTTCAGTTTGCAGGCTTAGTCCAAACTTTTTTTGAACTACCAGTAAGCCAGGTGTCCACCATCAAGTTAAAAAGAAAGTGTTCTCTTGCGTTGTAATTCGCAGTCCTTCTGATTATACTATCTCTTTATGGACATTAGAGATGCGAGAATATCAGACGCTCGTGAAATTCACCGTTTGATTAACTACTATGCGGAAATGGATAAGATGTTGTTCCGCTCTCTTGCTGATGTTTATGAAAACCTTTTATCGTTCAAAGTCGTTGAATTAGACGGAAAAATCGTCGGCTGCTGCGCGCTTGAGGTTATTTGGGCGGATTTGGCCGAGATAAAGTCACTGGCTATCGAGAATTCCTTCTTGGGTAAAGGAGTCGGAAAAGCATTGGTGATGACCGCATGCGAGAAAGCACGGCAGATAGGAGTTACCAGTGTTTTTGCCCTGACACTCGAGCCAGAATTCTTCATAAAACTTAGTTTTACTCGCGTCGATAGGAAGGTGCTTCCAATGAAGGTATGGAGAGATTGTGCCAGGTGTCCGAAGCAGAACCATTGCGATGAAGTGGCTGTTATGCTCAAAGTCTGAGAGATTATTGAAATGATACCGACCGGTTGGTATATGTGGGCTACCAAAATTTATACTCTGATTGCTTTCCTAAAGAGTGAAGCATTTTAGCCCATATAAAAGGAGTTATAACAATATGTTACGCGAAAGGGTGTGTTTTATCAAAGACAAGACAAATCTCACAAGTCAACGTTTTGAGTAGAGTAAAAAGCAAGCTGAATGGGGATTTAGGTAAGAAAACTACATTGATTCCGTCATTAACCGACTTGTCGTCTTTGGAAGAAAGTGATTGCGAATAAGAGAACTGCGACTGAGTAACAGACTGCGTAGGATGACGCAATCAAAATGTACTTGCCTGGAACCGGATTACCTTCATAAATTGCATCACTTATCCAGAATACCTGGAGATTTGGAATTATTATTCGGCCAAAACGTGCCCAGATGTGGGCATCAGAAAATCGTCCAAAGACGTAATCGCTTATCAAACCCAATAGAAAAATCCCGATACAACAGCCTAAAGTGACAACAATATTAAATCTCGTAGAGAAAGCTATTGCCAGAGCGACTATTATGACAACAGCAAAAAACAGAAGTATAGAGGCATAAATGTCAAAGCTATTGAAATGATTTTCGGCTGGGTTGAATTGCCAGTTGCGGTCAATAAAGGATAAGAATAACAGGGCAAAAGTGGCGGCAAGACTTGCCAATAAGACCGCGGTTGAAGAGAACTTCCAGTCGTAAAAGTAGTTTAGAAAAGCAGTTAAGAGTAATGTGCCGAGTAAAGCACCGGCGGCGGCAATGATAACCGTCCAGTCATGAGTCTCGGCAACTGACTCGATTACACCGTGACGCACGGTCATAAGCAATGCGGCTGTACAGATATAATGGGCCAAGGCAACCGCCGCGGTTACACCCAGAAATTTACCAATAATGAATATCGGACGTGGGACGGGTTTTGACAGGATGGTAGTAATAGTTTTCCGCTCAATTTCTTCAGCAACCGCACCTGAAGCGGAGAAAATTGCAATGAACAATCCGGAGAGAAAAAGCGTAGATAGCGATAACTCACGCAATAATTTATTGTCATCGCTCATCGTGTACATTGTCAGGGAGGGACTGAGAAGGAATGATAATAACGCTGCAACTATAATTATTGCGTAGATTGGTTGCCTGAGAGTTTCAGTAAAAGTATTCTTTGCGATTGTAAGCAATTTATGTAACATAATTTTTCCGGTTTTATCGATATAGTACCGGTGGCGTTTATCGCTATATAGTGTATTATATGACGATTGTAAATGCTATTGTCTTAATACCCGGCTGGTGTTATTGATGTTCGTTAGGTAGAGACAGGGAGTCGAAATGAAAATATCAGCCAAGCGTGCAGAATATGTTGCTCTGAGTGCTTTGGTTGTAAGCATTGTCTTCTTTTCAGTCAGTTTTTTCCTTGCCGGCTGGAGTGGCTCATTCACTATTTATGCGCTGAGCTGGCTGATTCTTAGCTCGGTGTTGATTTGGCTTGTCCTCGTGATTCAGTTTCACCAGAGGGCGCTGGCCGAGCAGGAAAAGCTGGAGATGGCTCAGTTGGCCAAGTCCGGTCAGGACCGGACTATATTTCGCTCATCCGAGGGGCAGGAAGGATTATTTGCAGTAGCTCAACGGCGATTAAAGCTTTTCGAGAAGTGGTTTATTCCCATCTTTTCAGGACTCATCGCGGCCTATCAAATAGCTTTTGGTTTGTATCTATGGAGCAAAGTCCCTAAGCCGGAACAGATTGAACTGAGTCGGCCTTTGATTTGTGCAATCTATATGGTTGCAATGGCGTTCGTGAGTTTTCTTATTTCAAGGTACGCTACAGGTATGGCTGCTGAAAGCCGGTGGATGCCGTTGCGTGGCGGAGGTGGAGTGCTATTTGTGGTCGCGCTTTTATGCTTTGCCGTTGCCGTGGGGCTGGCGTTGGTACAATTTAAAATCAATGTAGTTATTGTTGTTATGAGGTGGATTGTACCGGTTTTGCTTGTAGTACTCGGGGCCGAGACAACTCTGAATGTTATACTGGATATATACCGGCCGAGACTCAAGGGACAGTACAGCCGGGCGGGATTCGACAGCAGGCTGTTAGGTCTTATTAACGAGCCCGGTGGAATCCTTCGGACGGCCGCCACTGCGATTGACTACCAGTTTGGCTTCAAGGTTTCGCAGACATGGTTTTATAAGCTTCTCGAAAAGGCGGTTGTTCCTTTACTTTTGTTTTGCATAGCGAGCCTGCATCTGGCGAGTTGTCTGGTTGTAATAGGGCCTGACGAAGAAGCGGTAATCGAACGTTTAGGTCGGCCGATGATTGTTGACGGCAGCAGGACTTTGGGCTCTGGTATTATTTTCAAGTGGCCCTGGCCGATTGACATTATTTATAAATATCCTGCCAAGAAAATCCATCAGCTTGATATAGGATTCGTTGCCCATACAGACCCGCGTCTTGCCAATCAGCCTTTGTTGTGGGGTATGGACCATTACAAAGAAGAATATAATCTGCTCGTAGCCACTGAGTCCCTTGGTGGTGAGCCCCGACAAGTCGGGGGTGCAGTGCCGGTAAGTCTGATACGTGCCGCGATTCCCGTCCAGTATCGGGTCAAGGATTTATATTCTTACCTTTACCTGCACAAAGACCCGTCCAAGACGCTTGAGGCTATTTGCTACAGGGAGGTGGTTCGCTTTGCCGCCAGTGCGAAGATTGAGACCGACCGACAGGGCTCGTCTACGAGCGGAAAAGAAAGTTTGCTTGGTGCCGGCAGGGCTAAGGCGGCGGCGATTCTGAAACAAAGGATTCAGGACAAAGCCGATGAGCAGCAGCTTGGTGTCGAGATTGTCTTTCTCGGATTGCCCGGTTTTCATCCACCTCCGAAGGTGGCTGAGGATTATCAGCAGGTAGTCGGCTCGGTTCAGAAAAAACAGGCTCTTGTTCTCGAAGCCCAGGCTAAACGTGATAGGGATTTGAGCTCTCTTGCTGGTTCTGTCCAGAAGGCAAGCGAGCTTTACAGTCTTGCTCAGTCGTATCAGCAGGCCAGGGCCGGCGTGGATGCGTCTGCCGTTGCGGAGGCTGAAGGAAATCTTGACGAAGCTTTTGAGCAGGCTGAAGGTGACATTTTTGCTACTGTCCGAGAGGCACAAAGTTACGGATTTGAAAAGGCAAGGCTGGCGCGTGCGACCGGCGAGCGGTTTGCAGAGCAGCTAAAGGCGTATATGGCGGCCCCGGAGATTTACAGGCGAGAACTGCTGCTTTCCGTGCTGGAAGAGTCCTTGGCGAATATAAGGAAGTATGTTGTGGTCACCGACCCCAATGATACTCAGGTTTTCATAATTGATGTTCAGGAAAAGCTGACTCCGAGTTTGTATGAGCTCAGTGGCTTAGAGGAAGCAGGTAAATAGAGTCTGTTAAAGGACAAGGGAAACCGGCGAGATTTTAAGGTAAGAGGAAAATGAAAAATATTGCCATTACAATTTTCATTTTATTGATTGTGCTGGTGTTGGTTCTGTATTTTGTCTCGTTTCAGGTTCGTGAGACCGAATCGGTCGTTGTAACCACCTTTGGCGAACCGAGGCAGGAAGATATTGTTAAGCCGGGGTGGTACTGGAAATGGCCTCCGCCGATAGAAGTGGTGTACCGGTTTGACTCGCGTCTTCAACTTTATGAAGGAATTATGGAGGAGACCACGACCAAGGGTGGAGAACCTATTATTGTAACGAGCTATGTGCTCTGGAAGATTACTGAGCCGAGAAAGTTTCTCGAATCGGTCAGCACGATTCAAGGTGCGGAGGACCACCTTCGCAGCCGTCTCCGCGAGAAACAGAACTCGATAATCGGCCAGCATTACTTCAGTGAATTCGTTAATACCGACCCTGTCCGGATAAAGTTCGCTGATATAGAAAGAGATATTTTCGAAACTCTTAAGGAGCCGATGCGGCAGGAGTACGGTATTGAGGTCAAAGCGGTGGGCATCAAACAGTTGGGAATAAGCGAAAAAGTTACGGAAGACGTCTTTGCCCGGATGAGGGCCGACCGCACGCGTATTGCCGATGCAACTATCTCCGAGGGCAAGGCCGAGGCGACGAAAATAAGAAGCGATGCCGAATCCAAACGAAAAGAGTTGCTGGCGGCGGTGGATGCGCTCGCCAAATCGATAAAAGGTGCGGGCGATGCGGAGGCCGCAAAGTACTACAAGATGCTCGAAGACGAGCCGGATTTCGCAAAGTTTCTTAGGGACCTTGAGGCATTGAAGAAGATATTGAAGGAGCGTTCAACAATTGTTTTGAGCGGCCAGACCGAACCCTTCAAGCTTCTGAGGGAGATGCCGAATATCGAACCTAAAAAATAGTATCGATAAAAAGTAACTACGATGAGTGAACAAGATGAAACAAATTTGCAGCAACAGGCCGAGCCCGTAGAGGCAGGCAATGTCGATGAAGGGCTTGATGTCGGCAGTAAGTCTCTGGCCGAGGCATTGCGGATAAGTTTTGCATTGCTCAAACTGGTGATGGTGCTGCTGCTTATTCTTTTCGTGGCCTCGGGCTTTTTTACAGTGGGGCCTGATGAGCAGGCGCTTGTGTTGAGGTTTGGCAAGATACGCGGTGTCGGTGAAGACAGGCTGCTTGGGCCGGGCCTGCACTGGTCGCTGCCGTATCCCATAGATGAGCAGGTAATAATCCCCGTGAAGAAGGTGCACATCCTTCCGATTGAGGATTTCTGGTATTTTGAAACTGAAAGTGAAAAGCTTGGAAACCCGCCGGAACGTGTGCCAAGAAGGCTTAATCCACGGGTGGACGGATATTGCATCACGAGGAACGATATTATTACCGGCTCGGCCGGAAACGACTACAATATAGTCCACTGCAAATGGCAGCTGACCTACGTTATCGACCGACCTGAGATTTTTTTCCGAAATATCTATCTTGTCAATCCCGAGCCGGGCCAGAGTTTTGCTGATGTAATACCGGAAAGTATCACCCCGCTTTTGAAGTCTTTAGCGGCCGATGCGATTGTGACCACGATGGTCAATTTCAGTATCGACGATGCCATTTTGAGCAAGACGGAGATTGCCGATGATGTGAGAATTATGCTGCAGGATAAGATGGATGAGATTAGCAGCGGTATAAAGGTTGTTTCTATCCAGCTTAGCCCGGTTACTTGGCCCAGGCAGGTTGACGAGGCATTCCTAAGGTCAATAAAGGCCAAGCAGGATAAAGGAAAGCTTATCACTGAGGCGGAAGGATACGCCGAGAATATTATGAACGAGGCGGGAGGCTCGGCGGCGCATGAAATTCTTTCGGCATTGAAAGACCCGACATTGAGCGGAAAGCCCGAGGCGCAGCTCTGGTCACAATTGGCCGGGACGGCTCAGGAAAAAATTGCCGAAGCACGGGCTTATCGAACAAAAGTTGTTGAATCAGCCAAGGCCGATGCCGAATATCTGCGGAAATTACTGCCCGAATATCGTAAAAGGCCGGGCCTTGTTATCCAGGAAATTTATCAGGACGCCATCGAAATAGTGCTTGAGAATGCGGATGAAAAGATAATTGTACAGCCATCTACCGACGGCAGACCCAGAGAGGTCAGGATTCAGTTAAACAGAGACCCTGCAATAAAATCAAAAACAGCGGCACAGCCGTGAGTATCAACAAGAATCGGAATATGAGGATATGGTGCATAAACATTTACATCTGAAAGAGCATGAGCTAAGCGGCGAGGAAGAAGCCAAAGGAAGGCAGTTTCAACTGAGTTTGGCGCTGCTGGGTACGATGGCCGGGGGAGTATTGCTGCTTAATAGTTTGATAGCGCCGCTTTTTTACGGTAAGGACAGCCAGGTCGGCGAGCTTTTTGCCATGCTTGGCGCCGTTTTGCTGGGAGTGCCTATATTGCTGCACGCAATACGCAGCATCATAAGCAGACAGATGCATATGGACGAGCTGGTGGCTCTTGCAATAATCGCTGCTTTTGCATCAGGTGAATACCAGACCGCGGGCGTGGTGGCGTTTTTTGTGCTTTTAAGTGAGCTGATGGAGACTCGAACCGCCTTGGGAGCCCGTGTTTCAATTGAGTCACTCATAAAATTGACCCCTAAAAAGGCCCATCTCGTTAGCTCCGACGGCAGTGAAATAGAAGTAGGTGTCACTTCTCTACGGCCTGGAGACGTGATTCGGGTTCGTCCCGGCGATAATATAGCCGCCGACGGTGAGGTAATAACAGGTTTTAGTTCCATTAATGAGGCGACCATAACGGGTGAATCGCTGCCCGTCGACAAGGTGCCGGGAATGCAGGTCTTTGCCGGCACAACGAACCTTACCGGCGCCCTGGATGTTACTGTCACAAAGGCCGGCAATGATACTACACTGGGCAAAGTTCAGTCACTGATTATGCAGGCTGAACAGACGAAGATACCCATTATGAGGATTATTGACCGCTACGTGAAATGGTATATGCCCACTATCCTGATGATTGCGGGTATCATATTATACTTTACCAATGACATTGACCGCGCAATTGCCGCCTTGGTAGTTTCCTGTCCTTGTGCTTTAATCCTGGCCACTCCCACCGCAATGGTCGCGGCACTATCGGCCTCGGCTCGATTGGGTATTCTTGTCAAAAATGTCGAAGACCTTGAGGTTGCTGGTAAAATGACGGCTATAGTTTTTGACAAGACCGGTACTTTGACTACGGGCCGGCTGTATGTGATGAAGCTTACCCCGGCAGAGAATGTGCCGCCCGGGGAGCTGCTTTCGTTTGCGGCCGCCGCTGAGTTGATGAGCAAGCACCCCGCAGCCATGGCGATACGAAATGTGGCGAAGGAGGCTAAATTGTCTCTGCCTAAATCAATTGATTTTCAGGAGGTGCCAGGCAAAGGCGTAATGGCTACGGTCGATTCTTCCCGTATTTTGGTCGGTAGAGACAGTTTCCTGGGAGAAAATGACGTAGACGTAAGCAGCATTAAGGCCCCAGCACTGCACGAGGAGCAGGGCTTCAGCACTCTTTATGTTGCGAAGGATTCACAATGCATCGGCTGGATCGGCCTGCAGGATAAGACCAGGCCGGAAGCTCAACACGCCGTCCGTGAATTGCTGGATATCGGCATTAAGCGGGTGACTATGCTTACCGGCGACCGTGGCGAAGTGGCGCACCGCGTGGCCGGGGAGCTGGGCTGTACCGATGTTAAGGCCGGTTGTCTGCCGCAGGATAAGCTGGCTATCGTAGAGAAGATAAGGAAAGCAGGCCATACGGTCGCCGTCGTTGGCGACGGAATAAACGATGCGCCCGCTTTGGCGGCGGGCGATTTGGGAATTGCTATGGGAGCGGCAGGGAGCGACGTGGCTATAAATTCAGCCTCTATCGCGCTTATGAGCGATGACCTGAAAAGATTGCCGTTTCTCGTTCGGCTTTCAAGAAAGACCAGGCTTGTGGTAAACGAGAATCTTGGCTTTGGAATTATCTTTATAATACTCGGAGTGGCAGCGGCAGCGGCGGCCTGGCTGCCGCCGGTCTATGCGGCAATGCTGCATTTTGCCGGCTCACTTGTCGTGATATTCAATAGTGCCCGCCTGGTCCGCTACGGTGAAGAGCTTCAGGGCTGAGAATTGTTTCTCCATAAGAAGTCCCAGGGACAACGGTGAACGATGGTTAATCGAAACTCGCAGTCAGAAAATACTAATTCACAGTATGCAGTCGAGACTTTTTCTCTTACGAAGATTTTCGCCGACTGGTGGGGCCGTAACAAGGTCGTAGCCGTTGATAGTCTGGATTTGAAAGTCAGGTACAATGAGGTCTTCGGGCTGTTGGGACCAAACGGCTCAGGCAAAACAACTACCCTTAAATTACTGCTTTCGCTGCTGCATCCGACAAAAGGCAGGGCCCTGGTTCTCGGCGGAGACGGCAGGGAACCGAAAATCACCGCGCGCATCGGTTTTATGCCCGAAGAATCATATCTTTATGAATATCTAACCGCACGCGAGACGCTGGATTTCTATGGCCGGCTTTTCGGTCTGAATGCGAAATTGCGAAAAGTACGTATCGAAGCGCTGCTGGAAATGGTCGGATTGCAGGGGATGACGAGTCGGCCCGTGGGTACTTTTTCAAAGGGTATGGCGCGCCGAATCGGTTTGGCCCAGGCACTTATAAATGACCCGGAACTCTTGATTCTGGACGAGCCGACCACAGGCCTTGACCCTATCGGCACAAGGCAGATAAAAGACCTTGTTAAAAAGCTTGCCAAACGCGGCAAGACGGTTTTGCTGTGCAGCCATTTGCTTGCCGATGTCGAGGACGTCTGCGACCGAATTGCTATACTCTATGGCGGCAGGCTTCAGTCACAGGGCGAGGTTGCGATGCTTTTGGAGCGAACAGACAAAAAACAAATCACCACCGGTGCCCTAAGCGCAGATACGCTCGATAAAATAAAGCAGATAGTTCTGGCCGAGGCCGGGCAGTGTGAGATAACCTCGCCCATGGAAAAACTCGAGACGTTTTTTGTCAGAATCGTTACTGAGGCCGAGAAGCAGGCGCAGCCGACCAGCGGTGCCGTCATTTCGAAGGGTATAGGATTTCTTGCGGCCGAGACTGCGGAGAGCGTGCTGGATAAGCTTGTTGCGCCGGAAGGCGTCCCCGGGCGGAGCGTGGACGTCAAAGCCTCAGGTTCCGATGCCGAGCCCGCTAAGTCCGAGCAGGTCAGTAAAATCGAGCCCGAATATGAGCGGGAAGTTTTGCAGAGCTTGACAGATGCTGATGAGCCGACGAGCGTGCCGGTAAATGAAGAAAAACCACCGGATGTACCGGAAGTTGACCCTGAGCAGGTCGGCAAAAGCATCCTGGAAGAGCTCAGCGAGCCGACGGAAAACGGTACTGAGGACTCCTTACGGAGAGACTCTGATGCCGCCGGGCCGGATGAGCCGCGTAGGGGAGAGCAGCAAGATGCGTAGTCTCTGGGCCGTTGCTAAAAATACCATAGCTCAGGCCGTGCGGATGAAGGTTGCTGTCATCTTTATAATTCTTTTGATTATTCTGTTGCCTGTTATGAGTTTCTCGATGCCCGGCGACGGGACTCTAAAAGGCAGGCTGCAAACCTTCGTAAGTTACGGACTGGGTCTTACAAACCTGCTGCTTTGTCTACTGACCATAATTGTCTCAACCTATACTCTGTCCAGCGATATAAAAAAGCGTCAGATTTACACCATTCTCACCAAGCCGATTCGTAGATTTGAGCTTCTTTGTGGCAAGCTGCTTGGTGTTATATTACTTGATTTAGTCCTTCTTGTCGTATTCTGTGGAGTGATTTACGGTCTGGCTATTTCGATTCCTGCGATATCCGGTGCCGATGAGCAGCAGATTGAGGGTGTAAACAACGAGTTTTTCACGGCGCGGGCCACACTTGCTCCGGCCCTCGTGGATGTCAGCCAGGAGGTCCGCGAGAAATATCAGCAGTTACGGAAGCAGGGACAGTTGCCTGATACACTTTCAACTGCGAGAGTTATTGCGGAGCTTACCAGGCAGAAAGAGCTTGAGAAGCGTGCAGTTGTGCCGGGTAATGCGCTGGTCTGGGAATTCAATAATGTAAGACCTTTCGAGCCGAATGACAGAATATTTGTGCGGTTCAAATATGACGTTTCCGTCAATCCGCCTGACCTGAGTGTGTTCGGCAGGTGGCTGGTGGGCGATTACAGGCAGTACCAGTTCGGGGCTGTGGAAATGAAAACGCCCATTTACGTTTTTGACCGAAAGGATTTGATTCGCACATTTCACGAGATAGTTGTTCCCGCCGATGCGGTGGCCTCGGATGGTTATTTGGCTGTTGTTTTTCAGAATATTCCGATTAACGATACGGTGGTTATTTTTCCGCTTGAAGAGGGTCTGGAAGTACTTTACAAGGCCCGGAGCTTTACCTCTAACTTTATCTGGGCCGCTTCGGTTATTGCTGCACGATTAATATTTCTTGCCGCTTTAGGTATATCTGTTTCCACGTGGCTGTCTTTTCCGGTGGCGATTCTGGCCTGTCTGGTCGTTTATTTTACCGGCTCGATGAGCGGGTTCGTTTTCGAGTCACTTGCTTTTCTCACCGTCGGCTGGGGACGTTTCTATGGTTACCTTGCAAGGCCGGTCCTTAGGCTGCTGCCGCAGTTTGACCAATTCAATCCCACTGAGAATATGGTTTCTGCGCGTCTGTTAGGCTGGTCATTTCTGGGTTATGTGTTCGGCGTTATGGTTTGCATCAAGGCGGTGATTATCTGGATTTTAGGAGTTGTGATTTTTACTTATCGAGAGGTTGCGAAAGTTACGGTTTAGGCACCGCCCCCTCAGGGGTAAACGGTGGTTCCAATTCGGATTACACACTGTTTGGGCGGATTTGAGCTAAGTCTTCTGACAGAGAGAAATGCGTTTGCGCGATATCATAATCTGTTCTCTATGTTTTCTCATTGCCGTTGGTTTGCTGCTGTTTGCGGGCGAGAGGCTGGATTATATTAACGCGGCTCGCAAAGAGATGAAGCTGGTAATCAACGAGCCACTCGAAAATGCGCCTCCATCGCTTGCCTTTGCCACTATTGCTATGGGTGCGTTTCGCGGCCTGGTGGTTGATATTCTCTGGATACGTGCCGACAAGCTCAAGCAGGAAGGGCAATTCTTCGATGCTAAACAGCTTGCCGAGTGGATAACCGTGCTTCAGCCGAGGTTCATTTCGGTCTGGGATTTTCACGCCTGGAATATGGCGTACAATATTTCCGTAGCCATACCTGCAAGTGAGCCTGAGCAGCGGTGGCGATGGATTAAAAACGGTTATGAGCTGCTCAGGGACAAAGCCATAGTTATTAATCCGAAAAGTATCCTTTTGTATCGCTCGCTTGCCTGGATTTTCCAGCACAAGATGGGTGGGATAACCGATGATGTTCACAAGTATTACAAACTGCAGCTTTCCCTGGCAATGAAACCGCTGTTGGGCCCTCAGACTAACGAATTTTTCCAGGCCCTTGCCGGAGCCCCGCGAGACTGGGCCGAGATAATTAAAAATCCTGTGGTCAGCAAGCTTGTTACCGAGCTTAAAACTGCCGACCCGTCATTTGAGGATGAGGATAAGTTTGTCGGCAATTACTTGGCGCTCAGGATTTCTCCTGCAAAGTTTAAATCCGAGGCTTTCGATGTAATAGACCGGTTTCGAAGGACCGAGGCGCTGGAGAAATTCGACCTCTTTGCAAAGGCTTACGAACTGCGGCACACATGGAAGCTTGAGCCTGCCTTTATGCAACAGCTTAATCAAACCTATGGGCCGCACGATATCCGCGAGCCCAATGTGCGTTATCCCTTAAATTGGGAGCATCCCGATGTACATGCCATTTATTGGGGCGCAATGGGCCTGAAGATTGCCGGTAAGGAAGATTTTTCCGTCGATGAGATTAATACCGACCGAATCATATATCACAGTCTGCAAAATCTTTTCCGGGCCGGCAGAATCTTCGTTTATGATAGTCCCGCTGCTGTTCCGGATTCTACCGTTTCGCCCGACAGCGGCGAAACAAGCCCGGTCATAAGAACTGTATTTGTACTTCCTGACCTGCGGATGTTTGAGCCGTACGAAGAGGCAATAGTCGCCGTTATCGGAAAGTACGAAGAACTGGGACGTGACGCTGTCTCACAAGAGATCGCACACAGGAATATGATGAAAAATGCCGTGTTTTCCTTTTATCAGGCCGGCCATATTGCCAAAGCACAGCAGATATACGACCGGTTAAAAAAGCTCTATCCCAGAGATGAGTTCAAAGTACCTCTTGTAACTTACGTAAGGAACCGGCTGCACGAAGAGGTGAAAAGAATAGGCATAAGGGATGCGACAGAGATGATTATGTTTCTTTTGCAAGAAGCCTATTTCAGATATGCTATGCATGATGACAACGAGGCCTTTGGAAGGGAGAAATTGGCACAGGAGGTTTACGGGCATTATACAGAAGAGTTCAGTGATGAGCGGACCGACAGGATGAAATTGCCCGATTTTGCAATGTTAAGATACGTCGCACTGGACGGCTTTCTACGTGACCAGATGTTTCCACTAAGACTGAGACAGAGTTTACTGGCACGGATAAAAATCGAAAGACCGGACCTTTTTGAGCAGTTGGAATCGCAGCGCCGTTTATTGCTTAGGCGACTTGAAGAGTCAGGATAGCAGACGATGTAAAGAGGTTCGTAGTCTTTGTCATTTATTCTGCATTGTCCGCGGCTTCGGCTGGATTGAACTCATCGAAGTCTGCGGAGAAAAGAGATTTCCGATTGGAACAATCAGCCGAGAGCCTTACCCCGGCACAGAAAAAGGCGGTCTATCATTTTGAAGGCCCACTGCTTGTTCTGGCCGGGCCGGGAAGTGGAAAGACCAGGGTAATAACGCACCGAATCGCTGCCTTGATAGAAGCCGGTGTTTACCCGTCCAGTATATGCGCGGTAACATTTACCAACCGGGCCGCCGATGAAATGAGGCAAAGAGTGATTGCTTTCGGACTTCGGCGAGCTCAGTCGAGTCGGTCCGCGGGCGGGGCACATATCAGCACGTTTCACTCGCTTTGTGTCAGGATTCTTCGCAAATATGCCGAGCAGGCAGGGCTGAGAGAGAATTTCAGCATTTATAACGGGGCCGACCAGAAAAGTTGTATGAAGCAGGCCTTGAAAGACTGCGAGATTGATTCGACCAACTTTCCGCCCGCGCGTATGCTTGATGCGGTCTCGCTTCTGAAGAATGCCCTCAAGGACGTTGATTTCATCAAGGGCCATGCCGACGATTTTTTTACGAAAGTAGTTGTCCGGCTTTATGCACGCTATCAGGAGATTCTGGCCGCAAACAATGCGCTTGATTTTGATGACTTACTCCTCAAGAGCGCATTTTTGTTAAGAGATTGGCCCGACGTGCGCAGCGAGTTAAACCAGCGATTCAAATTTATGCTCATCGACGAATATCAGGATACGAACAAGGCACAGTACAGAATCGCCAGAGATATGGTCAGTGAGCACGGCAATATTTGTGTTACCGGCGACCCCGACCAATCCATCTACCGCTGGCGGGGGGCCGATATCGGCAACATACTTGCCTTCGAAAAGGACTGGCCTGATGCTACCGTCGTCAGACTGGAGGAAAATTTTCGAAGCTCACCCGATATTCTTACTATCGCCGATAAGCTTATCTCTTTCAATATAAGGCGTAAAGCCAAAGTACTCATCCCGACGAAGCCTTCAGGCCGAGAGGTTGCCTTTGAAAGCTGTGATGATGAGACCGAAGAAGCTCTTTCCATCGTCAAACGAATTGCTAAGTTAACAAAACAAGGTGCCGGATTAAATGATATTGCCGTCTTTTACCGTGTTAATGCTATGAGTCGTGCATTGGAAGAGGCCTTTATTGAGTGCAAAATTCCCTACCAAATTGTCAGGGGAGTCGAATTCTATAATCGCAAGGAGATTCGTGACCTTATTGCCTATTTGAAGGTTTTGGTTAATCCCCGTGATGAGAAGGCATTATTGCGGATTATAAATACTCCTGCTCGCGGCATAGGTAAAACCACCATTCAGAGAGTTGCCGCTTACGCGGGCGTTAAAAATGTGAGCTTTTACAATGTGCTTTGCCGGGCCGAGAAGGTCGAAAGTCTCGGCCGGGCAGCAAAGACCAAGCTTGCTAATTTTGCGAAGATGATGGAGGAATTCAAAAAAGATGAAAATCCCGATGGAATCGGGATTAATGTTGCCGAGCTTATGGAGCGCGTTTATCAAGGTTCTGGAATGGCCGCCGAGCTGCGGGCCGGTACAAGTGAGCAGGGCACTGCCGCAGATAATGTTAACGAGTTGATTAATTCCGCAGCACGTTACGACAAAATAAGCGAGGACGGCTCGCTGCTTGATTACTTGCAGCAGATTTCCCTTTTTAGCGACTCCGATGCGTATGACGCATCACGTGGCAGCGTTGCCTTAATGAGCCTGCACGCGGCAAAGGGCCTTGAGTTTGAAAATGTCTTTATCATCGGCCTTGAAGAAGGAATCCTGCCGCACGCCAGGAGCAGTGATAACGATGAGGAACTGGAAGAAGAACGCAGACTCTTTTTCGTGGGCATCACGCGGGCCAAGGCCGGGCTCTATATAAGTTATGCCAAACATCGTCTCCTGCGGGGCCAGCTTACAAGGACAATACCATCCCAGTTTCTTTACGAAATTGACGCCGATTCTGTGTTAAGCGAGCCTGAGCAGACGAGTTATTACCAGGAAGATTCTCAGGTTAGTGATACGCAGGTGGATTTTACTCCGGGCCAGTTGGTAAAGCACGAATCATTCGGGTTTGGAAGAGTAAAGGAATTTGTCGATATGGGCGAAAACAGTGTCGTAGTAGTTAAATTTGACACAGGACAAACAAAGACACTTATGCTAAAATACGCCGGTATTTCGAAGGTATAGATAGCAGATAATATTTAACCTGCGGGCCTGTCGCAGGTTTGAATTTTCAATTAGGAAACATACAAGTGTCACAACAACAAATTAAACTTTACTATAAAAATGTTACTGCTGAGGTAATCGGTGCTGAAGACGGTATAACACAAAAGCAATTTAAAGATCTTGACGAGAAAACCAATCCATTAATTACCGAGTTGAACGCCCAGAGAAAGGCCGGCAATACGGCTTACCGAGATTTGCCGTATGATGAGAAAATTCGCAGGAAAGTCAGAGACCTGGTTGCAGAGCTTAGGGATAAATGTGAAAATCTTGTTGTGCTCGGTATTGGCGGCTCAGCGCTGGGAAATATCGCTTTGCAAACCGCTCTTAATCCTTATATGTACAATCTCGATGGTACCCAGCGAAGAGGGCCGCGCCTTTTCGTTTTCGATAATATTGACCCTTCTCAGTTTGGTTCGTTTCTGGATTGGCTTAATGATAATCTCGATAAAACTATCTTCAATGTTATCAGCAAAACAGGACAGACAGCGGAGACTGCGAGCCAGTTTTTGATTATCAGGCAGTTGCTTTTGGATAGATTAGGACCGGTCGGTTTCAAGAATCAAGTGGTTGCAACGACCGACCCTGCCAAGGGAACGCTTCGCAAGATTGCAGACGATGCCGGTCTGCGATGTCTCGAGGTGCCGGCCGGTGTGGGGGGCAGGTTCAGTGTACTTAGTGCGGTGGGTTTATTCAGTGCGGCTATGTGCGGCATCGATATCGATTTGCTTCACGCCGGCGCCCGTGATATGGATACGAGAGTTACTCAAAATGATTTTTATACAAATCCTGCCGCGGTTCTGGCTGCGATAAACTGGCACTGTTACAACATTGGTAAGAGAATCTCTGTGATGATGCCTTACAACTGCGCGCTCAAAGATTTAGCCGACTGGTATCGCCAACTCTGGGCCGAGAGTCTCGGAAAGGCACAGGACCTGGCCGGCGGTGAGATTCACAACGGCCCGACGCCGGTCAAGGCACTTGGAGCGACCGACCAGCACAGCCAGCTACAGTTATATCGAGAAGGGCCGAATGATAAGTTATTTACCTTTCTGCAGGTTGAGCAGTTTGGTAGAGAGCTGCAAATACCCGCGCCACCGGCTTGCGCGCCCGAACTCGATTATCTTGCCGGGGCTGATATGGGCCGACTTCTTAAAGCCGAAAAGCTTGCCACTGAATACGCACTTATTCAAAGCAGCCGTCCCTGCTTGTCGATTATCTTCGAGAAGGTGGATTCCTATAGCGTAGGACAATTCATTTATCTGTATGAAGTAGCGACTTCACTTGCAGCTTTATTGTTCGGAATTGACGCATACAATCAGCCCGCCGTCGAACTGGGTAAGCAGGCGAGTTTCGCCTTAATGGGGCGTAAAGGTTATGAGCAATTAGCTGAAAAAATGCGTCCGATTGCTCAGATTGAAGAGGATTTTCTGGTCTGATGTTTAGCGTGCATGCAAGCGTCTGGGGTGGTTTAACCGCACAAGATATTACAAACCTGCGTTTTTTAAGTATGTTTGTCGTACTGCTCGGCGGATTGGGTGCCGGCTACCTCGCTGCAAATCGGTTCGGCCTTCCCGAGCAATTGGCCAGGAAAATTATGACAATGGTTTTACTCGGCTTAAACTGGCCCATCGGCCTTTTTATAATCTGGCGAATGGAGCTGACCACCGAGTTTTTCTGGTTGCCTGTAATTGGGGCTGTCTTGTTGCTTGTAGTGACTTTTCTCTGCAAGTTTCTGTTTGTCTTTCACAACCTTGATGAGAAAGGTCGTATGACACTTACCCTCGCAGGAGGACTTAGTAATTTGGGCTATACCGGCGGGATGTTTGTCTGTTATGCCTTGTTTGGGCAGACCGGGCTGGGGCTGTCTCAAATTTATCTGATGCTGTGGGCTCCTGTCGTCTATTTGTTTTTTTTCCCGCGTTTGAGAATCTTCGAGTTGCGAATGAAGCAGTCTGAAAAGACGGGTTTTTCAGTCCGCAGTGTACTGGATTATCGTATGCTGGTCGTTCCGGCGATAATCATAGCCGTTGTGCTTAATTTGTCCGGCATCAAAAGGCCGGAGTTTATCAGCCGATTTCATATTGTTGATATTTTTGTCTATGCTGCCTCGTCGCTTTCATTTTTCGCTATCGGGCTGCGGATAACTTTTGACCGTCTAAGGCAGTACATTCCCTTGTATTTTTCTCTCGCCGCAGTAAAATTTCTACTAACACCGCTGGTTGCGTTAATCCTGTTGGTTCTGCTGGCGCTAGCAGGCAGGGAACTGGGCCCGATAGCTCAGAGCGTTGTAATGGTCCAGTCAACCTGCCCCGCTGCCATTGCTATGGTGATGATGACTAATGTCTTTGATTTGGATAGTCGCCTGGGTAGTGCTCTTTGGGTTGTCAATACTGCTGTTTTTGCTATTGTTGTGGTTCCGGTTTTATTTCTTATTTTTACGTAATGGAGCCTTCTAATGGATTATGCAGTGATAATGGCGGGAGGAACGGGCAAAAGATTATGGCCTTTGAGTCGGCGGACTCGGCCCAAGCAGCTCCTGAAACTTTTTCAGGGCGAAAGCCTTTTGCGCCGGTGCTTTGGACGGCTAAGGACTATATTTGACCGGGAACAGATATTTGTCTTAACCAATGCCCGTTTTGCCGACCTTGTTCGCCGCGACCTTTCGCAGTTGCCTCATGAAAATGTTATTGCCGAGCCGGCCGTGCGTGACACGGCCGGGGCCATCGGTTTAGCCGCCGGTGTTTTGGCCAAAGCCGACCCGGACGCAACGCTGGTTGTTGTTACCGCCGACCAGATTATAAAGCCGACCGAGATTTATGAGCAGGCCCTGAAGGACGCGATTTATTTTATAAATAGTAATCCCGGCGCTATGATAACTTTTGGTATCGAGCCGAGTTTTGCGAGCACACAGTTGGGCTATATCAAACTCGAGGCCGGCCAAAAATATCACGGATGTAAGAACCTTATTCATCGCGTAGAGACGTTCAAAGAAAAACCTGACCAAGAGACTGCAAAAGAATATCTCGACGACGGAAGCTACTGCTGGAACTCGGGTATGTTCGTTTGGAAGGCCCAGACAATTCTTGGTAAGTTATTTGATTTTCTGCCTGCCTGCCGAGAACCTTTGAAGAAAATTCAGGCTAATTGGAGCGGCCCGCACCAAAAAACTACTCTTGAAGAATGGTTTGTTAAGCTGCCCAGAATCAGCATCGATTATGCCGTGATGGAAAAGGCTGAAAACGTTTATGCCGTGAAGCTGGCCTGCCATTGGCTGGACCTGGGCTCCTTCACAGCCCTTGCCGATGTTATCAATGCCGATAAAAATAACAATGTTGTCGTGGCCGGCCTAAGTGAGCTGCTTGACTGCAGCGGGAATGTAGTTGTAACCGAAGACCAGGGTCATCTTATCGCGGCCATCGGTTTGGATGATATGGTAATCGCCCATAGCCCCGATGCGACCCTTGTTTGTCGCAAAGAAGACTGTCACAGATTGAAAGAGTTACTTGAACTGGTAAAACTGCACAATAGCGACATATTTTTATAAGCGTTTTCAGCTGTCGGGCACACGATGTTTTTTAGTAAACAGTCAATGGACTCGTAAAAGACTGCAATACGATGAGATTCCTGGCAATTGATTATGGTGATAAACGCACAGGCCTTGCAATTTGTGATGCTGATGAGACGATTGCCACGCCCCTGGCCGTGATAGAAGGCCGCAAGCTCCTCATTAAGAAAATCATCGATATAATCGAGAGCGAAGAAGTTACTGCGGTTGTTCTCGGCCTGCCTTTTAATGCCGATGGTTCCGAGGGCCCTCAGGCAAGGCTTGTTCGTAATTTTGGCGCGCGCCTTGCAAAGCAGCTCGATATACCCGTTTATTTTCAGGATGAACGGCTCAGCAGTTTTTCGGCCGAGAAGAAGCTGGCCGATGCCCAGTTGACAAGAAAGAAAAAGGCCCGGCGTCTTGACGCCGTTGCCGCCGCTGAGATTTTGCAAACGTTTCTTGAACAAAAAAAGGCCTGAAGTAAAACCTCAATCTTATTTAGGCCCGAATTTCTTGCGGTAGTCCGATGGGCTAATTCCCTTCTGTTGCTTGAAATAGCGGGATATGTTACTTGCATCCGGATATCCCAATAACCTTGCAATTTGTAATACCGATAAATTTATGCCGGTGAGCATATTCGCCATTTGGTTGACGCGATTATATTTGATTTCTTCATGTACGGAGCGCTTTAGTTCTTTCCGGAAGCGTTGCTCTAAAGCCCGGCGGGATAGGCTAAATCAAAATTGGTAGCAATTGGTTTATCGCTTACTATATTACTATTTTAAGTTAAATTTTTTTGTTATTTTTCTATATCTAACATTTCATTAATATAATTAGTCTCAAAATTATAATATGTATCAATACATGGTGTTATTTCAGTTATACTCCATTTTCTTTTAATATACTTTAATAATTCTTCAGCTTTAAATTCATTATTTAACTTGGAATTAGCAAGAAATAATCCCATTGTAACCTTTATACTATCCTCTTTGTATTTGTAAGAGACTTTATTAAAATAGTAAATAGCTTTTTCCCATCTATGAAACTGAGCATTCGTAAATCCAGCTTCTTGATAACCAAAATCAAAAAATTGTTTTTTACTATTTATTGCTATTTCTAAAAGACTATTATAATCCGGTATAGGATTTTCAGGCGGACCATATTGACTCTCAATTTGTTTATTTATATTTTTAGCTATTTCTCTGGCTATAAGATAATTACTTTCTGGTTTAAGATGACACCAATCAAAAAAAAATGAATCATCTAAGAAATCAACATTTAATTCTTTTCTTAATGAACTATAAAGGTCAATCATTTTTACACTGGAATATAAATTAGGAATTTCTCTAATATATCTTAATAATGATGTATGAATACGCCCTACCCAGACCGAATTATCCGATGAATACTGATAATATTCTCCGGCCTTTTTAATATCTTTTAAACTGTCAAAATATCTTCCCAATCTATAAGCTGTATCAGCATCCAAATAATTATTTTTTAATATATTATCAACTTCATTTTTTCTTAAAAGCGGTAGTCTATTCACGTCTACATTGGGAGGGAAATCCCTTATATTACTTAATGGAGTAAGATAAATTAAACTAGTATTGTTTTTTTTAGATAAATTAACAATTTTATCAGTTAAATATTTATAATTTTCTATACAATCATCAATATGTTCATTCCATTGAAAGTTATTTTTTTTTATAAGTTCTTGAATTTGATTATAATCGAGGCTTTTAGCATTGGATTTTATTAAACGATAAAAAATATTGTAAGTTACTAATCTTTTTTTAATTTTTTTATGAATATCATAAGCAATTCTTGAAGTTTGATTTTTTCTTTGTACTAACTGAAATAAATTATGAGGATAAAGTTCATTGTGCCCGGAATAAATAATTAGAAAATCCAGAGAATGATTTATAGTATCATCAACAGTTTCATATACAAATTGATAAGTTTGAGCAAAGATGGCCATATTATAAACATTGATATCCAGGTTAGGCCATTGATGCTTTAAGATAACCTGTAGAAAATGAGGAAATGAACCTTGTTGGTGAAAAGGACATCCAACCACAGAAGAAGCGCCACAAGTTATAATTCTAATCTCTTTTGCAGATTTTTTTCTATATAATTGTATATTATTTCTTTTACTCTTATTTAATACATGTTTTTTTATTTTATCACTTTCTAAATAAAAAAAATTATTAGTTTCTTGTAATTGTTCTGAATTATAAATATTAAGGGTTGTCAGATTATCTACATAGGTGGCTGGATAATAGAAAATTTTTAAAAATATTTCAATTATAGAAAATAATCCAAAAACAAGAACAAAAGATAATAATATGAATATTAAATGCAAAAACCTATTAGGTATTGTTCCCTTAATTTTTTTCACAGGCTATTTTCCTCTAAAAAAAATAATATTAGAAAATGTTATAATCCCAAAATGGTCAACAATATTATATTATATAGTTTTTACAGCCAATAAAAAAACATATAACGTACATGATTTATCGATTTTACCAATATTATTTTGTATTATATATAATCATATAATTTTTGTAAAGATGCAGAGTTGCTTTTCGGACGCCTAATTCAAGTTAGGTAGTCAGAGTTGCAAGTAGAGATTTATGTTATGTTTAGACCATTAGTTCCTGTCGAGTTTATGTATAGACTCATATCCGAGGGGAATAACTCAAAGCATAGACATGGTCGAGTTGGATTTGATGCATTGTACTTGGATGAAGATGCACTCGGTTATGGTCAGGTTAGCTCCACTTTAACGCGCGAGCAGATTTTGTGCCTCCAGTTCGATCCGGATTTCGAATCCTCAGAGGGGCTCAACAAATTTGTCTCCAAGGACGGGGTATTGGTGATATGCCCAATAAATCTCTCGGCTTCCGTTCTTGAGCGTGAGATTAACCGCCGTCGCTCAATCCTCGAGGCGGAGGCCAGACGCAAGGAACTCCAGCAAGCCGGTCTTGAGGACCAGATCCGAACTGAATTATGCCTTGTTTGTGAGTCGGATATCGACCTTTCGAGCCTGGAGTCTATCGTCTGCCCACCGTAGGTAACAGTCGCCAGGTTCGCGTCGGCTGGAGGTGGGGCGGTGGCTGATGGTGGTAACAGACAGACAGCTTTGATAAATTTTCGCTTAAACCGTTAAAAAATGAAGCTGCCCGATTCTTAATCGGGCAGCTTTTTTATGAAGTTTTTCAGGAATACCGCTTCATTTAAATAAAGAACCTGAGATAGAACCCGGTTCCTATTTAGGCCCGAATTTTTTGCGGTAGTCCGATGGGCTAATTCTCTTTTCCTGCTTGAAATAGCGCGATATGTTACTTGCATCCGGATATCCCAATAACCTTGCAATTTGAGATATCGATAAATTTGTGCCAATTAACATATTAGCCATCTGATTAACACGATGGTATTTAATCTCTTCAAGCACCGAGTGCCCAAGTGCTTTTCGGAAACGCTGTTCCAGGGTCCGACGGGACAGGGCAACGCCTTCCGCAACATCGGTGACCTGAATCGTTTCTCTGGAATGGTCGTGAATAAATTTGACTGCCTCTGCAACTAGTTGGTCTTCTGTCGCTATAATATCTGTTGACTGTCGTGTTGCGATATGCAATGGAAGAATTGAGACTATTTCTTCGCTTTTTGTTATTTTTTGCCCCTTCATCAGCTTATCCAGAACTCTTGCAGCCTCATACCCAGCTCTTTCAATACTTAAAGTTACGCTCGATAATTGCGGATGGGATAGGTCACAAATCAATTCATCGTTATCCACACCCAGAATTGCCACCTCTTCCGGTACCTTGATATCCGCGATTTTGCAAGCAGCTAACACATCTACGCTACGGTCGTCATTACAGGCCATTATTGCTATAGGTTTCGGCAATGACTTAAGCCATTTGGCAATGATGGTTTGTTCCTTGTCCTTAGCATAAAATTTTTTTGCCTTGGGCTGCCGGTAAAAACATGTTTCAAAGCCATAGTCCGCGGCTACATTGCCGAAACCCTCGCCGCGTTGCTTAGACCATTTCAAAAAGTCGTAACCACAGTAGCCAAAACGCTTAAAACCCCGCCCGACAAAATACTCGGCGGCCAACCGGGCAACCGCAAACTGGTCCATTACAAATCGTATCGCCTTTGAGGTTGGCTTTTCTATATCTCGCATTATGGCAGGAAGCCTTAAGTCGACAACCATATTGAAGATATCTACATCCCATGTGTAACCGATGATTCCATCGACATCCAGGTTTCTAACCCGCTTATATAATTGCTTACTGCTCTCTTTGAAAACTGCCGGTTCTATGTAAAACAGCCAGGGCCCATGGAGTTTGGAATATTGGACGATACCGTGGAGCAACCCCCTTCCGTAAGCTCTCGACTTTTCGATGAGCAATATAACTTTGGGTATTTTTGACATAATACATTCTTATTCTATAGTATCTTTCTTGTTTTTGCAAGGATAATGCGCAAAATGATGCTTTTTTTGCGCAAAATAACGACCCTTTTTATACTGAAATCGGTTATCATACAGGTTACTAAATTGGCTTAATATAGGACTCATCGGTTTTAATAGCTCCACGCGGAGGTGTTGTATATTACGTTTTTTTTAATGGGGCTGATGTCCTTAAGTGGGAAGTTTTTTTAACTACACTTTGGTGGTCGGCAGGAAAGGAGAGTGAGAAGACGAAAAACGTAAAAGATTTATGTGAATTAGTTTTTGATTGACATCTTTTGCTTGATATCTGTGGCATCATTCATGTTGTTACAGGTACTTTAGGTAGTTCAAAAAAGATTAATTTATAGCCAGGGGGTAAGGAACGGGAAAGTGGCTAACTTTAGGAATAGCATAGTATGTTCTTTTTGCACTATTAGCCCATCTATGGTTAGTTTGAGTTTCAATTCTGTAATCCAAAACGATATCGAATTACTGCATCCATATCGACAAAGACTTTTTCGAAATAGTCAGGCAGTCATATTATTCAGTTTTGATAATCTATGAGTGATAAGCACGCTCCGGATGCGGTCAGAGTTTGGACGCGTGTCAAAAGTAATAGTATTTAGTAATTACAGTTTTATGAGACAGGCTTCAGATGCAGTCAGAGTTTGGACGCTTGTCGAAAGTAATTACAGAAAGGGAGTGTTTAACAGTTTTTATGAAGGAGAGTATCATGAGAAAAGTATTAGTAGTATTAATTGTCGCTGCTGTATTGGCGATTCCAACCGTAGCCCAGGCTGGCAGACAGGATGGCACCTGTTCCGGTGGCAGTGGCACTTTTACTTTCAGCAATGCGTCTTGGATTGGAGGTATAGGCTGGAGTTCCGGGTCATCCAGAAATATAAGCTACTCAGGCAGTTGCAGTAACTGTCAGTTTTTTGGCATCTATGGTTGGGCGAAAAGCCCGCTCGTAGAATATTACATCGGCAGAAGCGGCGGTACAAATCGCGGCTCATCATGCGGTGGCAACTTGTATACGAACAACTGTAATGGACCTAACATTACAGGCGATGGGTCTTTTCAACAGTACAATGCTAGTGGTAGTAGCCATGATATGGGCTGCCACTTTAACGGCTGGAGTAATCTAGGATACGGCGTAAGCAACCATGACTACCAGATAGTAGCGGCAGAGAATTATAGTGGTGGCAGTGGTACCGCTACTATCAGTGTCAGCGGCGCCAGCTGGTATACTTATTGGTACGGTTCGGGTTCAGTCAGCTTTAGCTGTGGCGGCGGCGGTAGTACAACGACAACCAGCGGCAGCACCACGACAACCAGCGGCGGCAGCACCACGACAACCAGCGGCGGTGGCGGCGGTACCTCTATAACTGTAAGAGGACGCAGCACAGACGGCCAAGGAAAAATCGATGTGAGGGTAGGCGGCAACACAATTACCTCCTGGACATTAGGTACAGGCATGGCAGATTGGAATACCAGCACCGAGTATACTGGTGGTCTAAATGTGTGCTTTACCAATGACACCGATGGCAGAGACGTTCAGATAGATTATGTTAGGGTGGGTAGTGAAACCCGTCAGTCAGAAAACATGAGCTACAACACCGGTGTCTGGGAGGACGGTTCCTGCGGCGGTGATTACAGCGAGTGGCTCCATTGTAACGGCTGTATAGGTTATGGTGATGTCAGTGGCGGTGGCTCAACAACCACAACCAGCGGCGGTTCAACAACCACAACCAGCGGCGGTTCAACAACCACAACCAGTAGTACCTGGTGGTGGGGCGGCGGTACCTGGTGGTGGTAACAGACAGCTTTGATGAATTTTCACCTAAACCATAGAAGGACAAAGCTGCCCGATTATTAATCGGGCAGCTTTTTTCGCTAAAGTGTTTCAGTGATTTCGATATTTTAGTAAAGGATTTATTGAGCCGTATATTTTTATTGGCGAATGGTTGTATCACAGATTTGAGGAAGATGATTGAATCGATTTGCATTAATTCGTATGGTAACATAGAATTATAACTAATGGACCTTGACAATTGTCTTTGCAAGATAAGAAAAAAGTAATTCCCATATGCGCAGGCGAAGGAGTCATCGATATGTGGCAAATGTTTAGTATCTCATGTATGAAACTCGGATTTGTTTTATTAATGAGCCTGGCAGTTTTGTTGCAAGGCTGTGAGAAACCAACGAAGCCGGCACCCGGCCCGGCGAAGGACATTCGGCCCAGTTTGATCGAATCCCCCCGGCCCAAACTCCCTGGTCCGCCCTCTATGGAAAGTAGCGAGGTTGAGCTGCACGTCGGCTGGTCGCAGCAAACCAAGAGCGGCAGGTTGGTTGCCGTAATAGACGGCCGGGCCGAGTCGGTGGAGTACGACGACATCGGCCCCATCATCTTCAGCCCCGACAGCAAGCGCATAGCATACCCGGCGAAGAGAGACTCAAAGTGGGTTATGGTGGTGGATGGTCAGGAGGGGCCGGAGTACGACACAATCAGCCTCTCCCCCGAAGTCTTTAGTCTCGACAGCAAGCGCCTTGTATATGGAGCAAGGAAAGGTGATAAATGGTTCGTTGTGCTGGACGGTAAGGCCGGGCCGGAGTCTGGACACGATTTTGTTGGCTATTTCATCTTCAGCCCCGACAGCAAGCGCCTTGTGTATGCGGCGGGAAAGGGCAACAGGCAGTACATGGTGGTGGATGGCCGCGCCGGACCAGTGTACGAGCGAGTGGGCGAACCGGTATTCAGCCCCGACGGGAAACACCTTGCGTACTTGGCGATTGAGAATGGTAGGCGATTCGTCGTGCTGGACGGCAAGGAAGGTAAGAAGTATGACGGCGTGAACAGGCCCATCTTCAGCAAAGATAGCAAGCATATTGCGTACAGCGTGATGAAAGGCCCCAAGCGCATGGTGGTAGTGGATGGCAAGGAAGGACCGGAGTATGGCGACATCGGCATGGGCAGCGTCGCTCTCAGCCCCGACGGCGAAAGCGTTGCATATGCAGCGAACAGGGGCGGCAAATGGTTCGTGGTGTGGAACGGTCAGGAAGGGCCGGAGTATGATGGAATAAACCAGGGCAGCCCTGTCTTCAGTCCCGACGGCAAACACCTTGTATATGCGGCAAAAAAGGACGACAAGTGGGTCATGGTGTCGGACGGCCAGGAGGGGACGGAGTTCGAGTACGACGACGTCAGCAGTGATACTCCTATGTTCAGCCCGGACGGCAAGCATATGCTCTATTTGGCCATGGCTGGTGATAAGTGGTTCGTGATGATGGATGGGCAGGCCGGGCCGCCGTACGACAAAATTTATAAGCCGGTCTCTAAAGCCGATGGAGTGGAATACGTGGCTGAACGCAGGAGTGACGGGTGGGTCCTGCGGTGCCGGCAGCCCTACCCTCGAATCAGTCCTGAGCGCGAGATTTTAGATGGCGGCGAAACGGTCGAAGAAAAAATCGCCAGGTTGCCCGAACACCGTCTTCCAACGGCATCCATCCCGGCTAAGGACATTAGCCCCGGCTATGAAAAACCTCCCCTGGTCAAACTTCCTGCCCCGCCTGTCGTTGGACCTAAGCCTGATAACGTATTCGTCAAAGGCGGGACTTTTATGAACACAAAGTCCAGCTACTATGGAAAAGGCGTAACAATAGCGAACTTTTATATCGGCAAATATGAGGTGACTCAAAAAGAGTGGATTGAGGTAATGGGAAGTAATCCCTCAAAAGTTAAGGGCGACAATTTGCCGGTAGAAATGGTGAGCTGGTATGAGTGTGTTGAGTACTGTAATAAAAGGAGTATAAAAGAGGGCTTAAAGCCATATTACAATATAGACAAGAATAAAAAAGACCCGAATAATAATAGTGAGATGGATGATATAAAATGGATGGTAACGGTCAATGCGGGAGTCAATGGTTACCGATTGCCGACAGAAGCGGAGTGGGAATATGCTGCAGGTGGAGGTCAGATGAGCAAGAGTTACACATACAGCGGAAGCGATGATGCAAATGAAGTAGCATGGTATTGGAGAAACTCTGGAGATGAATACTTAACAGGGTTTTGGCACTGGTCTACGCTGGAAAACAACAATAATAAAACAAAATCTGTCGGTGCCTTGAAACCCAACGAGTTAGGGCTTTACGATATGTCAGGTAATGTAAGGGAATGGTGCTGGGAGTGGCACGAGAATAAAACTGACCCCAGATCTACAGGACGGATTTGGAGAGGCGGCGGTTGGATCGGTGTCGACTGGCCCTGCGCGTCGTCTTTCCGGGCCAGCAGCGCTGCGCATAATAGGCACCTCGATACGGGTTTGCGTGTGTGTCGCGGCAAGTAAAACTTTCAGAACAAAAAAATGATGAAAAGTTTAACTGCCTACAAAGAATCAAAGCAAATACTTTTGACTTTTCTAAGAGCATCTAACGGAATGAATAGTACGGTTCGCGGTTTGTCACTCCCGCGCAGGCGGGGGTCCAGAAAAAGCCGTAAAAGACTGGATTCCCGCTTTCGTGGGAATGAAAGTCGCAGAGCAATTTACATTTTGTTAGACCCTCTAAAAAACAAGAAAGATACAATCCTTCCCGTTATTATCGTTTTTTGCCTGCCTGTATTGCTTTACCTGCAAACCCTTACCTTTGGCTTTACTGGTTTTGTTGATACTGACATAACAACAGGCAACATTACTTTTTTAAGCGATTTCAGAAATGCACCCCAGGCATTCCTTACAGATGCCTTTCTTACAAAGAGAAGCCAGTTTTACCGTCCTATGCTAACATTATCATACATGGCTGATGTATACTTATCGGGGGGAAATAATACATGGATGTACCACCTCACTAATATATTGCTTTTAGGATTAATAGCCTGCTTGCTGTTTCTTTTGCTCAGGAAGTTTTTAATACCATTAAAGTTAGCGTTATTAGGTACATTGGTTTATTGTGCGCATCCGCTTTTCATCTCTTTTGTAGTATGGATAGCTGCAAGAGCAGATTTGTTGCTTTTGTTTTTCTCTTTATTATCGTTTTTGTTTTTTATAGAACATCTTCAAAAAAAAAAGGGTATCTACCTATTTTTAAACTGGTTTACCTTTACAATTGCTTTATTTTGTAAAGAACCTGCAGCATTTCTCCCCTTTTTTTTCATTATATATTACTTTACCTTTTCATATGAAAAACGTTCCGATATCTATCGAAATAAAAAAATATATGTTCTGACTCTTTTACTTTATACTATTTCAGGAATATCCTGGTTTTGGCTTCGTTCTATAGCCTTAAAAAATTCTTCGGATGTGAATGAGTACGGATTAATACCATTCATATCAAATCTACCATATATACCCGAATCTTTAGCCAGGTTTTTTTTGCCTTTTGACCTTTCCCTGATTTCATATTTTTCTCTTTTTAAAACTTTAACCGGCGTAGTAATAATAATTGTGATTATTGCAATATTTTTCAATAATAAAGAAAGAACAAATAAGGAAAAAGTATTTTGTTTGTCATGGTTTTTACTTTTTCTGTTACCGAATATGTTATATAAAACGAAAGATATAGATTATTTAAGTACTCGTTTTTTTCTTCCCCTGATAGGAATACTGTTATTTATACTATTTAGCTTTCCAAAGAAATGGATTGAAATAAAAGATATTAAAATTTCGTGGTTAATGATTGCTCTTTTTGCCTTGCTGTCTTCTATAACTTTTGTAAAGTCCCGGTCTTATTCCGACCCGATTACTTTTTATAATTCTTCCATCTCCCAAAACCCGGATAATGCTTTAATGTACACTAACAGAGGAGCTGTAAAAGTTAAAATCGGTGATTTCCAGGGAGCAATTAACGATTTTACAAAAGCCATTGTGTTAAGCCCTGAAGATGCTGTTGCTTATAGCAACCGGGGAGTTGCTTATTCATCTATGGGCCACCTTGAAAGGGCAATCAAAGATTATGATAAAGCTATAGAACTGAATCCAAATTATGCAGGAGTTTATAACAACTGGGGAAATGCTTATAAAGCTGAAGGCGACTTTGATAAGGCCATCAAAAAATATAATAAAGCCATAGAGCTGAACCCAAATTATGCTGATGCTTATTATAGCCTTGGCGAAGCATTCGTCGGTCTCGGCCGATACGATGAGGCATTGGAGTCTTTCAATCAGGCAATCAAAATTAACCCTGATTTTGCAGAGGCACATTATAAAATCGGTTTTGTCTATAGCAAGTTAGACCGCTATCAGGAAGAAATAGAATCATACAAACAGGCCATTAACATTAATCCGTATTATGCCGAGGCGCACTATAATCTTGGTGTTGTCTGCGGCGTTCTTGGCCGCTATCAGGATGCCATATATTCCTTTAATCAGGCCGTTAGCATTAAGCCGGATTATGCCGACGCACACTATAATCTTGGTGTAACTTATTTAATAACCGGCCAAGGATCTTCGGCCGTTCAAGAATATCAAATCTTAAAATTCCTCGGCGCCAAACAGGCAGACCAGTTATATAACTTGATTCATAAGTAGGTACTCCTGTAACAAACGCAGCAATTTCGCGAGATACAGAACAAGCAGAAAGGAACCGATATGACGCCCGTTTTTGCTGATTGACGGTGCCTGTTTGTATTAATATACTGTTAAGTATGCCTGAGTTTTTCAAAAGAAACGTTATTGTTTTCGTTTATTTCGTCTTGATATTAAGCACGCTGCTGGTCTACTGGCAGGTCCGCAATTTCGATTTTGTCAACTATGATGACAAAGTCTACGTTTCCGAAAATCCTCACGTTTTGAACGGCCTATCCAGAAGTGGAGTCATCTGGGCATTTACAAGCTGCTACTTCGGGTATTGGCAGCCCCTTACGTGGCTGTCCCTGATGGTTGATTGTAAGTTGTTCGGTGCGCTGCCGGGCCGGATACATCTGGTAAATGTGTTTCTGCACATAGCAAATACCTTACTGCTCTTTTCGGTTCTTAAGAAAATGACCGGTTCACTCTGGTCCAGCGCATTTGTCTCAGCAGTTTTTGCAATTCATCCGATGCACGTCGAATCGGTTGCCTGGATAGCCGAGCGCAAAGATGTCCTGAGTACATTCTTTTTGCTGCTTACCCTGGCGGCTTATACAGGTTATACAAAAAGTCCAACTATATACCGATACATAGCATCCCTGGTTCTGTTTGCATTTGGCCTTATGGCAAAGCCAATACTCGTCACTTTGCCGTTCCTGCTTCTGCTGCTCGACTACTGGCCGCTGAATCGTCTTATGGCGCAGACCCCGATTCTCGGCAGGCCAGAAGCCAAATCTGCTCCACCCACACATAAACAATCGATTTATTGCTGTTTGCTCGAGAAAATTCCTTTCCTTGTTCTGTCTGTAGTATCGAGCATCATCACCTTTCTGACTCAGAAGTCAGGCGCCATCATCTACGATACAAAAACTGTTCCGCTAATGGACAGAGCCAGCAATGCCTTTTTATCTTACGCAAGGTACATAGGTAAACTATTTTGGCCGCAAAATCTCGCGGTATTTTATCCTTTTGATGCCGGCAGCTTTGTTTTTTGGCAGGTGACGATGAGTATTGTGTTATTGATTGTTACATCCGTCCTTGTGATTCGTTTTGGACGAAATCGAAAGTATCTGCCAGTGGGCTGGTTTTGGTATATCGGAACGCTTGTCCCCGTCATTGGGCTTGTTAAGTTCACAGGGTCATCCTATGCCGACCGGTTTACTTATATACCCTATATAGGCCTTTTCATAATGCTCGCATGGGGTCTGCCTGAACTCCTTTCTAAATGGCGGTATCGAAAAATTGTCCTCGGTATGGCAGCGTCAATGACGCTTACAGCTCTGGGAACAGGCGCTTATCGGCAGGTCAGCGTCTGGAAAAACAGCATTACACTGTTTTCGCACGCTATCGAAGTCACGCGCAACAACGCTTCTGTGCACAATTATCTTGGCAATTCCTATTTCGACCTTAAACGCTACCAGGATGCGATGGAATCCTGTAGGCAGGCCATTAACATCAAGCCGGATTATGCCGAGGCGCACTATTATCTTGGTAATGCCTGCCTCCACTTGGGCCGCTATCAGGATGCGGCAGAAGCTTATAAGCAAGCCATCAAAATCAAGCCGGGTTATACCGAGGCACACAATAATCTTGGTAATGCTTACAGCAATCTTGGCCGTTATCAGGACGCAATAGAAGCATATCAGCAGGCCATCAAAATCAATCCGGATTGTGCTGATGCACACAATAATCTTGGTAATGCCTACCTCAGCATTGGCCGCTGGCAGGATGCAGTCGAAAACTATAAACAGGCCATCCGTATTAAGCCGGATTGGGCCAAGGTACATTTTAATCTTGGTGCTGCCTATAGCAGTATTGGCAGCTATCAGGATGCATTAGAGATATATAAGCGGGTCGTAATAATCGATCCGGCTCTTGCCGAGGCACACAATGGTCTTGGCGCTGCCTACCTCGACCTTGGCCGCTATCAGGAATCGATAGAATCCTTGAAGCAGGCCATCAGAATCGAGCGAAATTATACCGACGCGTATTATAATCTTGGCGTTGCTTTCAACAAGCTTGGTCGTTGGCAGGAATCGATAGACGCTTTTAAGCAGGTCATCAGAGCCAAGCCGGATTGGGCCGAGGCACATTATAATCTTGGTGTTGCTTATGGCGGTATTGGTAGCTATCAGGAAGAAATAGAATCATACAAGCAGGCCATTAGCATTAAGCCGGATTATGCCGAGGCACACTATAATCTTGGTTTTTGTTGCGGCGTTCTTGGCCTCCATCAGGAATCAATAGATTCCTTTAAGCAGGCCATCAGTATTAAACCGGATTGGGCTGATGCACACTATAATCTTGGTGTTACTTATTTAATAACCGGCGACAAAGATTCGTCCGTTCAAGAATATAAAATCTTAAAAACCCTTGGCGCCAAACAGGCAGACCAGCTGTATAACTTGATACATAAATAAGTCTCCCCGAACCAAACGCAGCATTTCTTGACTGCTTCATTACTCTGCTTTATAATCCTCTGAACTTTCAAACCTTATCAATTCTTATGGGGTAATACAATCGTGAAACAATGGCGATTCGAGGTTTTTAATAAACCGGGATTTAATGACGTCCATGGCCATCGACGAAAAAGAACTCGAGAAACTACTCAACAGCATCGATTTCAAGAGTCTGACTCCTAAACAAATCACGGGGGAGAACGGATTACTGAAACTATTCAATAAAAAGATAATTGAACGAGCGATGGGATCCGAAATGGACCAGCACCTCGGATACGTCAAACACGAGCCCGCCGTCCGCAACAGTGGCAATCCGGGCACAACCAGCACTATAACTGCTAACTCTTGGTGGGGTAGTGACTGGTGGGGGTAACAGACGGTTTTGATAATTTTACGCCTAAACCGTAGAAACTTAAGGCTACCCGATTGAATGTCGGGCAGCTTTTTTGCAGGAGTTTTTAGCAATCTCGGCTTTCTTTATTTGACAAAAGTTCTTGGCCTGCCTACACTTAAGGTGCGTTAGATTCAAAATGATTAGAAAGAAATTTAATTCAAATGTTAAAGGTTAAAGGATGAATTAAAATGGTTGGCATCATAAGGGCTCTTAAAGGTTTCTTTCTTTTGTTATTGCTTGTCGTTGCTTGTGAACAGCCCAAAAGTGGGGGAGAGAAGTTTTCCCCCTGCAAGAAAAACAAAGTAACTAAAGGCTCAGCGATTCTATTCGATGCGTTTAAGGAACAGACCTGGTCTATAAAGGATACCGGCTTTGCTGGATATTCCTCATTAAATCTTTTTCTTAAAAACCTCGGTTATCATACGGAAGAAAATCATAAACCGTATAATGAAGCCCTTACGAATCGCGGTTCTGAGACACTTCTTGTAATCGGTGTGGCTATGGAAGCCGAGTTTACCGAGGACGAGAGAAAATCCATACTTGACTTTGTGGGGCGTGGAGGAAAAATACTGGTTATCGCGGAGCATGAAAATAAATATGGATCTTCAGATTTTTTAAGACCTATTATAAATATGGCGGGATGGGAAATTAATAATGACCAAATTGTTGATGAAAAGAATTCACTTCCAAAGAGGCCTATATGGATTAAAACCATTATGCCTTCAAAGAAAGAAGGGCCGGTCTTTCTTTGTACAGCAAGCTTAAGAGAATACAACCTAAATAGTTGCGGAGCTCTTCTTAAATCATTCAATGGGAATCAAATTGTTGCCGGATTGGGCCGATACAGAAAAGGGCGAATCGCAATATTAGCCGACTCAGAATTTTTATGGAATGCGAATCCAGATTATAAGTGGGTAGGTCGTTATCCATTAGCCTTCTGTGACCCTAAAACCAGGGCATTTATAAAAGATTTAATCTTTAAGATTCATCCGCTAAAAAAACGCCAAAAATTATACGATTTACCTTCCTGTAAGCAGCGGAACGCAAAAAAGGTTTTTATATATGCAGACGGAGGAGATTTTAAAAACTATTCAAGGTTTTTAACGGCTTTGACTGATGCAAACATTTCGGTCTTTAAATATCATGACCGAATCAGCCCTGAAGATAGAGTAATTGTGATTACTCCTCTAAGAAAAATTCCAGAACAAATTGTAGACAACCTGTCTAAATCTGAAAAAGTAGTTATCTTCGGCGATATGTATTCCAGCCTGAAAAGCTATGCGGATTCGTGGAAATTATTTTTTGAGCCGCACAAAATGTATCCTTTACCTTGTCCCGTCAATGAGCTTGCCGAGAAATATGGTGTTAAATTCCTTCCTTATTTCGGTGTAAACTTTGAAGATAATGAATATGAAAACTTTTTGTATATACCTGTTTTTTTTCAGAAAAAGCGTATTTACCTTCACGGGGCTTGTGCCATAGAACTTTTAGCAGGAGAAAGAAACGAAAAAATATATTTTGAAAATTCTAAAGGCACTTTTGCCTGCGGTGCAGGTTTTGGTTTGAACCATACTCTAAAAAGACAGGATCCAAATGACCTAAAAAATCCTGATTTTTTAATTGCCACTGATAATGTATTGGCAATTGGGGATACTGATATTATCACAAATGCTTTCATTCTTGAAGCTGAGCGTACCGGTATTCTTGATAAGATTATAGAGTTTTTAAAATCCTAAATATTCCCGTCTTATTGCTTGCCTTGGCTATATTAATCTGTAAATCGCATTTCTGAATGTCCCGATATGTTATTCTGAGCCATTCTTTAAGCTCAGTTGCTAAAGGGATTATCCTGAATATAACCGATGGTTTGGAAAAAGGAATATATAGACATTTTCACTGAGGGCCAATTGCCTTTTGATTTGGGCAGACAGGATATTGTGTGCCTACTGTATCGGCTTAAGATTTCTGTGCGGTTTAGCAGTGCAAAAACTGGTTTTTTTCTGAAAAATATAAATTCGTCTTGCCTATGGGGGTGAATTTACGTACATTATCTGAGTGGACTGACCAGTCAGTCCGTTTTGAATCTTGTTTTTAAATTGTTATAGGTTGGTTAGATTTCTGCGTAGTAATTGAGGGATGTGGCAGGATGAGAACTTAAATATGTGATTTGGACAACACTGCGGCATAGTTATAGGAACCTGCGGAAGCGATGAACGTAAACGAGGATAGAAGAACCCGACAGACTCAGCAACGCCGGGAGCAGATTTTGGCTGCTGCAAAACGTATTTTTGCACGAGATGGTTACAGGCGGACAAGCATTGACCATATCGTAGACGACCTGGGTGTGGGAAAGGGAACTGCTTATAGATACTTCGAGAATAAAAAGGCACTGTTCCTTGCTGTATTTGAGACCGGAATGCAGCAGCTTCGCAATACTATCCACTCAAAGGTTGATGTCGTAGAGAATCCGGGCAAGCGGATTGAAACGGCGGTACGCACCTTTTTGGAATTTTTCGACGGCGACAGGGAACTGATAGAGATTATGATGCAGGTTCGCAGCGAATTCAAAGATTATTATATGGCTTTTTCCAGGCGCCTTTATTCCGAGTATATTGCAAATATACAAACCACATTGCGTCTCGGTATGGAGATGAAGCAGTTTCGAATGCTGGACGTCGAGAAGACCGCCGACGCGATGAGTGACATTTTGACCGGCACGTTACAAAGTTTTTACACGAAACAAAAACCGGGCTTGCTTATCGACAGGGCTGATGCGATAGCAACTATGGTACTAAATGGGGTGAAGATAAGATCGACCGATGAATTGTCCAGCGGAGATGAGAATTCAAATGCCTAAATACGGACAAATGAAAATTGGCTTTGTATGCTGTTTAGCTATAGTTGTGCTGTTAATCGGCTGTACGAGCGAAGAGCAGTTTTATCAAGAGCTTAGCACGGCGAGAATCGAGGCGTACAAGCAGTGGAAAAGCCAGGAAGAGCTGGCCGAAAGGTCGCAGAGTCATATAACCGGTGAGCTGTTTCTGGATGATTCCCTGAAGCTTGCCTTTCTGAACAACAAGACCTTGCAACGGCTCGTTCAGGAAAAGGAGATTGCGCGCGGCGAGGTTGTGAAATCGCATTCGGCCATACTGCCATCCGTGGACCTTAACGCGGACTATACAAGGCTTGATGAGGTTGGCTCCATCGGCCCAATACAATTCGGAGATGTGGATAATTACTCGGTGAATCTGACGGTAACGCAGCCTGTTTTTGCGGGTGGCGCGATTCCAGCCAGGCTGAATACGGCAAAACTTGCCAAGCTTATGAGTGACCAGACGGTAAGAGCTGCGGTTCAGCAATTAATTTTTGAAACTGCCAGCGGTTATTATAATGTTCTGCTTAATCAGCGGCTGTATGAAATTAGTGTTGACGCGGTCCGCTCGTCACAGGCGAATCTTGACGCTGTTCAACAAAAGAAGGCCGCAGGAGTTGCTTCTGATTTTGATGTACTTAGGGCCCAGGTTGACCTATCCAACTTCAGGGCCGAGGAAATACGCAACAGAAATGCCATAAGCGTCTCGAAGGTTCGGCTTTTGCGAATAATGGGTGTCTCCCAGTCCAGTGATGTGGTTCTTTCCGATGAGCTGGGCTATGTACCCTATAGCGTTTCTCTCGATAAAGCCGTGCAGACGGCTTATCAAAATCGTCCTGATTTATACCAGGGCCAAATTGGGATAAAATCGCAGGAAGAGGCGCTAAAGATTGCACAGAGCAGGTATTGGCCGACGGTAAGCGGCTTTTATATGAACGAGTGGGCCAAACCCGACCCAAAGAATAGTACCCTCATCGAATGGGGACGGGCTTGGCGTTATGGTGTGGTGGCGACACTGCCGGTTTTTGACGGCCTTGACAGAGAAGGGGGGATAATCCAGGAAAGGGCGCGATTAAGGCAGGCTCAAATTGCCCTGGTCGAGACCGAAGAGACGGTGTTGTCTGAGCTTACCGCTGCAATTTTGTCTATCGAAGACGCTGCGGAGTTTGTCGATTCGCAGCGGCTGAATCTGCAACGGGCGGAAGAAGGATTGAGATTGGCTGAAGTGGGTTTCCGAGAGGGTATAAACACCCAGGTGGAAGTGCTTGACGCCAGGGCGGCACTTACGCGGGCAAGCTCACTTTACTACCAGGCTATCCATGCTCATACTATCTCGACCCTGACACTGCGATATGTGATGGGCACTTTATCTACGTCAGAGGTCGTTTTGAGTAATGTACCGAAGGACCCCTAATCTTCGGATGAACCCGGCTTAAAGCAAAATCGTACCCAGTCGAGGGTGAGTAAAAATGAATAAAAGAGCAATTTATTGGATTACAGCAATAGTGGTTGTTGGCGTGTTATTTTGGGCCGGCTTTCTGCGGGAAAAGCCAGAAAAGGTTCCGGAAGAGAAAATAATACCCGTCGAGGTGCAGGCTGTTGAGACCGGTTTTATCGAACAAACCATTGAGCTGACGGGTATTGTACAAGCCAATCGTGTTGTGCATGTAAAGTCAAAGGTGCCCGGCAGAATCGAATCTCTAAGTCTGCCGCTACCTAACGGCAAAGCCGTGCCTGTCGAAGAGGGCCTGGAAGTTCAAAAAGGCAGGCAAATTGCGGTGGTTGACCACGATACTTATGCCGCCGAGGTTGCCAGAGCCGTCGCCGCAGTTGCCGCCGCTGAATCGACGGGCAAAATTCACGAGGTTGAGCTGGCTGACGCCGAGCGGGAGATGAAACGTATCAATGCCTTGTACCAGAGCGGCTCGACTACCGAGCAAAGCAGAGACAAGACTACCACGGCATACTACGCGGCAGAGGCTAAATTGAACGCAGCACAGGCTCAGCTCGCTCAAGCCCAGGCCCAATTGGACCTTGTACAGATAAATCTTCGGGAATCGACTATTGTCTCGCCGATTGACGGAATAATCACCGTTAAACATATTGACGAGGGTAATCTTATCAACGTCGGCGATTCCATAGTTACAATTGCCGATATGAAACTTGTCAAGGTGATTGTTGGCCTGGCGGAAAGATATCAGACAATGGTCAGGGCGGGATTGCCGGCAAGGATACACGTTGATTCTTATCCAGACAAGCCGTTTACCGGCGAGGTGTATTCGGTTTATCCGGCACTGGACGAAAAAACTCGAACCCTAAAGGTCGAGGTACGACTGGACAATACCGACCTGTTATTAAAACCGGGAATGTTTGCACGGGTCACTTTGATTGCAGACAGCAAAGAGGATGTGGTGATAGTGCCGCGCGACGTAGTTCTCGGCGGCAGAATAGATGACGAGCCGTATGTGTACGTTGTTGCTGATGAAGTTGCCGAAAAACGTTTTGTGAAGGTAGGCATAAAGCAGGCTGATATGTGGGAAATCCTCGAGGGCCTTCGACCTTATGATAGGCTTGTAGTTAACGGTATGAATTATCTGGCTGATGGTTCCAAAGTCCACATAGTCCGGTTGGAGGATATAAAATGAATATGCCTCAACTGGCGGTTGGCCGGCCGATAACCACGACGATGATATTTATAGCAATGGTAGTACTGGGCCTGGTATCATTGTCAATGCTGGGATTGGACTTGATGCCGGAAATGGAGATACCGGCTGTTTCGGTTATGACTGCCTACAGTGGGGCGGGGCCCGAGGAAGTGGAAACGCTGATAACTGAGCCGATGGAGGATATTCTTAGCACTATCTCCGGTGTTGATGAGATAGTATCAGTTTCCAAGGAAGGCTTGTCAGGGGTAACATTAAAGTTTGATTGGGGTGAAGAAATAGATGAGAGTACCAATGAAGTACGCGAGAAAATAGACCTGATTAGAGAAAGGTTGCCGGAGGAAGCCGACAATCCGGTTATTTTCAAGTTTGACCTTGCAATGATGCCGATTGCAATTATCGCGATTACTGCGGAAAGCAGTTATCCAGATTTGCAGGATATAGTTAATGATGAGATAATTGAACCGCTTAAGCGGGTGGATGGTGTTGCTTCAGTAACACCTCGGGGAGGATTGGAGCGGCAGATTCGAGTTGATATTGACCGTGACAAGCTTGCCGCTTTGAATTTGTCAATTACACAGGTAATTTCAGCTCTTGCCGCTCAAAACATCAGTACGCCCGGTGGCAACATAAAAACCGGTTACAAAGACTATCTGTTACGTACACCTGAGGAATTTTCCAGTCCTCAGGAAGTGGCAGAAGTTGTTATTGCCCGGCAAAACGGCATACCTGTAAAGCTCAAGGATGTTGCCGATGTACGGGATTTTTTCAAAGAGCGGACCTATGAAGTAAGGATGAATGCTAAAAAGGGGATGGCGGTATTTGTTCAGAAGCAGAGTGGAGAAAATACAGTAGCAGTTGCCAGGGCGGTCAGGGAAAAACTCGAGGAAATAAAAGAGAATTTGCCGCCTGATGTTGAACCCAAGATGGTAATGGATAATTCCGAGTTTATATTGGCCTCGGTGAGTAATTTACGTAACACAGTTTTATGGGCCGCCCTGTTTGTTTTTATAGTGCTTCTTTTTTTCCTTCGAGACCTTCGAGCCAGCATTATTGTTGCCCTTGCGATACCTACCTCGCTTATCTTTACTTTCTTTCCTATGTACTTAGCCGGTTACACTATTAATGAGACTTCGCTGGCCAGCCTGGCTATTGCCGTTGGTCTTGTTGTGGATAATGCAATAGTTGTTGTTGACAATATCAACCGTCATCGTGCAAAGGGCCAGAGGCCAAAGGAAGGCGCCATTTTCGGGGCAAATGAAGTGGGTGTACCTGTTATTGCTTCGACACTGACAACCATTTCTATTTTCGCTCCAATCATCTTTGTCGGTGGAATAACAGCGATTGTATTCGGCCAGTTTGCAGCTATTGTTGTGATGGCTTTGGCGGCTTCGTTGTTTACGGCACTTTTACTCGTGCCGATGGTATGCTCAAAAATACTAATAGTGCGTGATAATTCGTCGAAATCTGTATTGGACCCTTTCTATCGTTTAGGTGAGAGAGTCTTAAATAAAATAGAAGATGAGTATGTCAGGTTTTTGGACTGGTCGCTGAGTAATCGAAAAACAGTTTACATTTCCTGTATTGTTTTGTTTATCTCGAGTATCGGTCTTGTGCGTTTTGTCGGCACGGAGTTTTTCCCCGAGCAGGACCAAAATCGTTTATCGGCAAATTATGAATTGCCTATCGGCACAAGATATGAACGTACCGGTGCCGTAGCCCGGCAGCTGCAAAAAATAGTGGAAAATAGTGCTCCTGAGAGGCGCGACAGCTTTATTCGCTGGGGTGTTTATGGTGGTGCCAGCGGCGGTCACTTTGCTACAGAGGAGGAAAGTTATAAGGGTTTTCTGTTTGTCAGTTTGAAGCCCAAAAGGCAGCGAGATGTTTCCCCGGCCGACATTATAACGCGACTGCGTAAAATCACGAAGGATATACCGGGAGCAACTATTCGTTACAGTGCAGATGACCCTGTTGAAGCGATGGTATTCGGTTCCAGTGGAAAGTTGGCTGTCGAGCTTTACGGACACGATATGGCTTTAGCCCGGCAGTATGCGGATTCTGTTAAAGCGGCGATAGAGGCTGTTGATGGTGTCCAGGATGTTGAAATCAGCAGGAAAGAAGAAAAACCGGAGATTAAGGTTCTCATTGACCGCGAAAAGGCCTCGATGCTGGGGCTTAACGTTACCGGCATCGGAAAGACAATTGAGACATTTTTCGCAGGCAGCACCGCAACGAAATATCGCGAGGGTGGAGATGAGTATGATGTAGAAGTTCGACTGCAGGAGCAGGACCGTGACCGGATTGAAGATTTGCGTGACGTGTTTGTTAGTTTACCCACAGGTGGTCAGGTCAGTCTGGCAAATATAGCTACAATCGAACAAGGTGTGGGACCAACCAAGATAGAACGAAAAGACCAGGCAAGATACATTACGGTTTCCGGCGAAATTAGTGACAGGGACCTGGGCTCGATTGTAAAAGATGTTAAGAAGGTTCTTGGTTCTATCCCTGCGCCGCCCGGTTTCGGTTATAAATTTGCAGGTGCAGAGAAGGAAAGGACGGAAGCATTCCGGTTGTTGATTATAGCCGTAGGTTTGGGAATGGGATTGGTATATATGGTGATGGCTTCGCAGTTTGAATCTTTGCGTGACCCGTTTATTATATTTCTTTCAATTCCATTCGGCATTGTGGGTGTTATTATTGCATTAGCGCTGACCGGGCAATCGATGAGCGTTATCAGTTTTCTGGCATTGATAATGATGGTTGGCATTGTGGTAAATGACGGGATTGTTCTTATAAGTTTCATAGGCATACTTCGCCGGCGCGGGCTTAGCGTTTATTCGGCGGTCGTCGAAGGAGGACGCAGCAGAATGCGACCCGTGATATGCACTACCGCTACTACGATTCTGGCGATGACACCTCTGGCTTTCTCGAGAGGTGAGGGGTCTGAAATTTGGGTGCCATTTGCAATAACAGTGATTGGCGGTCTGTCTGTCGGTACAGTTATTACACTGGTATTAATGCCTGTTCTTTACAGTGTATTTGAAGGCATGAAAAAAGTTTCATTACCGAGTTAAGGTGTGATTATGAAAGCCGTTTTGATTGTTCACAATAGTGCTATTGACGGCGAAGTGACGGATGCTTTGTCCGAAATTGGTATTGACCGATACACGAAGTTTACGAATGCTTTAGGCAAGGGCGGCAGCAGTCCACCGCATCTTAACACACAGGTCTGGCCGGGCCTTAACACAGTAACGATGATTATTGTTGAATCGGCGAAGGCAGCGCAATTGATGCAGACAGTTCGCCAGATGAGGCAAAAGCTTGGCACAGAAGGAATTAAGGCCTTTATGTGGCAGATTGAAGATGTTACCTGACCGGCTGGGGCTAAATTGCGGAAATGAAGGGATTTAATATTTTGTTTAAACTGCGACCAGCTTATGCACTTGAGCCTGAGCAAAATTTTATTTCCTTGTGGTATTTTTCTGGCAAAACAAAACCCTCAGGCATATAATGCTTTTGGCATATCTATTTGTTGACCGAGCAATCAGAATGCGGGGAGTTGAGCTATGGAAACCTTGGATGATAAGTTGAAAATTACAACGGTTGATAATCGTGAAGCTCTTGCTAAGAAAGCTCTGGGGATTTTTATTGGCGACGCGAAGCAGGCAATAGAGGCAAAAGGCCGCTTTTACGTTGCCATATCCGGAGGACAGACGCCAAGGTATTTCTTCGAACTTATAAGTTCCACGCCTAATTCATTGGCTTTGCCTTGGCAGAAGATAGAGTTTTTCTGGGTTGACGAGCGGTGTGTACCGATGGATTCGCCAGCCAGTAACTACAGGTTGGCCGCTGAGACCTTTTTGAAAAAGGTGCCCATCCCGGCGGATAACATTCACCGAATCCAGGCTGAGCTTAGCGACTGTAAGACCGCCGCGCATTCTTATGAGGAGGAAGTCCGAAGGGCTTTTGATATACAGAAAGGGCAGGTGCCTCAATTCGATTTGATTGTTCTTGGAATGGGACCCGACGGACATACCGGCTCACTTTTCCGCAATTCTTATGCACCTTTCGACAAGGAAGATTTGGCTTGTGTGGTTTATTCGATGAGCGGTGATTATAATAGAATTACGATGACCCATCCTGTTTTGCGAGCTGCAACTCACTTAGTGATTTTGGTTTCAGGTCCCGAAAAAGCGGCCATTCTGCAGGAAGTGCTCAGAGCAGAGCGTGATGAAGTTCGCTATCCTATTCATACTATTTGGCCGATACTCGATAAAGTAACCTGGCTGGTTGATAGTGAAGCGGCGAGATTGTTGTGACCTTTATACCGATCCTATAGCTCTTGTGTGCCGAGCTTCTACGATTTGTTTTTTCCCATCTGATAGTTACTCAGGGATGATGAGCCTCATACCGGGCCGAATTCTATCCGGACTGTTGAGAAGCTTGCGATTGGCGACATATATCTTTTGCCAACCGCTTGCCGTGCCGTAGTATATCTGGCTTATGCCGGAAAGCGTTTCACCTTCCCCAACTGTGTGGATTCTATTATGCTTTGCCTGCTCTGGCTCTTTGTGCTGAGTTAAGGTTGGTTCAGTACGCTCTGCGATTTCTTTATTTAATGTAAGAGCTTCCTGGGGTTTAATCGCAGCAACCGGGATATCCGGTGTATCGGTAACCGAAACCGACTGGGGTTTTCTTGCATCGTCCGGCTTTTCCTTAAGTTGTGTTTGTGAGCTTGGACTTAATTCTAAATCGCTTAGCCTTGAATGAGTGGATAGCCACACGATAGCTGAGATTACCATCAACGCGCCAATAACCATCCCAAATTTTACGTCTTTTCGCATCTCCGGCCACACCCGATGCTGTCGGCCCTTATCGTCTTCTTTTATTGCTCTTGCCGCCCCCTAACAATATGGGCGCTGCTATGGCGATGGATGAGTACGTGCCCACTATAATGCCCAACAGCATCGCGAAGGTAAAGCCCCGCAAGCTTGTTCCGCCCCAGATGTACATTATCAGGACTACAATAAACGTCGTGAACGAAGTGAGCAGTGTTCGAGACAACGTCTGATTGATACTTTTATTAATTATCTGAGGACTTATGACTGTTAATCTTCCCCTGTTCTCACGAATCCGGTCGAACACCACAATAGTGTCGTTGAGTGAGTATCCGATGATGGTCAGAAATGCAGCAATCATTTCAAGATTGATTTTAAACTCGCCAATAAGCAGTTTTTGCCCGATTGCAGTTTGGGTAATGTATGTGCAGGCTACGACAATGCCGAGTGTAACACACACATCGTGTACGAGAGCAGTGATAGCTGCAATACCATACCGGGCGGTGCCGAACCTTATCCAGATATAACCTATGATTGCAAATAGCGATAGTATAATCGCAACCAGCGCCCTCGTTTTTGCCTGTTTGCCGACCGAAGGGTCTATTTGTGTTACGCGCGGTAGTGATGTCTGCAGCGAGCCGGCGGAGATTACCCTGGCTTTTTCGTTCTCAACAAATCGCGTCCATTCGTCCTGGCTTAATTCACGGAAGCCTGCTTCGGGCTCGATACTGGTGTACGCGAAGCTTTCCAGCAATTTGTCTGCCTTGGGTGTACTACAATCGGTATTAAGAATTTTATAGGGATTTGACGTCAGATACTGCATATCAGGCTTAAACTGCAGGTCTTTAATCCGGCTGTCTATATCCGACGCGGATGTTGGTCTGCCGAGGTTGCAGACAATTTTTGCGCCACCCAGAAAGTCACTTAATTCGGGATATGAATCTATTACCGCATCTGTTATTTTCTCTACCGACACAATCCGGGGCTCGAGGTTTTCGAGAATCTCCAATTGCCCTTTGAAAGTTCTTTTTATTGCCTCGTTGACTACCTCCTGTACAACAGGTTCTGAAATGACCGTTTCTTCGTTCTTGAAGGAATTTTGCAGAATTTCTTTAACAAGCGTTTTGTTTACCTGGCTTGTCTGAACTGTAAACTTTCCTGTCTCCGGCAGGCCTTTGACTTGCAGGCCGGTAAGTTGTCCACTGCCGATGCTTTTTTCCGACTTACGGATTGCTGCGATTATGGTTTCGATAGTGTGTTTGGTCCCCTTGGAGAAGGTTATTTGGGCTGTGGTTTTGTTGGTTTCGGTAGTGTTAATTTCATATTGTCTTCCGGTAGTCCCGATACTGTAGACCCTGGCTGCGGATATTCCGGGATTGTTTAATTCTGCACCGACAGCCTGGATTTTTTCTTCCACTTCGTTGTGGGTTAGATTAACGCCTTCCTTGAGGTTAATCTGGATGCTTGTGCCGCCGGTAAACTCAATGTCATATTTATTGTTCTTTACGTCGTCTCTCAAATAGAACAGCAGCAGGCCGCCTGTGACGAGTACGACCGAAAGCGCGATGAAAAGGGGTTTCGCTGCCATCCAGTTACGACTGGGATTGCGCATAATACGAAGCATTACCAGATGATCTTTAATAATTCTTCTTTTAAGCAGGAGCTGAAAGATGACCCTTGTCACGAACAATGCCGTAAACATACTGGAGATGATGCCGAGCATCAGTGTGATGGCAAAGCCTTTTATCTCTTCGGAGGCGACTATGTAAAGTATTACGGCGGTCATAAATGTGGTAACATTGGCGTCGAGGATAGTTCTAAAGGCTCTCTGATAACCGTTTCTTATGGCGATGCGGAGTGATGCACCGCGTAGCTGTTCTTCTCGTATTCGCTCAAAGATAAGTACGTTTGCATCGACGCTCATACCGATGGTCAATATGATTCCTGCTATTCCAGGCAAGGTAAATGTTGCCCGGCTCAGCGCCATTATCGCCAGGACAAACAACAAGTTCAAAAACAGCGCTATATCTGCGATTGAGCCGGAGCCTACGTAGTAAACCAGCATAAACACAGCCACTACGGCAAGTCCAATGATGCCCGCCTTGATGCCTTGGTCCCGGTTTTCAGCACCTATTGAGGGTCCAATCGTCTTGACCGATATGGGCGGCTCAATAAGCCTTGCAGGCAGTGAGCCGGCATTGAGCTTGTTGACCATATCGTCGACTTCGATAGTTGTGAAGTCGCCGGTGATTATACCTCTTCTCGTGATGGCGCTTTCCACCTTCGGCGCGGAAATAGCCAGCCCATCGAGTAAGATACACAACGGCTTTCCGATGTTGTTCTTTGTTACGTTGAAGAATGAGTTGCCGCCCCGTTCGTCGAACATAAAGCCGATTGCTCGTCGCCCCATTTGATCGTTATCGGGATGCGCCTTTTTTAACTTCCAGTCCATCTCAGTCGAGGTATGCAACATTGCTTCACCTCGCTTGTTACTGGCAAGGACGTATATCTTATCTCCAAACATTGCCTCAACCACCCCATCTGCCTTCAATCCTTCTTCTGTGTTCTCGGTCTCGCACCAAATGTATTGATTGTCTGAGGCGTGCTTGGGTCCCTTTGTTCTCAACGCTTCGGTATATAGCTGGATTTCATCACTGTTTATTGAATCACCGCCGTACTGCGGTAAAACTCTAAATTCCAGAACGCCGGCGCCCTTGAGCATCCTTCTTAAGTCCTGCGGGTCGTCCAGGCGGCCTCTCTGGTCGCGATAATCGGCGAAGACGGTGACCAGTTGTTCGATTTTTTCGGCTCGGCCTGGAAAATTCATCTTGAATTGGTTGATAAACTCGGTTCTTTGTCTTGACTTGGGTTGCATTTCCAGGACGTCTTTTAACTGCGCAATGCTCAGATTAATATCTTCCAGCAAGGCCAGTGCCTTTTTGTATTGTATATTCTTGCCCGTCTCCGGTGCGGTCAACTCATCAACCACAGCGGCCCATTCGGCGTATGTGTTTGCGTAATTTGTAAGCAAATCCAGTTTATTCTTCTTGTCTCCGGCGATATCTTTTAGTATCTTTTCACGGGTCTTTTCATCCGACTGCAGCCATTGAGTAATCTGAGTTTTTACCCAGTCGACTTCAAGTCCGGCAGCCTCCATCGCTTCTCTTATTGAAGCAAGTTTCTTATCGAGCTGGTCTCTTTTCTCCTGACTGGCCTTGCGTTGGTCATAAGCATCAGCCAGCTCATTCAGGATTCTCAATCTCTCCTCTGAACCTCGTGCGAATTGCTCGAAATCTGTGGCTCTCTCCTCGGTATTTTTGCCGAGCGAGCGAAGGATAGTGGCCAGGTTGATGTTCTCGACCTGCAGTGCCACCAATGCTTCGTCGTATGCTTTGCGTTTCTGATGTGTATGAGTACTTGCAAGCGGCATTTGTATTTCAATCCGTGTATTGCCCTGCGGACGCCAGATAAGATTTTGTACATTGGTCGGGTCGATTCGTCTTCGCAAAACGTTTATCGTTCTCTCGGCTAAATCTCTCTTTTCTTCGTTGGTTAGGCCTTGAGTATCAATCTCATAAATAAGACTTGTCCCACCCGCCAGGTCCAGTCCCGGCTTGAGTGTTTTGGACGGCGGATATAGTTCCCAGGCCGCAACTGCCACTAAGACAACAATCAAAATTACTTTCCACGACAAATTTTTTTCCATAATTGCTTCCCTGATTTTACCTTCTAAGCTGATTTATTCCGAAAACAGAAAAATCAATAGATTGCTGACTTTTGCCTTTTTTCTCTTTCTTTTCTTCTGTTTCCGGGCTATTAATTCCTGGTGCCTAATCGTTATCCTGAGTTATGACCCGGTTAATCGCATTAGGAACCACTCGTATCTTGGTATTGCTCGATTCGTCGATTTTCAGGATAATCTCATCGTCTCTGACATCAACAATGGTCCCGATAATTCCACCTATTGTTCGGACTCTGTCGTTTTTCTTTAGTGATTGGATCATTTTTCGTTGCTGCTGTTGTTTTTTTCGTGGGCCTCTGAGTATCAGCAGGTAAAAAACGAAAAACACCAAAATCAGCGGCAGATACTGGTAGAAGATGTTCGGCTTTGGCCGAACGGGTGGAGTCGGCTGCAACGTGTTTGGCTCCGCCACTGTCGCGATTTCTTTCTCTGCACCGACCCGCTCAGCGGTAACGATCGAAGGCTCTTCAGATTCTCCCATGGCCGTCGTTTGGGTTAATATCCAAAAGTTATTCATTTTGGTTTTTCCTTTGCTTGATTAGGTTTCTTCTGCCGTATTTTCAAATTGGCATTTATAACCGAAAATTGCTGCAAATCACACACAAAAATTCGGAATCTTTCTTGTCGTTTCACTGTTTTTTCCCAGGTGATGCCTTGCCCACTGCTCAAATTCGTTTCTCTCGATGGCTTGTCTTATTTGTATCATCAATTTCTGATAAAATCTCAGATTATGGACCGTTGTCAGGATGGGGCCGAGCATCTCTGAGATATTGAAAAAATGCCTTAATGTGCCTTTGCTAAAGTTCCGGCAGCAGTAGCAATCGCAACCAGGCTGAAGCGGTTCGACCTGATTTGTGTGGATGTTGTTTCTGAGCCTGACCGGACCGGCATTGGTGAAAGCGTAGGCGTTTCGTCCGTTTCTGCTTGGCAGTACGCAGTCAAACATATCGATGCCCGCCCGGACCGCAGCTATAATTTCGGCCGGCCTGCCCACGCCCATAAGGTATCTGGGCTTTTCTCTTGGCAGTAGTGGGGCGGTCTGTTCCACCGTGCTCAGCATTTTCTCCGTGCCTTCGCCCACGCTCAGACCGCCAATGGCATATCCGTCAAAATCCAGGCCGACCAGCTCTTTTGCACATTGCCGCCGCAGCTTTAAGTCTATTCCACCTTGTATGATGCCGAAAAGTAACTGCTCATCTATTTTATGAGTTTCCCTGCAGATTTTGGCCCAGCGGATAGTTCGTTCGACCGCCTTTTCCACTTGAGAGTGTTTACTGGAGAAGGGGACGCATTCATCTAAGCACATAATAATATCGCTGCCGAGGCGATTTTGGATTTTTGTTGCCCGCTCGGCATCGATAAATATCTTTTTGCCGTCTATATGGCTGGCAAACTCGACACCGTTATCATCTATTCGACTAAGGGTGCTAAGCGAAAAGATTTGATAACCTCCGCTGTCGGTAAGTATAGGGCCTTGCCAGCTCATCAATTTGTGCAGCCCGCCGAGTCTTTCAACTACTTCCACACCCGGCCGAAGCATTAAGTGATACGCATTAGCCAGGACTACCGAGGTTCCGGTTTCAGCCAGTAGTGCGGGTGTGATGCCTTTTACTGCACCGCTTGTGCCGACCGGCATAAATACTGGTGTCTGTATGTCGCCGTGGGATGTGTGTAATACACCTCTGCGTGCTGAGCTATTTGAATCTTCACTTACAATTTCGAAGTTTCGCATGATTTTATGCTAATAAACCTTTGAAATGTATGAATTCGGATAATAGTGCCCCAGGATTTGATACGCAGTTTTTCCCTGTCTTGCCATACCCTGAGCTCCGGACTGGCACAGGCCGACACCGTGGCCCCAGCCGCGGCCCGCTATGAAGCTGAATTTGCCCTCTTGCGACAGAATTTTGCAGGCCGTGCTTCTGAATTTCTTACCGCTTGGATCGAGAGTAAGCCGCAAATCTTCTGCTCTCAGGTAGCCGCTTTTTCCGTTTACATCTGTTATTTTAACCGCGGTAATACGTGAAAAACCTTCATATTTGCTTTGTTTGGTTGGTTCTATCGTCTTTATCCGGCCCAGCTTTCCAAGCTTGGGATACTTTTCCGCCAAACGTTCTGTAACATAGCTGCTGTCAAACTGAACCGTTGGCCAGAACAGCGTGTTGGCCTTGGTTACATCTTTGCAGTATGGACAAACTGCCCCAATCAGCGGAGTAAATGCCTTTCCAAAGACGTTCTTACTATCTTCAGTATGTCCCCCGCAGGACGAACTGTAATAAGCCGGGAAAAGGTCTTCCCGGCCGTCAGTCTGTGTATGTATCAGCACTTGGCCGCTTGTGCTGTTGACAGCGTTCCAGACCGGCCGGCTTTCGGCCTCAAGGCCGCCATATACCTGGCTGGCCTGAGTGCTGAGCACATCCCAGGGCCTTTCGACGCCAAAATGTTTTTTTATATACAGGCAGTAGGTTCGTGCGGCAATAGCCTGGGCCTTTAGCGCCTCCGGCTCCCAGTAATATGGCATCTCACTGCCCACAACACCCGCCAGATATGCCTCGAGTGGTACGCTGTTGATGGCTCGAAAGGCTGAACTTTTTCCCTCCGGCCCTTCGGAGAGGTTGGTTTCGTTGAGTAATAATTGCAGGTCTCCACGATAGTACCGTCCATTCAATTGAAAAACAAACGGCTTATCGGGTAGAATAGTGATTAGTCTGCTGTTGAAAGACCGATTTGCGAAAAACATTGTCCCATCGGACATCGTTATTTTTATTGGGCACTCGGATTTGTCAAAATAAGCTTCTATCCGTTGCTCTGGTCCCGTGGCGAGGGCAAAAGAGCTTGGGACGTTTATGGTGCAGGTCTTTATGTCCTTAAGCAGCAGGACTCTAATCCGAAACTTTCGGGCGATTTCCATTTGTGGCGTAGGCCCGAATAACTGACGCTCCCTGCACCCCAAACCGACAGTTAATAATATCAGAATAACTGCCCAGACTGCGGATTTTCCTGAATTTGCCTTGGGCTCTCGCTGCCGGCGAAGCCCTTGGCGGAGCCGGGTAGCAATGATATGCAACATCAATTTCTCGATTTTCTTACAAATATTGCGGCCGATCGGCCCGTCTCGAAATCCTTGAGAGAGCCGGGCACTTATTCAAGCTTGCGCAGCGACAGGTTCAGGTCGGTAAGTTGCTGCTTTATCTCGTTCAGACTGGTTACGCCGAAGTTCTTACAGCCCAGTAGCTCCACTTCCGTTTTACTAATCAAATCACCAATCGTTCGTACATTGAGCCTCAGCAGACACTTTCTTGAACGGACGGAGAGTTCCATATCGTCTACTAATTTCTGCGAAAACTCCTGCTTGGTATTTAACGGCTCACTCGGTAGTTCCTCGGAGTCAGTAAATGTTTTGTTCTCAATCGCCATTCCGAGCTGCAGATTCTTTGATGCGAGAATGGTTTTAATTTCGTTCAACGATGTCTCACCGAAGTTTTTGTAGGACAGCAGGTCTACCTCGGTTGTATGCAGCAGGTCTCCTATTGTGGCGATGCCCATTCTTTTCAGGCAATTTCGGCTCCTTACTGACAGCTCGAAATCGGATATTGGCGTCTCCAGAATCTTGGCTCGGCGGTCAAGTCTCTTTTCCTTCTCCTCATCGTAAATCATTGTTTTTGAGCTGTCGATGTCCTGCTTAAACAGCAATGCTTTTTGATGGTTCGGATGAGACCTCAATACCGCCTCAACACACTGGCTGGCCTTTTCATATTTATTTAAGTCCTCGTAGAGCACAGCAAGATTCAGCAATGCGCTTATATATACCGGGCTGTGGACTGTGATTTGCTTATAGTAATCGATTGCCGCCTGTTCGTCCCCTCGCAGGTCGCACGCATAAGCCAGGTGAAAAAGTGCTTTCTGGTGTTCCGGTTCCAGTTCCACCGCCATTTGGTAATTGTTAATTGCCTCCTGGTAAAGGCCCTGAGCCTCCTGGAGCCGGGCAAGCTGATAGTGGTACTCGGCACTTACCTGCTCGAAGTTCGAGCAGGCTTGAAGCTGTTTTGTTGCTTCCTCAAATCTCGATTCATAACGAAGCGTTGCCGTTTTCTCCAGCATTATGCTCAGTTTTTCGGCCTGATGTTCGCGAGCCTTTTCAAGATTTGCTATTGCCTCCTTGAAATTGCCTTTTCGTCGTTGTGCATAGGCCAGGTAAAGAAACTTCTCCTTGCAATCATTCGAATTTTGTAGTTTTTCTATGGCTTGCTCGTCATTACCAAGGATGAATAATCCGATTCCTGTCGCCAGAGAAACCTTGGCCTCGGTCTTGCCAAGATTACTCTGGACTTGTTCCTTGAAGGATATTCGGTTCCGCTCGTTCGAGTGTACGCTCGTAGCAAGTTTTTGGATATCCGCAAGGCTGGGTAGGTCGGTCCCGAAAAGGTCAATCTTTGTTACCGTCTCTGGTACCATAGTCTATGTCTCCTGAAATGCTAATTGTTTAGGTAAATAGGTGATATATCTTCATCTTAAATCGGACTTATACGAGTTCAATCGAGCCTCTAACCGCCGAATTATAAGCTGATTACAGAAGTTTGCAACATAAATTTTAATCACTCCTCGCCGACGGAATGTGGTTTTTTTTGTGTCATTTTCCCGGATTTTTGCAATACAATAGGTTGTCTTGCCGTCATATCTATATGGAAGTGCTGCTGATGGATACACCAGAGAATCTAAGTGAGACTATAGCCGCCTGTAAGAATCGGCGGGAAGAGGCTTTTTCGCGTCTTGTCGATATGTATGCCCGGCGGCTTTACGGTTATTTTTATCGGCTCACCGGTAAGGCGGAGGTGAGCGAAGAATTGCTTAGCGAAATGTTCCTGAAATTGGTTGAAAAAATAGATACATACAGGGACGGCTCTTTTGAAAAATGGCTTTTCACGATAGCAACTAACGTTTTTCGCGACCATTTGAGGGCCCGTCGGCGCGAAAAAAAGTTTTTGGACTGGAAAGAGCGGCAGATGCTCATCGATTCGCAGTCTCGCTCCGGCGGCGTGGAATATCTGACCGACAGCTTGCAGGTCAACCTTGAAAAACTGGATGAGGAGACTCGGGAGCTACTGGCCCTGCGGTACTATTCGCAGTTGAGCTTCAGTCAAATCGCTCGAATGCGGTCACAGCCGATTGGCACAGTACTCTCAAAAGTGCATCGCGGCCTTAAGAAGCTGCGTGAGCTGATGGGAGAATAATTGTGGGACATTGAATTATGAAAAAACAGAACGATGAAAATCTTGAGCAGTTGCTGGAGAAATTCCTCGGCACCGAAGAGGCCCAAAAGGCGGCCAAGGAGATTCGGCAGGGTGAGGAGCTTTTTGCTCAGCATCCCGCTCCTGAACTGGACGAGAGGCAGCTCGCGAGTCTAAAGGCACAGATTTCTGCGCGTCTGTCCAAACCCAGGGCAACCTTCTCTGCAGCACGTGTTTTTAAAATAGCCGGTGTAGCCGCCGCCGTTATTATATTTGGCTGGGTCGGGCTGCAGTTCTTTGAGCTGAGCCGACCTGAACCTCGGATAGAGAGGACCGTTGCGGTCGAAGGGGTCCGCAGAACCTGGAGTGGCTGGGATGAGACTGAAGTGGATACTGAAATGGCGGGTTTAGTCGAGGAAATCGACCAGATTGAAAGTAGTATATTTGCTCTAAGACTTGGTGAGCAGGACAGTGCCAACGGTACGATTCTTGCCGATATTGAGACAGAAATGGTTGAAATTGATAATGTCTTTTGGAAAGGGTAAATCTGATGAAAACGAGCTATTTAACAATTATGGTCTTGATGGCCGTTCTGGTTTTGTGGCCTGGTGTTACAGACGCTGTGGCCGAAAAGGCCGATCAGGCGGAAATGGGTCCTGGCCGGTGGCATGGGCCTGTAGCAATGTCGGAGGAAAGGATAGAGAGAATATTGAATAGGATTGAGCAAACGAATCCTGAAAAGGCAAAGGAATTGGCGCGTCTTCGCGAAGAGGACCCCAACGAGTTTCAAAAGCAGCTCAGAGAGCATTTTCGCAAAGAATTTGGTGAAAGACACAGACAACGAAGGACTGAACGGATGGGTCGAGAGCAGGGACATCGTGGACGTGAGCAAATGGTGCCTTCCAAAGGTGGTGGAAAGGGACCTCTGAGAGACCGAATGTGGGAAAAGCATACTAAGTTTATGGGTTGGCTCACGGAGAATTATCCTGACGAGGCCAATCGGCTGAAACAATTGCAACAGAAAGATGATGAAGCCTATTTTGAAGAACTTCGTCTGGCAATGAAGACGTATCGGTCTATTATGCAGGCCTCGACAAGGAATCCTGAACTGGCCGGGGTACTTAAAGAAGATTTGCGTCTTAGAGAAGAACGCCGTGAATTACTGGCGGAAATCAAGGCTGCTACCGATGAAGACGAAAAACAACAGTTGAAAAATCAACTGGAAAAGGTAGTTGCCGAAAGATTTGAGCTTATCATAAAGCGAAAACAGGTAAGATATGAGGAAATGCTCGGGAGGCTCGAGCGTTTGAAGGAGCAGGTCAAAGAGCGTAAGAACGAAGTTGACAGTCTAAAGAGTCAAAAGGCTGATAAGGTAAAGGAGCGTCTTGAGGAGTTGCTCGGTGGCACGGAAAAAGTCGATTGGGACTGAACTCGGACTTGCCTGCCGTTCTGCCCCGGTGGGCGGGCGGCAGGCAGGTCGGAATCCTTCCCTTTTATTGTGTACTTCCGGATTAGAGAGGTAAAATTTTTCTGACGCGGCTTCTGATAATTCCGCACAGAGACCGAAAATATCGTTCATTTCACTGAGCACGAATACATTGGTCATAGATAATAACTTTTCCTTTAAGAGAGCTTGGTCTTTTCTTGACATTTTAGTGTAATTCGGATATACTAATAATCAGTGAGATAGACAGCAGGCATAATCGGGGGGATACAAATAAATGTCAGGGGCAAGCAATACTAATATACTCATCGCTGCAGAAGGAGCACGTGGGCCGCCGAGGTTAAAATCGGCGGCTTTTTTTATGGCAAAATTTATCCTGCAATCATTACCTACCTTTCACTCGTACCATATAGTTTGCCTTAGCCAGTCATCGACAAATAGCGCAACATCAGGCCAGTTGACCGCACCATCCCGGTTCAGGTCGCCCGGCTCTTGGCTGGCGGTTTCCTGCCAGTCGCCCGCGATGTACGTTAGGTCCTGGAAATCACCTGTGCCGTCATTTGTCAGGTCTGCCAGGAGACTCCAGCCGGCCGGTGCCTTGCTTGCTTCTGTCGTACCGCCATAGGCGCCCATATTGATACGAGTGTTATTTGGCTCTTCAAATTCCCCGATTACAGTACAACCGGGATTGCCTGCGTCAATACAAAGACTTGTGCTTATATCTGTAATCCACCGGCCCTGGTTCGGTTCCCATCTGCCTGCCTGCGACTGCAAGTGATATTCGCCGTTGACCCAGGTATCGTCGTTCATATCTTCCGGTGTGCTGTTATTATCCCAGTAGCCGGCAGTAACAAAGCAGGGGTCTGTTTCAATATTTCCCGGCCCCCAAAGCACAGAACTGTTTGCATCGAAACTTGCCTGTATTTGTCCGCCCTTAATATCGCTGAATGAGACTGTAAGATTTGAAGTGCTTGAACCGCTGCTTACCAGGAAAAGCTCCGGTCCATCGGCGGCATAGTTGTCCCAGAGTATGCAGTTACTAATCACAGGTTTCATACTGCTCCGGTAATATGTTGCTCCACCGGCTTCAGTGGTGCGATTGCCGGTAATAGTACAGTTGCTTAGATTTGGACTTGCTCCGTTACAAAGAATCGTGCCACCGTAGTATTTGGCCTGATTGCCCGCAAAAGTGCAATGGCTGATTGCCGGATTACTGCTAAGCCAGCAAAATATGCCGCCGCCGTATTCGGCTGAATTTCCCGTAAAAAGGCAGTCGCTAATCGTTGGATGTGATAGCCAGCCGCAATATATGCCGGCACCCACATAATCCGTCGAATTGTCCGTAATAGTGCAGTTGCTGATACTCGGGCTACTGAAATAAAGGCAGAAAATAGCACCTCGGCCGCCGTTATTGCCTTCAAACCTGCAGTTTGCTATCGTTGGGCTTGAATTATCACAGAAGACAGCATTACCGGCCGGTGACATAAAGTAGACTACAGGCTCCTCCGGCCCATAGCCGTTGGTTATAGTTATACCAGCAAGGACGGAACTCGGGCCTTCTCCGGACGCGAATTTGAATCCGCGATGTGGCTGCTGTTCTGTTCCATTACAGTCGATTATGCAGTTCTCCGGGCCGTTTTGGCTTTGAACTGTAATGGACTTACCATTGAAATTGATGTCACGGTTACCCGGCCCGCTATATATACCGTCGGCGATTAACACTCTTCCAGTATCCCAGGACCTGTCGATTGCTTCCTGTAACGTTGTGAACTGAGTGGGTACATTAATGTCGCCGGGCCCGTTAGTTGTAAAAACGTAGCACCAGCCGTCATTGGTGTCAATTGTCTCATTGCCGGCAATATCGGTGGCGTAAATTTTGAAAAAATACTCGGTCTCGAGGCTAACACCCCTTAGTTTTATAACATGGCTTGTTGCCAGAACAGGATTCCTTCTGACAAAGGCGTTTGGGTCCGTACAGCTAAGGCCACACAGAATTTTCGTTAATGCCGGTTCATTTGTCTCGAAGCTGACTATCGGCTCAGGCCCCGGTATATCGAGTTGAATGTTGAAAATGCTTGGCTCCTCGCAGTCGATAATTGCCGTATCAGTTGCTGTCGCGGTGTTTCCGGTGCCATCATTTGCATCTTCGTACGTTGCATAGATGGTTAAATCGTGTGATAACTGCAATGTCCCGTCTTCGATGTTTGGTTCACCGGGAACTGTTGATATCGACCCCGTAAAGATACCCATGCCGGGAATTGTTTGCTCCAGAACGACCGTTTCCAGGTCGCCGTCGCTGGTTGTCACGGTTACTTCCTGGGTGCTGTTGCTGTCAAGGTCGCTATCGGCCAGGTGGATGGAAACCAATCCTGAGCAGGTGTAATAGTCACGCTCGAGCTTTATCTGCCCTTCGGGTGTGGTGCTGGCAAGCAACGCATTGAAGATATTAACTCGCCCATTCGAAGCACAGATTCCGGGAGCAATTGTGTCGGAGGTCTGTCTGATAATATCGTTTATGTCGTCATAGCTTAGTATGGGATTGACTGATATTAGCATTGCGCAGAGTCCGGCAACAAGCGGACAGGCCATCGATGTTCCTGAGGCAACCGTCTTGTACCCGTCGTATGTTGTGCCCATTGATGTTCCCTGAGCTCTTAGTGACAAAATATCCACCCCCGGTGCAGCCAGGTCAACCCAGTTGCCGTAGGTGGAAAAAGGAGCTCTGTCGTCGTTGGAATCCGTTGCGGCCACGGAAATCATACGTGCGTAATTGGCCGGGTAAAAGGGCACGTCAGAGTTATCATTGCCTGCCGCTGCTACCAGTATTACTCCCTGACTGTGGGCATAGTCTATCGCCTCCTGCGTCGATTCGAGATAACCACCACCACCCCAACTGTTCGAGATGACTTCGGCCCCGTTTTCAACGGCGTAGTAAAAGGCTTCTACGGCATCTGTTATATCTCCCAGACCCCCCGGACCGAGAAATTTTAGTGACATTATTTTGGCATCCCAGCAGACGCCGGTGATATCCAGCTCGTTATTTCCTTTGGCAGCGATTATTCCAGAGCAGTGTGTGCCGTGCCCGTGGTCGTCCTTTGGGTCGCCGTCTCGATTAAGGAAGTCGTATCCGTACACGTCGTCCACATATCCGTTTTTGTCGTCGTCGACATTGACAATGCCGTTCAACTCCAATTCGTTGACCCATACATTGCCCGCCAGGTCTCTATGGTTGTAGTCAACTCCGGTATCGACTACCGCAACTATTGTTTCCTGATCGCCCGTGTATATATCCCAAGCCTCGGGAGCGTCGATGTCGCAGTCTTCAGTGCCGGGCGGGTGCCTGTAACGCCCGCTTTCCGGATACATTTGTCCCGTGTTGTTGAGCGCCCATTGTACTGGATAATTTGGGTCGTTGGGTTCTCGAAATGTGGAGACAATATAATTGAGTTCCGCGTATTCGACCTGCGGGTCATTGGCATAAGCAGCCGCTATCTCTTCAAGCGATTCTCCGGGTCCGGGGGCCACTTTAATTTTGTATATTCCGCCAAGCTCAGGTACCTGTATATTTTTAGGCGCCCGCGCCAGCCTTCTTAAAATCCGCCTTTCTGCCCTGGTCAGGAGCGTCTTGTTTTTTTCACGAAGTGCCTTTATGTGCTGTCTGTTCTTTCTGAAGTTTTTGAATATGGCATTGGCACTGCTTAATCTATATTTGTTGTTCAGCCTGTCGAGGGAGGCCGATAGCTTTAGCTTATCAGGCGGCAGACCCTTCCCTAATTGCGTCTCAAGAGTATCTGTAAGGCTCGTCTTGAACTTTACGATAATCTCGTTTGGAACATACTCGGCTGCCTTTGTGTTCGCTGACAAATCAGGCGGGGACGAGTCGTCGGCAGGAATGATTATCCTGGGATTTGGTGAGTTTTCAATCGCAGCCTGAATTGCGTTATGTTCGTGTAAACCGGCCGGCTGTGCCTCCGCAACGACTGCCAAACAAACCAGAAAGGATATTAGTAATGCTTGGGCGACGAGCTTAACCACTAAGTCTCCTCCTGAATCTTGATGTAATTATATCACAATCGCAGTAAAAAACAAAGGCATTTCGCTTTTTTCGTCAGTGCTTCGTAGGCTTCTTTTAGACTACACGGCCTCGATTGTCGAAGGTGGTTTAGTGGTTATGTTGTAAGTAACGCTTACGACGCTGGCCACATTGCGGGTTATTTTTTCAGCCAGTTCGGTCAGTATTTCGAACGGCAGGTTTGTGGGTGTGCCCGTCAAGGCGTCGGTGCTTTCCCAACAGCGGACTTCTATTTGCATTCCGAAGTCGCGCTTCCCGGCCCTCATCCCTGTTACCCTGTCCTCGTGCAGAATCGCCAGGTATTGAAATGCTCCTGTATCCGAGAGCATATCTTCCACGATTGCCGTAGCCTCTCTTACGATTTGTACTCTTTCGGGCGTAACTTCACCTATGACCCTTGCAGCCAAAGCGGGGCCGGGGAAGGGCGGCCGATTGTAGGTTTTGGCAGGCAGCCCCAATGCTTTTCCGACGGCTCTTACGCCGCTCTTTCGCAGTTGTACGATAGGCTCTATCACTTTGTAGCCGTACTGCTGCTGCGTATCAATCCCTAATTGTTCGAGGATGTTGTGCTGTCTTTTAATCCCTGCAATGGTCTCTTCGACGTCCGTATAGTTTGTGCCCTGTAGAAGGTATTTTGCTCCGCTTTGTTTCACCATTTTACCGAAGACGTCCTTGTAAAAAGTTTGCGTGATGGCTTCTCTTTTTTCCTCCGGGTCGCTTAGGCCTTTAAGGGCACTGAAAAACTGCTCTTTGGCGTCGATTATTTCGACGGGCACGCCTAATTTCTCGAAAACCGCCGCTATAGTCTGCGGCTCATCCTGCCGCATCAGGCCGTTGTCTATAAAATATGTTTTTAAGTTCTCGCACAGCGCCTTGAAGCCCAGCAGCGTGACTACAGAGGAATCCACACCGCCGGATAGTGCGTTCACGGCCGGGCCGTCAATCTCGGCGCGAAGCTCCTGTATTTTTTGCTCGATAAATTCTTCCGGTTTAAGGTCGGTGGTTTTGAGTTCCTGTAATTCCATTTTAAGGCTCCTCTTATACGGTGGGATTAACGCTTCAGGCCGACCGGGCTGCGGCGGGCTCCGCCCCGACGAGCGGCCTTACAATAAGCGGCTACTATAAATTCTCCGGCCCGGCCCGGCAAGATAAATGTCGTGTTGCATAAAGCGGCAATTTTGGCTAAAATGAATCGAGTAATCAGAAGACAGAGAACAGAAGACAGAAGCTTGCCCTGAGCGAATTCGAAGGGACAGAGGGATACAAGAATGACTAAAGAGGAATTACTTGAAATTATAGAACAAGCGGCAAGAGATGGAAGGGCAAGGCTTAACCTAGTCGGCAGAAGCATAAAGGAGCTGCCGGCTGAGATTGGGCAGTTGAAAAATCTGCAAGAGCTCTATCTTTCCGACAATCAGCTTACATCAGTTCCGGACTCCTTGGAGCAGTTGACAAATCTAATGTGGCTCTGTCTTTCCCATAATCAACTTACATCAGTTTCAGATGCGCTGGGGCAGTTAAAAAATCTACGGATGCTTGATCTTTCCGAAAATAGGCTTGGATCGGTTCCGGCCTCCTTAGGGCAGTTGAAAAATCTACAGGAGCTCTTGCTTTCCAGAAATCAGCTTACATCGGTTCCGGATACGATGGGGTGGTTAAGTAAACTGGAGAAGTTGGATCTTGATGGTAATAAGTTTACATCAGTACCGGACTGGTTAGGTCAATTGAGTAATCTACAGGAATTGTATCTTCGCTTCAATAAACTTACATCGGTTCCGACCTCCTTAGGGACGTTGAAAAAACTGAAGGTACTCAATCTTTATCGTAATCAGATAACATCTGTACCGGCTTGGTTAGGTGAATTGAATAGTCTGAAGACGCTCTGGCTTTCCGGCAATCAGCTTACATCGGTTCCTAAATCGCTGGGTCAGTTGAGTAGTTTGCAGGATTTAGGTCTTACCCACAATCAACTTACATCGATTCCGGACTCCTTAGGTCGGTTGAGTAATCTGCAGCATCTGTATCTTTCCAAAAATCGGCTAACATTGGTTCCTGGCTGGTTGGATCAGTTGAGAAACCTGATTAGGCTTGAATTGAGCGGAAATCAGATAACGGAATTGCCGTCTGCGACGTTGGAGCTAGAATTGGATATTAAGTGGGAATGGAAAAGGAATCCGAGTGAGAAAGGAATATTTCTGGCAGATAATCCTTTGGAAAAGCCGCCTATTGAGATTGTAAAACGGGGCAAGGGGGCAGTAAAGGAGTGGTTCAAAGCGCTGGAAGAGGAAGGAGAGAGACTACTTGATGAGGTAAAGGTGTTATTAGTAGGTTATGGAGGTGCGGGTAAGACATCGTTAGTTCGACGTTTAACAAGGGGAGAGTTTAAGAAAAACGAGCCAAAGACACACGGTGTGAGGATAAACGACTGGAAGATAAAAGTAGATGGTGAAGTGATAAATGTTCATTTCTGGGATTATGGGGGCCAAGGGATTATGCAGGCGACGCATCGAGTATTTTTCTCACAGCGTAGCTTGTATGTACTGGTCATCGATGCCAGGCAGGAGTCGAATCCAGAGGAGTGGCTGAAAAGTATAGAGAGTTTAGGAGGGAAGTCTCCTGTTCTAGTTGTAATTAATAAGATAGACGAACACGCATTTGGATTGAACGAACCGGAACTTGAAAGAAAATACCCAAATATCAAGGGCTTCTACCATCTATCGTGTAAAAGCGGCGATGGCCTTAGATCGTTTAAGGAAGGTTTGAAGAAGCATATTGTGCAGATTGAAATGAGGGAAATAAAGTGGCCGAGACACTGGGCAAAAGTGAGGGAACAACTTGGACAACTTAAAAATGATTATATTACATATGCGGAGTACGAAGATATTTGCAGAAAAGAGGGGGTGATTAAAGAGACAAGGCAAAGAGAGTTAATAAGAATATTGCATGAGCTTGGAGTAATGTTGCATTTTCCAGAAAGGAATTTGGCGGATACAGAAGTTCTTAATCCTGAGTGGGCCACAGAGGGGATATATAAAATTATTAATTCAAAAGAACTTAAGAAGCGCCAGGGTAAGCTGCCGGCAAACAAACTGAATTACGTATTGAATGTAGAGCGGTTAGAGGACCAGCGCGGCCGGCTAAAGAAATATAGCAAAAAGGAACAAAACTATATCGCAGAGCTAATGAACAAGTTCGAGTTGTGCTACGAATTGGACGACGACACCATATTAGTTCCGGATTTATTGACTGAACAGGAGCCGAGGAAGGGTCTGCCGAAGGAAATTGATTTGCGGTTTTATTTTGAATATAATTTTCTTCCAGCAGTGGTGATGCCGCGTTTTATGGTGAAAAGTTGCGCCGACCTGGATGCGAACCTGTGCTGGCGGACAGGGGCAGTTTTGAAGAATGAGTCATTTAGTGCGGTTGCAGTGGTCAGGCAGGACAGACGCGAAAGAAGAATCTATGTTGAAGTGAGTGGCCGGCAGGCACGAGATTACTTCGCTACCATTCGAAGAACTATTCTGGAAATTAATAATAGTTTTGAGAAACTTGATGTTACAGAATGGGTGCCATTGCCTGATGAGTCAAATCATGCGGTGAAATACTTAGACTTGATAGGGCACGAGACCGCTAGACCCAGACGCGAAGAGAAATTCGTTGGAGAGCTTCAAAAGGGCTATCAAGTTGCGAAACTACTGGGGAGTATCGAAAGCCGGAAAGAGACCGGAGAGAGAATAAAGGAGATGTATGACCTGAGGGGCGTAAAGGTAGAAGGAGATTTGGTAATGGACGGTGACAAAATAAATGTAAAGGGTGACGCAATCGGTTCGGCGTTTGGGCGAGGAGCGAGTGCGCAAGCAGGTGATATTACAGTGGTTAGGCAGAACATAGAGAATTCTTCGGGTCTTGATGAAGATACAAAGGCAAAGTTGAGCAAAGCCTGTGAAGAATTGGAGAAGCTGAAGATGTGCGAGGAGGATGTGCGAGATGTACTTAATGATCTGGAACAGCTTCGAGGTGAGCTTGCGAAACCGGCAGAAGAACGGAATAAGAGAGGTGGGCGAATTAAGAAGCTGTGGGGGAAAATCAATATTATTGCTCAGCCTGTGGCGGCAGTACTATCGACGATATCAAGCATAGCACAACTATCAGGATAGAATCTTTATTAGCTTTGGGGTTTTGCATTTGTTGAGTAATTGTGAGAAGATTGAAAGATGGGGGATGTTTGAGATTTCGCTCGAAGGGCCGGCGGATGGTAATCCGTTTGTGGATGTACAAATCGGTGCAGAGTTTCGATTAGGTGATAAAGTAGTCAGGCCTGAAGGTTTTTATGATGGCAGCGGTGTTTATAAGGTTCGTTTTATGCCCACAGAGGAGGGCACCTGGCAGTATTCGACCGTAAGTAATGTCCCTGAACTGGCCGGCAGGAAGGGCAGCTTTATTTGTACGGTCCCGTCCGAAGGTAATCACGGGCCGGTATGCGTTGATAAAAATAATCCGCGAAAACTCAGCTATGCCGACGGCACAGCGCATCTATCCATCGGCACAACGTGTTATGCCTGGACTCATCAGGGCGATGCGATGGAAGAGCAGACCCTGAAGACTCTCAACGACGCCCCATTCAACAAGGTGCGGATGTGTGTGTTTCCCAAATCATTTCCCTATAATGAAAACGAGCCGGTGTATTATCCGTACGAGGGCCGGCCGCTGAAAGACTGGGATTTCAAACGGCCCAATCCGGCATTTTGGCATCACTTTGAAAAACGAGTCCGGCAGCTTGCGGATATGGGCATCGAGGCCGACGTGATAATATTCCATCCTTATGACCGCTGGGGTTTTATGAATATGGGTGATGAAAATAACCGATTCTATCTGCGTTATCTTATCGCCCGGCTGTCGGCGTTTCGCAACGTATGGTGGTCGATGGCTAACGAATACGACCTCTTTGAAAATTGGCCACTGAGCTGGTGGGATGAATATATTTCGCTTGTCAGAAGCCACGACTCATACGGCCACTTGTGCGGTATCCATAACTGCCGGGCCTGGTACGACCATAATAATCCGGGGCTAAGCCACGTTAGTATTCAGAGTAGTGATTTTCCCACAATCGAGAAAAATTTTGAAATGTATCCATCAAAGCCCCATATCTTTGATGAGTGCCGATATGAAGGTGATATTGAGCAGAGCTGGGGACGGCTGTCGCCCGAGGAGATGACACGTCATTTCTGGATGGGCTTTCTGGGCGGATGTTATGTCGGCCACGGTGAGACGTATATGCATCCAGACGATTTACTGTGGTGGTCTAAAGGCGGCCTGCTTCAGGGCCAAAGCCCGGCCCGTATCCGTTTCTTAAAGGAAATTCTCACCGCCTTGCCGTTCCAGGAGATGAGTCCTGATTTTTCACAAATGCCAAATATTTTTATACTCGCCAAATCCCACGAGCTTTACCTGATTTACTTTGCCGAGGCCGGCAAGTTCGAGATAGACCTGCCTGCAGGTGCCATTTACGAGCTTGAAGTTATCGATACGTGGAATATGAAAAAAACGCCGCAAGGCGCCGTCAAAGGCAGCAAATTCGAGTATGCAGGCAAAAAAGACCTTGCCCTGCATTTATGTGTTAGAAGTTAATTGGAGCCGTGGCGGTTTCGCATTTGCTCGGCCTTGGTGGCCTTTTCGAGAATTTTTTTCTCCTGGCGAGTCAGGCTGCTAATGCCGGATTCGTGGACTTTCCTCAAAATTCGGTCAACTTCCTTCTCAAGTGCCCGCTCGCGGCCGAAATCGCTTTCCCATCTGACTACCCGGTTTTTCTCTCTGAGTTTTTTAAGCCAGGGTTGCCACATAACATAGATTGCCCCGGCAGCCATGCCGCCGAGATGCGCCGCTTCGCCGCCGGCATTTTCGCTGCGGCTCACTACAAGAACCAGATACATTATCGTTAGGATAATTGCCGCCTTTCTTATTGGCAGGGGAAAGAGAATAAGTATGACCACAAAATGAGGGAAAAGGATTGCACAGGCCGCCAACATTCCTAATACCGCGCCGGAAGCCCCGACCATTGTATGCCCACCGAGAAAACCGATGCCGACCAGAAACAGATAAAACAGGCCGCCTGCCGCACCACAGCTGAGATAAAACATGATGAATTTCCTGCCGCCCCAGTTGCGTTCAAGCGTGGGGCCTAAAAAGAAAACGCCCAGCATATTAAAAAGGACATGCCCGAATGAAGCATGCAGAAACTGGTAGCTTATGAGTCGCCAGAGTTGTATTGCTTTGGTAAGTGAGGAAGCGTCTACTGCAAACCATTGAACCAGAGAAGCAGCGAACGCCGGGCTAAATGCCATCAGGAGAAATACACCTATATTTATGATAAGCAGCCATTTTACGGCAGGTGTGACGGGACTGAAGCCGAAGCGTATCGGCGGCATACCGCCCGATGGGCGGTAGTGCTCCTGTGTATAATCTCTATCGTAAAGGCCCATAATACAAAAATCTCGCAAAATCTGCCAATATATAATACCATAATATCAGCACTTTGTGCAACGAATCAAAGGAAAAGTTAGCAATGGGAAGGTTTGATTACCTAAATGAAACGCTTGAGCAGCTAAAGAAAGCGAATCTTTTCCGCAGCCTTCGGTCCATAGATTCTCCGCAGGGCTGTATCGTACGCGTTGAGGGGGCTGAGAAAAACATCTTTTGTAGCAACAATTATCTTGGCCTGGCTAATCATCCACAGGTTATTCAGGCGGTTCTCGAAGCGGCCCGACAATACGGGTATGGTGCGGCCGCCTCCAGGCTTATCAGCGGCACGATGAGGCCGCACATCGAGCTGGAGGAACGCCTTGCAGATTTTCTTTATAAGGAAGCGGCACTTGTTTTTCCGGCCGGCTGGATGGCCAATGAGGCGGTCATTCGAACCATTCCGCAGAAGGGCGATATCGTCCTGCTGGATAAATTAGACCACGCCTCAATAATCGACGCGGCAGGGGGCTGCCAGGCCGAGTTTAGAACCTATCGCCGCGACAGGCCGGAGAAGCTTGAGAAATTACTCTGCGAAAAAAAGTACAGACGAAAATTTATCATCACCGAGAGCATCTTTTCGATGGACGGCAACGCAGCGGACCTGAAGGCTCTTGTCGAGCTTAAAAATAAGTACGGGGCGTTTCTTATTGTCGATGAGGCGCACGCTTTCGGTTGCCTTGGGAAAAATGGTGCCGGTCTGGCCGAGGAGCTGGGACTGCTTGAGGAGATTGATGTCGTGGTTGCGACAATGAGTAAGGCGGTGGGAGCGACCGGCGGTGTTGTGGCCGGTGAAAAAAAGGTTATCGAATTTCTCATAAATAAGGCCCGCAGTTTCATATACACGACCTCACCGTCGCCGGTAAACTGCGCAGCGGCAATGGCGGCACTTGAGATAATAAAAACCGAGACTCATCGCAGAAGCAGGCTGAAGGAAAATGCCGATTACCTCCGCGGGCGACTTGAGAAGCTTGGTTTGAATATCGGCCAGAGCCGCAGCCATATAATACCCGTCATCATCGGCACTGAAGAAGATACTTTGGCGGCTGCAGAGGAGCTTTATAACAGAGGTTTTTTTATTGTAGCTATCCGGCCGCCCACCGTGCCGGCAGGGACGGCAAGACTAAGGATATCCATTCAGAGTGAGCATACCAAGGGGCAGCTTGATGACTTGTGTGATACCTTTGCAGAATTAATCGCTGGTGGGATTTTGCCGGTTTTAAGTTCCCGGACTACCTGAACGACTCAGTGAAATTTTGTCGGGCCCGGCCCTGAAGAAAACCAGCATTAAAATCAGACCCAGCACCGCCAGCCCGGTTCCCATTATTTGTGAAATAGTTAGACTGTCCACTTCGAAGGGATTGTCATCTCTAAGCGATTCCAGAAGGAACCGTGTTATGCCGTAAAGCACAAACATTAGCGCAAATGTGCAGCCCGGCGTGGGTGTAAACTTCCTGATAGCAGGTTCTTTCTTTGCCTTAATACCCCATCGCCAGAAGAGGAAAAGAACAAGTGACAGCATCGCTGCATTGCCTGAGGAATATAGCTGTGTTGGGTGGACCTTCAAAGCTCGATAAGCGCCGCTTTTAACTTCATCTTTTTGCTTGTCGCTTAGCAGCCTGTAGGGTTTCAAGTTGCCCTGCTCGGCCTCAATCCAATCATTATTTGAGACAAGATAGCCGAAAAATTCGCTCGGCAGCTTTAACCATGGCTCGCTGCGATTCCTTGCGGGATTCGGATATACCTGGCTAAGGTATGAAAACGAATGATAGGGGAAACGGACGGCCCAGGGTAGTTCTGTAGGTTTGCCAAAACAGCAACCGTTCAAAAAACAACCGATTCTGCCGAATGCCAGCGCGAGCATTAGCCCCATTGCAAGGATATCGAGGTAGCGGCGAACAGGCAGCTTGTGATAGAATAGGTATGCAATTATCACGGCTATGGAAAACGTAACGCCCCCAAGAAGCTCCAGCCCCCCGTGCCAAATAGCAAAGATGTTATGCCAATCGCCTTGAAATTCCGAGTAGTGATGTACAACGTAGAACAGTCGTGCTCCAACCACGCCAGCTATCAGTGAGTATAGAGCGGCATTTGTTATCATCTGGGGGCTGGCGGTGATATCACGGGATAGCGACCTGATTACAAAGATGGCTACAAGGAAGCCGATGACCATCATCAGGCCGTAGCTCTTAATCGTTAGGTTAACGAAAGGTATTTCAAAAAGCTCAGGATACATTTAATCTCACAAAAGATTTTTTATTTTGTTATTTTCGTCTACTACGATAACTTTCGGTTTGAGCTTCTTTGCTTCCTGCGGAGTATAATAGCCGAAGTTGAGTATGATGATGGTATCGCCCGGATTAAATAGCCTTGCCGCCGCACCGAGGACTTCAATAGTTCCTGAACCGGCTTCGGCTGGTATGACATATGTCTCTGCTCTGTTTCCGTTAGTAACATCCGCCATCAAGACGGCTTCGTAGGGCAAAATCCCCGCTGCCGTCATCAATTCGGAATCGACGGCCAGGCTGCCTGAATAGTGTAGTCTTGTCTCGGTTACCGTAGCGGCGTGAATCTTACTTTTCAGGGCTTTAACAAACATCTTTTGTAAATTTCCGAATTAACAGATTCTTATCTTTTGACACAATGACGTCGGTAATTATACGTTGTTATTTCTTCAAGTCCACCAATATATTGTCTATCAACCGGGCCTTGCCGATGTGAACGGCAAGCGCAACAAGTATTTTGCCTTCGGTGCGTGCGACGTCCTGCAGCGTTTCGGCATCGACGATACTAACGTAATCTATCTTTGCTGATGGCACCTGCTCTATCGTACGACACATTTCAGTGATAAGGGTCCGGCTGTCCGCAACTCCCTCTCCGATCATTTTTTTACATTTTTGCAGGGCTGTATACAGAACAGCGGAGTCTTTCTTCTCGGTCTCGGTCAAGTACCGGTTTCTGCTGCTGACCGCCAGGCCGTTTTTTTCCCGCACCGTAGGGCACACAACGATTTCCAGCGGCATATTCAAGTCGGCAACCATACGCTTAATCACAATTGCCTGCTGAGCGTCTTTTTGGCCGAAGAATGCGACGTTTGGCATAATAATATTAAACAGCTTTGCGCAAACAGTGGTTACTCCTCGGAAATGCCCCGGCCGGAACCGGCCGCAAAGAGGCTCGGTAAGCTTCCGGACATTGACCCAGGTCAGATTTTCCCGCGGATACATTTCCTGAACGGTTGGTGCGAAGATAACATCGACGCCCACTTTCTGGCACGCATCGGCATCAGCCTTCAGGTCGCGTGGGTAATTCTCAAAATCCTCACCTGGGCCGAACTGGCTCGGATTAACAAATATACTAACTACAACGAAGTCGGTTTGCTGCTTTGCTGCTTCGATAAGAAACAGGTGTCCCGAATGCAGCGCGCCCATCGTGGGGACAAGACTAATCTTTTTGCCTTTGTCGCGGGCGGCCTTAACCAAAGCTCTTACAGACTGTATCGTTTCTGCAATTTCCATTATTTATTCTTTAGCGATTCAGACCGGCCTTGAAGCCTCTTTCCAAATCCTCGATTATATCTTCGATGTCCTCAAGCCCAACGGCAAGTCTGAAAAGGGTGTCGGCAATTCCCAGCTTATAACGCTGCTTTTTTGTGTAGTCGTAGTAACTGACCAAAGCCGGATGTGTTATCAGTGTTTCGGTCCCGCCAAAACTTGGCCCTATATAAGTTAGTTTCAATGCATCGAGGAATCGTTTTGCAGTATTAATGTTGCCCTTTATATCAAATGTGACTACTCCGCCGCCGCCGCTCATTTGCTCTTTTGCCACTTTATAATGCCGGTGACTTTTAAGGAAAGGATAATATACCTTCTTGACGGCGGGATGGGCTTCGAGGAACTGGGCTACCCTCAGGGCGGATTCATTTTGCTTTTGCACGCGCAGGGGAAATGTTTTGAGTCCCCGCAACAATAGATAACAGCAATGCGGGTCAATTAGGCCGCCCATTGATTTGTGCAAATTCCTTATTTTTTCAATAAGTTCCTGTTCGCCTAATACTGCACCTGCGAGGATATCATTATGGCCTCCCAGGTACTTGGTCGCACTTTGCAGGACAATATCCATCCCGAACTCAATGGGTCGCTGGTTTAAGGGAGTGCTGAATGTGCTGTCTATCAGCGTAAGAACATTGTGCCTGGTTGCTATCTTCTTGATTTTGACAAGGTCGAAGATGTTTAAATAGGGATTGGTTGGTGATTCGGAGAATATGAAACGTGTGCTCTTCTTGATGGCTTTTTCGAGAATTTCGTAATTTCCGAACGGCACAATTGTGCAATCGATGGCAAACTGCTTCAAATATGACTTGCAGAATTCAAGCGTTTTTTTGTAGCTGTCGTCGGTAATAACGATATGGTCACCCGACTGGACCAGCGAAAGAATAGTTGTGGTTATGGCGCTCATTCCAGAGGAGAAAACAACACAAGCTTCGGCACCTTCGAGGTTGGCAAGGCGAGCCTCGGCTATTTTTGCGGTCGGATTGCCGTACCTGCCGTATTCGAAATGTTCCTTGCCCTTTTTAGTGTAGTCTTCGATGGCTTTGCTGTTTTTGAACGTATATGTAGATGTTTGAATGATAGGGGTTGTAATCGAGTCGGCATATTTTCTTCTCGGCTCGCCCGCATGTATCGACCTGGTGGAGAGGGATTTACTTTTTTTCTTGGGTTTATTTTTTGCAGATGATTTGGGCATTATTAATTTCTCCCTTAACAAATAACTATTAAGTTTATGCTTTAGCCGAATACCGATGCCTATAATCCGACGTCGGCACCTTTCAATTTTTGCATTTTATTTATACCGTAACATAACTTTTTACCTGGTTTGATAAGTCTTCAACACTTTGGGGCAGACGGTCGAGTGTGCTGGTTTGCTGGCGAATTACGGGACAAGTGCTCCAATTGGCAAAAAGCTGCTTATAATCAGAGTACAGGATTTTTAGAAATTGCATCTCGATTTTCTGTTCATAAGGTCTGTTTCGTTTGTGGATGCGCTCCAGACAATTCTCCACCGAATCTTGCAGATATATTACGAGAACCGGTTTTGCAACGCTTCCGGCCAGATGCCGACTTAGACGCTTATATAAAGCCTGTTGTTCGGTATCGAGTAATCGCTCAGCGTATATATTTTCTTTTTCAAAGATATAGTCACTTATAACAACCTTGCCGGGCGATAAAGAGTCTTTATTTAGCTGCTCGATTCTACTTGATAAAAAGTATAGTTGGGAATCGAGGGCCAGCTCTTTTTTGCCGGTGTAAACCTCCGGCATAAACGGATTCGTATCGTAAGCCTCGAGCACAATCTTGCAACCAAAGGCACCGGATAATTCCCCAGCCAACGTCGTTTTACCCACGCCGATTAATCCGGCCAGACAGACAAGCTGAGGGATGTCTTTTTGCAGCACAAAGTCTCTGCCGTTAAGCCTTTGGGCCAACTCTTTGACCGTTTGGTTGAGAATGGGGTGCATAAGATGGCTGTCCAGCTCACATAGGCCATTTAGTACGAATGAACGCAGATGCATTTGCCGATGCGGCACGGTCAAATCGGACGTATTTACGACTTTATTGCCGAACAAGAGCAAGTCAAGGTCGATAGTACGCGGCGACCACTTGCCGGACCGGGTTCGGCCAAGCGAGTTTTCTATTCTGAGTAATTGTTGAAGCAGTTGCTCTGCGCTCAGTGTAGTGCTTACTTCCGCTACTGTATTGAGATAGAGCGGTTGCTCCATTCCCGCGAGGGGATTGGTTTCAGTTATGCTGCTGGTGTGAACTTCGCCAGTTTGCTCAATCCCGCGGAGTTGCTCAATAGCATTGTTAATATGAGCATTCCTGTCGTCTATATTGCTACCCAGCCCAATATATGCTGTTGTATTTTGAGTCATTTATTTATCTTTTAATAAAGGTTCTGCCCGAGTGGCCGGAATACATTATAAGCAGCTGAATCGCTGCATAGCTTCTTTTACATCTTCCGGACGGCCGAAGGCACTTAGTCGGAAATATTCTTCGCCGGACGGTCCGAAGCCGGAGCCGGGTGTGCCGACAACATGCGCCTTTTGCAGTAACCGGTCGAAGAAGCCCCAGGAGCTTGGGCCATTCTGTGTTTTCAACCAGATGTATGGGGCATTTATGCCGCCATATACCTTGTAGCCGAGTTTTATAAGTGATTGCCGGATTAACGCTGCGTTGGACATATAGATATCGATGATTTTTCTGACTTGTTCCCTGCCTTCCTCTGTGTATACGGCAGCCGCGGCAGCCTGTGAAATAAACGAGGTGCCGTTGAATTTTGTACAGTGCCTGCGATGCCATCTTCCCTTTACCTCAACTGCCGCTCCATTGCTCGTATAAGCCTTAAGCTGGCTTGGCACAACCGTAAAGGCGCATCTTATGCCGGTAAAGCCGGCCGACTTTGAAAAACTGCGAAATTCGACCGCCACTTCCTTTGCACCGTCGATTTCGTAAATCGAATGTGGTATCTCGGCTTGCGAAATAAATGCCTCATAGGCTGCATCGAACAGTATTATGGCCTTGTTTTCGCGTGCAAAATCGACCCATCTGCTCAATTGACCTTTGGTCGCTACCGCGCCGGTGGGATTGTTCGGAAAGCACAGGTATATGATATCGACTGGCTCGCTCGGTAGCTCAGGGACGAAATTGTTCTCGGCCGTACAGGGTAGATATACGATGCCGGCATATTGGCCGTTTTTATCCGCCGGGCCGCTTCTGCCCGCCATAACATTGCTGTCCACATAGACAGGATAGACCGGGTCGGGTATCGCAACAACGTTATCAGTGCCGAGAATCTCTTGAAAGTTGCCGATATCGCACTTCGTGCCGTCGCTGATGAAAACCTCGCTGCCGTCAAGTTCAACACCGCGCTGCCGGTAATCATTTTCGATTATGGCTTCGATAAGAAAATCGTAACCCTGTTCAGGTCCATAGCCGCGAAATGTCTCTCGCCGGCCCATTTCATCAACTGCTTTATGCATCGCTTTGGTTATGGCGGGTGGCAGCGGCTCGGTTACGTCGCCTATGCCGAGACTTATTATTCTCGCCTTTTGGTTGGCTTTCTTGAATGCTTTTACACGCCTGCTAATCTCCGGAAAAAGGTATCCCGTCTGTAGTTTCAGGAAATTCTCGTTAATCTTTATCATTGCGTACCTTACATTTGCTTTAATAGTTCACGGTTTTTAAAAATTTTTGCCCGACAGCAATGTTGTCATCAATTTACGATGTGTAATTTTATTGCCCCTGCCGGTCGACGTCAACAATTTGCCTGATAGTAAACTTTTACTTTAGTTTTGATTGGTTTGCAAATATGAAATGTGTGCTGTCAGTGCAGAGACATACCCCCCAATGTACTTATTGTAACGGGGCTGCTTCTAATTGCCCCAGTTTCTCGGCAGTAACCGTCTCGATTTGCAGGTCGGCAAATATCACTCTATACTCACCGGTGACCAATCGCCACCTCATTAGTACTGTATTCGCCTTTCCCGGCTTGACCTTGTCGCCGTAATAAGCTGGCTCTTTGCCCTTCCTGAGCATCTGTTCGTAGAATTCACATAGCCACTCCAGCTTCTTGGTCGTATCAGCCAGAGCACGGTCGGGAATTGCTTTTCCTGCTTTCCTTGTTTTATATGCGCTTCTGAACTCCTTCATCACTGTAAGTATTGACAGTTTACTTGGATATGTGCCGGTAACCCTACCAAAAGACTTAATGGCACCAATTACTGCTTGTTCGTTCGTTTGAGCTGTGGAGTCTTGGACCTTGCCGGTTTTTAACAGCGGCCATTCGGCACTTTGTTTTTCTTCGAGAGGCCGGCCCGGGCCGGCCTCTCTCTCGACTGCGGCGACTAGCGTTTCGGCGTCGATATTCTCAATCCCTTTATCCTGGGGTCCTCCAGTTGTGGGTTTATGTTCCCGCTGTCTACGAGCTGTTGATTCTTTAGGTATGGTAGTAATCTGCTTTTTCGACTCATTGCAATGGCCACGTTTCTCCAGACAACTGACTAAGTTATCCCACTTCTTTATGACCGGGGGTAAATAGTATTTGACCAGGAATCTTCCCTGTTTATATGTTCTATCCGCCAGATCTACTCCGCCAAAAAGGCTGAGCAGCAAAATGACCTCGCCGACAATTATGGCTGCCGCGATGAGTTTTCCTATTCTAAGATTCATAATAGCCTTTATTGACGTAAGGTCTCGCTTCCGGGGCTGCAAGTTCTCGGGGATTTGCTGCTTTATTCGCTCCGCGAAGCCGGGCCGCACGTCACCGTACATCCGGCCGATTCGATTGAGAATTTTTATCAACCTCTCGTCATCTCTCGATTGGGAATCTTTATTTTTCATAATGCTTCTCCTGGTGGGCTAATTCCTTACGCAATTTTTTAATGGCTCGATTGAGCCGGCTCTTAAATGTCCCTTCTCGAATCCCTGCAACAGCAGCTGCCTCAGCAATTGAAAAACTCAACATATAATGCAATACGATAGTTTCTCTCAATTTCAACGGCAGCTTCACAACTGCTTGCCTAACTCGGTCAAATTCCTCTGCGATATGGCTTCCACCCTGGCTGTTTTGGCTATGTACAGCCACACAGGCCTCGTTAGCGTTTAGTTCCATTTTTCTTTTTTTATTTTTACGCCAGTATTCCCTGGAGGCATTTTGGGCGATACGATATAGCCAGGTTTTCAATGTCTGGTTGTTCTTCAGGTTATTGATATTTTGCCACGCCCGCACAAATGTCCACTGAGTCAACTCTTCACTTTCCCACCAGCTATGTCCAAGATGCCGTAGAAATACATAAATCCGCCTATGGTACTTATCCACCAGCGCACAGGCAGCCTTCTCGTCGCCCGCCTTTAGACTGGCGACTAATAGATAATCGGCCGATTTTTCCAAGCTCTGTTCCTCTGCTGTGCTTAACGCTACACTTTAAAGATGCGCCAAAAGCTCACCTGTTCCATAGTTTTTCGGATTTTTTTAAAAAAAGGTGCCTTTTAACTGTAGACTATTTATCTTTTTATGGCAAAATGTATTTGTTGCGCCCGTAGCTCAGTAGGATAGAGCGTCGGTTTCCTAAACCGAAGGTCGCAGGTTCGAATCCTGCCGGGCGTATTGGTCTATGCCGACGTTAAGTAGGAGTAGATAGTCTTGATTAAGCTGAAACTGGCTTAGTCCTTATCATCGGTTTTTCAGGATTGGCGTTATTTATAGTAGTGTAGAGCTGAGGCGTATAGAGAAGGAAAGCACGTTGAAAAAAGGGAAGCAGCCGATATGGGTGTTTTTTTCATTGATAGTGCCGGTTTTTTAGTGTAAATTTTAGTGGCAGCTAAGAGTTGATATTGCCGAATGGAAAAAGGCCGGGAGAGATAATAACCAGCATGTGGACTCTTGTCCAATTATTGGTTGAATTGCGACTCTCATGATAACGAACAGATATGAATAATGGCGGCGTAGCTCAGCTGGTTAGAGCATGGGATTCATAAGCCCAGGGTCGAAGGTTCGAATCCTTCCGCCGCTATTTGTTTTAGCGATTGTGTGAGTGGATTTGAAGAGGCGAATGTTCGGGCCGGGGCCGGGGGCTGAGTGAAGTATTTTTATCCATCGTTTTAAACCTGTAAAAAATAATAGTACTTGTTATGCTCTCTGGCTTTGGGCTGTTTTCGAAGTTGCAGAATGTCCTTCGATGGATTTTTGGGTTTCCATAATAGGGAAGGGAGGGGTAATTCCTGATCTTGCGGAATATCTTGCTGTGTCGTCCACAAATTTCAACACCATTTCAATCTTACTTTTAATACGCACCCTTCGATAGATATTTCGCAAATGAGTTTTCACTGTGCCATGCCTTATCTTGAGCTTTTTTGAGATTTCACCGTTTCTAAATCCTTCGCAAACAAGTCTTGCTACCTGTAGTTCTCTGGGTGACATATGGTAGTGTTTTTGAAGGTAAGACCAATGCTTTTCACCAAAGAGAGCTATGTGCGGGGTTTTGAAGACGGAATCATCAGCTATTACGTCTTTGTTTTCCAAATGTGTTGGATGATGCATTGTTAAACTCCTCCTCGTGACAATTCTTTAAGTAAATGTTGCGTATCCGCGAAATCTGCAGCAGATAAACTCTTGTTTTTTGTGTTTAATTCCAAAGCTTTCTTCAAGCTTTTTATTGCCTCATCTTTTTGCCCAAGTTTGGCCAAAGTCTTTCCTAAGTGTAAATAAGAAGCTGCAAGAGATGGCGTTCTGGGATGATACAAATGTACACATCGCTTGAAATCTTCGGCCGCTTTGTTAAATTCACCAAGTCTGTAATATGCGACGCCGCGAGTATCGATTAGGTCGACGTAGTCCGGATCTATGCTTAGACCGCGTTGGACAAGCTCAAGGGCTTGCTTGTGTTTGCCCTGCTCTTCACATAATATCCAGGCCAGGTTATTAATTGCGATTATATTATCAGGTTCAAGTGCAATGATTTGCTCGTAGATTGTTGCTGCCTCCGCAGACCGGCCCGTAGTCTGTAACAATATACCCATCAGATTAATAGCTTCAGTATTATCAGAATTATTTTTCAGTATGGTTCTGAGAATACTCTCAGCTGTTTTTTGGGCACGGCTGTCTTCATTTGTTACCAGGTCCTTGACAATAGTGATGGGTATGTTAGTATCCTTCGGGTGGTTTTGATACCACTGAAAGACCATCTGGCCAAGCTGGTCCCACAGTTGGTCGTCCTTGAGCAGTCGAACTTGTGCTAACAGCAGATTTGGATTATCCGGGGCTGATTGGTGTAGTAAGTCAAATTGTTTTTTAGCTTCTGATTTGTTTCCGTTTTTGTACAGTGCAGTGGCAAGGGCGATATTTAATTTTAGTTTGTCAGAGGTATTGCTACAATAGGATAGTTGTTTTTTAAGAAGATTTATTGTTTTTTCAACCTGATTAGCGGCCAAGTATATATTTGCTAAGTATATCACAGTATCGGTGTTATTCGGTTCAAGTTCTAATAGTGCTTTTATAGTTGGAATCGCCAAAGTTGGTGACCGTACCGCTTCCGACCGGGCCTTTAACAAAAGCAAAGACTTATCATTAGGCTGGTTAGCAAGTCCTCGTAAAGCGATATCCATAGCCTTGGTTATTTGTTCCTGCCTGAAAGCTATTTCACCCAGCAGCAACCAGGCCTCACTAATTTCAGGTTGCTCTTCGGTTATTTTTTCGAGAATACTTGTTGCTTGTTCTATAGCCGGGACAGTTCCTTTGGCAAGAAGAGAACGCGCTTTGAACAGGCGCAATTCAAAATCCTTGGGTTTAATTTTCAGGATTGAATCAAGGATATCTTTTCCTTCGCGTATTGTGTCATGGTTTCCGGACGCTAAGAAAAGGGATATTGCCCGTTTAATAATATCGAGGTTATCCGGCCCTAAAGACATTGCTTTTCTAATGCTTGCAATGGCTTTACCGAGGTTGCCTGTGGAACGATAAAAGTCACTTATAGCTGCCCATGCATTTGCATTATTTGGTTCTGTAGTGGTTACATGTTCAAAATCTTTTTGTGCTTTCTCCGGCTGTCCGAGCATAGCATACGTCCTGGCACGAAGGATATAAGCTGAAGAATTGCTTGATATATTTATTATTTCGTCACAAAGTGATATCGCCTCCGTGGATTTCTTCTGGCGAATTTTAGATTCAATTTGAGCAATTATTACTGGCAGCGAATTTGGTTCCCTAAGCTTCAACCCGCTTAAAATTTCATCTGCTTCAGTGAAACTGTTTTGCTGCATCTTAAGGGATGCAAGGGACAGGTATATAGACAGGTTGTTAGGCTCAGAAGCCGACAAGTCCTCCAGAATATTACTGGCAGAACTTAATTCACCGCGTCTTAAGTAGCTATGTAATTCTAATTTTTGTAGCTCAGGATGAGATAGTTTTTTTCTGGCTGCTCGGCGAAGGATTTCGTCCGCGCGGTCATATTCATTTGCCTTGTATAAAGCGGCGACCGCAGGGACGATTATATGAATGTCCTCGGGCGACCGCGTCAAGGCTTCCTGATAAATTGAAACAGCAAGTTGCAATTCCCCGGCTTTTTCGTAGGCTGACGCAAGAAGCATTCGACTGGCCTGGTCATCCGGATTGACAAGCAGGTTTTCTTTTAGAAGCGAGATAATTTGTGGATACTGGTCTTTGAAATTATCCTGTGTGAACAAAATCTTTGCCTGCTCAAAGCGCCATTGCCAGCCATTCTGGCCTTCAAGGGATTTAATTTCATTCACAAGCTGTAGGGCTTTTTCAGGTTTTTTAGCAACTTCACCACATCTTAAAAGTTGACGTTTAACCGGAATATCGTTTGGTAGTTTTTGTGCAAGGGAGTTAAGCAATTCATATGCCTTTTCCTCTTGGTTCCACCGGTTGTATAAGTCGGCGAAGAATAAGCATAGTTTTCGTTGTTCAAGAGGTTCTTTGATACGAACTAAGGTGTTTTTAATGAGATCTTCGCATTTTTCCAGCTCGTTTTTTTGGGCTAACAAGACCGCAAAGTACTCGACCAAATCAATTTCTTGAGGGAACTGCTTTACGAGATTATCCAACCTTGATATCGCATCGTCTTGCCTTTCCTGAGCAATGAGTAACTCAATCTCGGCCATAGCGGTTTTTAGCGCTGATGGGTGAGAATATTTTAGTTCATTTACTAAAGCTTCAGCATCAGCAAGATTATCCAGTTGCATTGCAAGCTGTAACTGCAAAAGTTTTACCTCGAGGGCGCCATTTGTTGTGCTTTCCAGCGTATCTAATTGTTTAGCTATATTCTGCCAGGTTTTGGAGTTTATAGTTGTTTGGCTTTCATAAAGCAGTTGTATTTGGGCTTGTATATATAATAAAGCTGCACTAAGATTGTTTGGGGACAGTTGCTTGGCGATAAGTGCCTGTTCTGCGGCCCCAGCCCAATTTCCGGTTTCAGTTAATAATCTGGCAAGGTTTAGATGTCCAATAAAGAGATTGGGTTGTTCGGAAACCAGACAGCGTAACTGCATTATTGCTGATTGTTTATCACCTAATCGTGATAACGTAGCAGCCAGTACCAATCGAATTTTGTCAACTTTCCCTTCAAATTGGATTGCTCGATGCCAGCATTCAATTGCCTTATAGCCGTTGCCTTTCCGGTCGGCTATCAAACCTTCCAGGAACGCAGTAGTTGCAGGAGTAATATTTTTTTGCTGCATTTTAGAAATGCAGTCGCTGGCGAGCTCAAGCTCATCACATCTTATATATAACTCCGTGGCGATGGGCATAAAATCCCAGGGTTGGGAAGAAAGCTCTTTTAATCCGGTATCAGCTATTTCTTTCATTTTAGCCTTTGACTGAGATTGAAGTGCAAGCTGGGCCCAGATTTGCCATAAGAGCTGGTTTGTCGGCTCGATTTTATGTACTGCTGCCAAGTGTGTTTCTGCCTTATCCAGGATGTTTGCGTTGATAAATTCTCTGGCGAGGCGCAATTGTATGGCAGGATCAGATAAATCATATTTTTCGGCCTGCTCCAAGTCGGTTAAAGTCTTGGCCTTGTCGTTGCTTCTTAGATGGAAGCCGGCACGAATTATGTAAGCCAGGGCCGAGGATGGGTTATTCTTTACTGCCTCATCGAACCAGAATTGAGGAGCTTGCGTGAAATTTTCGGGGCGTTGCTTGATTAACTGCCCCAATACCTCGTAAGCCAATATATGGTCGGGATGCTCTTTAATAACACTCGTTAATTCTGTTGCGGCATTTGTAAATTTCCGCTGTTTGATTAGAGCGATTGCCAGCATTCTTCTTAGGTCCGGTGATTGGCTTGCTTCAGGTACTCGGGTGGCGATAAGCTCCGCCTCGCCGGCCATATCCATCTCCAAATACATTTCAACGAGACGCATAGTTGCTTCTAAATTGTTTTTGTCTATTCTTAAGACAGTTCGATAGGCTTCTATGGCCTGTTGAACATTGTTACGTTTGAGAGGCCTGATGTTAATCTGGGATTCAGCGTATTTAAGTATCACCGTCACATCATCCTGTGCAACAGTCAAATAACGTCCCAGGTTTATTGCCGCTTCTTCCCAGAGGCCTTTTTCGTATGCTTCATTACCTGTTTCAAGAGCCCCATAAGCCCTGCGGTTTCGCTGCCATTTACGCAGACTGAAGGCTGTAACGGCCAGAACAACAAGACCTATTACCAAAACAATTACTAATTTCCAGTTAATATACCTTCTTGGCATTTGCTTATTCCTTTCTTATGCCTATACTATTTTAAAACTGACTGACGAAGTTCTTGATTAGTTTCTTGGTTGTCTGCCAGCATATCCAGAAATCCATTCTTAATGACAATTCTTTGACATATTTCGTGTCATAGTGTATCCACTCCTGGAAGTCTTTCATCGGTTGACGGGTTCTGCGAACTTGCCAGAGTCCTGTAATACCTGGCCGAACTGATAGCCGGGCATCGCGCCAAGAGGGACACAAAGTATTCTCCGATTCAGGAGAAGGCCTTGGGCCAATAACGCTCATCTGGCCAAGGAGAACGTTTAAGAATTGAGGTATTTCGTCAATATATGTTTCTCGTAAAAAATTGCCGACGGTATTTAATCGTGGGTCATCTTCTATTTTGAATTGCGGGCCATCGACCAGGCTCAAGACTCTTAGTTTTTCCTGTATCTTATCAGCCCCGGTTTTCATAGTTCTTAACTTCAGACAACTGAATGTTTTTCCATGCCTTCCCTGGCGTTTATCTTTGAAAAAAATCGTACCCGGTGAACTTAATTTTATCGCTAAAGCGATGAAAGGCATTATTGGAGCAAACAGGATGAGTACTATTAGTGCTGCAGCGATATCGGCGATTCTCTTAAAACATCCGGCATAGGAAAATCTTGGCTAGGTTCGGAAATTTTTTACGTTGGAATTTTGATAAATTGTTGTGCCGTTTGCAATCGCAGGGTTTAAATTGCTTTTAGACGGCTTTGTGTATTTCTGGAGGGCTTGACCATTAATTAGTACACGATTTTGGATAATGCTACCTTGTGGCACGGAAACATCGGGGCCAATAATTGATGCTCTGATAACAGCCCCTTGAGCAATTTTAACATTGTTACCAATGATGGTTGGACCACCTATAATTGCATTTCGGCTAACGCTAATACTTTGCCCGAAAACTACTTTCCCAAATAATCTTACATTGGAAGATATTTCGATGTCGTCTCTATCTGAGATTTCTTGCTGATATCTATTGTTTATATATTGGTGGTTTTTTGCCGAAGAGTTGAGTTTGGTTGCGATCAGGCCAAGTAAACCATCTTCTTTGCTTAAATCAAATATGTTACCAGCTATATTGAGACAGTGCACTTTCAGTGATTTTGAAGAACAGTTTTCGATGAACTTGGTAAAAGAAGGGAGTAACATGTCATCGATCAAAAGCCTGTTAAGAACGTTAGCTTTTATAAAAAGATGATGTGGCCAATCATCAGGGATTGGTGCTGGTTGAGCCGTATCGCTATAAAATCTGCGAAAACCCACAAGGTTGCCCTGTGAATTAACCAGCACCTTTTCACGGCCAGCTTTCAACTGAGGTAATACATTAATTGCAACGACATCAACCTGAAGTTGAGCTAATATTTTGCAGAGCCACTGATGGTCTGTTTGGGTGGCAAATCGCCCATTTGACACGATAAACCATTGCCTTGTTTTGAACCTACCGGTGGTCCCTAAGGGAACAGGCAATTTTTCTTTGTAATATATTGTATTTGGTTTAGTTTTTGCGATTTGGCCGGACCAGTCTTCAGGAATTACTATTGTCTCATTACTATTGCCTGCGTAAAAAGGATTGTGGATTTCTAAAGACCTTATGCTGTGTCTGGAATCATAATTTAGGCGGCTAAAAATGATGTTTGTAATAGGTTCGTTACAAACTGCAAATCGAAGCAGTTTATCGGCATTATTTGATGAGAGATTCCTGTTTTGATGTATAACAATCATATTCATGCAGTTGGTTAGAAGCTTGAGTTTTCAGAAACGGATTTTTTACAAAAAGTTTTTAGTCAGGATTTATCGTCAATGTTTTTATTACTTTCTTTTGCCGGCAGCAAAAGCAGAGTCTTGTTGCTTTTTCTGCGACTAATTTTGGTTTCAGCTTTATCGGCGTAGTGTCCATATCCGTAGCGATAGTAACCATTGTTAGTTCGGACATTGTTCAAAACAGTGCCCAATATCCTGACTTTTATTTGTGCCAACCGCCCAAGTGTTTCCTTTAAATCCTGCTCTTCAGTATGGCCGGCAAAACTGGTCAGAATGACTCCATCAGCTATCTTAGCCCACAGAAGTGCGTCGGGGAAAGCCAGTATCGGGGGTGTGTCAATAATCACGTGGTCATATTTCTGGCTTGTGAGGTTAAGGTATTCGTTAATGTGAGGTTGTGAAAGCAGCTCGAAGCTGTCTGACCTGTTTTGAGAATTGGCGGCCAGGACGTCGAATCCTTCTGAAGGGACAGAATGAACGGCATTTTCAAAGTTTTTACCTTTGAGCACGTCTTCCAAACCTCTTGAATTTTTAGGGAGGTTCAAAATCCGTCGAATATCAGGTTTTCTTAAATCGCCGTCTATTAGCAAGATTTTTTTGCCGGCTCTGGCCAAACTTGTTGCGAGATTGATGGCGAGTGTAGTTTTTCCTTCACGCATGCCGGCACTTGTAATAACTAATTTTTTTGGGATCTTGCCCCCGTTTAGTAATCCAAGATTGGCACGAATAGTTTGGTAATCATTGACTACTTGCTCTGGCAGCTTAGGTGCATCAACGTAATCAGAACTGGTTGTTGTGCCAATTATTCGAACTCCAATGCGTTTAGTGACATCATCGGGCGTGTACAGGCTGTAGTCTACCTTATCTCTTAGAAGCGCGAGGAACGCACCACATGCCATTGCCGCAAACATAATGACTATAGTGTATTTTACCCGTTTATCTCGAATTCTGACAATGTCAGCGTTATAAGCGATAGAAACCCTTGCAGGACGTTTTCGTTCCATTTCCATTTCTCGTATACGCCTGCAAACTGTATCATACATTTCTTTGTCTAAGTCCAATTGGAACTGCAAATCTTCCATCTGCAGTTGTTTCCGGCCAATTTGAATTGTTTGTGTGTCTTCCTTGGCCAGAACTTCTCGAAGACGATTTTCATATGCCCGGGTTTGCTCCAGCTCGGTTCTTGTGTTAAGCAGTTTGTCTTTGCTGGCTTTGTCAACTGCTTCAGAGAATATGTCATCAAAACTTGTAGCTATTTCTTCTCGTTTTTCCTCAAGACGTGCCTGAAATGCATCCAGAAGCCGCTGCTTTTGCTTGATAGCGGGATTTGTGGGGGCCAATATCTGTTTTGCTGTAATCAGGTCCTGCTCGAATTGTACAATATTTCGCGTTAACTCCTGGACTGTCGGGTCGGAATTAATGTAATCATTCCTCATTTTTAATAAATCTTCGGGCGCTATGGCCTGCTCTTTGGTCTGCTCGAGTAATTGTACTTGTGCTTCGAGACTGATTCGGTGTGCCTCTAATTTAGTTAATTCATACAACAGTGTTGTAACACGATGTAGCATCATATCCTGGCGACCTTCGAGGGCAGTAGTTCCGTATTCCTGGGCTAACTGGCGGATCGTTTCTCGTTGGTTTTGTAATTTTTCGGCCAGTACCTTTCGTTCATCTTCAAGAACATTTAATTTTCGGTCCTCACTCTGAGCGGAGCTGGAAACTTCGACTGCCATATAAGCGTTAATAAAAGCATTTACAATCTGTTTTGCCTCTGTTGGATTTGCACTTTTCATTGTTACTTTTATTAACTCAGTAAATCGAGCAGAGTCTACGCTTATAACGCTTTCGTATATTGCCTTTTTCAGTACGGATGCCGGCTCGGGTTTCGTTATGTTGTTATTTAATTTTCGTTTTAATCTTGTAAAAGGGCCATTTGTTTCGTTTTCAAGGAAGAGAAGATCTTTGTCTATCAGGTTGTCTGCCACTCTTTGCACTACCTGGTTGCTGGTTATCATTTCTGCTTGTGTACGCATAAAGCTTTGATAATTTGATATTTCTCCTCTGTCCGCTTCACCTGTCAGTATATTTGGCAGAATTGGAGCTACCCTTAACGCGCCGGTTACAAAGTATAAAGGCTCAATCCCAAACCATATAGCCGGGATACTTATAATGATTATTACTAAAAATGTTATTAGCACTATATACCACCGTCTTAGAATGGGCGTAATTACATTGGGCGTTGATTCTGCCCTGGATTCAGCGGCAATTTCAAGAGGGGTAATGTTTTGCGCTAACTGTTGTGATTGATGCTTCTCTGTCATATTCATTTTCATTCATCCTCCGATTAAGGTTAGAATCGATTAGAGATGCTATTTATTTGATAGCACAACTTGTTTTTTTATGGGAGCTGTTGTAATGGTTGTCAATAGCCAAAGCTCGAGAACAACCATACTAAGTGCCAAAGGCATCATTGCATAACCGCCGAAATCATGGAATATTTTTTCCCAGTGTTCACCATTGAGTACGGTGAAGGCCATTGCAGTAATAGCTAATCGCACGGTGTTACATAGTAAAGCGATAGGCAGGCTTGAGACAAGGACAAGAAGTTTTTGCCACAATTCTCGTTTGACCAATAAAACGACCAGACCGCTAATCATAAAAAAGGCTGTAATCATTCTCAGACCATTGCAGGCCTCAGCTACTGCGATTGTTGCTTTGCCGATGTGGATAATGTTGCCTTCCTGGAAGACTTCATAGCCTATCATCTCCAGGCAAAACACGGCGGACGAAGTGGCCCAGCGTTGTAGAGGTAGAGCCACCGCAGTTTGGACTCGATTGGGCCAGGGCAGCATTAGGCATAGGAACAATAATACTGTCGATACCTTTCGGAAAAACTGCCAGCCGAATAGAAACAGCACTAATGCGGCAATACTTAAAACAATGGATAATTTTTCGGCCGAGCCGTACATAAAGAAAAGTCCAAAGAACCTGATGCTTTGTGCCGCCAGGAAAGCAAATAATCCCCAAAGAGAGGCCTTTATACGGCATTTAGCAATATCATGGCGTCTCGACCATAAAATGTAGATAGACAGGAAGGGGACTAAAAGTCCTGATGAGTATTCATCACTTCGCTGCCATGTATTCCAAAGGTTTGTAATATCGGGCCAATAAGACCAGAGAAAAGCGATGAAAATAAGGCTGCCTGCGAGCAAGGGGATAATTCTTGTTTTATGCAGTTGCGCCCACTTCGGTAATATCTTATTAATTATATCCAGGCGTGGTTGCAATGCCTGCTGTAATGTGCTTAGTTTATTTTTAGCGACTTTGAATGCTCTTTTGACAGGCTTTTTTAGCATTCCATCTGCTTTAAAAGGTATGGACTTTTCTTCTACAAATGTGTTGGCCTGCACAGTCGCATTGTAGTCAATTAAGCATCGTTGGATTTCACAGTTTGGGCCCACTTCTGCACCGTCCCAGAGCACACTACTTACTACCACGCTATCTTTACCAATACTGACGTTCCTTCCAAGTATGGTTGGGCCGAAAATGACTGCGCCCCTCGAAATCCGGGAACCATCCATAATTACAACTGGGCCATAAACTCTTGCGGTCGAATCGATGCTGGCGTCAGCTGCTTTCCATAAGATTTGTGAATTGGTTTGCTTACATAGCTTCAAATCCGAGTTTAGCTCGGGATTATTTTCAAGGTAATTGGCTATGGCACATAAGTACTCACTTCTGTCTCGAAAATTCCCTGCGTTATGTGGCAATTCTGCTGTATGAATGGTTTTCCCGGCACTAAGCATTTTTGGAATTAAACCTTCCTTGATGTCAAAGTAGCCTTTCTCTTGGATTTGTTCCAAAATACTTGTTTCACAGATATAAATCCCTGCGGTTTCTCCTGGTAGTTTGTTGCTTTCGTGGGTCGGGTCAAACATCACAGTCAAATCAGATTGCCCCTTGAGATGAGCTTTTATAAGTAAATCTATTTTCGGCGGACGTAATATATTAGCAGGGAATACCAAAAGTAATGTTTCTTCTTTGATGTCGATAGCATCTCGGATGCATCCGGCGGTACCCAAAGGTAACTTTTCATCCAGATAATTCAGTTCCAAATGATTGCCGGCGTGAATCGACTCCCGCAATGATGAACCATCGCCATTGGAACAGACCACTGCTTGCTTTATTCCTTGGCGCGATAAGTGTTGCAGTAGTTGTTCCAACGCAGACTTACCCACTACCGGCCACAATGCCGTGGGTAGACGCGATGCCAGTGGACACCGCCCAAAATCACTACTTCCCACGAGTATGATAGCTTTGATAATCTGCTTACTACACATTTAATTTATCCAATCTTAGTCCCAGGCTCGACCTTAGCGAAATTCACTTAAATCGTTCAGAAACTCACGAATTCTGTTTGCGACCGCATCAGGGTCGGATTTTCTTTTTCGAGGAACGAAGTGCTTCAGCTGGCAAATACGATCGGGCAGCTCTGCAACATCATATGCGACCAATAAGTGGCCAAGCTCTGAGAATTTCCTGGCAATAGCTGCCTGGTGGTCATTAACGACCTCGCCATATTTTTTTAACCTTGGGATAACAAGCAGGGGTTTATTGTTATCTAAAGCCATAGCTATTGTACCCATCCCGGCATGGCTGATTATGCTTGAGGATTCCTTCAAGTGTTTATCAAATAGCTTTTTCTCTAAGGATGCCACTGATTCAAAGTTGCGTGGCCTGTACGAAGTTTCCCCGATCTGTGCAAATACTTCTTCATTAATCAAGCCTAGGTCAAAGGCATCGTCTACAGCCCGGACGAGACGGTCGAATGGAAATTGGGTACCAACGCTTAAGAAAATCATATCACAGTGCCTACGTATTGCACGTTACTATATTGCTCGGCGAGTTCAGGCCACTGCACAAGGAACAGATCAGCTATGTGCCGAACCATTCTACCAGACAGCGATATCCGCCCAACATTAGTAATACTGTCAATCCAAACTACTCTGGCGCCAAATAGTCTGCCGAGAAAGCACACGATACAGCCTACCGCTGCTCCCGTGCTTACCACAACATTGGGCTTTTCACGTAAAATTACATTTATACACCGTATCAGAACCAAAATAGTCCGCAAAGGATGTTCACGATTGCACTCCCCAACGGTGTAGACATTGCCGAATTCACAAAGTTGTTCCGTGACAACATTAACAGTGGTGACACAAACAGTTTTGTGGCTTTTCCAACTATCACGCAGTTTCAACAACTGAGTTATATGTCCACCTCCTGATGCTACGAGGCAGATTAGCAGTTTCTTCTGCGTGTTACTCATCTTTCACTTTCCTGTATCTTCAGTTTACACTATACAATTTTGAATACTAACCTGAATCAGGGTCGCCCCACATTGCAACTGCCTTGGTTATGTTATCTTGCCATTCGAGTTCCTGAACAGCTTTCTCTGCGCTATATCGGATATCACGGATTCCTGTAAGGATTTGATAGTCAATACTTGGACTTAGTGTCTTTCGCCCCAAGGCACTTTTCAGCTTCTGGGCCAACCAGTTCATTAGGCGAACAACAATCGGCGGCAGTGGTATTACTTTGATAGAATGCTGGTAAAACTTTCCCCACTTTTTCAGAAACTCCGAGGCTGAAAGATATGTTGTTGGTACGCAATTGTAAACACCTTTCCTCGGGGGCTTCTCGATTATCGTTGCGATCATTGCGGCAACATCATTGACGTGTATATACGGTAAATGATTTCTGCCATTGCCCACTAATATTCCATATTTTTTGCGTTTTAAACTGATTAATTTCTTGGCGGGGGCTTTTACGTCACTAAAAAGCAGTCCTGGACGAATTATTATGAAATTCATTCCCAGCTCTTCACTGACCTCTTGGCACTTTTTTTCTATAAGCACCTTCACATATGGATAAGGATTTAATGATTCTTCTTTGCTGACCAACGCATGTTCTTCATCCAAAACTTCACCCCACATCGAGCGACTTAATCCATATACGCCAACGCTGGAGATATGTATAAACGTTTTAACTTTGTTGTGCTTCGCAGATTCAATAAGACGCATTGTTCCGTCAAGATTGGCCTTTTCGAGCATACCTTCAGTAACACCTCGGCCTTCCCACGCGCAATGCACCACAACATCGATGTCCTTTGTCATCTGGTTAAACAAATGGTGATGCGTAAGACTGCCCCAGACAACTTCACCGTCAAAGTCAAAGTTTCGGGGATCAATAGCGGCGCCATGAAGCAGCACTCGTAATTTATGGCCGCTTCCGATTAGCGTTTTGGCAACGGCGGTTCCTAAAGTGCCCGAGAATCCTGTTAACAATATGTTCATAATGTCCTCAGCGTGACCTCAGTATTTATATTTTTAACATTTGTCAGGAACATTACTCCAATGCCTTTTTCTTAACCTGCCGATTAACTTTCCTGCTCTGCCTCAACCGGATTTAATTGTGTGTGGCAGGGCGTGTGGCGGGATTTTGAGTTGTTTACCTCGATAAATTTGTCAAGAATCTTTGCTACTGCCAGTGCATTGTCTTTGCTCACCGGGCTGGATAAATTATTGCGAACGGCATGGTAGAATCTTGCCACCAGTTCCCGAGTGCCCGGATTTTTTTTCATCTTGCCCGTCGCGACCTTAAGGATGACACTAGTTGTACCATTGATAAATGAAATGCCTCGTACAAAACCACTTAGAGCTTTGGAGAGGAAACCTAAGCGTCCCTTATGAAATTTGACAATTGCCAATTGATGTCCAAGGTCCACATATATACTGCCCTTTTCACATTCGATATTTACATAGCGTGAAGAGTTTCCGTGGGCCATACTTATGGAAAATGAGCCGTGTCCTTTGGAAGTTTGGATTGAAATATCCAGCATGTCTGACAAACCGTACGGCATCAGATTTCGAGCGTCACACATGACATTTATAGAATCCGGATTACCCAATAATTGGATTACTAAACTGGCAGGATGTGTAATAAGATTTGTCAATGGGCCTCCAGGTAAATTATACGCCCAATGGCTTACTCCTCCATAGGGGATGGATTTTCTTCGCTCAGCATGTCCGAAAAAACAGTGAGCTTCTATTACGCGCCCCAGCGTGCCGGTTTTGAGCATCTCGAGTGCCTTCAAAACACAATCCATATACAAAAGACTGTGGTCAACACAAAGCATTCGGTTCATCTTCTCACTTACCTGATACAATTTTTCTGTTTCTTCAAGTGATAGCACCATCGGCTTTTCTACAAGGACGTTAGCGCCATTTTGGATGGCGTGCTTTGCTATCTCGTAATGAGAATTAGGGGGAGTCAGAATGTGAACAATATTAAATTCTTTTCCGGAAATAAGTTGGAATGCATCCTCATAAACCGGAAGAATTAGTCCGACTTTTTTTCCAAGTGTTTGTGCCGCCTCGAGATTTTTGTCACAAAGATGTAGCTCTACCGGTTCGCATTTTGCCTTGATTGTTTCGATATGGTCCGAAGCAATGTTTCCGCAACCGATGATTGCCACACGGAGTTTTTTGTTATTTTTCATATTTTGGCCGTTTTCATAAACTTTTGACGGTTTTTCCATGCAAGCTTCTTTTTGCAGTTACCCATTGATGTTTACGTACCAATTTTCGAATCGCAGGGTCGGGAAGCCGCTTGGTCTGTTGAAAATAGTTAGAAAAGTAACCATAGGCCAGGCCGGCTGATTGAATGAAATCAACTGCTGTAATCAGGCGGAAGAAACAACGCAGAAGTATCCTCAGTGGGGTCATTCCTATATAATAAGCCATATATCCGTTACGGGCCCATCCCAGAAATCGCCCATTCCGCGATGCGGTTCGTCGATGATGAATCAGATGTATGTCCTCAAAGCTTTTTACATGCCAACCGGATGTGCGCGCAAGAATCTCGTCAATCACATCCCACCCAAATACCGGACGAATACCGGCGATATCTTCGTAACAAGCGTGACGATAAACTTTGGTTGCCCCGCGTACGTGGGCGGTACTGATTTTTTCTCTTACTAATTTAGAGCCTTTGTATTCATAAATAGTACCACCGGCGATGCCAAGCTTTGGGGCCGAATCAAACTGGTGAAACAGCTCAGCGAAATAATCCGTAGAGAACTTCAAGTCGGCATCCAGCTTAACTATAAAATCCGGATTGGGACAGGTATTAAGCGCTATCTTGAGTCCCTCAAGAAATGCTTTAGCCTCGGATGCAACAAGCAATCCGTCGTTCCGGCGGTCCAGATCCTTGTTACAACGATACGCCTTAATCCAAGAGTAAGATTCTGCCGCCGAGCTGATAATTTCCCAAGTTTTATCAAATGACCCGTCATCGACTATAATCCATGCCTGAGGTTGTGCTTTTTGTGAAATCATACTGTCAATTACAGCTTGAATGTGTTTTTCTTCATTGAAAGCCGGCGTGATGACAATATAGGCCGGTATCTTCTGCCCATTATGTTCGGTATTTTTCTTCTCGGTTAAACTATTGTAATAATCAGTCATTTTTTATTATCTTGGGAAACAACAAAACAAGACGAGTAGATGACTTAGAATGTTTTCCGCCTGCGAAGCCAACTGACAAGGCCTAAGCCGAAACTGCAAAGAAAAATAGCACTGGGGGCGGGAATAGGCGTTACTCGGATAGAGCCTGACCAGGGCCCGTCGTTATTAGCACCAGAAGTAATAGCAAGGTGTAGATTGTATTCGTGAGTTGGGTCCACGGAAAAATACCCAACGACAGGGTCTTTGCCGGATAAACCCCAATTCGAAGCCGTGCCCGAATAGTAGTACAGGGAGCTGTCATCAGTTATGTCGTACAGGTCTACGAGAAAAGGGTCGTTATACCATAGGCCGTCAACGCCCGGAATATCCCAGCCCACTGCTACTTCAAGACGCATCAAAGACCAATCATCAGGCTGAAAGGTCCAAAGGGCGTCTGCGTGTGCCCATGCAAAGTTACCGGAACCGGAGACTAGCTGACTCGACGCTGCATACACTTCAAGCAGGCCGGTGGAGCTTTGAGCATACCAACGGTCCTCGTAGCCCTCGTAATACACTGAGCCGCTAACCGGATTATTATCCGTGTAGTCGTAATCCCATCTTTGGGATGGTGCACCCCACGGCGCCCCATCAACCCAGCCCCAAACGTGATGTGTTTCGGAAGTTACTGTGAGATTCGCAACGGCATCAGATGAGTTTACTGCGACAAGTAATAAACAAACCAGATTATACCAAAAAATTCTTTTCATTTTTCTATCCTTTTTTCATCCCTCCATGCATGCCCTTAGAGTGGCCCACAAGCCTGTTAAATCTCAACTTTTCGAGCAGAGTGGTTGCCTTCCACAAGAAACTGAGTACGAATATAACGCTTCCATAAACCTGCACGTAACGGGCGAATGTGTGAAAAAGATGATTTCCGACGCAGGAATGGTGCAAATCGCCAGAACCAGATTCGGAAGTAAACAAGGCAAATCAGCCAGGTTACACACTTAAAAAGATGAAACCGTAAATATGATGTCCTGTTGCGAGGAAAGACTGTAATTGCTTTTAGATAGGTAACTTTTGCACCAAGGCGTCGCTTATAGTCATAGTGTCCAATGAGCGCGTCAATCTGCGTGGCGCCCATTTGTATAGCCAGTCTAAGAAGTGCACAAAATCCGATGCGGCTGGTTGTGTTTTGCGAACGGGCGCCAATTATCCAATGTACGCGCTTACCAAAGCGTACACCATACTCAGTGGCTTGCAGCTTCCCATTCGTAAGCACTTCAACGAATACTAAACGACCTTTGTCCAGCAGTACTTCCGCAAGATCGCGATGGAATTGTTCCACTTTCGGCCAATCGCCGAAATGACCGAGCTTTCCGCGTCCTAACCAGTACTGATAGTGGAGCGAAATAAGTCTGGAAAATGCATGATTAAGTTCGCTTTTGTCGACAGGCTGGTGGCTTACGACTGGTACCATTTGTTTAAGCTGTCGTTCATCTCTACGAATGTTCCGCCGCTCCTTTAGGGATAAATTCTTCAGGTATTTCTCGAAGGTATCGGGTATATTGAAAACCATATTTGTGTAAACGTTATCGTTGAAATCGACTCGCCCGGTTTCCTCACAGTGCTGCAGTGCATCAACGAAAGATTGGCTGGTCTGGAAGTAATCCAAGAGGTAGCCTATGTGGAAAACGTCCCATCCTCCATTACAATCCAGGTTTTTCATTAAAGCATTAGTTACCGGTATAATATACTGATGGTCAACTACAAGATTGCACCTCGCTCCACAGTGATCGCTGCCAATCATTCGAATAACACGAAGAGAAAACGGTCCCCAGTGTATCATCTCCCGAAACAGCGGCAGCACTGCAACTATTTCATCACCGCTGGTGGCGATGTAAATCTCAAGTTGCCGACCTTCGCCGAAGTACTTCCACCAGATAAAGCACCAATCGAATGATGAAAAGATATCCCCATCGAGGCGTTCTACCAACGAGTCCCATTGCTCACGCAGGGATTGTACTTCCTCAAAGGACCTGTAGCAGACCATATCTAAGCCGCCTCGGGCCGTTCGCAAATTGTTGCAGGTTTCTGTGTGCATGCAATCTTATAACCTATTTACAATCCAGGGTCTCCTTGATGGCCGTCACAGATAACCGAGTTCCGACAGCCGTTTGGAGGCTTCTATCTCCTCTTGGGCCGTATAACCGCCTTTATCACTCTTCTTATCAATCAATTCGAGTTTGCACGTGCGCGGCTTGTGAAGATTCAGGAAATCCTGCTTGATTGCTTCTTTGATAATGCGACCGTCCATGTATGTCGGAATGGGCAGATTCATGAGGTAGAGGACTGTTGGAGCGATGTCTAAGATTGAGGCCTTTAAGCAATCTTTTTTCCGAAACGCAGGTCCAGACGCAATGAAAATGCCTTCAGGCCTATGATAACCTGAGATTTCCCAACCCGACCTGAGGCTGCGTAGAAACCGCCTGTGAAGCAACAGGCTTGGCAGGATGGCATTAGATACCATATAGCCGGGCGCCAGTTCATAAATAACATCAGGTGCGTTCTCAATGTATGGCCCATTGTATATCTCCTCCCGGCTCCAGACGCCCTCGAAAACCCGCTTGCCTGTATGTGAATCAGTTGAAGCCGACAGTACCTTGATGATTTCGCGCCTGACTTTTTCATACTCGTTACCGGGCTCGACGATGCCATTTGGATATCTACCTTTAAGATTTACATAGATGCCGTGTTCAAGCTGTGGTCCGGCGAAGGCTTTGGTTCGAGCGTAGTCTACTAATGGAGCTCTGGAAGGATCTGGCCAATTGCCCGCTTTATGCTTTTCTAATCCCAACCAAGACCCAACTGATTTGGGTATGTGCAAATGACGGGTCACGACGTCTGCCCACGTCCTAAGGCCCTTCAACGCAAGCAAGCCATGTTGTGCAAGCAGGTTATTCACATAGACCCAGTCGTTGACCGCATCGAAGCCGTGGTCGCTGACGAGAATATAGTTGCTATCATCGCCAAACCGATCGACCAGACGTGCCAGAGATGCGTCAAGCCTGTGAAGTCCATCATGCAATAGTTTGAGCATTGTTTGGCTTTCCGGCAATCGGTGTGTCTCACAAGCGGGGTCCAGCAGGTGGTAAAAGAGATGATTTATACGATCCGTATACTCATGGACGAGAAAGCAAAAGTCAAATTCGTTTTGGCTTATAATATAGTCGAACTGGCGGCACCGAAGAGTCATCAACTCGTTAATCTTACTGATATGTTGCTCCCGTTTGCGTTGTTTGCTTGGACGATGGCCCAAGACCTCCCAATTCAGGGAGAGCTCGGAAAATTTACTGTGCAACTCCTGCTTGAGTGACGTTGGCCAGGTGACGTACGGAGAGTTTTCTGGCGAGATGTACCCCGTCAACATCACACCATTGACGCTCTCGGCCGGAAAGGTAATCGGAACGTTTATGACGCCCACCCGCTTACCGGCATTGCCTATTATATTCCAGATTTTCTCGGCAGCTACATCGCCACTCGTGGTCATTCGAAGGCGGCCACTTATTGAGTCTCTACAGGAGAAGCTGAACACGCCATGCTTGCCGGGATTCACACCAGTAAACATTGTCGGCCAGGCAGGGCAGGTCACCGGCGGATGCGTGGAAAGAAGAGTCCCCCATGCTCCTTTCTGCAAAAAACGCGCAAGTGTTGGCATTACACCTGCATCGACAAGTGGATGTAATACGCGAAACGTCGCTCCGTCCAGACCAATAAGTACCAGTTTATTGTTACCGCTCATTTGCATTAATCCATAATATTATTTGGAATTTATTAATTTTCCACCAGCAGACCACGTGTTAGCCTTATGAACAAGGCTCCTTGCGCCACTACGGGCGCCAAGAACGCAGTAGATTCCGTAATTTTTTTCGGCCCATAAAAATGATGACTGGGATTCTAATTCGTATTTCTAATCTTTAATGACTTGGCTGCCTTGACGCAGTACGTCCAGCCCAATCTACGAATCACGGGTACCCACCATATACGCTCAAAACCCCTATCTATCGCAACCCGCGCACGTATTGGAAAGATCGGGAACGTGAACAACCGAAACGGTCCGTACTGAATAGTTCGCCATCTTATTTTCACGAGGCCGGCGTTTCTTAGCATCTTGTCGAAGTCGTGGATCCAAAACTGCTTTGCTTCTGGAATTAAACCTTCCTGCCTTTCCCCCTTAGAACGGCGAATAAATCCATGCACCCAAGCCCGGACAGTGTCCGGGATTAATTGCCATACCCAGAATAGCGGATCGAATACATTCTTGATGCAACATCTGTTGCGAACGGTAATGATGACAGTCCCACCCGGACGGAGGACTCTGGCAATCTCGCGCAGGACTTTAGCTGGGTCGGCCACCCAAGTGATCACGGCTATGCATACAATGGCGTCAAATGCGTTTTTCTTGAACGGCAGTCTATGTGCATCCGCTTGCACTATATATGCGTTTTCGCACCCTGTGTGTTTTAAACGGTTCTGAGTCCGGGCTAACAAGTCGCTTGAGAAATCCACCGCATAGGTTCGAAATCCATATGAGGCAATACGTTCCGCAACGATTCCCGGCCCACAGCCAAGGACGAGAATCCTTGCCGTCGATGGCAACTCCTCATCTTTAAGGTACTCCAATGAAACCGACATCCTTTTCTGAACTTGCCGACCCCGTAGCCCTGGAGCAGCATATTGATTCTCCCAATCGGCTGCCGTGTGGTCGAACCAAGCACGCTCACTCTGGCCGATATCATTCACACTTTGCTTTTTATTTGATGCCATTTAGTTTTTCACCTTGGTTATCGGTATGATCTACCGTTCGGAGTAACTGTAGCGCGTTTGAAAATGCGAACATCAAATCGATTACGAAGCATCTCTCGGCCAGCAATCTGCTGCGGCAATAGCTGGATATCATGGTTTCTACCCCGCAGCGCTTTCTCGAAGAAGCTTTTCGAGTAATACCGTCGCAGCACATAATGATTGGAGAGTTCTTCTTCATTATCGGCTTTGTTGAATGGACGTATGAGCAATCGGATTTGTAATAGCAAAGAACGCAGCCCACACAGTGCAATTTGACCTAATCTCCGGAACGGACCGATGTAAGGCCATGGGAAGATGTCCCCAATAAGAATTATACCTCCTGGCCGGCACACTCGTATTAATTCATGTAGAACCAGTTTCGCATATTGGTTGTTTGGGAAACATTGGAAAACACTATAGCATAAAATCCTGTCGAAGGATTCATCGGCTATCGGGAGACGCGATGCTTCAGCCACCGCCAATATTACCTTCCGCCTGTTTACACCAAAATCAATAGCACGTCGCAACAAAGGCTCTGAGAGGTCCAGCCCCATGGCCTTTTGTCCCTCACTAAGCAAGGAGTGGCAAACAAAGCCACAACCACATCCTACTTCCAAAATGCTCTTTGCAGACTGCATAGCAAGTTTGTCGCGGATATCATTAATTGTTGTCTGGGCCACCTCATCGGAATAACACCAGCGATGTGCTCTTTTCCATGATTGCTTAATTGCACTGCGATCATACAGAGCTTGCCATGCCTTGACTTGTCTTCTTTGTAGAAATTGTAGAAGCTTCATTCGCATCTGTAGGTAACAAGACTATTTCCGGTTGTCCCAGCCGCGCTAAACTTATGCAATTTGCCAACCTTTGATTTCAATCTTTTGCTCTCTTGGCCTCAATCTTTTTCTTAAGCTCCTCAACGCTGGCCACTCCTTCTGGCAGTTCTGCCTGATCGATTAGCATTATCGGTATACCCTTGCGTATCAGATACTTAAGCCCCCATTTTTCATTTATCAACTTATTCCCTTCCAGCCGAAGTTTATCGCCGGTTAGGGGACAAATAATTATATCCAGTAGCTCTTTGTCAATCATAATCTGTTGCCTTTAACACCTTATCATTTTATTAACCACAAATCTGTGCCATAAACTGGGGTAATTAACTTGTCAGAAGCTATTACAAGTCGAGATTTCTTTGCGATTTTCAGCAACGAGTCTTCACAACTTCTCCATGTACTTCTCCGAAGTTTTACAAAAGTTGTCAAGAAGCTTACAAGTATTGTTCTATCCTTATATTACCAACCTGATGGACTCACTCCGCTAAGAAAAGCCATTTGTACGCATCCAGATTCGCCAAAGAGGACGGCGTCTTATGGGAAGCTTGGGAGCGATTCTGCAGTACCAGACCTTGTAATAGCACAAGTTCATTATAAAGGAGAACGCACGCAACATCATAAACCTGACTCTCGATGACCAGGTTTCAGACACAATATAAAGGGCCTTCATCGGAAACAATTCGCCGCCAAGACGCAGTTTATGCTCGTATCTTCCCCGCATACTATCCATCAAGTGAATTTTCTCACCAATGGCTTTCTTGAGTGCTTCGCAAAAATTGACCCGCCCCAGGCCCACACCTTTTGCAGCGGATTTGTCCGGCCAGGCGTCAAGAAAAAGATAATGCCTGTTACCAAATTTATATGAATACTGGTATCCAAAGCACTCACTGCCGATTTGCGTCCTAAGGAAACGCAGTCTGTCAAGCTCCAGATGCGTTTCTGCAAGCTCGCGATGAAACTCTACCGAACGCGGCCAGTCCCCGAAGTGTCCCGACCTGCCCATATTCTTCCAGTGCAACTGATGCATAGCCACAAACCCGGTAAAGTATTCGCCAACATTGTCCTTATCGGCCAAACAAGACTCCAAATTTTGCGACAGCTTGGATGATAGTTTTTTCATTGAATTGTAATCGTTTCGCACGTTTCCTCTTTCACTCTTTTTCAAACTTGAGACATAACTTTCCCAGTCATCCGGCAAGGTGAAATACGTTTGGACGTTCAGCTCAGGGACGACGCGAAAATAAGCGTCTGTAAAACAATCAGCAAGAACTTCCGTCATGCTGTGGAAATCTTTATATTTTCCTGCTATTGGTCCTATGAATAAAACATCCCATTTCCACCGCTTCATTGTCGAAGACAGGGTCTTCAGGACGGGCTTTATATAGTCGGATGTCACGGGGATGCTGAAATGGCTAATTGTAAAATCCGACCCGACAATTTTGCCAACTTTGACAGAAAATGGCCCTATCCAAATTTTTTCGAAAAATAAAGGTATTATCCCCACTAATTGGTTGTTACTGCGGAAAACAAATATTCTTAAATCACGGTCTTTTCCATAGTACTTCCACCAGACTCTACACCAATCAAATGTTAGAAAAATTTCGCCACCTGCAGATTCAACAAAGTTGTCCCACCCTTGCCTCATTGGTGTCAGTTCTTCAAAGCTGTTGAAAACTTCAACGCCAACGGCTGAGTCAACGACTTTATCCTCCTGATTGTTTGACTGTAATAATTGCTTTTCTCTTATCAATTTATTTCCCGTGATTAGAATGCTATTTACTTACCAGCCGATAAACCTTCTCGGCAGTCTGCCATACCTTCTTGACCGTCATGCTGGTCGACGCTTCAAAAGCCCCAATGTAGGAAACTTCCTTCCCTCCCATTCGTGATTTGAATTGATAAACATTGGGATTATTATCTGGATCGATGCCGCCGAGATCATGCCATTTCATTCCTGCGTGTAAAGCTGAAACTGCACTATTATACCATACCAGATATGACGCGCCACATCTAAGACCCTTTTCATTACTGGCAGCTAACAGCACTATCGCTTTATTTCCAAGATTGCTTGTCAGATGTACAGCGACTGGTTCTCCATCTAAGCATGCCACGATGATGTTCATTTTTTCGGGTGTTGACAGCATATCCTGTGTCATAATAAACTCTTGGGGATCGAGTCCTTTAAAACCTTTTCGTTTTAATAACTCAAAATAAAGATTTTCCAAGATACTGCAGAACTTTCTACCTGTTCCTTCCTTTGTTTCGATGCCTGCTTTTTCGGCGTATTTTAAATCTCGACGAAAGCTTTTGCGCAACCTTTTTCGAATGTTTTCTTCCGAATCGTCAACAGACAGGATAAAAGTGCGGTAAGGTTTTATCTTTGGTGCGTAGTCGAATCCAGCCGATTGTAACATCCCGGCTAAAACCTGTCCGTACTCATCGGCGTAAGCGTTCGGCACTATCCTAAATACATTCACTTTAGTCCCGAAGTAAGCTGCGCGTAGTTGCTGTAGGGCTTCAATTGAACAAGTGATTTTATTATCTTTATCTCGTAAAAGAGGCCCCCACTGTGCATACCCTATCCTGAGGCTGAGCGGTTTGATATGCTTAATGCGAATCTGACACATAGTCACGACTTTGTCGTTTTCATCTTTAATTACTGCCCGACTAACGTCGCAGCCGTCTTTTTGAGCTCGAACTTGCTGGTATGCCCATGTCTGATATATATTGTAATCAGCAAAGTTGCTGGCGTAGCGTTCCCAATCCTTTTGATTAACCTTATCGATAATTACTTCACATGCCATGAATCGAATCTCTCACTTCCTGTGCCTGCGTAAACATTTTTTCATCATTCTTAAATATTTGACAACCTCGTATGCCCCATTGACTTTAAGTTTGAACTTGAGCATACTGTCCCTGGGTGAAACCTTGAACCGGCCGATTTGAAAATTGTCAGGGGAAGCATCAACCGGATACGGCTCTATGGTAAAGCCAAATTGATAACCCACCCGGTGAGCTGCTTGTCGCACATTGGCGTTGTGTACACCGTATGGGTAACTCACTCCCAGGATTTGGTGGCCCACTATTCTCTCCAAAGCTTTTTTGGACTGGACCAGTTCATCTTGTATCCTGTCATTCTCCAGCTCTGTCATCACAGGATGTGAAAGACTATGAGAAAATATCTCAAATCCACCCCTATCGAGCATCGTAATCTGTTCCTGGCTCATAACAGTTTCATTTTTGTCTGGACAATTCTCGGGCATATCCCAACAAGGCGGCTGTCCGAGATTGCCGGCAGGAACGAAAATTCCGGCAGGCAATCCAAGCTTTTTCAAAACTGGAACAGCATTCTCGGTGACACTGATAAATGCATCGTCAAACGTTATGGCAACTAACATTTTAGAACCATTTGTAGAGACATTTCTGATGTTGGAAACTTTGACCGTACAGCACTTCGTGGCCAAATACGTCATTTGTTTTTCAAATTTTCCCATGTCTTGTTGTTTCAACGCGTGATAATAGATAACTATGCGCTGCGGTTTTCTGCGACTAAGGTTCAAAAAAGCACAGTACAGCATTGCAGAAATTAGTTCTATTATGTCTTTCAAAGTTCTAATTTTCAAAATTAGTAATTTTTTTTCTTCTTCTTACGGCTCGCGTCCCAACACACAAAATTTAAATGACAACCAAAATCCGCGTGTTTTTTCAGCCTGATATGTTACATCTTGGCCCATCAATTTCTGATATACCGTTAGAAGTCCCTGTATTACACATCGAAGCCCACAACGAATAGTTAATAATAAACGTGCTGATAAGTATTCGATCAGGCTGTAATGTTTTCTGAAAAATATTAACATGCTTTTTTGAGATTGGACCATTATTTTCAGATTCGCTTGTTTACGACTCTGCCTGCCTCCATCTACGTGTATTATCTTTGCTCCTGGCCAGAATATTGTCTTCCATCCTGCTTTCGAGAAGCGATAACACCAATCTGTTTCCTCGTACAGGAAAAAATAATCTTCGTCCATTAACCCTACTTTATCTATAGCCTCGCGCCTGACGAGCATAAACACCCCGGCGACAACATCAACCTGACGCTCTGTGTCCCGGAGCCACCATCGCATATACTCACGACCGAAGAAATGATTATTCTTGAAAATCCTGCTTAAAGCAGACGTTTCCAGGAACAGATTCAGTACAGATGGAAAACAAAAACAAGTTATCTGAGGTATTTCTTTTTTTCCATAGACTTGACAACCAACCACTGCTACATCTTTGTGGTCATCTGCATAAGCAATAGTTTTTTCGATAGCGGCGTCACAAATGATCGTGTCGCTGTTCAGCAATAAGACATACCTTCCCTTTGCCCGTATAATTCCCTGATTATTGGCTGCTGCAAAGCCCCTATTTGTGTCATTAGCGAGAAGGATTACATCAGGGAATTGCGACCTAATCATTTCTATGGAGCCATCTGAAGATGCGTTATCGATAATGATAACTTCAAATTGGACATTATTGGTTTGTGTGTAAACGGACGTCAGACAATCACGTAGGATTTCTCGTGTATTCCAGTTGACTATCACTATTGATACATCCATTTTCCAACACCTAAATAGTTATTGTTTTATGATAGTCAGATTTCTCTCGGTGGTTTAGCTGCCAAAATCCGTAAGCTATTTGCTGCTTAGCCCCAGGGTTTCGTAGTAGATATCCACTAAGATCTCTGACGCTTTTTCCCATGTTAATTGGTCCAGTCCAGCCAGACTATTCTTTCGAAGCTTTTTATAAAAGGACTGGTTTGAAGCAAGCAAATTAATATGATCCCGGAGGGAGGCCACATCACCAACTTTGTGCACCAGACTATCATGCATATGCGTAGAACGAGCTCCTGAAGCTTCTGATACTAACAACACACAACCACAAGCCCTTGCTTCGTAGGTCACGAGAGAACTTCCCTCTTCAACTGTTGGCAGGATTAAAGCGTGACACCTGCGCAGAATAGTCGTCACATCATCGATGAAACCAATATATCGTATACTTGGGTGGATTAACATATTAGCTAATAGCTTCCTATATTTTGGAACAAAGTTGCCACATATGTAGAATCTTCCTTCGTTGCACGCTACCGAACCAAGCCAAGCCTGCAAAGCATAATGTAATCCTTTTCTTGGTTCACAACTTCCTAAAAATACAATCCTGAATGGCTGCCAATTGTTTGTTGATGGATTATTCGGTGAGAAATTGAACCGAGAAGGATCAAAGCCATATTGATGCAATGCAATCTTTTCCTTTTTGAATCCCATATCTAAGAAAGTTTTTGCGACAAACTGAGATGGACATAGAAGTCGATCCGCCAAGTCAAATTCCTCCTTCTGACGTCTTAGACGGTAAGCGTCAAACACATGCGAGTGGGATTTAGGTAATTTCATTCCTAATTTTGCACACTCTTGTCCGACTACTTCACAGGCATAACGAGTATGGGTATTTGGCCGCTCTAAAACGGTCTTAATTCCAAACTCGCGCGAGGTTTTTAGAGTTTCTTTAGCACCTGAAGGCCAACAATGGACGATGTCGATTTCACTGTGTATTCGGCGAATCGCCTTGGCTACAGCTTTGTCGTGGAGCTCCACAGCTCGTTTCATACGCAGTAATCTAATTAACCTTATCGGAAGCTTGATCCCGTAAGGAACGAGAGTTTCTTTTAAGCTATTTAAACCGTTAATTTCCTTTTCGCAACTACCGGTGTACAACTGGACACGAATACCCTGACGCAGCAATCCAGTAACTTGATGCCATGCCGTCATACCGGTACCAGGAGTGCCTAATCTTAGCGGAAAACTGTATAATACGTTGATTTTATTCATTATATTAGCTTTTGATAATCATGCCTTGTCCAGTTGGCAAGTGTATGATTCTTTCTACCTTATCGGATAGAAACTTATTCGGTGCCTTCTTTACACCAGGACAAGTCTCAAAACATAATCGTCACAGATAATAATCCATCCAGAATACATGCGAAGATAGAAAAAGTTCAAATTATCTTATGTTGTTTGATAAATGTCAATGTAGATAAAGGAAAATTTTTTGTAAATGCCTTTGCAACTATACGCGACCTTCTCGATGGGTCGGTACACTTGTTCCTTTCTTGCCAAACACCATCAAACCTTCAACATAACATTTCGAAACATTTCGTGTTTGCCAATTTTCGCGCCATTGACTGGTAAGCTCTTTATTATATGTAAAGCAACGAGCTTCAAATTTCGCAATCCAGTATTTGTGGGGCTGTTCATTGACATGATCGGTTCCGGCATATGAGGCTTGAGGTTTCGCAGCAGTCATTACTATATTGTCAGCTATCTTACAGAGAATTTTGACAAAGCGATCCGCACAGGATTCTGGCAAATGTTCGGCAACCTCGGTACTTATTGCAATATCTCCTCTGAGATGGCGTGGGAGGGTATCATGCTCCAGGTCGAATCTGATTACTTCTACACCTCGCTGCCTACAGATATTAAGTGCGGCTTCGGAATACTCTAAACCAAGGCATGAAACCCCTCTTTTTTGCAATGCCAGAAGCAGTAGACCAGTACCACAACCAACGTCAACGACCGACTTTGGCGAGAAGGCATCCATATTACTTTCTGCAATTGCATCGCATGATTTTGCCATATAATTGTCAACTAAAGTTGTGAAATATTCTTGATCATAAATCTCATCATGATGTGCAGACTTTTCAAGTACTCTGATGAGTCTGGCTCGAAACCTCTTTAAGAAAGTCGGTGAGATGACATAGATTGTGTTTCTTGCGGATTTTGGCAGTACGCGCTTATAGGCTGCCTTCATTATCCGGTAAAGAGACATCAAAAATATTCCTTTCTGCTATTGCCATCCCCACGATTTTCGCCAAGTTTTGGCTTTACTCGTCTTGGAGCTTTTTACCAATGGATTATTTCAACGGCTGCTTTCTATTCTTCGTAAGAGTATAATTCTATAACATTGCTATGCATTTGACCGAGACTTCTGTCGTATGTGGGTTGTTTCGAGAGTATACCCAAAGACATGTTAGCTTGGTTTACTACATTTGGCATCACCCCACATAAACCAAGCATAATATAGAAAATAGTAATTGTTGGCCCGAACAGCGACACGGTCATCATACCTATTAACGTCCCAAACATTGCCCCGGATAAACACCATATAAACCATTTCTCTGAATCCAAAGTACTTATCTTAAAAGCTATAGAGATTCGTCTGATTGCCGCCCCAATTACTAAAATAAAAGGCATCAGTCCAATGAGCCCGTAACAGGAAAGTATCACTAAATAGTGGTTTACTACATCCGTGTGGGCAAAGCCCTCAACCATGGGACCCCATCCAGGATTGCTGTATCCGTAACCCGTCAACCAATGACCGGACATACCACCCCCAAACAAAGCGACATCGATCATCCTGGCACGATACCAAGCCGATCCAAGATGAAAAGTAAAATAACCTATAAAATAATAGAAGTGGCGGTTACTGATAATTTCTAAAAATAGACAACCTAAAATAATAGTCGCAGTTACAACTTTCCAATATCTTCGATAACGGTAGAAAGCGATGAATGCGCTGGCGAATACAACAGTCAATAGGACGCCGGAGGACATGGAAGAAAATACTCCCAATGCCATGAGTCCGATTCCAATGAAATAGATACACTTATTTCTACGAACATTTTGCAATATGCCGGCACAGATAGGGCATAACATCGCGAAGAAAAGGCCAAACATGATAGTTTCACCAAACGTCACATTGGCGCGGTAAAATCCATAACGCTGTACCGGAATATAATTCGCCGAAGCCCCAAAAGCTGCATACTTTTGGAGAAAGCCCACTGGATTGCGCCCTGTCAAGCACTGATAAAAGCCTACCAGTGATAAAGGTGCTGCAATAATCAGAAAACTCTTCAGCAACATAAAATAATCCTCTTTTTGACGTATCAAAAATCTCACGGCAAAATAGGGTAGTATTTGATTGAAGGCTGCACCACTGCGATTCTCTAAAAATCGTGCTGGCGACATGGTCTGGAGCCCAGCGATAAGTTGACACAAAAAGTATATTATCACGAGTTTGTCAAGCCATATGAGCTTAAATCGGTTAAGCAAGTCTTTATGTAAAAACAGCTTGGCGTATATCGCTATAATAATGATTCTGCAGACTGTAAAATCAATTGTGCCTACAGGAGATGTAAGATAAATCGGGTACCATGCTAATGCCGCCATGTACACCACGATTCCATAAACTGGACGCATGTACAAAACCAAGATAACTGCCAGCAGTGCTATTGATAGTGTCGTTGTTTGCATAGCTAATTATCAGTATCTTCCCCGTGTCGTCTTTGCAGTTCGGCCAAATCCATTAATACTTTTTCTAGCTTGTTGACTATTAGATCCAAGGGAAACTTCTTTATCGTCTCTTGTGACTTCCGAACAAACTGTTGACGCAATTTTGGGTCATATAGTAGTAGTTTGACTCTATCGACTATTTGATCAACGTTGCCAACTTCTACGAGGAAACCGTTTTCCCCATCGACGATTATATCTTGAGTCCCACCGCAGTCTGTTGCAACTACGGCACAGCCACAAGCCATCGCCTCAAGAACAGGGATTCCAAAGCCTTCGGAGCGACTGCATACAGTCCATACTAAACTCTGAGAGTAAATGTCTCTGGCCTTTTCTAACGACGGAAGTCGATTATATATCCAATAGGATATTCCCTTTGGCCTGGGCCATGCGCCGAAGACACGCTGGGGTGTTTTTCGGCACTTCTCGCGCAACTTTTTTAAGACTTTCAAAGTAGTTTCTGGGTCTTTGGGATAAGAATTGCTAAATATAGTGCCGACGCCGTCCCTATGATCCTCTGGCACAGAAGGATAGTATTCATTGGTATCAACACCATTGGGTATTACAGCCGTTATTTTTTGACCAGATATTTCTTCTATCATCCTTTCAAGGTAGGAGGCCACTACTATCTTGGGGAGGTTTTCCCCCCACGCCTCCTTCATCAAATTGGTGTCTTTTAACACGCCGTGAACATAATGAATTTTTACGGTCCTGCTTTGCGGTAACTGACGCAATTCTCTGGCTGCCCACCAGCCTACGGCCACTACGATTTCATCATCTTCAAAGGCGTATTCCTTTATAGTGGTAAATGTATTCACCTTCCCCTCGAACAGTCTTATCCAATCGTAACCTTGTGAATAACGGAGACTGAGCCATAAATTCCGAAACTGCGGTCGCAGACTTTTTACATAATTGACCAGAAGGGAGACATCATGACCTTTCTGTAACAAGCCGTTGGCAGCTTGTACCGTAACTTTAATACCACCTGACCTGCCAAAACCGGGTAAAATAAAAGTTATTTTCATATGTAAGTTCTTGAATGTGTGGGAACCAACGTGGTCCGAATTAATGTACCCTCGTAATCAACTATCCCAGTCCTGTCCAAAACAGTTGCTAAAGGAACCTCTGTCTGTTATTTGCTGCATCACCAAGTCCCGTTTTGAGTCTTTTCCTTTATTAAGAATTATGATTTACCTGTACTCAATGGTTTGTTTTTCACTCCGACAACTATGCATGTCGTTCTGGTCTTTAAGTAAAAAGATTGTATTGCTTTCGGCAGGCCTAAGGTCCTCATTGTGCGTACAACTCTGTTTTCAGAGTTTAGGTAGGGTGTATCTTCAATAGAGAATCCAAGCCTTCTGAGTATATTTTCTATATCAAACCAATTCGCTAACCATGTTGTATCAAAGTCCTTGCCACAAAAATTGTCTTCGTTAGATAAAACAGGCGATAGATAGTATATTTTTTTATTTATACCGGTGGCTTTCGTAATTGCCAAAAAACCGGTTCTGATAAATTTGCCAAAGGCCTGAATTCTGGAAGTTGCTTCCCAGGGTTTATACCTGTCTTTTTTCCTCCATTGAATACAGGTGGTCAAATAGGTTATAGGGTCGAGATGGTTAGGCATAAAAATAATTAACCGTCCTTTGTTTTTCAGTACTCTGTGCATTTCCTCTAAGACCTCCTCGACCTTGGTTACATGCTCTAACATCGCAGTGGAAAACACGGCGTCGAATGAACAGTCCGGGAAGGACATTTTTCCGGCATCCTGAACGAGAAATTCTAAGTTTTGTCCGTTTCCGTATCTTTTTCTTGCCTCGGAAATAAATAAAGGAGATATATCCGTCCCTGTTACTTTAAAACCTTCTTTGGCCAGAAGGTACGATGTCGTTCCAATTCCACATCCACAATCAAGAATTGTTGCTTCTGCAGATAGTACTTGTTTGCATACCTCAATATGTGGCTTGAAGGCTTCTTGATTTTTTCTTTTAAGATGGTCTAAATAAACTTGTGAACTACTATAAAAATGCTCTAATTCTATGTCAGCCCTCTTGTGCTTTTTTGTTTGATTAGTAAAATTCATAGGATAGCGAGCCTTTCTGTTGCATGACTTCGTCTTAGAGAACGGATTCTATGGGAAGATTTACGGGAGAGCTTTGTAATGCTGAGACTTCTTACCATACGTTGCCCTCTTAGATATTCCGTTCCTTGGCTGTAATTCCAAATAGTGACCTAAAATAAGCTAAGCATCTTCCCGCGATATTCTTCACTTTTTCCTTCTCATCTGGATTAAAGGTGATAAAATAAGTGCAAATTGCGTAGGCTGTGCCCAAAGCAAGTCCCAATAGCACCAATGTTATCCAACCTTCCACAAACTTTGCCGGTTTCACGGAATAAGTAATGAAAGTTAATACAACCAATATCAGCCAGGGACGCAAAAGGCATTGCAGGTAGTCCCTCATGAGTCGTATGTTCAGAAAACGACAAACGAACCAGGAACCTACAAGACCATTGATAATCAGGCTGGAAATCAAAAAGCCAAGTGCTACGCCCACCAGTTGCATACTTTTTATAAGAAGAATACTTAACCCGAATCCTAAGATAGTATCTGCAACTCCTATTATGGCCTGTGCTTTTTCATGACCTGTACATCCCAGAAGTGGAATCATACTGCCCAGCGACGTTTCTATAAGGTAACCTACGGCTAAAATCATTAGTGCCGGACAAACACTTTCAAAGACCGGCCCAACCCAAAGATGAATAAAGTTTGGACCTAGTGTAAATATCATTAGAATCGCCCCGGAGGCCAGTGCCGCACAAAATCTTGTTGTTGTCAGAAACAGGGTCGTTAGTTCCTGTAGCTTTTTCTCGGCGTACAAATGCGCGAATCGAGGCCAGAAGACACGAGTAGGCGTCACAGCCAACAACCTTATGTTTCTCATAAGTACTACCGCGATAGCGTAAACAGCCACAGTCTCCAGCGATAATAGTTTTCCGATAATCAAATTATGTCCTGCTAAACGCATGTTGTATCCTATATTGCCAATGGTTGTTATTAAGCCGAAAGAGACGAGTAGCTTGGCGCGCGTCAGCTTTACTAAAGATGCCCGCAAACTAATTAATCGGCAGTACCGCCCGAACAGATATAATGCCAGTAATGTTGAAAATACTGTAGCTGCCACAACGACATACGACATTTCCACAATCCCGTAGCCGAAGTATAAGAAAATCACGAAACCAAGTGCCTGAAAAACCCTCACTGCAATCGATGCCAGGTTGGCAGTCAACCATTTTTCGTATGCTCGCACGCATGAATCCAATACGTGCGCCAGGCATTCGACGGCGGAAGCAAAACCCAGAATCCGCACTAAAGCAGCTAATTCTTTTCCTCCCTTGAAGAAAGCGGCAATTGACTCCGCCATAAATAGTGAAATGGTAAAAATAGCCAGTCCGGCTAACATAAATATGGCCGTGGCTGTACTGATAGTTTCGCGAACGGCAATTTGGTCATCAAGCCCTCTATAGTAAGGGACATAACGAATAATGCCATTGCCGACGCCGAGTCTGAGTAATCCGTAATAGCCGACGAATGACAATACGAGTGTCCATACTCCGTAATTCTTTGTGCCGAGATGGGCAATTATATACGGCGTTAGTAAAAAGCCTATCAGAAGACTAACGCCAAAGGGGGCCCAGTTACTTATAACGTTAATCAACAATGATGGTCTGGCATTATCTGGTGAAGTTTCAGGAGATACTTGTTTAACTTGTGACCCTGTCAAATCGACTCCGAATTTATTTTGCGTCTCAATGCCGTAACGGTTTACTCTATGTTAACTAAAGGCTTGCAGTACTAACACAATTACAAAGCTTATGCTGAAAAACAAAGGAATTGCCCTTATGCCGGTTGTGTGGTAGCCGCGCTGCCACAGGCGAAATTCAGCTATTATCGAAAGGCAGAATAGCAGCGTCGCCAGGACATCTATCCTGAAACACCATTTAGCAGACAGTACTGAGCTAAGCAGGTATCGCACGAGCAGACCTGTAATGAATAAACCGGCGACAAAAGTCACCGTGGCGGCCTGCCAGTAAGATAACGTTCGTGAATACTCATCCCCCGTGAGATATATTTTTTGGTTGTCGACACCCGGCCATAAGTGGGGGGGCAGTAGCTTTGCCCAGAAAGCACGCTGACGCCACATCTTGTTGGCCTTCTTATATCGCTCAAAAGTCAAATCTTCGCATTTCTCGGCCAACTGAGTGAATGTTACAACCTTGACATTATGCATCGTGGATAGTTTTTGTAAAAGCTTTTCAAGTCTCTCGATACCGAAGTAGTGGCTGCCTAATTCACCCGGCAAGCTGACAATTTCAAATGGATGATAACAAACGACTATAATGCCTTGCTCAGGCAGAAGCTTTTGGACAACCATTAATTCTAATTCCTGCGGCACAACTGTGTATGGAATGATTTTCAGCCCTTTAGCCGACTTATAGTAATAGTGACGGTCGGCGGATAATATCTTGAAACCCAATTTTTTAAGGATTTTTGCCGTATCGTCCGTCCACGCATTCCAGGGTGGTACAAATGTGCTTATGTCGGCTGATTCCACCGCTTTTTGCAATATCTTTCTGCCTTCAAGTATGTCTTTGAACTGTGATTCGTAATCACGTTCTCGAAATTCGCCCGGCCTGTGATTTGTTGTGTTAATGGCATTTGTGTGAGAGAATCCGTGCTGGGCTACTTCTATTCTTCCCGCTTGTGCAGCTTGTTTGATAAACTCAATTTTTTCCCGGTCTTCGAGAAAGGAAACCATTCCGTCCGCCGAAGTAGCCCCATTGTAGTTCAAATTGGACTTGGGAATGATTGAAATTACGTAGGGCATATTATATTTCTCGAATAGTGCGTCAACGCACTGTTCGGTCTCCCAAATCCGTCTTTTCAGGGCATTTGTCTCTCTATCGCCACGTTGGTCAGCGGAAAAATCATCGTAGCGAAACACTATGTATGTAGTGCCTTTTGGAGAAGGTGATTCTGACAAAGCGGAAGTTCTGAAGTTTGGATAAGAAATATCTTTTTCGTAGTTCATAAGATTGAATAGCTATACTCCGTCCCCTTCGGTTACATTGAAAGAATCAATGTAACTTTCATTCTAACAACCAGTTATAATAACGGCCGTTAGTCTTTAGTTTTTGGTTGTTTCGAACTTGGCAACTTTAACTTCGTTTTTCTCATCAGGGAAAAAATCGAGAATCAAGTCTGTCATCTCTTCAGCTACTATTCGAATAGAACTTTCCAGAACGGAGCTTATTTGCACTTGGGAAACATAATGTGCAGGATTACTTGCGATATTAGGAGTTCGCCATCCGACACCGGAGAAAACACTTTCATCATCTGTGAGAAGCCCGTTTAAGATGTAAAAATTCAGAATTACAATCTCATCGCTTTCAGGCGAAGGTTTATGGAAATGATGAACTAAGCACGGAATCACTCTGCCTGTTAAGGAGATAACCTGTGACTGTTGGGTACTTTCATGGATCCAGCCGTGCGCGGGATAGCAAACTCGAGGTCGATGACCTAGTATGCCCCCAGGTTGAGATGAGCAATATACCACATAAACATCCGCCCAGGCTTTTGTTGCAGCATTAACATATCGTCGGCTGATAAAATCATCTGCAAAGTGCCTTTCCATATATTCCTTGGTAATATTAGGAATAGGCAACTCCTTGCCTTGCCAGTTGTCGATTTGCATGGGGAAGGCACTTAATGGCAAAGGCAGGGAAATAGAAGTGTAAACCAGAAGCCGTAATCGGGAGGCCAGAACACGGTATGCTATGCCTGAGAATAGGACCAGAATAACTGCAAAGGACCACGCGAGGGAGGTCGAAATCTTGCCTGATTTTATCCATCTAAAGTGGTACACTCTGTGTACTTCTTTCCTTAGGTTACAATATGTTTAATGTGATAATAGCTTTTGGATTACCAGTATAGACGTAATCCCAAAGTGGTACTCACAGTATAAAAAAAAATTATTTACGTTTTTTTATTTTCCAAGACGTACAAGCTTTAACCACAGCTAACTCGGTAATAGCAGTTTCTACTTAACTAAACCACATATTACTTAGTAGCTGCCAGTCCCTTGGGATTAGTTCAAGATATGGTCCCTCCGTCCATGTGAGGTACGCCAAGAAATACTATATTAAACCAACATTTTATCCGGTTTCTTGTTTTTTGTCAAGTGTTTTATTTGTTAAAAGGAATTTAAAGTTGCGGATGAAACAAAATGTACTAAAAAATGTAATAGTGTCCGATAAAACCTTTAGAAATTCAAATATATCATCGCTTGCCACAGTAAGAATTCATTGTTATATTACTAATAGTGGTGAAAGGTTTGAAAAGATATTTAGGGAGGAAGGAGCGTCTATACTTAAAGTATATTGGTTACGTTTTCAAACGTAAGGTGGGTAGATTAAAGGAGGGTAGATTAAGATGTTAATTAAAAAATTAAAAAACACAATATGCACACCGCAGTCGGGTAGAGGTAACGTGAATTTGCTAAAGCCGAGTCTGATTATCTTTTGCTTGCTGTTCAGCATTAATGCAGTTCTGCCGAGTTCAAGCCTGGCAGCCACTTATTATGTCGATAAAAACAATCCCAGTGCTAATGACACTAATCCCGGCACTGAGGCACATCCATGGAAAACCCTCACTAAAGCTGGTAATACCGCTGTGGCGGGCGATACGGTTCTGGCAAAGGCTGGAACTTATACAAACAAACTTTACCCAATAAACTCAGGTGCCCAGGGCTCTCTTATAACATTCAAGAATTACCCGAGTGAGAGTCCTGTGATTGATGGGCAGGGAGCTTCGACTACAGGAGTCGACCTTTCTTATAATAATGGAAGAGATTACATTCGTATTGAGGGTTTTAAGATAACGGGTTGGAATTATGGTGGTTTTTCTTTTTCCACCAATTACGGCGCAACCAGCGCAGAAAACATCGAAATAGTTAATTGCGATATATATGGCAATAACGGGCCTGGGATGTGGGTTCATGGCCAAAACACCTTAATTGAAAATAACCATATATATAATAATGGCGAAAGTGCGATACTTATTGGCATGACTGGCATACCATCGATAAATATAACCGTCAGAGGAAATAATGTTCACGACAATTACGATGACGGTATGAAACCTTGTGTTGAACAATCTATCATAGAGAACAACACATTTGGCCCTGGAGGTTATAACACTCCTGCACATTCAGATGGCATACAAATAGAGCATATGGCTAACTCGATAATTAGAAACAATGTCTTCCGAGATTATACACAAATGATATACATATCCCTCTATGAGTATGTCGGGTATGTTGACAACCTGGAGATATATGGCAATGTTTTTTACAATAATGTGTATTACTCAAGTACATCAGGAACAACTCCGGGAATCTTTATAATATCAGGCGGGGCTTTGTCGGGCAGGTATGTTAACAATGTCGATATCCATTCAAACACTTTCCTTTGGACAGGACTTCCTGCAGTATGGATAATGCAGACAGGCTCTCCTGTTACTGGTATTACTATCCGCAACAATATCTTTTTTGATACATACCTAAATACTGAGGGCGTTAATCCTGCAGAGATTGATTCTGATTATAATCTGTTTTTTGATACCCCAAATGATCCAACAGGTGTGATTGCCAGACACTTAACAGACGGTGTTGCCTGGGTAAACGAAGGCTCTCACAGCATTATTGGACAGGACCCTAACTTTGTTAATTATACCGTATTTCAAAGTTGGGATGTTCATCTCAATTCAACAAGCCCTGCAAAAAACGCAGGAGACCCCGCTTTAGCTACTGTATTTAATTTACCTACTCCTTTCCAGGATATAGATGGAAATGCAAGACCCCAGGGAAGTGGATATGACATTGGTGCTTATGAGTACGTTATATCTGATACTACTCCTCCGAGTATACCTCAAAACCTGACTGCCCAGGTAATAAGTGACCGTAGAATAGATTTGTCCTGGCAGGCATCCACTGATAATGAGTCAGCGATAAGTTACTACAATGTCTATAGGGACGGCGGATTAAGTCCTATCAGCCAGCCGACATCTACCTCTTATTCTGATACTTCTCTTAGCCCTTCGACCTCTTACTCCTATGAGGTTTCAGCAGTGAATACGGCTGGATTGGAATCAGGACGAAGCAATGCCGCACAAGCTACAACGTTAGCGGATACCACTCCACCATCGGTTGTGTCAGTAAACGCATATGAGACCTCTCTTGAGATTTTATTTGATGAGTCGATGGAATTGTCATCTGCACAAAACACTGGCAATTATGCAATCACCGGCGGCATCTCTGTTATATCAGCTTCTCTCAGCGCTGACCTGATGAAGGTCACTCTTACAACTTCAGCTCATGCAGAAGGAAACTATACATTGACCATAGCAAATGTCCGGGATGTAGCCGGCAATCAGATTACTCAAACAACGGAAAATTATCAGTATAGCGCAGGACTGGTTGGCTACTGGAAATTTGACGATGGCAGTGGCAGCAGCGCTGTTGATTCTTCTGTTAATAATAATACCGGTACGCTGATAAACGGGCCTACCTGGGCTACCGGCAGAATTGGCGGGGCCTTAAGCTTTGACGGTATTAATGATGCTGTGCAAATTGGAACAAGTGATTTTAATGTAAGCGAAGGTACCGTTTCCTTATGGATTTATGCCAATAATTTTTCGAGTTCTCATCATTTCCTTTTTGGCCACTTAACTCAGCCGTGGTCTAACAGGATACAACTCTATACCGATGATGCAGCGGGAAATCTTGATTTAGGATTAGGTAATTCCCATACGAGAGACACTAACATTGAAGATATGGATACTCAAAGGTGGTACAATATTGCTTTGAGCTGGGATGGCACAAACTATGTTGTCTATGTGGACGGCACTGCCAAAGCAACTGGTACATATACCGGCTTATCCACTTTAACGACCTACGCGGATATTGGAAATAACGGTAATAGTTCCGATAGAAGTGAATCTTTCAATGGCTTAATAGATGAAGTTCGGTTTTACAATCGCGCTTTGAATGCAAGTGAAATTTTGAGTCTCTACAATGTAATTAATGACAACAACGAGCCGGTATTGAACTCGATTGGTAATAAGACTGTTAACGAGAACGTTCTTTTAACTTTTACAGTGGACGCCAACGACGCCGATGGCGATACAATCACATATTCAGCTCTGAATTTGCCTAATGGGGCGTCTTTTACCGGCCAGGCATTTAGTTGGACACCTGGTTTTGACCAAGCAGGAACTTATTATATTACGTTTATTGCCAGTGATGCTTATGGGCAGGATAATGAGACAATTACCGTTACTGTAAATAATGTTAACCGAGTGCCTGTGCTCGATCCAATAGGTGACAAGTCAGTAAACGAAAACAATACTATAAGCTTTTCAGTAAGCGCGTCCGACGCTGATAACGATACAATAACGTATACGGAGCAGAATTTGCCAATTGGAGCAGTATATGTTAGCCAGACATTCACCTGGACACCTGATTATAGCCAGGCTGGTACCCATACGATCACGTTCATAGCCAGCGATGGCCAGGACCAAGATTCTGAGACGATTACGATAACGGTTAATAACGTTAATAGGGGACCCGTGTTTACGCCTATGAGTGATCAGGCAGTTTATACAGATGACTCTTTAACTTTCACGGTGAATGCGGTTGACCCCGATGGCGATACACTTACATATTCAGCCTCCGGCCTCCCGTATGGAGCAAACTTTAATATCGCCACCCAGCTCTTTAGTTGGACTCCAAGTAGTGGCCAAGTGGGTAGTTATGACGTAACTTTTATTGCAAGTGATAGTCAGGACCAGGATTCTATGACGATTACGATAACTGTTAGCGCTGACGTACTGGCACCGAATGTTACTAATTGTTTACCTGACGATGGTGCTGTACAGGTACCGTTAAATAATCTGATAATTTTGCATGTTGTTGATACTGGAAAGGGCGTTGATGCCGGTTCGGTGATTATTGAAGTTGATAACAATATCGTCTACACAGGCGATACCGATATTTATAGTAGTGCATATGGAAAATGCCGCAGATTAGGCGCTAAGGAAGATTACAAATATGTTTACCAGGCATACGAATTATTTGATTTCGACCAGACAGTGATTGTTGCGGTGAATGCCGAGGACCTTGCCGGCAATGTTATGACTGAGTACTCATATTCCTTCAAGACTGAAATGTTTACATTTGGCAAAAATAAAAAGGTAAGTTCAGCCTCGGATGATTTTACCAAAGGAATGCCTGCGGCGGTGACGGACAGTAGTGGCGACATTTGGACGGTCTGGCACGCAGGGCCGGCAGGCAGCAGAGATATTTATGCCGGAAAACTACAGGCCGGGGAAGAAGCTTTCAGCAACAGTGTCCGGCTAACAAATGATATTGCCGACCAGTATAATGCAGCTATTGCTATAGATGCCAGTGACAAGCTATACATTGTTTGGCAGGACAACAGGCGAGGGAACTGGGATATTTATATATTAACATCAACTGACGGGGTAAGCTGGTCGAATGAAAGAAGGATTACCGACTCTAACGATAATCAGGTCAATCCTGTTATAGCCGTGGATGATTCCACATCAAAGAAGGTATATGTTGTTTGGGAGGACAACCGGGGAGGTAATCAGGACATCTATGCAGCTTCCTCCAGCGACGATTTTATGTCGAAAGTAATTTCAGCGATAACCTCAGATAGTTCTGACCAGACCGAACCAGCCATTGCGATAGATTCTGTAAATACGGCTTACGTTGTATGGACAGATGCAAGAAACAGTTCAAGCGACATTTATGGAGCTGCTTCAAACAACTCCTGGACAAATGTGCCGATAGTAAACACCGCAAATAACCAATCAAGCCCTGCAATTGCAGCTGAGGCGGTTGGGTCTATTTTACATTTGCTTTGGGTTGATGATAGTTCCGGCAGTTTGGACATTTTCCATGATACGTCGAATGGTTTGTCGGGCAGTCCTTTGGCGGGTAATACTATAGTCGATGATACTTCCGGTGCTAATCAACTGCAACCAGTTATTGCTGTTACGGGCAGCACAGGCAATAACCTAAAAGTTTTTGCCTGTTGGCAGGATTATCGCTCTGCTGATATAGACCTTTGCTTTGCTGAGGTAAGTTTCAGCATCGGAACGAATGTGCTTGTTGGTGATGACAACACAAATACCGACCAAAGTTACCCCGTAATGAGCATAGATAGTGATGGCTACCCATATCTAATATGGGCTGATAGCAGAAACGTAAATTCGGATATTTATTTTGCCGGATGTACTTTCATCGAATCAAATGCCTTAGCGTCGAAGGATATTTCTGCATCATCAGGTGATGTAGTAGGGACGGATTTGGCTAATATAAATAGTGAAGATGATGTCTCCGTCACATTACCACCCGGAGTATATTCGTGTGATTTAAAAATTACAATCTCAAGGGTGAAAAATCCGTCGGAATTTTCGAAAGAGTGTTTCAGCTTGCCGTATGATTTCGGTCCAAGTGGGGTAGACTTTGACCAACCGGTTACAGTTACGATACCATATAGTGTATCAAGTGCTGGAAATTCAGCTTCAGCGTACTGGTATGATCCCCTTACTGGTACACTTAGCCAGCAGGGTATAACAAATGTTGAGAATATCGAAATATCTTCAACTTTACATGCTTTACGTTTTCAGACTGTGCACTTTTCGATGTTTTTCGTTGCAGATAGTGGTGATGATGGTGGCGGCGTAATTAGTATTGGAGGAAGTAGTGGCGGGGGTGGTGGTTGCTCGATGTCACCTGATAACCAAGGCAGTGTTATAGAATTTCTGATACCGTACATTGGATTGGCTTTAGTAATGACTGTGCTGAAGCTTCGCGATGTTCGAAGTCAGAGATCGTGAAATATCGCAAAAGGGGGATGTTAAAATGAGCTATTCTTCGGGGCAGGTAGATATTACCGATTTGCCGGCGACCGTCGAATCAGCTCCATTTTTCGGCAACAAATTAAAGAAATCCAGCATATCTTTACTCATAGAAACTGCCCTGGTAACAATTGCTGCAGTTTTGGCAATCTGGGCGTTCAGCAAATGTTCTCATTTTAAAGATGCCTGGTTTGTGGTTCCAGGCATTTTGGTTACTGCGGCAATTATCCCAGCGGTAATTCAGAAAAGGAAATTTCCTGAATTTGGCTTTAGCGTCGGGCGAATCAGAAGTTCGCTTGTAGTGCTTGGCTGGACCTGCGTTGTGGTTTTTCCAGCTTTTTTTGCCGGTTTATGGTTACTGAAATCTTTTGGATTAAGCTTACCTTTACAACCAACGATGCCGCAGGGACAAAATCTCATCTCCTGGATACTTTATCAGTTTTTGTATGTTGCAGTAGCTGAAGAGGTGTTTTTCAGAGGTTATGTCCAAGGTAATATATTGAGGTTAGTGAGCGCAGTGAAGCCGAAGCAATGTGACTTGCAAAAATGGATAATCATAACGTTATCGGCCGTTTGTTTTGCGGCTGCTCACATAATAATCGGGGGTCATATAATATTTGTTCTGACATTTGTGCCCGGCCTGATTCTCGGCTGGTTATACATCCGCTCGGGGTCGCTACTGGCACCTATTTTATTCCACGGCCTTGCTAATATCTGTTATTTCCTGATGGCTGCCGCGATTGCTTGAGGTTTTAACAAAGGTTGTTACTCTTGTATATCAGGCTGCCTGAAAAATCACCCACACTGTCCTATAAATAGCTTCATTATATCACCGATATTGCCTTGGACTTGCGCACAAGGTTTTGGAGGAACGGGCTTAAGTACAAGGTGTAGCAGGACGATAAATTTGGAAGTGGAGAAAGTGTGCTCAGATGAAGAAAGGTAACGAACTGAATCTTCGTAAGATTTTGTTTATAAACAAGTTAGCACTTGTCATTGTGCTCTTGTTTATGGTTATAAAAACAGTGCTTATATCTGGAGATTTCGAGAGCACTTTGGCCCCTGCCTCGGCGCGAGGTGGGGACATGGTTTATGTAAGTGAAATGATTACACCGTTGGTTTTATCATTGGAGGATTGTGCTGAAATCATAGAGAGAAATCCGTTTGATATACCGGACCGAATGGATAAAGGCAGACGAGCAACAAAGAGTAATTTTACAGATTCTGGTAGTTCTGTTTCCGAGGAGTTGGGATTGGCATTATTTGGCACTGTGTCAGGAAATCCTGTAGTTGCAAGAGCCATTATTAAGGACCTTAAAACAAATGAGCTTGACCTTTATAAGATTGGCCAGAAAGTTGCTGATGCTTACATTGAAAGTATAGACTCAGATGAGGTAACTTTGGCACAGAATGGGCAGAGAAAGATATTGAGGTTTAGTAATGCGTATCCCCGCAGCGGGAGCAGTGATGAAGTATCTTATTCGACTGCTGCTGAGGAGAACACGACTGAAGAAGCTCATATTTCACCTGAGTATAAACGGACTAACTTTGGGGCAATCCGTCGATGTATTGATGTAATATTAAAGAAAGGTGATGTTGAGTTGTATGTTGTTGGCGGCCGGGTAGAGGGACTTAGAATAACCGGCGTCGAGAACATAAAAGAGGTCAAAGATATGGGCTTAAAAAATGGTGATATTATTCACTCAATTAATGGGCAGCGATTAACGAGCAAGCAGAAGGCCTACCAGGTTTTCAAGAAAGCAAGAACGCAGCCTGATATAAATTTAGAAATATTACGTGATAATGAAACCAAAACACTTTCATTCTCTTTGTGGTAGGTTATGTGTATATCATTAAGAAGATCGACTTATAAGTGTGTAAGTATTAAGCGTATGAGCATAAAAGTCTTTTGTTATTTTATTATTATACTCTTGTGCTTTGTTTCTATTACCTTCGCCGAACATTCATCTTTAAAAACGGCGGCAAATACGCCTGTACTTGACGAACAGAATGCGGCAGAAGCAATCCAATTTCCTAAGATTAGAAATCCTGATGAACTTATATCTGTAAACTTTGACCAGGTCGATATCCGGATTATGCTTAAGACGATTGGAGATATAACCGGAATCAGTTTTATCGTGGATGACAGTGTCCGTGGTACTGTTACAGTAATGTCTCCAACGAAGATGCGTCTTGGCGAGCTATATAAGATTTTAGAATCGATTCTGGAAGTTAAAGGTTATGCCGCTGTTCCGGCCGGAGGGTTTGTGAAGGTTGTATCAAGAGCAGAGGCATCCAAGCGAAACTTACAAGTTCGCATTGGCAGCAAACCTTCAGAAATCTCGCAAAGTGATTCTGTTGTTACGCAGATTATTCCGTTGAAGTATGCTGATGTCACAGAGGTAAGTCAAATTATCAAGCCTCTTTTAGCTAACAGCTCATATATGGCGACTTACCCCCGAACAAATTCTATTTTGATTACGGATATATCTTCGAATATACATCATGTTGCCAAAATTATTCAAACAATTGATGTAATAGGTTCTAAAGAACAGGTAACTGTAATCGGATTAGAGCACGCTTCCGCACAGGTTCTCAGCGAACAAATAACCCGCATAATACAAAAACGCCAATCCGCTTCTTCACGGCCTTCGCACGGCCGGAACACAATGCTGGTTGAGGGAGATATCCAGATTTTACCCGATGAAAGAACCAACTCTCTTGTTGTTGTGGCCAATGCTCAGGCTACCCAGATGATTAAAGGATTGGCGGAACAGCTTGATATTGAGCGGCCTCGCGGGACAAACAATGTTCATGTAGTATACCTTAAAAATGCTCCAGCAAAAGAAACTGCTGAGTCGCTTAGTAATGCCGTTGCGAACCTGCGAGTCGCTGGCGCAATTGAAGCAGCTCAGCCTGTTTACGTTACTGCCGATGAAGGTACGAATGCTTTGATAATCACTGCCTCAGTACAGGACCTTGAGGTTATCAGCGAGATTGTAGAAAAACTGGATATAGTTCGGGAGCAGGTATTAGTTGAGATGCTTATTGTGGAAGTAAGTGAAGACGGATTATTGGAAATAGGCATCGACTGGGCTACATTTGACCAGGCTGTTAGCGATAGCATTCGATTTTTCGGAGAAACGAATTTCGGCATACGAAGCGGTTTCATCAGCGGAGACTTTGATGGTCTTAATGTTGGAGCGTGGAGGATGAGCGGGACAGACACAACCATTGGGCCGATTTTGCACGCTTTGGAGAAAATATCCGGGGTCAATATTCTCTCAACCCCGCATATTTTAACTTCGAATCACAACAAGGCTCGAATAATAGTAGGTGAAAATCGTCCGTTCGTTACACAGTCGAGAATAACGGAATCGGAGCCCAGCACTCCTACAGTTATAAAAACATTTGAATACAAGGACGTCGGAATTACCCTGGAGATAACACCGCACGTAAGTCAAGGTGGGCTGGTCAGACTTGAAATTGATACTCAGTTCACGAAACTCGTTGAGACAGTTACTGCTTCGGCTATCGAGACGCCCACAACAGCTAAGCGGGAGGCTCAGACGATTGTTTCTATGAATAGTGGTTCTACTGTCGTAATAGGGGGTCTGATTAGAGACGACAAGGTTACAATCGAGAAGAAGATTCCTCTCATAGCTGATATTCCTATTATTGGTGGTTTGTTTAAATTCCGAAAAGACCAGCTGCAGAAAACGAATCTGCTGTTGTTTATAACACCTCATATTCTGAGCAGTCAGGAAGAATTAGAGCAGATAACCGAAAAAAAGAAGAAAGAAATGGGAACGCATCTGAATATGCTTGAGAATAACAGCAGCTGGAACCAGGAGTAGTTGTTAGTGAATAGAATTTAGTAGATAAGCGAATGGCTGAACAACGCAATACACAATACACAATACGCAATACGCAGTATCTGGAAGCCATATTACCCGAGCATCTGGACCCTCAGATTGTAAGAAAGGTGCCGCTGGAGTTTCTTAAACAGCAGTGTGCCATTCCAATCAGGCTGGACGATGAGCGGATTGCAGTTGCTTTGGCAGACCCACTCAACATAGAGGCGTACGATGCAATTGTGAATGTATTAGACCGACCCTGCGACCGGATTGTCTGTTCTGCTGCCGAGATAGAACGGGCGATAAGTTCTTGTTACTACCAGAACAGCAGCGTTGAAAAGGAGAACGTGAATTTAAATGATGATAACGATGCTGACGGCAGTTTTGTTCAGACGAGGGCTGAAGACTTGCTGAATATTGCCAGCAAAGCGCCGGTCATAAAACTGGTTAATAATATCTTTTTCCAGGCGGTGCAAAGTCGGGCCAGCGATATACATATTGAACCGTACGAAAATGAAGCGAGGGTACGGTTTCGGATTGATGGGGTTTTACATAATATATTTACTTTGCCGAGACATCAGGTTGCGGCTTTCCTGTCACGATTAAAAATTATGGCCAATCTCAACATTGCCGAACGTAGGCTGCCGCAGGATGGACAAAGCCGGATTAAAATAGGCCAGAACTTAGTGGATATTCGAGTCTCGACCATCCCAACGTTGGATGGCGAGCGAATAGTGCTGAGATTGCTGGATAAAAGCAACCATAAATTGGGACTGGATGAGATAGGCCTTTCTGAGGATATACTTAATTCTTTCAGAAATTTAATTAAATTGGCGCATGGTATAATTCTACTTACGGGGCCTACAGGCAGCGGCAAGACAACCACACTCTACGCAACTCTTAATGAGCTTAACTGTGAAGAAAGAAATATCCTTACAGTTGAAGACCCCGTTGAGTATCAATTACCGGGTATTGGACAGATGCAGATAAAACCAAAGATAAATCTTACCTTTGCCAATTGCTTTCGGCACATCCTCAGACAGGACCCCGATATAATTATGATAGGGGAAATTCGTGATGTTGAAACTGCTGAAATTGCAATCCATGCCTCCCTTACCGGTCATTTAGTTCTAAGCACTCTGCATACGAACGATTCGTCCTCAGCGATAACCAGACTGATTGATATGGGTATCGAGCCATACCTTATTTCGTCATCAGTTGTTGCGGTAATGGCGCAGCGACTCCTGCGAGTTATTTGTTCCCAATGCAAGGGGCCTTGCGAGCCCGCTGAGGAAATAATGTCTCTTTTGAAGACAAACAGTAATACTTCGACAAAAAGCCGGTTCTATAAAGGACACGGTTGTAAAAACTGCCTTGAAACCGGTTATCTCGGAAGAACAGGGATATTCGAACTACTGATTATCGATGACGATATCAGGGAACTAATAGTAAAGAGAAGTGCTTATCACTTAATAAAAGAAGTCGCGATTAAAAAAGGTATGGGTACTCTGAAGGAGGATGGATTACGAAAAGTGTTGGCTGGACAGACTACTCTTGAAGAGGTCTACAGGATTACGCAGGACAGTATGTAAACAAGTGCAGAGGTAACCGGTTATGTCGTCGATTGAATGTAATATAGTAACTGATAAGCCTGCTCCCGGTCATTTAGCGTCTGAGAACTGTGCAAAAAAAGACTTACATAGACCGGAAAGCCTTAACAGAGTTGGTACGAAGGACGTATGCAGGCTTGCACGTCAGTTAGCTACGTTGTTACACGCCGGTATGCCGCTCGTACCAGCTTTGTCGGTACTGGTTGAACAATTGCGCGAAGTTGGCAAACGTAGAGTAATGCGTTTGGGATTACGTGAGAGTCCTCTTGCGGAAATTATGGAACAGGTTACTGATGCTGTGCGTGCAGGAAGCACCCTGGCCGATGCACTCAGCCGGCATCCGGGCGTTTTTTCAGCTCTTTTTGTAAATATGGTAGCTGCGGGAGAAGCGTGTGGAACGCTGGAGGATGTTCTCTTACGCCTGGCTGAGATGCTGGAGAAGCGCGTGAATCTCGCAAACAAGGTCAAATCGGCCCTTGCCTACCCCTTGATGATGTTTTTAGTTGCGGTTGGAGTTATTACGTTTCTTTTATCTTATGTAGTGCCCGGCATAACACAGATTTTTATTGAAATGAATCGTATTCTTCCCTGGCCGACCATATTGCTTATATCAATGAGCTCTTTTGTAAAAACATATTTCTTACTGATTGCTTTTGCTGTTTGTGCTGGCATCTTCGCAATCGGTGTTGGCTATAGAACTAAGGAAGGTAAATTGCTGATGGACCGCTTTAAACTAAAGCTGCCTCTCTTTGGCAACCTGTTCCTCAAGCTGGAAACGGCGCGACTGGCCAGGACACTGGGAGCGCTGCTTACCGGGGGTATTCTGATACTAAATGCCCTGAAAATTGTAAAAGTGGTTGTACAGAATAGCTTTATTTCGGCCCATCTGGATTCTGTGGAGGATTCGGTTAGTAAAGGCGAAACGATTGCGAATGCAATAAAGAAGACCGGCTTGTTTCCGCCTATCGTATTTCACATCATAGCAACGGCCCAGGTCAGCGGAAATGTAGAAGACGGTTTTATGAGTATTGCAGATATGTACGATGATGAAGTTGAGCTGACAACTAAAACACTCACTTCGCTGCTTGAGCCGGCGATACTTCTTGTTATGGGGATTGTTATTGGCTTTATCGTATTGGCGGTTTTGCTGCCGATATTTGAAATAAATCAGGCCTTTTAATGGAGCTTGACAGGATGAGAGACAAAATTCGACGATTATTCAGAGCCGGCTTTACTTTGATTGAGCTTATGATTGTGATAGTAATTCTGGGACTTTTAGCCACTGTAATTATGCCAAGGATATTAGGCAGGCCCGAACAGGCCCGCAGAATGAAAGCCAAAATTGATATACGTAATATTGAATCGGCGCTCGCTCTGTTCAAGACCGACACGGGTCGGTTCCCCACAACTTCTGAAGGACTTGAAGCTCTTGTTTCAAATCCCGGCATAAAAAATTACAATGCTGATGCCTATCTGGATAAAGCGTCTTTGGACCCCTGGGGCAACAGATATATCTACATATCCCCCGGCATGAATCACAAAGATTACGACCTGGAATCCTACGGCAAAGACGGTGAAGACGGCGGCACAGAAGATAATGCCGACATTGAAAGCTGGAATCTCGATGAGCAGGGACAATAAAGTATTTAGAAATGAATGCCCGGCAAGGCAAAGCACCTGTAAAAAGGCCTTTACGTTTATAGAAGTTCTCGCGGCCCTTGCTATTGTCTCAATCTCTGTGCTGGCATTACTCAAGCTTCATCTTATAAGTATCAAAATGACCGAGACAACAGATATAACCTCTCAGGCTGTTTTTCTGGCCAATGAGAAAATCGAAGAGCTGCTGGCTCTTGGCTACCCTAAACAGGGAACTAATTACGGTAGTCTGGAAAGGAACGGCTTGAAATGGAACTGGCAAACTGAGGTAACAGACCTGAAACTGTCCGGACTGAACGAAACACAGATTGTTGGCTTACGAAATATAACGGTCGATGTCAGTTGGAAACAGGGTGCTGGCCGAAAGAATCTTCAAGTGTCAACTTATGTAGCTGACAGGAAGTTAAGTGAACAGTAAATATAATAAAGGATTTACTCTGGTTGAGATCCTTGTTGCTATGGCAATGGTCGTTACTATTGTCTCAATAATGTACGGCACCTATTCTGCCACATCAAAATCAACTCAGGCTTGTATGACAAGGATGGCTGTTTCACAAAGATTGCAGAAGGCACTTGAGCAGATGGCCCGACAAATACGTTGTTCATATACGGGAGCTGCCCTTACGTTATCTGATTCGTCGAGTATTGTTCTTCAACAAAAGGGAAAATTGCCTGAAAACAAAGTGGTCTATTTCAGGGGCGACACGCACGACAGCAGGGGGGAAATTTTACATCTCGTAACAACGAGAGGATTTCTAAGGGGGGAAAAAACTGCAAATGGCCTGTTTGTGGCTGATTACAAGCTGGACAAAAAGACCGGCTCTCTTTGTCTGAGACAAAGAAGATTTACCGGCTCAATCGAAAGCGCCGAACAAGAAGGTGATTGGCTGGTGATTGCAGAGAATATAAAACGGCTCGAATTAGCATTCTTCGATGGTGAAAAATGGCGGCAAAAGTGGGATTACAAAGACAACGGAAAAGTGCCGTATGCGGTAAAGATAAATCTTGTCGGTGAAGACGAAAATTATAGGCAATATCAGTATGGAACTGTTGCGTATATATGCAGCCGCGGTTCCGAAAGCAGTAAAAAAAAGACCGGAACATAAGTATCAATCAAAAATCTATGAGATTGCGAGAAGCAAAAAAAGGAAGAAAAGGATTTGTGCTTATTGTTGTTCTGTATATGGTTGTTTTGCTCGGGGTTATTCTGTTTGGTTTCAACTATACGTCACGGATGCAGTTACATAACGTCGATAGGCTTCGAAAATCCGTATGGGCACTCAACTGCGCCAGGGCCGGACTTAACATTGCAATCGCTGTTATCAGGGATACGGGTGATGTCCAAATGAATAAGATGTTGCCGATTTTGTCCTCGGGCGGCAAAACATTTGATGTTTGCGGCAAAGTCTGCTCCCTGGAAATTATCGAGGAAAACGGCAAATTAAATGTCAATATGCTCAAAAACAAAAATGGCAGGCTTAACAGAACCGCAATAGAGCAATTGCTTCGCCTTATCGACCTGCTGAATCAGGAGCATGCGGACTATTCTTATATCAGCTACAATCTGGTGCCCTCGATTATCGATTGGACGGACGGCGATGATAAGGTTACACATCTTTCTTTTGTGGAGTCTGAAAATTCAGGTGCGGAGTCAGCCTACTATGAGCAATTAAGCCCTTCCTGCAAATGCAAAAACAGTCTACTTGATACCATAGAGGAGCTTCTTTTAGTCAGGGCGATGACGCCGGAGATTTTCGAACGTATGCGCGATTATATAACAGTTTATGGCAATGGCAGGATTAACATCAACTGCGCGTCAAAACGAGTAATTCAATGTTTGTCGGAAAAAATGGACGCCGCTTTGGCTCAAGTAATTATCGACCGGCGAAAAATCAAGCCGTTTGAAAGTGTAGCTGAACTGCGTGATGTGGCCGGGATGACTGACAGCATTTATAACACGATTAAACAGACTGTTACCGTAAGTTCGGTAGAAGGATATTATAATGTCACATCACGGGGAAGCGTTGACGGCCTTGATTATTCGATAGATGCAACCCTGAGAAAAAACACGAAGACCAAAAGCGTTGAGGTAATTCTATATAAAGAGTAATGATACAAGGTTGAGGTTTTTATAAACTTTAAAGGCTCAATAAACCAGGATGATTAAACGTTGCATTGGAATAGATATTGGTTCTTATCATTTGTGTGCGGTGCAGGTTTCACGTACTGACGACGAGTTCCAAATAGAAAAGGCCTTTTGCACCCAAACTCGCCGTAAAGCGGATTCAGTACCCGATATGCTCAGTAATCTGATCGGCAAGCACGGATTCGACAGGCACGCAGCCGTTGCAGTGTCTATGCCTTGCAAGGCTGTTTTTCTTCGGAACCTTGAGACGAGTTCTACCGACCTTGAGCAGGTCTGTAAGCTTGCCAAACAGGATTTTCCTATAGGCTCGGAAGAGATTCTTCTACAGGTGTATTCTCGACGTAAGTTGACAGGCCAGAAATACTCTGTTCTTGTTGCGGCGGTAACAAGGCAGTCGCTGCGTGAAAGAGTTGACCTTTTAACTTCCGCAAAATTGAGCCCAAATCTTGTTGATACTACTGTTTCTGCGGTACATTCCACAATTGTTGTTAATCATCCTGAGATTGCAGTGGGGCGTGCCGTTATCGCATATATAGATGAAAAATACCTTACTCTGGCGGTAACCGAAGACAGTAATATTCTCATTGTTAGAAATATCCCGGTCACTTTACCTTTCGGAAATAACGCTCATTTAGCTCAAAAGCGTATTGCAGAGATATTGTCGGATGAAGTGGAAATTGCCTGGCTGAGGGTGTTCGGAAGTGGAATCGAGGAGAATACCAGGATTTATCTGCTGGCAACGAACGGTGCTTATGATGGTCTTAATATCTTTATCGAGGAGCATCTGAATTGTCAGGTGACTATTATTAATCCTTATGCGAAAGTCAAAAACCTTCTAAGGACCGGTGACAAGACCGAAGTTTGCCTTGCCGAAGGCCTGACTCTGAGGGTGCTGGCACCTGAGAAAACCACCGGTATTAACCTTCTCGAAGCTGCTAATAACGATACAAAACCGACATTGAACCTAAAAAAAGAGGTTGCTACTTTTGCAATACTCACTGCTGCAATTGTATTAGTACTATTGGTGGGACTTTTTGTCCGTGTATGGCGGCTGGAGGCAAAAAATACCCGGGTGAATAACGAAATTAGACAACTTTTTCAAAGAGCCTTGCCTGAAGAAAAAAATGTTGTACGGCCGCTTATACAGTTGGAGCAGAAATTGCAATCCCTGCGGAAGGATTACACGCTGTGCAGCTATGTTTCTGAGGTCGGCTTAAGGCCGCTTGAGGTTTTACGTGTAGTTGCTGTGAGTATGCCTTCGGAGATAAAGGTTAATGATATGTTAATAACATCCGAATCAGTTAGGTTAATGGGCACCTCTCCATCCTTCGAGCACGTATACTATTGGCAGCAATTGTTGCAGGATGTTACCCACTTTACAGGTGCGGATGTTCAGGATGTACGCAAAGAGTCCGAGAGTGGATTAGTACATTTTAATATTTTAGTATCATTAACGACGATGGGATAAAAATGATACGCTTAACAAATAGAGAACGCCGGCTGGTAATCGGCTTGATTATTTTTGTTGGACTCTGCGCGTTATTTATATTTGGTATCAGGCCTGTCCTTGAGCGCATAGAGACACTGGCTCGAGTTATTCCTGAAAAACAAGAGGAGCTTCAGGAGCTTCGGGTAAAAAGCGATGAGTATCTTGTTTTGCGTACCAACCTGGATGATTTGGAAAGGGAAATTGCTTCGGAGGAAAAAAAGTTCGAATTGTTGACATTTTTAGAGGCAATAATCACCGAGCTGCACCTGGGCAAAGAGGTTGCAGCGATGAAGCAGGAGACGTTGCAGCTTAACTCAAATTATTGCGAAGTTATCGTAGAAACTAAACTGGAAAATGTAACGCTGAAGCAGCTTGTCGAGTTTATTCTCAAGACCGTAGATTCAAACCATTTATTGCAGATAAAAACCCTGTATGTCAAAAAGAACACGACAAGCCCGTATTTACTTAATGCTGCCATACAAATATCAACCCTGAAACCGAGCAGGATAATATAGTCCTGCTCGAACAGACGCAATTTCCCTGTTTAAACTACCTTTGTAATTTTTTTCTTGAGCAGGTTTTGTAATACCGTTTTGTAATATGTCTTGACCGAAAGCGATAGTGATGTTTTAATTTGTGGCTGAAACCTGCCCTGGGTTTATCGATGGGTAAAAGAGATTTGAAAGGGCAAAGATGAAAGTGAGTAAAAGAGCGCAGGCCGTACCTCCCTCGGCCACCATAGCCGTAACTACCCGTGCCAAGGAATTAAAAGCCCAGGGCGTGGATGTGGTCGGCTTCGGTGCCGGTGAGCCGGATTTCGACACCCCTGATTACATCAAGCAGGCTGCTGTGGAAGCGATGAAAGCGGGGAAAACCAAGTATACCGCCGCGGCAGGTATAATTGAGATCAGAACCGCCATTGCCGAGAAGCTGCGGAAAGAAAACGGCCTTGATTATTCTCCCGAGCAGGTCATCGTTACTATTGGCGGCAAGCATTCTGTTTATGAAGCTATGCAGGCGGTGCTTGACCCCGGTGATGAGGTTATCCTGCCTACCCCATATTGGGTAACCTATCCCGAGACGGTGAAGCTTGCCGGTGCAACCCCCAGGATAGTTCAGACCGAGAAGGAGAACTCGTACAAAATTACGCCGTCCCAGCTCAAAGAAGCCATTACGGAAAAAACCGTTATGCTGCTAATTAATTCACCCAATAATCCCGGTGGTTTTTCTTATACGCCGCAGGAGCTTGGTGCTATTGCAAAACTTCTCGAAGGGACGGATGTGGTCGTGCTTTCGGATGAGATATACGAGAAGCTAATCTACGGCAATACCAGATTTGTCAGCTTTGCTTCGCTTAGCGAAGACGCTTATTCCAGGACCCTGACTCTCAATGGTTTCAGCAAGCCCTTCTCAATGACCGGCTGGCGTCTCGGTTACACGGCCGGGCCGTTGGAGATAATCAAGGCAATGGGCCGATTACAGTCTCATATGACCTCGAATCCCGTTACATTTGCCCAGTATGCTGCGATTGCCGCCCTTGGTGAGCCTGCCGCCGATGCAATAGAGAGTATGAGGATGGAATTTGAACACCGCGGCAAATATATGGCCGAACGGCTTAATGCTATTGAGGGTATAAGTTGTGTGCAGCCTACCGGTGCTTTTTACTGCTTTCCTGATGTTTCTGCGCATTATGGCCGCACAATCGGCAAAGCGAAAATCAACGGAAGTATGGACTTTGCCAAGGCCCTTCTGGAGCAGGTCAATGTCGCCCTCGTGCCGGGCCTTCCATTCGGATGCGATGCCAACGTCAGGCTTAGTTTCGCCTGCTCGCTCGAACAGATAACTAAAGGATTGGATAGAATTGAAAAATGGCTGAGTTGATAACAGAAAAACAACGCCATGCCCTGTCCGGCTGGCCGATGGCCCTGTTCTTCCTGGCGATGCTGGTTTTCGCAATTCACTCCGGTACGCGTATGGTGGCTGCAGGTGATACCTGGGTTGCTATGGCCAGTGGAAGACATTTTCTTGCACACGGCGTAGATACTGTTGAGCCGTTCAGCGCCAATTCTCACAGGCCGGGTCCCACCCAAGCTGAGTTGGAAAAGTATCCAGAATGGCTTCACGGCGTCATCAAGAAGTTGCACCCGACCGGCTGGGTCAACCAGAACTGGCTTACTCACGTAATGTTTTACTGGCTGACGCACAAATCACCTCTGGCGGACGCTGAGAAGCGATCGTTTAACGCCCTCGTTTATTGGAAATTTTCCCTCTGCATACTCACGGTACTTTGCGTCTATTATATCGGTAGAATGCTTGGCGTTAACCCGGCTTTGGCAGCGATTTCTGCGTGCTTTGCTGTCTTTGTGGGCAGAAGTTTCATTGATATTCGCCCCCAGGTTTTTACAAATTTACTCGTGCCGATATTCATGTTAATACTGATCCTTGCCACTTATCGAAACATCCTTTACATCTGGCTTCTTGTGCCTTTGGGCGTATTCTGGTGCAATGTCCACGGCGGATATGTCTACCTTTTTATAATGCTTGTGCCATTTGTAAAGCTCCACCTGCCGCTAAGCCTGTCAAAGAAATGGACTGCGATACTAAATCTTGCCATTTGGTTCATTTTCTTTTTGTTTGTTGTTGTGATTAATCTCACAAAATTTAAAGAGATTCTCAACACGTTGTTCCTGAAAATTTTCTTGTTGTTGGTAATGTTGACAGTCTTGGACATCGTGCTGGTATTTTCCAAGAAATGGTTCGTTTCAATTGGGCTCAAGGGCGTCTATCAGACGATTTTGGCCGGTTTTGCTGCCTTTATAGCTGTGGTTGTTTTCAATCCGTTTCACCTGACGAATCTGACACACACATTTATTGTCAGCGTCAGCAAGCATGCCGAATTGTGGCGGACTGTTAACGAATGGCACCCGGCTTTTGAGTGGTCCAATCCGGTGGGCACCGGTAAGCCGTTTGCGGTGATGTTTGGTATTTCTTTGGGGATGCTTGGCATTTGGTTAATCGCTTTGGCACTAAGGCCCGATCTACCGGCTAAGTTTGCCAGGCGTGAAGCCGAAAAAGACTCCGGCCAATACCAATGGCCCAGAGTCGACCTGCCCATTATCTCGATGGCAGCTTTGACGATTTATATGGCCATTCGGTCACGCAGGTTTATACCCATAGCTGCAAACGTGGGCTGTCCGGTTATAGCAATGTTAGTTGACCAGAGCGTTCGAATGATATGCGCCAAGCTGAATTATAATCGACGGAATCGTCTGGTTGTCCCGCCAATGCCCTGGGCATTGCAAATGACCGTCGCCGCCTTGACTGCAGTGGGGATTGTATTTTTCAGTACCTGGTGGGGATTAAAGTTTAAACGCATTTATCTGAACCCTTGGACGACTGACTATAAGTTTACCTCCGTATTTATGCGGATGAGCGCATCTTATGCCAAGCCGTTTTATGCCGGCCAATTTATAAAGGAGAACCACCTAAAAGGTAAGATATTCAATTATTGGACTGAGGGTGGTTTTATCGCTTATGCCCAGGACCCCGACCCTAATACGGGAAAGACACCCCTTCAGCTGTTTATGGATGGCAGGGCACAGGCGGCGTACAAAGCAGATGATTACAGGCGATGGGCGACAATAATGGCTGGTGGGCCTTTGATACATAATATTAAGCTTGCCGGACGAGAGCCGACAGCCTCGGAATATAACAAGATTGGACAGTGGATAGACAGGCGGTTTAAGGCAGAGAGTGTATGGGTGGTTCTGATGCCAACGGCCCAGTTTAACAGCACGCTTATGCGGGCATTGGAGCGTCAGAATAACTGGCGGGTGGTTTTTATCAGTGATAAACAAAAAATGATAGTTGATTATGATTCGCCGCAAGGTCGGAATTTGTTGAATGGTGTGTTTGCCAACCAGACAAAGTATTCAGATGACGCCCACAAGTTTATGGCATTGGCTTACAACATGTTAAGGTCCTCGGATGAGAAGGTGGTTATGCAGGGTCTTTCTTTAGCGGCCAGGTCTCTGAAATTAAATCCTTCGCAAACGGTGATGATCGAGATTCTTAATGCAATCCAGAAAAACCCGAAGTTGGCAAATTTTATGGGTGGTATTTTGAAGGAGTATTTATTAGACTTTGATAAAAATAGAGAACGCTACCTCGAAGAGGATGGATATGCCAAGAGAATGCTGCCGGCGCTATCTGCCGCCAGATATCTCGAAAAAGTTAGCATAGACCCCAAATTTGTTCAGTTTTGTTCCGATAGAAAAAAGGTATATGAAGCTGAGCAGAGCTATATATTTAAGTACACAAAGTGGTGAGCTATGAACCATGATGCAGCCGATATCGAGGCTGAGTCCTCTGGCGGAAACATCGCTTCTTCAATAAGTGTATTTTTCCCCTGTTATAACGAGCAGGAAAACGTTAAACATACAGTTGAAAAAGCCGTCCGGATGTTGGATCAGCTTGGTATTGACTACGAAATTATTATCGTTAACGACGGTAGCCGAGACGATACGGGTAAAATTGCGGACGACCTGGCCGCTGAGAATAACCGCATCAAAGTTGTTAATCATAAGCAAAATCTCGGGTATGGTGCGGCCTTACAGTCCGGTTTTAGGGCCGCAACCAAAAAGCTTGTTTTCTATACTGATGGTGACGGCCAGTTCGACATCGGCGAATTGCCGCCTTTGCTGGCGTTGATGGAGCAATTTGACATTGTCAGCTGTTTTAGAACCAATCGTCGGGACAATCTTATAAGAAAAATCAATGCTTGGTGCTGGACAAAATTGGTGTGCTTTTTATTTGGTATGAATATCCGCGATATCGATTGTGCTTTCAAATTGTACAAGAAAAAAATATTCGACAATATCACATTGAAAAGCACAGGGGCCTTGATTGATGCTGAGATACTCGCCCGTGCGATTAGTATGGGATATACTGTTACTCAGCGGCCCGTCCGCCACTATCCGAGGACCGCGGGCGCGCAAACCGGGGCCAAACTAAAGGTAATTCTTCGTGCTTTCAGGGAGCTTTTTGAACTCCGTCGTGAGATTTTAAAAGATAAGGTTCAATGAACCGACAGAATTCGGGACAATTTGTAAGACGCGACATTCAGGCCCATATTTCTTCCGATGCATTGCTGAATAATATCGAACAGCTAAGGAGTCTTTGCGCGCCGAGCGTGAAATTTTGTGCGGTGGTTAAGACTAATGCTTACGGCCACGGCATAAAGGAAGTAATCGGCCTGCTTAAAGATGCAAAGGTTGATTTTTTTGCAGTTGCCAGTGTTTTTGAGGCACTGCATATAGCACCCGATATCAACAAACAATCAATCCTCATTCTGCAGCCTATACATCCTGGCCTGGGTGATGAGTATGTTATTGCCGCCGCCCAGAAGGGTTTTCACTGGTCAATCGCTTCACTTCAGGCAGCCGAGTATGCAACGTCGGTTCTTGCTGGCGAAAACGGCACACTAAATTTGCATATCAATGTTGAAACGGGTATGGACCGCTGTGGAATCGAACCTGAACTGGTGCCAAAGCTGATTGACTGCATTGACGCGTCGCTGAATTTAAACTTGGCCGGTATTTATACCCACTTTGCCACCGCGGACGAGGACGATTTGTCCTTTGCTTATGAGCAACTAAGTGTCTTTAAGGATTTTCTTGCTCACATCGGCCTGGCCTCACGTAAGGACCTTTTGGTTCACGCCGCCAATAGTGCCGCGACAATAAAGATGCCCGAATCTCATTTTGATATGGTCCGTTGCGGTATCGCTATGTACGGCTATTTCTCTCGCCGCCAGGCTAATCCCCCGATAAGGCTTACTCCCGTAATGAAGGTACAGGCCCCGATTATTCAGCTAAAAAAGGTGCAGGAAGGAAAATCCGTCAGTTATGGCCGCTCCTTTATAGCGCAACGGGACACTCTTGTTGCCGCTATCCCCTTTGGTTATGGCGATGGCTATAAGCGAATTTTCTCAAACGCTGCGAAAATGAAAATCGGTCAAACCCTTATCCCTGTTATTGGAAAAGTGTGTATGGACCAGTTGATGCTTGACGTTACGGATGTAAGCGGGGTCGCTGTAGGACAAATGGTGACAATACTCGAGGACAGCCACGACTCTCCCTGTGGAGCTTATAGTCTTGCTGGTTTGGCCGATACTATTTGCTATGAGGTTTTAACGAATATCGGCCCACACGTTAGCCGCATCGTTCATCAGGCCCCCTTCAAGAATCTAAAATTTCACTGATGTTGTTGGTTAAATCTGTTTATCTTCGTCGCCGCAGGAAAAGTCCTCCAAGCCCCAGCAACGCAATCGTCATCGGCTCGGGAATTAAAACATAAAGCACCAGGTCGCCAAGCTCGCCTTCTACGGCATACCTCCACGCCGGATATGGTGCTGTGCCGGCACCATTCTCATAAGGTGCAATTCGTGTCGAGCCGGCCAGCGTCAGGTCAATGTTGACCAGACCGTCTTCTTCGCAGTGCAATAACAGATTCCAGACCAGCACTGTGGGGCTAGTTGGGGGATTGCCGTTCTCATCGCCCTCAATGTACCCGGTAAGCACTCCACCTGTCATGCTTGCGATCCGGTTGCCTACAATCAATGGCTGATAGTTTTCCGGTGTCCCGTCATTATAGCCGGATTGGGCCCAAACGCCGAAGTCCGCATGGTGTTGAAGGTCATCACCATATCGTAGACCGGTCTTGGCGTTGTAAAGGCCGGGCACTTCGAGTGTGGCGGGACCGGTTACATGCAGGTCTAAGTCCATACCGTCCATAATATAACCATCGTAACTCGACCAGCTTGGATGCGGGTTGTAGTTCAGGATGATCGCAATCTCAATGGTTTCGCTTGGAAGTAGCGGGTTGGTTGGTGTGCCGTCATGGCCCAAATCACTCAAGCCAACCGTAACTACGTCGATGACAGTCGCATTCGCCAGCGGGGTCATTCCAAGAATCAGCATTAATGTTAATACCTTTTTCATCATTACCAAACCTTCTTCTGATTTTCTCTGCTCATTAGCAGTTTACTTAACTTAGCAACTGCCTGCTGCAGAGTTAAACAAATAAAAGGCTCTTATTTAAACTGAAACATACTACACTTAAACCACATTTTGCCACACACTAAGATGGCGGCCACGTGCCACCAGGCATGCAATCACCGGGCACGTCTGTGACTATGAAGGAATCTTTAAAGATGTAGAAATCATCGATGTCAACATCGCCATTCCTGTCAAAGTCGGCACATGGGTCATAATCGGCATCGGGATAATGGTAGCCGAAAGAATCTTTGAAGATATAAAAATCATCGATGTTAACTTTCAGGTCGTCATTGTAGCAGTCACCGTGGCACTGCCCACTGGGCCAGTTTTCCCAGCAGTAAGGCGGCATATTTGTGTCGCTGGCGCTGCAATAAATCTCTAAATCACCAAGATCGTTTTCCACGGCCCACCTCCACTCGGGATAGGGATTATTGCCGGTAATGTCTGTGTAGTCTGCGATTTGTGTTGAATCATACAAATCATACAACGTCAGGTCAACATTGATTACACCAACTTCTTCGCAATACAGGAACAGGTTCCAGACCAGCAATGTTGGGGAATTGGGGGGATTGCCGTTCTCATCACCCGCGATGAGACCTGAAAGCACTAGGCCGCCCGTCATGTACTCGATAGCGTTGTTTACAATCATCGGCTCGTAGCCTTCCGGCGTCCCGTCGCAGTTACCCGATTGAGCCCATACATCAAAATCCGAGTGATGCCTAAGGTCATCGCCAACTCGTAGACCGGTCTTGGTATTATAAATACCGGGCACATCGAGTGTGGCGTAACCGCTTACTTCCAGACCAAGGCTCATGACGGACAAAGCGTAACCATCGTAGCTCGTCCAGCCGCCTGGATATGGATTGTAGTTCAGGATGATGCCAATCTCGATGGTCTCGCTGGGCCATAGCGGATTGTTTGGTGTGCCGTCATGGCCAAGATCGCTCACGCCGACCGTAACAACGTCGATGACACTCGCGTTCGCCAACGAGGCAGTTCCAAAAACCAGCATCAGTGCTAATACCTTTTTCATAATCGCCAAGCCTCCTTCTAAAGTCTCTACTAACCGGCAGTTTTCTTAATCTTCCTCTCGGCGCAGATAACTAATGAAAACCTTTTACTACTCTGGCGGCCATACACCACCAGGCGGGCAATCGCCAGGCACATCTGTGACTATGAAGGAATCTTTAAAGATGTAGAAATCATCGATGTCAACATTGCCATCCCTGTCAAAGTCGGCACATGGGTCATAATTGGCATGGGGATAACTGTACCCGAAAGAGTCTTTGAAGAGATAAAAATCATCGATGTTAACTTTCAGGTCGTTGCCATAGCAGTCACCGTGGCATTGTCCAGGCCAGGTCCAGCAGTCGGGCACGAGTAATACATCGCAGCCGGTACTCGTGATGCCGACGGATGCGCCGCTTTCCAGCACAACACCGCCGCGAATATTATCAATTTGAAAGCTGATATGGCAGCAGGGGTCGGTGTCGACATTGTCAAGATAAAGCTTATACAGCGTTCCGCTGTCCGAAGGCCCCGATAGGTTCGGTTCGTATAACGAACCCATTTCGAGAATCACGCGACTTGTGCCTATGCCTGTACCTTCCGCACCCGGGGCGTCGTTCGGTGCAACGGGAGTACCCCACTTAATATCATTTAGGTCGGTAAGGTCAATCGTGCCGGGGAAAATACCATACTTGTTACCATCGCCTCCACTGTAATCATTAACATCGGCGATAATTGCAAGGTTCTCGTTGATGCTGACATCGAGCGCAAATGCTCTGACCTTTGATGATTCGCCTGATACAGAGTATTCGATACGAGCGATGCCGATATCCTCTTCATAACAGTTAATATTCACGGCCCCCAGGGTTGGTACGGCAAGTAGCAGAGTCACTATCAAAAACGTCCATTTTTTCATAGCTAACACCATCCTTTCTTCCTTATTGCAGGATTACACAACCTGTAATGCCTTGGTTCTCATATCGAAAGCGATTTACTTGCTGATTAATTTGTCTTTCCCCCAAAACTTTTACAAGCCTGAGGCCTGTAATTGCCTGCAACCGGGTAATTAGGCAAAACGATTGCCGGCTGGCGGTAAGCACAAGACGATAGGAAAGTGAATTCTTCACGTCCTACTCCTTGCTGAGTGGTAAAACAGCACTAATCGCCTATATGGCAATATCGTGAAGGTCACAAAATGCCCATTTATTTAAACATAACAGAGCATTAAACCTGAATCAAGGGGAAAATTAAGATTTATTGTTTTTTTATATGTATAGACTGAAAAAGACTAATTATGGGCACATATAAGGAGAAATCGGAGTTGGCTGGGAGATATTGCCGTAGTAGAGTGAATCTGATATTATGGCGGTATGAAGCTGTCGAAAGTCAATTTGTTTGTCTATGGCTCGCTGCGGGACGGCAAGATTTTTAAAAGTGTCAGCGGACTGGGCTTTAGTCTGAAGCCGTCGCGGGCCGGCCAAGGTTATCTGTTCGCAGAGCAGGCATTGCTTGGGGGGTACAGAAGGGTCAGCCCAGACAATGTTTATTTCTATGCGGTGCGGGATTCTGCGGCGCGGACTGAAGGCTTCCTGATTCATGATGTTCCGGCATCGGCCTTGGCGGAAATTGACCGATACGAAGGAAAACGTTATCAGCGGGAGAACGTCAAGGTCAACACTGCAAACGGCCTTGTCAAAGCCCAAACCTACCTGGCTAGATTTGAAACGCTTCGGCGGCATTTTGGTGACAGATTCCACGTCAATCTCATACATGAGTTGTGGCTTCGCAAGAGAATCGAGAAGTTTTTCAAAAAGCACACTCGTCCGGGAGAGCGTTCCTCGGATGCCCGGCTGGAACGCCGTGCTCATAGGGAGCTGTTGGCAACCACCGAGAGAGATTTGGTGATAAGCCATTATCGCTCCGATGCCTTCAGTGATTTTTATCTCGAACATGAGCTGGACAGGCCGCGACCCAGCATTAGACATTTATATGATGAGCCTCCCGCACAGCCGTTTATAAATAACTACCTCACTCTGGTTGTAAAGCAGGTTCTGCTAAATCAATTCGCCGAGAAAATTCAGGCCCGATACCGCTTTGAGCTCGAACATCTGCGCAACTCTGAAAGATATTTTAACCATTCGATTAGCGTTCTTGTCGGCTTGAAGATGATAAATGCCCATAGCCGGGATGTAGATTTGATTATCGAGCGTTGTCTGGAGACGTTGCCTTATCGGAAATACGACCTGTTCGATTACGTCAAATATGCGGTCAGGGCTGCCGATAGTATATTCGATTGGCGCGTGGCCAGGGCACAATTGCAGCGGATTTCTGACAATCTTCAGCCGGGTCTTACACCACTTGGGGCTGAGATTGAGTTAAGTAATCTCGGCTTCAGGACCATAGCACGGCCCGGCCGGCAGGAACCGGCCAGCGATCTGATCTATGACGGCTTTAAATACTTTTACGATTTTCATCTCGATATTTTGTCCTGGAAGCTCGGTGGTTATATCGACGACCATAGTGGTAGGACCGACAATGCAAGACGCCGAGGTTTTTTGGAACTGGCGCCCGGCCGACTTAATACCGCAAAGGAACTGTCCAGGCCGGCGACTGCCGACCCCTGGTTGCTGAACCAGCTCATTCACGAAATTGCACTTTTTTACGATGTTGCACCGCACAGTCTGCATCTTTCATATCAGCTTCGCAGAAAACAAATTGGCGGGCAAAAGCTTCTGCCTCTGGGCTTTGTTAAATGCCTGCTTGTGCTCGGTGGAGGATTGCAGCGGGCCGATACGGGCCGGCTGTGGGTATCGAGGATGGACCACGATGAAATCGAAGAATACAGGTATGGAGAGGAACTCGTATTTGCCCGTACGAGTAAGCGTATGTGGTATATGGGCGAGGACGAGATTGCCGACAAAACACCGAGTCATGCCGTGACGAATGTCCAGCAGTATAAATTTATTCGATTAGACCGGCGGGCGAATTACGAGCCGGTGATTCTGGCACTGAAGGGTCTTCAGCTGGCGTATAATCCTGCGGATTACTTAACCAGTGAGCAACTCAGGGCAAGTAAAAAACTTCGTCAGGAATTCAGCCAGCTTAAGAAATGGGCGGCTGACCCCACACCCATTGGGCCGCAGACCAGGGCCAGGTTCCTCGATGTTGTTAGGACCGGCCTGATGAATGAGTATATTCGTCGGCCAGCTCACAAGTTACACTACATCGATTGGGCATTGAGCGCGATTGATGTGCAATTGCGAATCTTTAATCAGCAACTGAAAAAGCCCCCGCAGCAGAACAATATTTAGGGGAATTTAAAGGTCTTTCTTGTAGTGCTGCCGGTATTTTCTTTTTCTCTTTAGCTTTCGTATGGCAATTCTTACTACTTCGTCATGGTCAAAACCCATTGACGGCAGCTTATTTATATCGAACCATTTCGCTTCTTTGGCGTCGTCGCCCGCCCTTATTCTGGTTTGGCCCGCCTCGGCAATGCCGAAAAAGACAACGCTGATATTTCTGCCGCGAGGATCCCGGCCGATGTGACCGAAGGCCCGCATCTGTTCGAGTTTTATGCCTACAAGACCTGTTTCTTCCCTTAATTCTCTTTTGACCGCATCGGCTAATTCCTCATCCATATCCACAAAGCCGCCGGGCAGGGCCCATTTATCTTTGAACGGTTCATTGGCACGTTTGATAAGCAGCAAGTGGCCCCGTCCTTTGATGAAAGTAAAAACCGCCGCGTCAACGGTAACCATTGGACGCGGCCAATCATAAGTATATTTGCGACGTTTTCCCATTTAACAGAACTTTCTTATATACTTTTCACGGCTATGCAGTGATTGATGATTCCAAGAAACAGTGTAAATCCTGAGTTGAGCAATGTCTAACAAAAAGCGGTGTAAATCGCGGGAGAAGTTGCGTACAATATGGCTGCTATGGTTTTCTCAAAGAAAGATAAAGGTATAGTACTCAGAGTAGGTCGGCTGAGGTTTACCGATGGTTGGAAGGGATTGGTTTGCCTGAGTGATTCGTTAGGCAGGATGTTTTCCGTAGCTGATTGGACGGAGTGTTTGGCAAAACCAGGATTAGTTCTCGAGAATTATGAAGAAATTCTAAAGAAAGAGGGTTCTTCGCTTGTCGTGCAGAAAAATATCGCGATAGGGCCCCAGACCCTTCCTGTAGTGATGAAATACGATACTCGGCGCGGGGGTTTTGGGGGGTGGCTGAGGTCGTTATGTCCCGGCAGGGCGGTTAGAAATTTCAGGACGGCAATCAGGCTGTTTGAAGGTAGCGTCCCGGTAGCGGCACCTGTCGCAGCAATTTATAAAAGAAAATATCTCTCAGTCGTGGAGAGTATATATGTTGCTGAGTATGTCGAAGGCAGCGCCAATTTATATAATTTCCTGACGGAACAATTGCCCGGTAAAAGTATGAAGCAGTACGCTATAAAGAAGCAGCTGGCAGAGCAGATTGCGGGCATTCTGGCGAAACTGCACAGGATGGGACTCTGGCACCGTGACGCCAAAGCAAGCAATTTTGTCGCATACAAACAGGCCGATGGGCGATGCGTGTTAAAGCTTGTGGATATGGATGGCATAAAGCGTTATATGCTTTGCCGTCGACGGCGGCAATTTCAGCCTTTATGGCGGCTGGCCGCTTCACTTGTGGGACTTGTTAATCGCAGTGATTACTTGCGGACATTTACACTTTACTGTAACCTTTGCGATATTCGGGAAGGGAGGCGGCAAATTTACCGCCGGCTTGCCGCAAGGGCAAGGGCCAAATGGCTGCTGGGTTTGGAAAAGACGCGAAAATTGAAGGACGGTTACAATAACATACTGATAATAAAACCGAGTTCTTTGGGGGATATAGTACTGGCGCTGCCGGCGCTTTCAGCGCTTCGAAAAAGTTTTCCGAATGCGCGTATTTGCTGGCTGGCGCGTCCGGACTTTGCGCCGTTACTTCAGAATCATCCACATTTGGATGAGATAATTACATTCGACCGTAAGTTCCTGGGTAAGGCGTGGTATAATACCGCGGCGCTACGGGAATTAGTTGTGCTGATAAAGCGACTTCGCGAAGAGCGATTTGATGCGGTCTTTGATTTTCAGGGGCTTTTGCGAACAGGGCTTCTCAGTTGGCTTAGCGGCTGTAAAGGACGTTTTGGGATGGCTAATGCAAGAGAGCTCGGCCACCTTTTTTATAATCGGAAAGTCACTCAGGGTCGCAGTTGTATACATTTGGTTGATTATTATAGAAGTATTGTGGAAGCTTCGGGGGCAAAGTTAGACGAGGTTGAGTTTTTACTGCCGTCTCAAGGAAAGGACGAAAGACAGGTTGAGCAATTGCTGACTAAGCGCGGGGCCGATAAGAAAAATTACGCGGTCTTTGTGCTGGGCTCGGCGCATACTGAAAAGTGCTGGCCGGTCGAAAAGTACGCAGTACTTGCGGACAAAATAGCTGTGCAATTCGGGCTCAACATAGTAGTTGTTGGCATGGAGGCCGAGAAGCGGATTACAACGCGTTTGAAAATACTGGCAAAAACTGCCGTTGTGGATTTTACCTGCTTAACAAGCATTCCTGAGCTTGTAGCTTTGCTGCGAGGCGCCCGGATTGTCGTGAGCAATGATACGGGGCCGGGACATATAGCTGGTGCCCTCGGTGTTCCGGTGGTGTTGATTTTTGGGCCGACCAACCCGGCAAGAGTGGCTCCTTATGGGAGGAGCGAAACGATAGTAGTAGTTGACGGTGATAAACGTGGTCTGGAGCTGCGCAGTTCAGATACGAGACACCGGATTGATGCTATCGAGGTTAAGCAGGTCTATGCGAAGGTTTCTGAGCAACTGATGCCGGGGCATCCATAAGCAAAAAGGCAGGTAGTTTTTTACACATAACCCTGTGTATAAGCATTCATAGAATTTCTCAACTCGCTTTTGTTACTATCAGACTCAACAAGGCCCCGCCTATCTTGATATCCTTTGCATGTTCTAAAAGCGGGTCTTTTGAAGGCCCAATTTTATTACACAGGGTTTCGCGGCAGATATAATCATGATGTTCTTCTATGGCCCGGTTCACTGTTTCATCTTTAGTCTTGAAATTGACTGTAATATGGTCTTGTATCTGAAGCCCGATTTCTTTTCTTATTTGTTGAATATGACGAACAACGTCGCGCGCCAGTCCTTCACGCCGCAGTGGTTCAGTGATTTCGATGTCAAGCAGTAAGGCGGGTTCGGCGTGGTCGGAGATTACGAGATTTTCAGGGAAGCTGCGTTCAACAATTATGTCCTCCGGCTGAAGCTGCCAGCTTTTTCCATCAGTCTGCAAAATAACGTCTTTGCCGTCTGCTACGGTTCGGGCGATAGATTCAGGGGACTGTTTAGCCAGCAATTTAGTTACAGTTTTAACGTCGGCGCCGAATTTCGGGCCGATGGTCTTGTAGTTGCATTTGACGGTGTAAGTTACATATTCCTCAAGACTGCTAACCAATTGCAGTTGCTTGATATTTAATTCTTCCAGGATATGCGATTCAAAGCGTTTCAGAACACGATGTGAGTGGTCATTCACTGCGCCTATTAAACGTGAAAGGGGCTGGCGGACGCGAATTTGCCTGGCTTCACGAATGCTAAGGACGCGCGAGACGACATCTGCCACCAGGTCCATCTGCCCGGCCAGTGCCTCATCGTACAAAGATTCATCGAATTGCGGATAATCACAGTGGTGTACGCTTTCGGTGCTGTTTGAATCGAACGAACGGACGAGGTTCTGGTACATTTGTTCGGTTATGAAGGGACTTATCGGCGCCAAAATTTTGGTTAAATCCACGAGCACGCGATAAAGTGTTTGATAGGCGGCCAGTTTGTCGAGGTCGGATTCGCTTCTGGGTCGCCAGTATCGCCTGCGGTTTCGGCGGACATACCAGTTGCTGAGCCTTTCGATGAAATCCTCGGCGCACTGTACGACTGATTCAACGTCGAATTTGGGAAATGACTCGTTTGCAGTCCGGATGAGTACCTGCAGTTTACTGAGCAGCCAGCGGTCGATGTCCTGCAGACTTTCATAAGGCAGAAACTCTTTTGCCGGGTCGAAACCGTCAAGGTGGGCGTAATTGACGAAGAAGCTATAAACGTTCCACCAGGTACTGAAAATACGTCGTTTTACCTGTTCGCCGGAGTGGTATCCAAAATTGAGATTATTGACGGGATTCTGCCGGCAATAAATCCATCTCATCACATCGGCTCCCATCTTTTCGACCGCCTCATCGAACCAGATGGCGTTGCCGGTGGATTTGTGCATCTCCTGACCCTGCTCATCCCGGACGAGGGCGTGGCCCAGCAGCGTCTTGAACGGCGCGATTCCTTCCATCATAGTACTCATAGCCAGAAGGGCATAAAACCAGTTACGGAACTGACCAGGAAAACACTCAAGGACCAAATCGGCTGGTATCCAGCTTTGCCAGTACTCATGGTCTGTGCTGTATTTTACCGTTGAGTAAGGCACGATTCCGGCATCAAGCCAGGGATTACCGACGTCAGGGATGCGTTTGACTAATCGGCCGCATTTTTCACACTTTATCCGTATCGCGTCAACCCACGGACGGTGGGGGGAATTACCCTCGAACTGCTCCCAGCCCTGCACCGTGCGTTCTTTAAGTTCTTCTTTACTGCCAATAACTTCGAAATGGCCGCACTCGCACTCGAATATGGGAAGGGCCAGTCCCCAAAAACGCTTTTTGCTTATCATCCAGTCGTGCATATTCTCGAGCCAGTTTAGCTCCTGCTCGCGTCCCCAATCCGGTATCCAGCGGATATTTTCCACGATGTCCATAATTTCTTTTCGCCAGGACATGCTGATATACCATTCGTCAACGGCCCGGAATAAAAGCGGCGTGCTGCACCGCCAACAGTGTGGATAGTCGTGGGTGTAGGTTTCCTTTTTATAGTACAGTTTTTTTGCCTTAAGGCTCTCAGTGATATCATCGGCAACCCGGCCGGCCATCTTACCCGACAAAAAGCCGTATCCTTCACCATAAATGCCGCCTTCGTCAATCGGCATTAGAACGGGCAGTTTGAAATCCTTACCCAAGTCGAAATCTTCCTTGCCGCAGCCGGGTGCGATGTGAACGATACCGACGCCTTCAGTCTCAGCGACCTGGTCCCAGGCGATAACGCGGTGAGTATAGTTTGCCTCGCCGAGCGTTTTCTTAACAGCTTCAAATTCATCAAAGGGCCCATTGTACAACCAGCCAACCATATCACGGCCGGTTACTATTCCTTCGACCGTATATTCGCCTTTTTCACGCATTACGCCCACGAGTGATTCGGAAAGGTAATAGATTTTGCCGTTTTGACGGACCCTGGCATATTTAAATTCGGGATTGACGGCACAGGCAACATTTGCGGACAGTGTCCAGGGCGTGGTGGTCCATATCAATAAATACTCATTCGGCCTATCGATCAGGGGAAGGCGAACGTAGATGGCAATGTCATCAACGGTTTTATAGCCTTCACGGCGTTCCTGCTCGGAAATGCCGGTCTCGCAACGAGGGCACCAGGGCATCGAATCGAGGCCCTTGTAGATCAGACCGCGTTGGTGACACTTCTTAAGAAAGGCCCAGATGGTGTAGTTGTTCTCGTCGCTCATTGTGTAGTAGCTGTTGGACCAGTCCATCCAGTAGCCTAAGCGGATGGATTGGTCGGTCTGGACCTTGGAGTATTTCTCGACACGGGCCTTACAACTATTTACAAACTGCTCTAAGCCTGCCCGCTCGATGTCCGCTTTGGTCTCGTAGCCTAACTCTTTTTCAACTTCCACCTCGACCCAGAGTCCCTGACAATCGAAGCCGTTCTGATACCGCAGCTCGTGGCCGGTCATAGCGTAATATCGCTGGTAGCAGTCTTTGAGGGTCCTGCCCCAGGCATGGTGGACGCCCATCGGGTTATTGGCGGTGATAGGCCCGTCGAGAAAGGACCAGTGTTTTTTGCCGGCATTTTTCGTGCGAAGTTTCTCAAATGCCTTTGTTTCGGCCCACCACTTGAGGATTTCGTGCTCAAGCTGGATATGATTGCACGATGAATCAACCTTTTCGAACATTCAACTATCTCCTGGAAGCTGAATTAGTTAAAACAATTATAATAGAAGGGAAACGACGGCTTGTCCAGCCTCGGCGCAAATTTTTGGGACGGGCCAATGGGAGTTTCAGGTCTGGATACCGATGCCTAAGTTCCTCAGCACCGCACGATTTGTCCGGCGCACCGCCTCAACAAGGACCTCGTAAGGGCTCTGGTCTTCTCTGAGCAGGCCTTGCTTTAGAACACCGAGGCGAGTGTCAAACCGGTCAATGTACTGGCAGCGGTGGTAGCCGATTAGATAGGGCTTGGAAAAGGCATCGTGCAGATACCTGGCGTATGCTTCGGCCGCAGCGGCCTCGTCCGGCAGTTGGAGCCACATAGTTTTGGGGTAAGCATCGGTGTAAAAGCTGCTCTGGTGGTCGCCGATTAAAATGGGTTTGCCGGTGAGCTCGTGCAATTTGTCGAATAACCCGGGCTCGAAAGATACTCGCCATGGCTGAAGGGAAAGGACGTCGATATACGGCAGGGCTTCCTTTAGGACAAGCTCTGGGTGGTCATCGGCGAGATAGCGGTCTGCAAGGATAAGATGCTCGGGGTCGTGCTCTCGGGTGGCCTGTGCGGCAAGACTGTAATACTGGTGGGCAATAAGGGCAAGGAATTCGACATCATCCCGGTAAACCTGGGGCCGGGAAATATCAAGCCTGGCGAAGTCATTGGCAACAAGCTCATTAAAAGATTTTATATCAATGCCGTAGGTCTTGGAGAACCGGGTTGGTTTATTCTCATATCTTTCTTTGAGGAATTGCATGTACCGCAGTTTTCCCGGTGAGGAGCTATCCATCGCGCGAATGGCTGATACCCAGTCGGTGCCGCGTTTTTCCCGGGCTTTCTGGATATCCCACTGCGGGGTGTCAGTCCAGTGATAACCCAGCAGATTAGGATTATTCCTCGCAGCAAGGCAGACTTGCTTGACCTTTAGCCGTATGTGTTCCTGATAGGCAGGCGCAAAGACGTCGGGATAGCTAAACATCTCCTGTGGCATCCAGTATGAGACATTTGCGAGATAAACTTCAGCGACGAAAGGCAGCTTATCCCACATCTGGCGGGGACAGTCATAGCCTGTTGTGTTGAAACCCCAGTTTGTCAGGTTTGCGACCGCCTTGTCAGCGACTTTTTGCCAATTGCCGGCGTACTGACGGCTAAAAACCTCATGTGTGTCTTCCCGCGCGATAGCACTGACGTGGTTGAGACCCAGTGAGATGAATCGAGACCCGTCAGGCGTCATGAGCCACCATCTGCCGTCAGCCTGCTCAAGAGTAAATGCGTTACGCTGCCGCTCGTTAACATTTGTTTTCATAGGCCTGCTCCGATTGCTTTGGCAGGTATCTGCTTTTCTTTTGTGTCATGCTCTTCGTCCTGCGAAATGTTAATTGTGGGTGTGCTTCGAAGTTAGCTAAACGAGATATCCAGTATCATCATAATAATGAAACCAGACAGTGCCGACCAGGTTGCAAGGTCGGTATTGCCGCCTCGTTGTGACTCAGGTATAACCTCCTCTACTACGACGAATATCATTGCCCCGGCGGCGAAGCCCAGAGCATACGGCAAAATTGGTTCTGCGATAAAAACCACCCATGCGCCAAGGACCCCTGCAATGGGCTCGACGATTCCCGAAAGCTGTCCGTACCAGAAGCTTTTGGCTCGGCTCATTCCCTCGCGACGTAAGGGCATTGCGACGGCAAGGCCTTCGGGTAGATTTTGAATACCCAGCCCGATAGCCAAAGCGACAGCAGATGATAGAGCGGCAGTGGAATTACTGACGGCGGCCGCACCGAAAGCCACGCCGACAGCCAGGCCCTCGGGAATGTTGTGTAGCGTTATCGCGAGGATAAGAAGCGTGCTTCGTCGCCAGCTGGTCTTTATCCCCTCGGCTTCATTCGTCGGAAAGTTAATATGCAGATGCGGTAATATCCTGTCTACAAACGAGAGCAGAAGTCCACCGATTATAAATCCGATTGTAGCAGGCAACCAGCACGGTAAATTCATCGCTTCAGAAATTTCGATCGCCGGAGCCAGAAGGGACCAGAAGCTGGCCGATAACATAATACCGGCCGCAAAACCAAGCATCGCATCGAGAAGCTTTCTGCTTAGGTTCTTCAGCAGAAACACAGATGCCGCCCCAAGTGCTGTCATTAGCCAGGTAAAGCAAGTCGCGATAAAGGCTTGTAGGACAGGATGAAGATTTCCGAGTAGTTCCGACATAGGTTAATACCGCATTTCATTTAAATCAACAGTGTGTATGGATTATAGACGCGGATAAATTATAACTGCTGCCTGTACCTATGCAAGCCATAGGATGGCTTTGAACGAAAAGAAATGCAGCAACAGTGTGCTAAAATGAGACGGGAGTCGGCCTTTCGTGACTTGCCGGCTCTCATGTTTCAACATCTGTACTAAGCAAAGTCGAAGTAATGAAAATTAGTTAATGTGACGGTTGATAAGAAACCATAGAATCAACACAATCGGCCCCAAGTAAATTGTACCTGCAACGAGTAGTCTCGATAACGGGTTCATATCTTTACCCCCCACCTAATCAATTAATTTTCAGGGAACTGAAAAACCGCCCAATCGTAACCACTACTAATCTGAATCTTAAAACAAGGCAGCGGAAACTTACTAATCCCCCATCTGATGTTTCCAGATTTACGCTCTTATTGTATCGATTTCAGGCTCTAAAGTCAAGCGAATTACAGCCGTGATTCATTGGTTGATGATGGCTACTCTCAAGGACCGAAAATACCGAGGGCAGTTTATCCAAATCGATATTTTTTGTAAGAACAGGGGTGTTGTTTTCAGAGTCGAATAGGAAATTAAGGTGGTTGCATTCGGCCATCTCTTGGCAAATTCGCATTAAAAGATATTCACTTGCCTGCTGCAGAATCATTCGACCTGTACACAATTTTTATCGGTCCTGGAATATCCTTCCTGGCATTTATTGTGCCCGGCTAACGAGTGGTTTTTATAAATTACAAGGCCAGCGGTATGCAGACAGGAATCCCGGATTTTCGAGTTTACATTATTGACAAGGATAGAGTGTTTGGTTTACTATACGGTGGCGGCGGTTTTTTGGCAAAAGGCCGAGGGCCGGTGCCGGGAAAGGCCGACGTGGAAGTAATAGTCGTAATACCTGCTCGCTACAATTCGAAACGTTTTGCCGGGAAGGTTCTCGCCAAAGATACCGGCAAATTCCTTATTCAGCATACCTTCGAGAGGGCCTGCCTGGCCCGGCTGCCGGAGAAAGTGCTTATTGCAACCGATGACCAGAGAGTCGTCGAGGCCTGCCGATCCTTTGGAGCCGAGTGTGTTTTGACCAGCGCCGAACACAACAGCGGCACGGACCGCATCGCGGAAGCGGTGGCCGAGGTTGATGTCGATATTGTGGTCAACTTGCAGGCCGATGAGCCGGAGATTGAGTCGGGAAATATCGATTATGTTGCGCAGCTTCTGCTGGATAATCCCAACTACCCAATGGCCACGCTGGCGGCCCAATTCCAGAATACAGAGCAAATAGCAGACTCGAATATCGTAAAAGTAGTAGTATCTCCTTATGTTCACGATACGAGTCACGAGTCACGAGCGACGAGCGACGTGATCGGCAGGGCGATTTATTTCTCGCGGGCTCCTATTCCTTATGACAGGGAAAAAACCGGCATCGGTAACCTCCAGCAATATCTTCGCCATCTTGGGATTTATGCCTATCGTAAGGAATTTTTGCTAAAAATTACCACCTTGCCGCAAACTCCGCTGGAAAAAATTGAAAAACTCGAACAACTGCGGGCAATCGAGAACGGCTTTGGAGTATTAACCGGCAAGGTCGAGCGTGTCTGCGACGGGATAGATACACCGGAGCAATACGCCGAGTTCGTAAAAAGAGAAAAACAAAGAAATTAAACAAGAGGTAATGAATATCTAAGGAAATTGATTATGGCAGATGAAAAAAATACTATAGTTTCTATTGCCGGGGTTTGTGGGGACTTATGATACCAATAATAGCGGTAGTTCTAATTTTTGCCAGAGAGAGAGCCTGGATTCTTGCCCCAATTACTATGGCGATTGCGGTTATGGGAATATTTTTAGGATATTTTGCAAGTAAGAAGACATAATAATGATGGGTAAACTAAAAGGGAATTTATGGCAAAAGACAAGGATTTATTAGCATCTGTCAGTGACATTTCGACGGAGAGTGAATTTTTCTCGCTCTTGCCGGACGGGTACAAGAAGGGCAAGACCAGATATGTCGTCGTGGTCGGCACAGTGATGAGCGGCCTGGGCAAGGGTATATTCAGCTCCTGTCTGGCGAAACTTATGCAGGACAAAGGTCTGAAAGTGGCGCCGATAAAGCTCGAAGGCTACCTGAATATGGACTCGGGCACGCTCAATCCGTTTCGTCACGGCGAAGTGTTTGTACTCGACGACGGTATGGAATGCGATATGGACCTTGGTACTTACGAGCGGATGCTGAACCAGGACCTCAGCAAAGCGAATTTTGCCACAAGCGGCCAGATATTCAGCTCAATTCTGCATAAGGAACGTCACGGTGATTACCTCGGCAGAGACGTCCAAATGATACCTCATGTTACCGGCGAGGTTAAGTTAAAGCTTCGGGAGCTGGCTGCACAAACCGATGCCGACATAGTATTCGTGGAAATCGGTGGAACAGTAGGCGATTTGGAAAATGCCTTTTATATCGAGGCGATGCGCGAGCTTGCCTACGAAGAAGGTCCCAACAGCACATGTTTCGTTGCACTTACTTATGTGTTGGAGCCGCAGATACTGGGCGAGCAGAAATCAAAGGCCGCACAGCTTGGTATTAGGCAGCTTATGCAAACGGGGATTCAGCCGGATATTATCGCCTGCCGCGCTCAGAATCCGGTCAGTGAAAGAGTCAGAGAAAAAATTAGTGTTTACAGCAACGTACCGTTAGGCAGGGTCTTTAATATGCATGACTCGGCCAGTATTTATATGATACCGGCGATGCTGAGGGATAGCGGGCTGGATTTCGAGGTGCTCAGACTCCTGAAAATCGAGGATAGAATCAAGCTTCGCTACGAGCGTTGGGAATGGGCCAAATGGTGCGATTTTACTGATAAGCTTGCGAATCTTACCCATACGGTGCGAATCGGGATAACCGGCAAGTATACTTCTGTTCGTGACAGTTATGCCTCAATAATTAATGCGCTGGAACACTCCGGAATTGGGCTTCAGTGTAAAGTCGAGATGAAGTGGATTGATACAACATCAATAACGGATTCGAATGTAAGCGACCATTTAGCTGAGGTTGACGGAATTATTGTCCCCGGTGGATTCGGGATGCGGGGCACGGAAGGAAAAATAGCCTGTATAAAATTTGCGAGGTCGAAAAATCTGCCGTTTCTCGGATTGTGCTTCGGCTTTCAAATGGCGGTTATCGAATACGCCCGAAACGTCTGTGGCTTGACCGGGGCCAACAGTACGGAGTTTGAGCCCGGCTGCGCCGAAGCCGTGATTGATATACTTCCCGAACAGAAAAAAATCGAGGGACTTGGGGGGAATATGCGGTTAGGCGGCAAAGATATACAGCTCAAATCCGACACCCTTGCATGGCGGTTGTTCAACCATGCCGATAACGTTAGGATGCGGTTCCGTCATCGTTATGAGGTTGACCCTGCCTATATCGAAACACTTCAGCAGGCCGGACTTGTCTTTTCAGGTAAAGCGCCGCTTCATCCGATTATGCAGATTCTCGAGATTCCTGCACATCCATACTTTATTGCAACCCAGTCGCATCCATGCCTGACTTCCAGGCCGTTACGGCCTAACCCAATGTTCGTGGGATTGATTGCTGCTGCAAGACAAAGAAGATATTCGAAACAAAAACTGCCCGATTGCGTTGAAGCCGTCCGAATGGTCTGTTATGAAGGAAATTAACGGTAAGAAAGAGGTGAAGGTTTAGGTCGAAAGGTTCTCCCGGCGCCGAGTTTATTCAATTTATTCTTAAGCCTAATTGTTTTCACTTTGTAGTCGTTTTAGCTTTGCTTTGAGACCTTCATTTTCCTCTTTAAGCTTAAGGTTTTCTCTATTACACTCGCCAAGAGCTTCCATTATGGAAGCTGTTAACTTGTCAGAATTTTTTTTAGATTGTGCCCATTTCTGCCTGCATTCCTCGAGCAACTTTATTTGTTTGTCGAGTTCCCGATTAAGCCTTTTGAGATCTGCGGTTAATCGAAGGTTTTCATCTGCGATTAGCCTGGTCCTTCTCACATTCGGCTGATTTTGCTCCACCTCGCAGCCGCTATTCAACAAAAACACGAGGATAAATATCGTTAAAGTAATTGTAACAGTCGCTATCTTTTTCATTTGAAAATCCTTTCGAAAGAAGCAGTTTGAGTAAAAGCTCATAAACTTGCGGTTACTATAGCTGCTGAGGGCCTTTGATGTCAAGGATAGGCTGTATGGGTTTTGGGGTTCTGTTTCGGCCTTTTGGACTGTATGCCGGTAAATATCGGTAAAAAAAATGAAAGGTCCTGCCGTGGCGATAGAACCTTCCATTTTTCTGCAACTGACCGGGCCAAAGCTGAGAATCAAAGATTCATCCATTTCCCGGCCGCAGTAATGTTTTGCGTTGCGACTTACCTGGCCGGATTAACCGGCTACCCGCTAAAACCCATTAAGTTTTAAGCAGGTCCTCGACTAAGTGGTCGAGCTATTTTTTCTTTTTCCTTTTCGCGGTTTTCTTCTTTGCTGCTTTCTTCTTTGCTGCTTTTTTCTTCGCTCTTTTCTTTGCCATTATCCATTCACCTCCTTTCGGCTGATTTAGTTTTTCATCTAAATTTTATCAAAGTAAACCTGCTCTTGTTGCTGTCTCATTATTAACTTTACACAATAATAATACTATTACTATATATTTTATCGTCCAAACTTTCAAAAATACTTCATAAAAAAATTTTTTATCAAGGTTCTATCACAACTCTATTTCGAGTAAAATAAAGTTAGCCGGAGTTGAAGAACTGAGTTTTATCCTTCCGAATTTGGTTTGATCTTCGTAAATGTCGTAAATGATTTTTGTTATCGCAGTGCGCAAAACGGCGTTTTACTTTTGTTTTTACGTAGTTGTACGTGATTTTGCAAAATATCGTGAAGATGATGTTTTTCAATAATCTATACGTTGCAGTACAAATCGGAGATAAGAAAACTATCATAAACTCGGAAGTATTCGGCCTGTTTTTTCCTTGGTCTTTAAGGGAAAATTTTTTCTTATTTTGCCATACTGTTCCTTGAAAAAACACAGTTTTGTTGTTAATTATTTTTAGATGAAAAGAAAAATAACACTGTTTGGCGGGACTTTTGACCCAATTCATAAAGGCCATACGATAGTTGCGGAGTATGCAGGAAGGTATATCGGGGCTGAATCAGTGCTCTTTATACCTGCCCATCGCTCCCCACATAAGCAAATATCTCCTCAGGCAAGTGTAACCGACCGCATTGAAATGATAAACCTTGCCATTAAAGAAAAGAAGGCTTTCCGTCTAAGTGAATGTGAGTTAAGCCGTCCGGAGCCGAGTTATACAATGGAGACAGTAAGTGAATTAAAGGAGTATTACGGCACTGAGGTCAAAATGTACTGGCTCCTTGGTGCCGACAGTATTGATGATTTGCCCAACTGGTACGGGATAAATAAGATAATTGATGAATGTAACCTGTGCGTAATGTTCAGGGCCGGGTTTGACAGGCCGGATTTCAACAAGTTTAGGAAACTATTTGGGCCGAAACGAGTCGAAAAACTGAAGAAGAATATCATTCCGACACCTCTAATAAACATTAACAGCACCGAAATACGCAGCAGAATAGCAGCTGGCCGGGATGTATCTGATATGTTGCATCCCGCAGTACTACAATATATTCGCCAACGAAGTCTATACCTGCGATAAAAGAACAACGGTCAAGAAGAAAACGTGGCAAAAAAATTGCGGAATTATCGGCAGGAAACTGGTCCTTATACCTTTGCAGCATCAAGCTCAGTCAAATATACAAATATGTTTTTCATTGACAATCGAGCTGGAAAATATATAATATTCTTAAGCAAGTTGAAGCAGAACAAGGCAGGGCGTAATATCCCCGCCATATTGGTGAAAAGGCTTCTAACTCCCAAAAACGTCTAACGGAGAATCTTTTTATCTGGAGAGAAATAATGCTTAACAGAAACACAATTGCGGCAATTAGTGCCGTGGTTTTTTTCTCAGTGGCCTCGGGTTTTTGTGAGACCCTTGAGGAGAACTGGAATGATTTTCTTCATTATACGGTCATTGGACGGCTGGACCTGGCGGAAGGCTTTGGACAGAAGATTGTGCATAGCGAGCCGGACTCGCTCGAACTGCTGGAACTGAGCGAGTCAAATCCGCGGGGCTATGCGATTCTGCTTAGAGTGCAGGATAGTAACATTCCATTAGGAAAGCTTGCGGGCAGGATGCTGGATATTATCGAGCAGGGGCGATACCTTCGAAGGACAGAAGCCAAGATTATTGTTGAGGAAATAAAACGTCTCAGCAGTACCACTCGAGGTCGGATTGCCGCGGTGGAAAGGCTCAAAAACTCGGGGGAATATGCAATAGTTTATATGCTCGATGCAATGGCGAATCCGGAGCGTCAGGAAGAACTGCCAAACATCGTGTGGGCTCTCGGTCAAATGGGCAGGGCGTCAATTCGCCCTCTTGTGGCGGCGCTTCAAACAAATAATGTAGCGATTAAGGGGGAGATAATTAAGGCATTGGGAGAAATCCGCTATCCACAGGCAGCGCCATACTTAAAATACATTATAGAGACCAGCGAATCCAAGCAGCTTCGTGGGTTGGCCCGGAAAAGTATCGGGCAGATAGACCCGACGATGGGAAAGTTGCCGGCTGCAGAGCTGTTTTTTTCGCTTGGTGAGTCGTACTACAACCATGCCGATTCACTGGCGCCCGCGGCTGATTATGAGTATGCGAACATCTGGTTCTGGGACACGGCCGGCCGAAGAATTGTCCGCCTGGAGGTTGATAAGAGATATTTCAACGAACTTATGGCAATGCGAGCCTGTGAATGGGCCTTGAAGGCTGATATGAATATCGGCAAGGCTATATCGCTGTGGTTGACGGCATTTTTCAAATCTGAGTCAACGGGACTCAGAATGCCGGAATACTTCGGCGCCGGACACGCAGACGCCTCGACTTACGCGACTACTACGGGAGTGGAATATCTGCACGAGGCACTCAGTCGTGCGATTAAGGATAAAAACGCATTCATCGCGCTGAAGATAATCAAAGCGCTGGAGAAAACAGCAGGTGAAAAGTCTCTGTTTTATGGCGTAGGCACGGAACAACCGCTGGTTCAGGCGCTTTCATTCGATGACCGTGCGGTCAGATACAGTGCAGCAATAGTCATTGCATCGGCCTGCCCGAAAGAACAGTTCGACCAAAGTGTTTTGGTAGTCGAAACCCTCATCGAAGCAATACAGGCAAAGCCGACCGAGGATTGGGACCAGGCCTCGGCCGATTCTTATGCCCAGCGCTCTGTTAAGGTTATGTTGCAATTGGCCCAAAGACAGAACAAGGTGATTGATTTGTCAAAGGCTCAGCCGGCTCTGATAAAGGCAACGAGGGAACCTCGAAAGTCGATTCGAATCCTGGCCGGCAGGATTTTAGCCTGGCTCGGCAGCCCCGATGCGCAGCAGGCGATAGCCGAGATGGCTTTGGATGAGGATAATGATATGGAGCTTCGTATATCGGCCTTTGATTCACTTGCTGACTCGGCAAAGATAAACGCTAGTCTGCTCGATGATAATACTCTTGATGTGATTTATTCACTCATCAGCTCCGAGGCGATTCCTGCTGAGCTGAGAAGTCATGCTTCCGCCGCCTATGGCGCCTTGAACCTGCCCAGTCGAAAGGTGAAAAACCTTATCCTCGACCAGGTAAAAAGCTAAGTAGTAACATCGCCATAGGTTACTTTCATCTGTATGGGGGCTTAAATTAAGCTATGATAATGTAGCCTTTGAGTTGAAGTTTTCATTGAAAGAATCACCGTTCTTATATAAAAGGATAAAGATTAATTCTCTCTGATGTTTTAATTCTCGTTTTTATTTCTTACAAATTGCCACCCCTGCCTTCAAGATGATATACTTAATACATCAATGATTATTATCGATGGTTATAATCTGTTGCGGTCGGTTCAGAAATCTTTCGAGGATTTCGAATTAGTTACAGACATTCATTTGTGCCGGTTGATTGATGCATATCTGAAGTTAATTGACGAGGCCGGCTGTATAGTTTTTGACGGCATCGGCCCGCCGGATAAAGAAATTTTTGAGAATATGAGCAGACTGGAGGTTATCTTCTCGGGTAGAAATAGTGACGCGGACGGGGTTATTGAGGATAAGATATCGGCAAATACGGCACCGCGAAGGTTAGTGATAGTAAGTAATGACCACAGATTGCGCACCGCCGCGAGAAGAAGAAGGGCAACATCTCTTAAAACCGAGGCTTTTTGGGAAAGTGTTCTCATCGAGATAAGTAGAAAGAGCAGGCCGAGGGAGCCGAGGGCAAAGCGGGAAGGGATAAGCGAAAGCGAAACCAAACAATGGCTCAAGCGTTTTGGCCTTGATGAAGATTAAAAAATCTTTGATTTTTTCGCTAAAAATAGTTATTTTACGACGATAGTGGCCGGTATGGTTGGCAATTTAACCAGTAAGTACAATAAGTGGAGCCAATACCTGAGACGTAGGGTAATATTCCTGTGATTGATATAGAAAAAATCAAACCAGAGATTGAACGGGTGTGCCGTCGTTTGCCGGTCAAACGATTAGGTTTGTTTGGTTCTGCTTTAAGCCGGAATTTTTCTCAAAGTAGCGACGTTGACGTTTTGGTGGTTTTTGACTCGGGCGAGGATATCGACCTTTTCGATAAGTATTTTGAGCTAAAGGAGCAATTGGAAGAGATATTCAGGCGAGAAGTTGACCTTGTTGTTGATAAGGAGTTTAAAAACCCCGTCTTAAGAGAATCTATCGACAGGACAAGGACGGTCATTTATGAAAGATGAAATAAGAAAGAACCTCATCGATATCCTTCAGGCAGCCGAAGAAATAGAAAATTTCGTTTCAGGCATTAAATTCGAGACATATCAAACCACACCTGTTATCAAAAGGGCTGTCGAAAGAGACTTTGAAATCATCGGAGAAGCTCTAAACAGAATTAAGAATATAGACAGCGAATTACTGGAAAAGATTTCCGAGCATCAACGCATCATAGGATTCAGAAACATCTTGATTTATGGCTATGACATTGTTGATGAGGCCATTGTATGGCAAGCCGTTACAAACCACCTGCCGATTTTAATCGGAGAAGTAAAAAAGATATTGAGCGGCTGATGAATAAAGCCGGTGCACAAAGCGATTTATGCTGGGGGCTTTGGGGGGCTAAAAGTAATTTTGTGAAGGGAAATAGAATGAAGAAACGCATATTGTTCATTTTTGTTTCGTTAATATGTTTGATAGTTCCTTCGGCGCTGGTGATTGCACAAAGCAACAACCAAACCGAAAAACCATCCGCAATTGACAACACAATGACGGAATTGAAAGCACGAATTGAACAGAAGAAAAAAGAACTCAAAGAAAAGAATATTGATGTTAATTCTATAACTCCCGGAGAGATTGCAGAACTCCTTGACTCAAATGTATTAACTATTAACGATGTGGAAAATATTTTTCCTGAGGAAAAGCTAATGAAATTACGTGTGAGTACACTCTCCAGAGCAGATACGGATAACGAATGGGTGTTGTTCATGCCAGCGTTAATAGGCGAGGCATTGTATGAACTGAGATATTACGTGGGCGAGATACCCTCTGGGAAAATAACACCTAAACTAAAAGATGCAATAAAAGATTTTCAGCATTCTCTTGGTAACGACGCTACTGGAGAGTTGCTTTTTGGGGAGTTTACAGAATTGACAGACAGATATGGCAAGCTTCACCCACAGCACGTAGGCTTACCAAACTATAGGTTTTTTGATTCGGGAAAACACAGCATTGGTCCCGGCTATGTTTCACTTGCAGGGACATGGGTATTCAAGGATGGTACACCGCATGCGATTCCTATCCAAACAAGCATTATCGAGCTTAATAAAAGCACTATGAGCGGTGTAGAGGCTATGGCTTCTATCCCTGATTATTATTCAGATGATGGTCGGCTTACTGCTGATATTATTCATTGGAAGATTATTAAATGGGACACAAAAGAGATTATGGCAGAAAATGATGCCCCATTAAATGCTTCCTATACACTGTCAGTGGATTTGAAAAACGAAAAGGTATACATGTTTCGCCGTCATAAAGGGGAAAAGATATTTGGCAAATTAGAACTGGAAGCCTCAATATTGGAATTGGTTGATGGCTTTAAGGTATCATATGATTTATATCAGAAACGGCTGGCAGAAGCACGCGAGCTTTATAATCCAAAATATGGTAAAAACGTGCTTGAACAGCTATCAAAAACGCCTACACAAAATTTGCCGGCGCAAAGTAAGCAATTGGTTGAAGAAAGTTTAGCGGAACAAAGTACAGCTACAAGTAGTAAAACCTCCGCAAAAGAGCGCCCGACAGAAGAGGACGAGAAGGAAGAAATTGTTTTCACAGGAATCCCGAAAATTAAAATACTTATTGAAAGTGGCTCTCAAAGAACACCTGAAAAATTATCGCAAGCCAAATCAATAGAATATAAATGTACAGTTACAAAAATGGACGATAAATATTATTGGGCAACAAGAGAAAGCGTAGAATTAATTCCCCTGCAAAGCGGGATATACACCACATTTATTGCTACAAACGGCGCTGGTTATATCCGAATTATTGGTGCTGAAGCAAAAAAAGTGCTCTTTAAGAAAGGCGAGCAACCTTATGATTATATGGAACATCTTTTGTTAGGTCTATCAACTATAAGTTATTATGGAACATCGAAATAAATACCAAATAAAAGGAGCGGTAACAATAGGTTATAACCCGGATTATAGGGTGGGGTTCTGCCCCACCATTACTATGATATGGGTCGGTGGGCTTTATCCTCGCTCTTAGGCCAAGTGCTTCGCTTGCCTTCAGCGAACAAGTTTTTTTATAGCTCGTCTTTTTGTTCGCGGATGACTGTTACAGGGGCGATTTGGCTCAGCTCGTTTTCGAGTTTTTCCGCGTCGCCGACAACAACTACAGCCATCTTTGAAGGCTCCAGCGTTTCTTCGAGAAAGCGTTCACAGTCATTTTTCTCGATTTGGGCCACTCCTTCAAGGAATCGGTCAAGGTAATCATCACCTAATCCCTGCGATTCAATCAGCCACAAGTCCTGTGCAATGTCTTGCGGTGTCTCACGGTGCCTGATAAAACTGCCGAGGATGTATGAGCGGTTGTCATCAATCTCCTGCCTGGATGGCGGTTCTGTTTGGAGTCGTTCAATCTCCGCGAAGACCGCCTTTACAGTCTGGGCGGTACTTTCGGTTTTGCTGAATGTATTTATCTCAAATTTGCCTGCGAATCTGTTTGCGATATAGCTGCCCCAAACGAAGTAGGTCAGGCCCCTGGCCACGCGAATTTCTTCGTTAAGTCGGCTACCGAATGCCCAGCCGAAATAGCTGCTTACAATTCGGCTGACAAAGTAGTCCGGATGATGACGTGTGATGCCGAGCTGCCCGACCCGAATCTGGCTCTGGATGCTTCCCGGCCGGTCCACAAGATAAATATGTGTTTCTGGAGTGGCCGGCGGTTCGGGCAGTTTTATTTGTGGTTTTTCTGTTTCGGCCTTCCATTGGCCGAGGGTCTTTTCGGCCACGGCCATCGCCTCGGTCTGCTCGATATCGCCGGCAAGAATCAATACGGCCATATCCGGCCTGACAAATTCGCCCCACCAATCTTTCAATCCGTTTAGCTCCAGGGCCTCGACGTCTTCAATCTCCGCCCTTGCAGTCCGTGCGTATGGGTGCTTGCCGTAAAGGCATTTTCTAAACTGCCTGTCGGCAACGTAATCCGGTTCCTGTGAAGAAACGGCTAATGAAGTGAGGACCTGCCTGCGAAGCTTGGTAAATTCTTCTTCTGGGAATGTAGGCCGTAAAGCAACTTCACCGAGCAGCCGCATTGCGCGCTGAAGGTGTTCCGGCAGGCAGCTTCCTCTCATAGTGCAGGTATCCATTTGTCCATTGCCGCCCAGTGATATCGCATAGGTCTCCAATTCCTCAGCCAACCGGCCTTCGGTATAGTTCTCAGTGCCTTTAGTAAGCATCTTCATAGCCATTGCTGCCGTGCCGGGCCTGGTTTCTGTCCAGGCACCGGACAGAAATCCCAATTGGAAACTTATGAATGGGACTTCATGATTTGGAATAACGATGACTTTCAAGCCGTTTGCCAGAGTGCTGCTGCTGTGTTTTAATTTTGGCTTCAGGGCAAGTATTTCTGCTGTCGGTGCCCTGTCTGGAAAGTCATCCGGCCTGCTCAGCCGACCTCTGCCCGGAGCAGGGGGCTTGCTTTCCGGTTCAGCAGTAATTGGGGCCTCCATTTCGGCTTTTATGTTTTCTGCCGGTTCGCCGGACAGGTTCCGTGGGATAATAGCCTTTAATGCCCGCTTATCGATAAGACGAGTCTTTGCAACGCGCATCAGGTCCTGTGCCGTTACGCTTCGGATTTCGTCAAGGTAGCGATTAACTCGGGATGTATCCGCCTGGTCTACGGCTGCCAGACCGATGAGTTTGGCTTTTCTATCGATGGTCAAGCTGTCGGTTACTAAATCTTTAAGTAGCTGATTTCTGGCCTTGGTCAATTCCAGGTCGCTCACCGGGTCGGTACGCAGCCGTTCTATCTCGGTTTCAATCACTTCCATCACAGCGTTCGGCTCTCCGCCGGTGGGTGTTAGTACCGCACCGGCTACAAATACTCCGTCCTGTTCAAGTGAATAAGAATAGGCCTGGGCAGCCACCGCCAACTGCTTTTCTGCGACCAGCTTGCGATAAAGCCTGCTGCTGTGCCCCCTGCCGAGTATCTCAGCTAAAAAGTCCAGAGGCACGGTGTCCTTGTGCCTGATTGAAACACTTCGCCATGCCAATCCGACTACAGGGGCAGGAGCATTGTCCTCAATAATTGTTATCGCCTGTTTAGTTGTGGGAAGAGATTCTATAATTTCCACATTTGGCGTTGGCATATAATGGGGTATCCAGCCGAAATATCGGCGGCACTTTTGAAGGGCTTCGTCGTGTTTGACTGCGCCTACGATAATCAGGTAGGCATTTTTGGGAACATAATAGCGAGACCAAAAGTCTCTCAGTTCCGAAGTGGCCGTGGCCCGGAGGTGGGCAATGTTGCCGATTGGCAGCCACCGATATGGGTGCACCTTGAATAACTCCGCCACAAGTTTCTCGGCTACCGTACCATAAGGCTCATTAAGACTTACTCGACGTTCTTCGCAAACTACATTTCTTTCGGTGTCAAAAGATTCCTGGTCGATTTTCAGGAAAGTCATTCTCTCCGCCTCGAGCCACAAGGCCAGCTCGAGCTGGTTTGCCGGCAGTGTTTCCAGATAAACCGTACGGTCGAAACTTGTATAGCCGTTGCTGGTTCCACCCGTACGGTGAATAAGCTCAAAGTGGTCCGTCGGGCCGAGCTTGTCTGTTCCTCTGAACATCATATGCTCGAACATATGGGCAAAGCCCTGTCTGTCGGCCCTTTCATTCTTGGAACCTACGTGATACCACAACTGAACCGTTACTATCGGGCAGGAAAAATCTTCAAGTGTAATTACCGTAAGGCCGTTGGGCAAAACGGTCTGGCGATAATCAAAAACCCAGGACTGCTCATCCCCGACCTCTCGGGGCTGCCCTGAGGAAGGAGCGATTGGCTGAATTTGTTGCTCCTGAGGCTGGCATCCGGCAGCGAATACCAGACAAACAAGTAATATCCACAGCACACGAGTTGTTTTGTGTTCGAGATTACCATTCATTTGGTTATTTCCTATAAGGTTAAAATCACGGCCGTTCCATAAACGATGTTTACTCATTAAAGCACCATAGCATCACATTCTTATTATATTTACTATACGAGCCATTGCAACTTTTGTTTTTTTAGGGAGTTACTGCGATAAAAGCCATTGCCAAAAGAGCACATTTTGTCTAAACTTATTCGTTGTTACGATATTTTATTAGCTTTTTTTATGGGCAGAGAACCTCAGAACCGGGCTTTCAAGACGATGAGTCTTGGCGACCACCTTGAAGAATTGCGGTGGCGGCTTATACTTGCCCTGCTTGGTGTGGTAGGGGGGCTGGTGATTTGTCTGTTCTTTGGCGGCCGTCTGTTGCAGTTCATAGCCGCGCCCTACGCCACGGCTATGGAGAAAGCGAATCTCCAACCTGTTTTGCTTGCCATACAGCCCGCCGAGAAGTTTCTTGTTTACTTCAAAACCGCACTATTGTTTGGATTGATTCTTACCAGTCCCTGGGTTTTCTATCAACTCTGGGCTTTTGCTTCGGCAGGTCTTTATCCCAGAGAGAAGCGGTATGTGCGCCGAATTTTCCCGATAAGTGTGTTGCTATTTATCGCCGGTGCATTTTTCTTCGTTAATGTCGTCGCTCCAATGGCTATGTTGTTCTTTATCAATTTCAATCCGGGCATAGACTTTGTGGAGGTTAATTTCACCCTGAGTAATTACGTCAGCTTCGTTGTCTTGCTGACCATTGTCTTCGGTTTTGCCTTTCAAATGCCCATAGTGGTTGTCTGCTTTGAAAAACTTGGTATCGTAACTCTGGCCGGCCTGATAGAGTATCGAAAATATGCCATACTGTTGCTTGTTATAATTTGTGCATTGGTGACTCCCCCCGATGTGATTTCCCAGATTGCCCTGGCTGTTCCGTTGTACGCTTTATTTGAGGCAAGCATACTGATATGTTGGCTGACCCGGAAGAAAGCCGGTTGATACTGCCGCGTTAACTATTCTGGTCTTTGTTTTCTTCTTCGCCGGCAGGCTCTTTTTCAATCTCTTCCTGGGTCTCTTTCATTCCTTTTTTGAATTCGGTAAGACTTTTGCCCATACTTCGCGCGATCTCGGGCAGGCGTCGTCCGAATATCAGCACAGCTATAACCAGTATGACAAGAATCTCCGGCCAGCCGATGTTAATTGCCAGGATTTTTCCAATCGGCTCAATCATTTCGTTCTCCTTGTTAGCTTTTTGTCCTTACGCTGTATTTCTTATCGGTGATGTCTCTTCTGAACTATACCATAAAAAAGGTAAGCCGGTCAACAAACTACTGTTTGCCGGCAATTCGCGAAAATTGACTCGGCCGGCACTTAACAGTATAATGTCTTTGTTAGCAGGTTCAAGTAAATCATCTAATCCGGAGTTGGTTGTGGTTTTATTGCCGCCCCGACCAAAGCGAACAGAATCGCTTATAAGCCTGGCGGTATTATTGCTGCTCGTGTTTATCGGTATCGGCGTTTTCATTAAGCAATTCTATTATCAACCCGGTCGACTCGGCCTTGAGGGGGCAGGCTTAATCCACCTTAGCTCTGGCCAAAGCGAGTTGACAGGTCCGGCGATTATTCCTCCACTGCCGGCCGGCTTTGAAAAATTATCAGAGCCTGAGACATTCGATAGCAAGAACCTTTACAACAAAATTAACGGTAAGGCCGGGCTTTATCTAGAGTCGGGTTTTGAGAAATTAACCTCTCAGCGTTTTGTAAACGCGGTCGATGCCGAGGTTTGGATGGAGATTTTCGTCTATGATATGGGCTTGGCTCGAAATGCCTTTGCCGTCTATTCGGTACAAAGAAGGCCGGACGCTGAACCTTTAGTCACGCCGATGATAGGTTATAAAACCGGCGGGGCGGTGTTTCTGCTGGCCGGCGGGTATTATATCGAAATAATTGGCTCCGCCGAAACGAATCAGCTAAGTCAAGCAATGCTCACTGTTGCAAATGCCTTTATGCAAAAAGTCAAACCCGAAGATAATATAATACCCGAGTTGCAGCTTTTTCCCCAGGCCAACCTGATTGCCCATAGTTATAAACTGAATTCGTCAAATGCCTTTGGCTTCGATGGCTTTACCGACACTTTTTCCGCCGGGTACAGATTTGGCGATGGGACGGCCACGGCTTTTATTAGCAGACGCTCGGACTCCAAACAAGCCCGGAAGCTGGCTGGGGAGTATTACAAATTCCTTATTGAAAATGGTGCGACCGACAAGCCCGCAATAGCACGGAACATTAACGGTAAGGCCGTGGAATTTTATGGAGCGATTGAGGTAGCCTTTGCGGTTGGACCTTTTGTAGCAGGTGTTCATGACGCGGAAAATGAAGATTCGGCGAAACAATTAACCGTACAATTGTATGAAAAACTCGTCAGGATAAAAGAACAGTGACCGAAAGCGAACAGAAAGGCATTACTCGCAGAGACTTTATCAGGCGCTCGGCCAAGGCAGGTGCTTCCCTTGCGGCTGCCGGCGCAGCCTCGTATTGGCTCTATGATGCCGCCGGTCCGCCTGCAGTCTCTGTGGAAGAAGGTATAAAGGCCCTTCCTGATTTTTCCATCCCGCACAGTGAGGGAAAAACCATAAGTGTCGTCAAAGGGTCCGACAGAGTCGAGACCGTTAATAAAGCGATAGACCTGCTCGGTGGTATCGAGAGATTCGTAAAACCCGGCGAGAGGATTTTGATAAAACCAAATGTAGCCTTTGCCTCGCCGCCTATCCTCGGCGCCACTGCGAATCCACAGCTTGTTGCTGAAGTTGTTCGTTTGTGTTACCGACGAGGAAAAGCCAAACAGGTGATTATCACCGATAATCCCATCAATGACCCCCAAAGCTGTTTTAGATTAAGCGGCATCGGAAAGGCGGCCTCCGAGGCCGGCGCGAAAATCCTGCTGCCCAGAGACGGTTACTTCCGGAATGTTAGCCTTGCAGGCGGCAGGCTTATTAAAAATTGGCCGGTGTTTACTGTGCCCCTTGAAAAAATCGATAAGCTGATTGGAATTGCCCCGGTCAAAGACCACGATAGAAGCGGCGCGTCGATGACGATGAAGAACTGGTACGGGCTGCTCGGCGGCAGAAGAAATATCTTTCATCAGGATATTAATACGATTATCGCAGAGCTTGCGATGATGGTTAAGGCAACGTTAGTGATTCTTGATGGTACGCAGGTAATGATGACGAACGGCCCGACTGGAGGTGCCGCCTCGGACCTGCAACGGAAAAATGTGATGATTGCGAGTTGTAATGCCGTAGCGGCTGATGCGTACGGCTGTTCACTGTTAAATTTGGCGGTGGCTGATTTGCCTTATCTCGGCAAGGCCCGGAAGGGCGGTGCCGGCACGACAGATTTTGAATCACTGAAACCGATTATTACATCGATAGGCTAACCTGTGCCATAGGAAGTGGCTTTATATGAGAATAGTTACAGTCAGACGAATAAGTCAGATTTTTTTCTTTGTTTTATTTTTGTGGTTCTGTCTGGTTACCACAATCGGTGGTGAGTGGTGGCGGCTGAGGGGCTGGCCTGTTAATTTGTTCCTGCAGCTTGACCCGCTCGTGGCCATAGGTACAGCTCTGACAACGCACAGTCTTTATTGGCCGCTGCTATGGGCTCTGCCGGTCGTAGCTCTTACTATAATACTCGGGCGGTTCTTTTGTAGTTGGGTCTGTCCGTTTGGTTCTGTGCATCATTTCGTTGGCTTTTTAGCTTATCGAAAGAAAAACCTGGCGGAAAAAGTTAAAGCAAACAGGTATCGAAAAGGCCAGTGTATTAAATACTTCATCCTGATATTCTTCCTTATTCTTGCGGCGCTGCCTTTGGCGAAGGGGCCGGGTCTTCAAATTGGCCTGCTTGACCCTATATCATTAATGAGTCGTTCGGTTAATCTTGTTTTGCTGCCCGTCATAGATAATCTGACTGGAACCATCTCAGTAAGTGCTCGTTTCTACGAAGGTGCCTGGTTGATATTGACCATATTTTTTGCTGCTGTCTTTCTCAACCTGCTTATCCCGCGGTTTTATTGCAGATTTATCTGCCCCCTCGGTGCTTTGTTCGGCATCATAGGCAGGTTTGCTATCTGGCGAATAGGTAAAAAACAAATCGGCTGTCCCGACTGTAAAATGTGTGAAAGGGCCTGTCAGGGGGCATGTGCGCCTTCAGCAAAAATCAGAATTAGCGAATGTGTCCTTTGCTTTAACTGCCTTCAGGATTGCGCCAACGAAACGATTAGCTATCAGACCCGTCCATCGCTGGCCGGCGAGATTACCAATCCCGACATCACTCGCAGAGGTTTTATGCTTTCAGCTATAAGTGGAGTTTTTGCGCTGCCTGCTATCCGGCTGGGTAATCTTCTCGGCTCGAATTATTACTACAGGCTTATTCGTCCGCCGGGTGCCTTGCCGGAGGAGGAATTCCTGCAGCGATGTATTAAATGCGGCCAGTGTATGCGAATATGTCCGACGAATGTAATTCAACCGGGCGGTCTGCAGCCGGGCTTCGAAAGTTTATGGACACCGGTGCTCAATATGCGCATCGGCTCGAGCGGCTGTCAGTTAAATTGCACCGCCTGTGGTTACATCTGTCCCACCTCGGCCATCCGGCCAATCAGCCTTTCGGAAAAATTAGGGCTCGATGATTTTGCTCAGGCAGGCCCGATTAAAATGGGGACTGCCTTTGTTGACCGCTCCCGCTGCCTGCCCTGGGCGATGGATAAACCCTGTATTGTTTGTCAGGAGAACTGTCCCGTCAGCCCAAAGGCCATTTATACACGAACGTCCTTCGAAACGGTAAGGGACGGCATTCTGACAGTAAAAAAGGCCGTCGGCGGTGTCGTCGAGACCATCGAGGACACCCTTGTGCCTGACCAGTTTTCCACCGGCGATTATTATTGTCTTTTAAAGAACGGTGAGCGCAGAAAAATAGAGACAAATACAGAAAATACAATTGTGGTTTCATCAGCCGATTCATTTGAAAGAATCCCCGTTGAAGGCGAAAAAATAGAAATTCAGATTCGGCTTCAAAGGCCCTATGTAGATATTCACAGATGTATTGGCTGTGGTGTTTGCGAACACGAGTGCCCCGTCAGCGGTAGAAGAGCTATAAGGGTCTCTGCCGAAGGTGAAACCAGGAGCCGACATAAGTCAATAACCCCAAAAGGGCAATATTTGTAGGAGTAGATGCAATGAGTTCAAGAGAAAATAGAATTGATAGAAGACAATTTCTGAAAACTACTGCCACCGCAGGCGTTGCAGGTATCTTTGCCTCGGCGGGCTGCCGAAAAAAAACCAGTGATGCTGAATCGGTTGATTCTGATACTATGGCACAGCCACAACAGGGCGTTTTTCCCAATGTTCCGAGACGCAAACTGGGCAAAACCGGCGTTGATGTTTCCTGCCTGTCTCTTGGGACTATGTTTAATCTTGTTGAAAGTCAAATTGTATTAGAAAGGTCGCTTCAGTGGGGCGTCAACTACTGGGACACGGCAAATAGTTACGCAGGTGGGAATAGCGAACTCGGTATAGGCAAATTTCTCGCCAAAAATCCCGAACGACGAAAAGAGTTATTCATTGTGAGCAAGGCCTCCGGTGCAGGAAGGCCCAAAGACATAGAAAGGCGACTTCAAACCTCTCTGGAAAGAATGAATACCGAATACATCGACCTGTATTATGGCATACACGGATTGTCCAATCCGAAACAACTGACGGATGAGCTGAAACAATGGGCCGAGGACGCCAAGAAGCGCAAGCTAATACGTTTTTTGGGTTTTAGTACTCACCGGAATATGGCCAAGTGTCTTATCGCCGCGGCCAAGCTCGACTGGATTGACGCTTTAATGACGAGTTACAATTTCCGATTGATGCAGGATGACGAGATGCAGGCCGCCGTAGAAGCCTGCCATAAGGCTGGCATAGGCCTGATAGCAATGAAAACACAGGCACATGGCCAAAAAATTAGAGGTGAAAAATCCAAAAAGCTGTTCGACCATTTCCTGCAACGCGGCTTTACTCCCGGACAGGCAAAAATCAAAATCGTTCTGCAGGACGAGAGATTCAGCTCGGCCTGTGTAGGGATGGAAAGCGTCGCCCGTGTAACTACGAATGTTGCGGCCGTGCTCGATAAAACAAAACTTACCCGTGAGGATATGGCCGTATTTGAGAAATTCGCAAAAAGCACCTGTAGCGGTTATTGTGCCGGCTGCGGCGATATCTGTAATTCAGCCCTGCCCGATGTTTCCTGCGTGAGCGACGTTATGCGCTATTTAATGTACTACAACAATTACGGCCAGCGCACCCTTGCCCGACAGCTTTTCGCGACAATCCCGGCAGATACCAGGGCCAGACTCGCACTGGCTGATTACAGCCGGGCCGAGGTCATTTGCCCGCAAAAAATGCCTATAAAGAAACTAATCTCAGAGGCCGTAAGAAAACTTGCGTGAGTCGGTGGAGATAGCGCTTACGCATTCTTTTTGAGAAATGAAAAGATTTGTGAAATTTCAGTGATGATTCTATCACGATTTTGAACTGTCAGATTGAATAACCGTACGTCAGGATAATTCTTGACTTCGCCGATAAGGCCTGAACCTTTCCGTGCAACTGTAGCCAGGATAGACCTGTCGGAAGCAAACAGCTTTCTCACGGCTTCGATAAACTTTCTCGAAAAACACTCCATCTTGCCAATCTCGTCAATCACAAACAATCTGGCATCGGTTCGGTCGGCGTTTAATATCCTGACTACTGATTTTTCGAAACCTGGCACATTCACACCATATTTCCCAACTCGCGGTGGGCCTTTAATCTTAACATCTGCCAGAATGCCTTCACTCCCATCCAGCCTATTCCACATAAAGCCTGTCCGCCGGCCGTTATTGCGAATCTCTTGTGTATAAAAGCCGACCACATTCTTGCACTTAAGGTTCGTGAGAATTCGCATTATAGCAGTCGTTTTGCCGCAGCCCGGCAGGCCGGTTACCAGAATTTTAGCGTACTTCAAAGACATAGGATTAATATTTCTTTACTGCAAACTGCCGGTATCTGCAACATATAGTTTTAATGAAAATCTGTGTTTCAAATAATAGGACCGCTCATTCTGCTTCCCGAAAATCATTATCGGACTAATGAAAGCGAAGAACTGTCAAAAACCCACATAACACCTTCAGAAACACACTTTTAGGTAAAAAACCGATTGACATCTCAAATCTATGTGTGTTATAATGGATAAGACTTAATTAGCAAAAAAACATCGTTTTATACTTCTAAGGCCCGTTGGATGCATGTCAGCGGTGGAGGGAACAGTGTATATGTATATAGGGAGATAAAAATGCTTAGTCCTATGAAAACTCTATTGGCTTTCCGTTTGTTTGCTAACTGTTTATTGCCACCAGTGGCAAAAGCTGTCAGTCGGCCCGGGGTCGGGCAAGGCAAGGCTGAACGAATCGGATTGCTTGTGATGTTTGTATTAGTGGTATTGTTAGCTGGTTCAGCGTCGGCAACACAGTTTCCAAGGGGTGATCTAACAAGAAATGGAATAGTGAATTTTGAGGATTTCAGTATACTTGCAAAAGATTGGCTTGAGCCCGTGCTATGCTATGACTCAAATTGCCCCAACCTCGACAGATTAAACATCGTAAACAGGATAGACCTTGAGATATTCATAAATGATTGGGGAAAGTCCGGGATTCCGCTGGTCATCAATGAATTTATGGCGATAAACAGCGATACGATAGAGGACCCGGAAGAGGCGGACGAATACCCGGACTGGATTGAAATCTATAACGCCGGTGACTACTCTATTGATATAGGTGGTATGTACCTGACTGATGACCCGTGCGACCCCGGCGATTGGTGGCAGATTCCCACTGATTCGAACACAGAGACGACGATTGCTCCCCACGGCCATCTTGTGATTTGGGCAGATAGTGATCCGGAACAAGGTGTCCTGCACACGGACTTTAAACTCAGTGGTGATGGAGAGGACATTGCCCTGTTTGACTCAAATAGCATTCTGATAGACAGGTACAGTTTTAACCAGCAGTATAGTGATATTTCCTACGGCCGGTTACCTGATACAAGCGATAACTGGCGATTTATGGGCGATCCTACACCGGGACTGCAAAATGACGGTGGGTACCTTGGTCTCGTGGAGGAAGTAAAGTTTAGCCATAAACGCGGAATTTACACTTCTTCATTCTCGTTGATATTATCTACGGAGACAGACGATGCTACGATACGCTATACGACGGACGGTCGTGAGCCCACTGAGAGCAGTACTGAATATACCAGTCCTCTCTACATAAGCAGCACAAATTGTATACGCGCCAGGGCGTTCAGGCCCGGATGGCTTGCCTCGCGAAGCAAAACCCATTCTTATCTATTCGGCTTGACTACGGCCCAGAAGTCATTGCCGATTATTTCCATTGTCGGTGATGAAGAACAATCACTGATCGAACCAAATGGCGTTATGGCCATCGTAGGGGGTGAGTATAACGGGGGAGTCTGGCAAGCGGTAGATCCCTGTGATTACAACAATCCTATACATCGAGGAATAGAATACGAACGGCCTATATCCGTTGAGCTGATTGAACCTTACGACAGCAATGTCGGTTTCCAGGAAAACTGCGGCATCCGCGTCCAGGGCAGCGACTATCATCGGCCGCGGTACAGACGCGACAATCCCGACTGGTCACAAAATTGGAATTACAACAAATTCAGTTTCAAATGCTACTTCCGCAGTGATTACGGCGAGAACCGGCTCGAATATCCTATGTTTCCGCTTTCCGATATCAGCCGTTGGCGCAGCGTCGTACTACGCGGAGGACACAACGACATGTATAATCCGTTTGTTAAGGACGAGCTGCACAGGCGGCTGCATAGAGATATGGGTGCCGTGGAAGGCACGGGAATAATAGCCAACCTTATCCTCAACGGCGAATTCAAGATCTTCTATAATCCCTGTGAACGCACCGACCAGGAGTTTTTCCAGGAGTGGTATGATAGTGATGAAGAATGGGATGTAATTACACAGTCGGAGGCCCGAGACGGTGACTACGTGGCCTGGAATGCGTTGAATAGTTTCATTACCGGCAACGATATGTCGAATAATTTGAATTACTATTTAGCCGGCAAGCGTTTCGATATTCAGGCATTTATCGATTACCTGCTTGTTGAGCTGTACTCGGCCAACTGGGATTGGCCTGGTAATAACTGGACGGTCGCAGCCGAGCGGTCTGATAAGGGAAAATTCAGGTATTTAGTCTGGGATATAGAAGGCGCGATGCAAGAGGAATACCTGGATGACGTCGGTTTCAACAAGTTTCCATCTTATGGAGGAAATAGTGGTCTTAACGGCGAAAATACACCCATGGCCAATATATACAGGGCATTGAGGGCGCATGCCGATTTCGACCAGCTATTTTCCGACCGTTTGCACAAACATTTCAATAACGGCGGTGCGATGACGAAAGGCAATATATTAGCGCGATTTAACGAGCTTAAAGACGAGATGTCGGCCGTTCTCCCCAGTATGTACACCTATATCCCCGTTACGTGGATACCGCAGCGAGAGGCTATTTTACTGGATGCCTGTGCAGATGAAGATTTATTTCTGCTTGAGGCACCTGCATTTTATATAAATGACGTTAACCAGCACGGCGGTTATATTTCAGTGGGGGATGACCTGAGTATAATTAAGAGCGGCTCAGGCACAATCTATTACACCATTGACGGACAGGACCCACGTCTTTGGGGCTCATATACAAGCCTGGTAGATGAGCATGCAGATAAGCAGGTTCTTGTCCCAACCGGTGATATCGGTACTGACTGGAGGACAGACCCCAACTTCATAACATCAGGTTGGACCGAAGGGGAAGGAGGTGTTGGGTACGAGACAGGCTCAGGTTATGAAAGCTACATCGATGTTGATGTTTATGACAAAATGTATAATCACAACGGCACTTGTTACTTGCGAATTCCTTTCACAGTTGACTGCGACCCGGCCGACATCACAACGTTAATCCTGCAAGTGCGATATGACGACGGCTTCATCGCTTACCTTAACGGGGTAAAAATTGCTGAAATTAACGCACCTGGCTCACCGCAGTGGAATTCCCTGGCTACCGGCAGTCATGAGGCCGATGATAGCTTCGATAGTTACGATGTTACAAGCTACATTGGAAACCTTGACAAGGGCGAGAATCTGCTGGCTATCCACGCGCTTAATCGCGCTACCAACAACAGCGATTTTATAATATGTGCGGAGTTGCTTAAAGGCAGCACCTTAGGTGGTATCTCGGCCAGTGCAAGCAGCTACACTAGCGCAATCACGATGAATGAAAGCGCGACAGTCAAGGCGCGAGTGCTTTATTCAGGTGACTGGAGCGGGCTGAATGAGGCTACATACGCCGTAGGTCCGGTCGCTGAGAACCTTCGTATTACAGAGATAATGTTTCATCCACAGGATGTGCCTGCCGGTGACCCGAATGCAGAGTACATCGAACTGCGAAATATCGGGCCGGAGAATATAAAACTAAACCTGGTCAGATTCACAAAAGGAGTCGATTTTACCTTCCCGCCTGGCATCAATTTGGCAGCCGGCGATTACATCGTGGTGGTGAAAGACAAGTTTGCATTTGCCTCGGAGTATCCGAGTTTTACCGGCATCATTGCAGGCGAATATGAAGGCAGTCTTAATAATGGAGGAGAAAAAATCAGACTCAGGGATGCTGTTGACGGGATAATTCATGAATTTAATTACGGGGATGACTGGCGCCCGATTACCGACGGGGAAGGCTTCTCTCTGACTATAATAGACCAGAACAATCCCGACCCCAATAGCTGGGGCGAGAAAGATTCCTGGCGGGCAAGCGCGCTACGAGGCGGCTCGCCGGGTACTGACGATGACGGCCTGCTTCCCAATCCCGGCACCATAGCCATAAACGAAGTAATGTCACACTCGCACGGCACCGCGCCGGACTGGATAGAGTTATTTAACACTACTGCTGAAGGCATTGATATCGGCGGCTGGTACCTGAGTGATAATGACGACGACGATCCTAACCGGATGAAATATAAAGTCGCAGCAGGTACTGTTATTCCTGCAGGTGGATATATGCTTTTCTGTGAAGACGCGAATTTCGGTGCTACTGCAAGCGACCCAGGCCGGTTGATTGGCTTTGCCTTTAGTGAAAATGGCGAAGAGGTTTGCCTTAGTTCCGCACAAGGCGCAGAGTTGACCGGCTACCGGGAAATAGAAGATTTTGGCGCTTCGGAAACAGGTATATCGTTCGGGCGTTATTTCAAGAGCAGCACAGGCAATTATAATTTTGTTGCTTTGGATTCGAACACGCCGGGTGCGGCAAATGCTTATCCGAAAATCAGCCCGATAGTGATTACCGAGATTATGTATAATCCGCCGACGGCCAATCAGCACGAAGAATATATCGAGCTTTATAACAGAACAGCCTCTTCAGTTGTCCTGTACGATTACGTAGAAGGCCTGCCATGGAAATTCACCAGCGGCATCGACTATACCTTCCCTGACAGTCCGAATGAGGTAACTTTGGGGCCTGGAGAGTATTTATTGTTGGTAAAAGACCCGTATGACTTCGCGTTACGATATAGTGGCGTGCCCGGTGGTGTCCAGATACTCGGGCCGTACGATGGTAAGCTGAATAACGATGGCGAAAAATTGGACCTTTCAAAGCCAGGTGATGTGGACGAATTTAACAACCGCTACTATATCCTCCTTGAGAGAGTTAATTACAGTGACGGTTCACATCCGCAGGATTGTCCCGGCAACGTGGACCTCTGGCCCGTCGAGCCGGACGGTTTTGGCGCCTCATTAAGTCGACTCGTTGCGCAAGATTATGCCAATGACCCGAACAACTGGGGCATAGAAGATCCGCCGACACCTGGAGAATAAAAAGATAGTTAGATAAGAATTGGCCTAAGAAACAGAAAAGGTTGTTATGGCAAAGCTGATAAACTTAACAGCCGGGGTAAAAAGAAAATGGTATGAACGGCTGCGGAGAAAGGCCGCAGATGGAAACACGGTCCATCCTAAGAAAGCCGCAAGTACAGCGAATCAACCTGGTCGGGTAATTGGTAATACTATCTGGTGCAGGCATGAAATAAAGTATGTCATAACCGAATCGGTAGCAGCGGCAATTGCAGAGTTTATTAAACCTTATATGGAGCCCGACCGTTACTGCAGGTCTCAGCCCAAAGGGGCCTATCCGATTGCAACCCTGTATCTCGACTCGGGTAACCTGCAACTTTGTCAGGAAACTATGCGAGGGCAAAAGAATCGGTTCAAACTGCGCATTCGCAGCTACACTGATGAACTTGATTATCCTCGATTCTTTGAAATCAAAAGGCGGGCAGGTAGTATTATTATTAAAAGCCGCACACAGGTACTGCATCAACACGTAGCATCTTTGCTGTCGGGCTTAAGCTGGCCACAAAACAACGGCAATGGAGAGGCTTCTCTCGGACAGTTTATCCTTTATATGAATACTATCGGCGCCGGGCCGATTGTTCGAACCCGATATATTCGACAAGCCTTTGAAGGCATCGTTGACCGACGTGTCCGAATAACCTTCGACCGGGATTTGAGCTATAAAATAACAAGATGTGCTGATGTGGGCCTTAACGGCACGGAATGGAAGCGAATGCGCTTGAACCAGGTGATTCTGGAGATTAAATTTACCGGCTGTTATCCTGCATGGATTAACCGAATGGTAAAGTACTTCAGCCTGCGCCAGCAGTCCGTCTCCAAGTATGTCTCTTCGATAAAACAAGCGAGTTTGTTTGGACTCTATACGAAAAAAACAACAGGTAACTTGCTATGGGACAAATCTGGCAAATTTTAGACAGAACCTCAGCGGGAAGAATCTTCAGCCCGGAAGACATAGTTTTGTCGCTGTTGCTTGCTTTTGTGCTGGGGCAGGTTCTGGCGTGGGTTTATTATTTCACGCACAGCGGGCTTTCATACTCGAGAACATTTGTACAGTCATTGATTCTGATTACGGTAGTGGTGGCAATGGTTATGGCGGTAATAGGCAATAACATCATCACCGCGTTCGGCTTGATGGGTGCGCTTGCCATTATTCGTTTCCGTAACATTATCAAGGATACTCGTGATGTAGCCTTTATTTTCTGTTCGCTGGTTATCGGAATGGCGACCGGCTCACAGCGATACGGCATCGCGATTGTAGGCACGGTTATTTTGTCACTTATCGTGCTGTATCTACACTTGACCGGCTTCGGTACACATCAGCCGCACAACGGATTTTTAACATTTCGCCTCCCGGGACAGATTGAACCGGGCCACCCGATTCTTGATGTTCTTAAACATTTCTGCACCAGGTTCACGCTTATTTCGGTGCAGAACGGTGGTTTTGAAGGCCCGGCGGAATACTCCTATCAGCTAATGATACGCAATGCAGCGAAAAATGAGCAAATGTTAGCTGATCTCGAAAAAATACAAGGCATCGAGAATATTACTCTAACGATGCAGGAGCAATTACTCGAGGTTTGAGCTTATTATGAAAAGTGAGGATAACCGCTCCGATATATGGCGTAGACGTTTTCTTCCTGTCTTCGTGTGGCTGGTTGCCGCCGCAGCGGTAGTAGGTTTATTGAATAGACGTACGAAGCAGTTCGAGGTTCTCGGCATAGCGCGCAGTCAAACGTGTTCGGTTGCAGGAACGCTCGCAGGTCGGGTGAAAAGCATTCCTGTACGGTTGTTCGATAATGTACAAGAAGGTCAGATTCTGGTGATACTGGACGATGAGCTTATAAATGCGCAAATCGCAACTACAATGACCGAAATACAACGGCTGATATCGGAATTGATTCCCACTCAGGACCAGCTTTCGGCTGAAGCGGCCCAGAGAGAAACAGACTGGATTGCAGCACAGCGACGGTTCTCGGTGGATGTTGAGCAGTGCAAAGTCCGTATCCTGGAGATGAGAACGATTCTCGAAACAGATGGAATAATACTGGAAGAGCTGGCCTTGGAGGTGCGAATCGTCAGGGAACTGGTGGAAAAAAATGCACTGGCACCTTATGAGCTTCAGAAGACAAAAATCCAGTATAACACACTTGCGAAAAAAATTGAAGAAAATCAGCGTCTGCTGAACCAATGCGAACTCGACCTGCAGAACACCGAGAATCGACGTCGTGAATTCACCTTACATCAGCCTGTCCATCTTTCAATTGACCGGGCACTTGAGCCTATATACAAGGCAATAGAAGTTCAGCAGCAACTAATAGAAGAGTTGTTAGTACAACGTCGTCAGATGATATTAAGGTCTCCAATAGACGGGGTGGTTGTCCAAATCCGGGCCTCTGCGGACCAGGCCGATTCGGGTCGACCTGGTGAAGCCAATTTACGCAGGCCTGGCGAAGTTGTTATGCCCGGTCAGCCAATACTAACCATCGCAGAGCCCCGGCCCAGCGAGATTATCGCATACGCTACGGAAGAACAGGCCGGCCAAATTCGGACGGGCTCAATAGTGGAGCTTACTAAGAACAGCCAGCCCAGGCAGATTACACAATCAGAGATAACATATATCGGCCCAACCGTGGAAGAAATGCCGATTCGCTTATGGCTGAATCCCAACCTGCGACAATGGGGCCGGCCATTCCTGGTAAAAGTCCCTCCTGAGATGGAGCTGACGCCGGGTGAATTGGTCGGAATACGAATGCTTTAGAAAAAACTCTCCGGCAAATATACAAAACACAACACAGGTAATATCTGCCGTTTCCGGATTTTAGCAATTAAGTATCTCCTCGTCCTGGTCTCGCCACGCCGGGTCTACTATGCAAAGAAAGCTCAAGTCGCCCTCTCCCGTGTTTTCAATATACTGCTTTGAATCCGGCGGGATATAAACCGCACAGTTTGGACCGACTTCGCACGTTTCCTCGTTTATGTGCATAAGGCCCCGGCCTTCTATAATGTAATATACCTCGGAAGTTTTAAGCTTATGCAGCCTGGTCTTTTGGCGCGTCGTAACTTTCGCATGTGCCAGGCTATAATGAATATTCAAGTCAGCCTTCGCAGGATGCAGAAACTCACGTAAAGCCGAACCATCTGCAGCTATGAATTCCTGACAATCTTCGGAATGTTTTACAAACATAGTCAGGTCCCCAATAGAATCGAACCTTTTGTGAAAAACGTCCCTGCGACACAGGCCGTCATAAGACAAGCCAACGTTGCCGCCAATAGCGCTCGAAACGCGACTGCCGCAATATTGCGGGTCCTGTCAGGCGCCAGTGCCGAAATACCGCCGACAAAAATGGCCATCGAAGCAAGGTGGGCAAATCCACACAAGGCATAGGTGGTAATCACTGCCGAACGCGGATGCTGAAGCAGGTTATTCTCCAGAGCAACTCCCAAATCTTTGTAAGCCACAACTTCGGTAACAATCGCGCGCTCGCCGATAATTCTGGAAACTACCGCTGCATCCGAAGCAGGGATTCCTAAAATTAATGTAAAGGGATAAAAGATATAACCTAAAATCGCCTTCAAAGATAAATCGGTCTCCAGTGCAAAGAACTCGTTCAGCTTGTCTCCCAATTCAGATAGAAACAGGTCCACCAATGCAACCAGGCCTAAAACCGCTATTAGAAGCGCCACAATCCCGACAATCATTTTAACTCCGGCATTGGCTCCATTAATGATCGCCTCGAAAAAGCTTTTGTCCCTTTCATAGAAAGGCCGAACGTGCACACCGAGTGTCTGAGGAGTTTCGCTTTCGGGAAAGATTACTTTGGACATAACAAGCGCCGCCGGAGCGGACAGCAAAGAGGCCGAGACCAAATGGCCGGCAATTGTCGGAAATTGAGCCTTCAAACTAAATACATACAGCGCCAGAACGTTGGATGCGACCGTCGCCATTCCCGCAGTCAGAATAGTGCACATTTCAGAGGAGGTCATCTGACTCAAATACGGCTTGACTATGAGCGTAGACTCAATGCCCACAAAAATATTGCTTGCTGCAACGAGGGACTCTGCTCCCGATATCCTCATCAACTTCGTAAATACATAAGCGAAGCCCCTGATAAGCAAAGGCATTACGTTGAAAAAGTATAAAATCGAAATCAGGGCCGAGAAGAAAATAATTGTTGGAAAGGCCTGAAAGGCAAGAATAAATCCCAGTGAGCTCTGGCCCGTTTCGTCGACCTGACCCGGCGGAATGGCAAGTCTGCCAAATACAAACTTCGCGCCCGCACTCGAAGAGTCCAGAATCTTGATTACAACTTCATTTAAAAATAAAAAAACCTTCGAGCCCACAGGCGAAACAAAAATAAACAATGCAATTAACAACTGAAGAGAAACACCCCAAGAAATGACCTTCCAGTTTATATTTTTCCTGTCGGGTGACAAAATCCAGGCGAAGGCAATCAAAATGAATATCCCCAGGAAACTTACAAGATTATACATCTCCATATCTGATTCCCTTCGGTAGTTCGTAGTTATTAGTTTATAGTTCATAGATTAACAACTAAAAAGTCCACGCTCAAGAACAAAGATGCAAACAACCTCTGCTCACCAATCTTAACTATGCAGCGGCAGGAAGGTGCCTAAGGAAATAATTGGCTTTAATCAAGGAATTATTACTGTCTGAAGGAATGATAAAATTCAGACTATGAGGCAGGCTCAATACCTTTACAGCTTGGCGTCAAAATCCGTACTTTACCGGCTCTTTCTTGAACTCAGTCTGTGTCGGCAATAGTTCGTAATCGTTGATTTGGCAATCTCTAACGAACTTTTCTATCATATGCTGAATCTGTCCCATGCTGCCGGCGTGCATCATTGCGTACAAATTATATGGCCATCCTTGGAACGTCTTTCGCTGATAACAGTGGCTTACGATAGGCAGCTTTGCAAGCTTTTTGCCTGCCGTCGTGATTTGCCCTTCGGCAGTGAGCTCAGGGCCGAACTGCTCCGGCAAAATCCTGCAGCAAAACATAACATTGGCCGTAAAGCCTAATTTTCGATGGTCCACAATTGCGGCTATCCGTCTAATTACATTCTTATTAAGCAATGTTTCGATTGTCCTGAACACTGTCTGCCTGTCAATATCTTTGCCTTGAAGAATATCAAAAGGAAGCGTAACTATATCAAGGCCTTCCTGCAATTTCTGCAGAATCAATCCTTGATTTCTGGTAAGCCTTACATGTTTATCTTCCCCATTCTGTCCAATGTCAGGCAGTAATCTTTGACCACCACTTTTTGCATCGAATCGGACGTTGAGCTTAAAAACCCGCTCGGCAGCCAGACTGTGAAATTCGATATCGAAACGGGCCGCCAGATTCCTGATTTCAAGCTTAAGCTCCCGGTTTGACCGGCCCTGAAGTGTGAACCACAGGTTGTAAAAGTGTTTTCTCAGGTAATTATGAGAGACTCCGGGAATTGCATTAATCACTTCCACAACAGCGCCCAGTTCCTCTTCCGGCACGTGAGCGGCTACAAGGGTGCTGATTCCGCCTAAGGCGCGATGATTTACGAGCGCACAAATCCGCCGAATAACGCCCTGTGCCTTTAATTTTGCTGTTTCACTTAGAACCTCAGTCTCACTGGAGTGCATAAATACCGCAATGTCAGCGAACGGCTTGCTGCATAACGGCAGTCCGTCCTGAAGGATGTTGCACAACTGTTTCTGGAATTGAGTTAAATGTGGTTTCACTTTCCGGAGCGAATTTTCAACTTTTATGCAGTTCGAACCGTTAACATTTCAAATTTTAAAATTACTCAATACCCTCAAGCCAATGGACAGCAAGTTCAGCAAAATCGAGTAAATTTACTACATCATCTCCATCAGGCGCAGGAGCAATATCTGCGGAGGGTGTGCCCGGCGTTTCCAACCACTGCTCAACCAGCACCGCCAGGTCGGCCAAGTCCACATCGCAATCCGGCTCGAAATCACCGGGTGTGCCGCATTGCCGTGAAGATTCAACGCCAGACCACGGACTTTCAGGTCCCCCTGAGGCGCTATAAGCTGATTTTACTCTATACCAATACACCTGAGCGTTAGTCAGACCACAAAATTCATAATAGGCCTCGCTTATCCAGCCGCTGTTACCAACAATACTGGAGAAGCCGGGGTCGCTGGAGCACTGCACATAATACACAATGGCCTCAGGAACCAGGTTCCAGGAAATTGTATTACACAATCCCGGGGTTATGTTGGGTTCCGGATGGAGGACCGGTGCATTCGGCTCGGTATTAACCAGTATTTGTATAGTCAAAGACCACGAGTTAAGAGTCCCTGTATCAGAACCCGAATCATCTGTTACTTCGAGTGTCCATACTCCTGTAGGACTCTTACCATCGAAAAGGCTAAGACTACCTTCAGGCCGATATGAACCGTTAAATGGAGCTGTTCCGCTTGTAATTGGTATCGATGCCTCGTCGTCGAGTATGGTATTTGAAAAATTATCACCATCATTGCCGACGTCGGTAAACAGTTCAACACGCGTACTATCCGGAGCTATAAGGAATACGTCCAAATCGTCGTCATAAACGTGGCTAATATTGAGCTTAACGTTCAAATCAATGATTATACCAATACCTGAAATATCCAGTGTTGAAGTCGTTGTTCCCCAGTCAGGTATATCTTTTGGCACATCAGTGGAAAAATATTGATTCTCCACAATAATGCCGATACTACTGATGGCCTCGTCCAGATTAATACGAGGTTTTGTTATAGCCACTTTATCATCCGTTATATCATCTCCGGTCGAAGTCAAAATATATTTAACCTCTGAAGGTGAAAGGTAACTTCCTATTAGTTCTTTTGCGGCAGATTGCAGACACGCAACAGCTCCGGCCGCATAAGGGCTGGAGGCCGAGGTGCCTCCAAAATCGGTAACGTAGTCCCCATATTGGTTGTAACCACCTGAACCGCTGATATCTGTAGTGTGGGTTTTGTGAGCGGGTGCAAAAATATCCAGGAAAGAAGCAACGTTTGTGTACACTGCGACCACATCCGAGGCTGTAACCTGCATTGTTGAAAATTCGCTCGGATCACAACTGGCGCCGCCACCCGGAGTTGCACAAGAGTCTTCGTCTACACAAAATGTGTAGGTTCCAAAAGCGGCATCATGTACGCCACCTACCGAAATAGTGTTGCTTAGGCAGGCAGGCAGAGCCAATGAATCGCAGAAACCCTCATTACCGGAAGATACGACCATTGTAATCCCGGCCGCAACTACATTGTTCGCAGCTGTTGCAAACGCAGTTTCCGAGCCGTCACACGTACTGGGATATCGCCCGGAACCGAGACTGTTGCTGATTATCAAAATAGGATAGGATGGATTGTCATCCTTGTGAGTTATACACCAGTCCCAGGATGCTATTATCTTGTCTGTATGTATAGAACCGGAGCTATTTGCGACTTTCAGTGCAATAAGTTTGGCGCCGGGGGCGACGCCTCCGATGTAATCACCCACAGTGCCAAGGTCACCAGCGGCAATGCCTGCACAACTGGTTCCATGAGCAGAGTTACCATAGGGATAAGGGTCACCGTCGTTATCACCGAAGTCGTATCCACCAATAACTTTGCTGTTCGGGAAACCTCCCCCTCCCAGCTTTGAATGGGTGTAGTCAACCCCCGTATCACAAATAGCAATGGCCACACCTTGCCCGTTATAGATTGGGCGGTATCCTGCTGCATTTATCAAAGGAATTCCCTGGGCAAGATGCTCTTCACAAAGGCGGACCGGCTCAATCGACTTTACCCGCGAATCTTCTAAAAGCCTTTCTAATCCTTCCTGTGTGATTTCTCCGGAAAATCCGGCCTGGTTCTGGAATCGGTGTCGCAAGGTAAAATCGGCAACGGGAAGGATATCCAGAACCTGCCTTTGATGTGTATGAATCTCACGTTGTAATTTCTTCAAAGAACTGCTTGATTTCCAGTCCACTACCGCCGGTGCCTGTGGCGGTTCAACCAGATTAACGATTACTTTGACCCGGCTCTCGCCTTGCTCAAAACCTTTTGTAATCTCCCGGGCATCAAGAAGTTTCCCATTTTTAGAAGTCTCCTGGGATCCACTGCAGGCGCAGTCTTCTTCGCTTGTGGTTCCTAAGGCAGAAACTGCTCCTGCGAAAAACACCAGGACGATAAAAAGCATCGACTTTTTCATTTTCACTAATCTTCGACGTGAAAAATTATTGTTAGAAACTTGTCCCCGAAATACTCTTCAATCCATTGGACTCCTCCAATCCTCCCCCGGATTTTCCAGATAGAAATTACCAATTTAACTATTATACCAGAATAAGTAATTCAAATCAAGATTTCATATCAATCCGGTAAGTAAAATATGCCTCAAAAGGTTTTACTGGTCCAAAAGATGCGATTATTCAGGTCATTCTTTCTTTTTGATGGGCTTATAGAATAGGATTAAACGAGGATTTCTTATTTGGACACCTTGCGGTGAGTCAGTTTTAATAATTCAGCGGCCGTTTTTGCAAAATATGTAATTATAATATCCGCGCCTGCTCTTTTTATCGACAGCAGCACCTCAAGCATTGCCTGCTCGCTATTCATCAGTCCTGCCTTTGCGGCTGATTTTACCATCATATACTCACCGCTGACGTTATACGCGGCAATCGGCACATTGAAACGTTTTTTGGCTTGATAGATAACATCAAGATAGCATAAGGCGGGTTTAACCATCACAATATCGGCGCCTTCTTCGACATCGAGTGCTATTTCCCTCATCGCCTCGGCGCTGTTGGCAGGGTCCATCTGATAGTCTTTTCGGTCGCCGAACGCCGGCGCCGACTCCGCAGCATCTCTGAAAGGGCCATAGAAAGCCGAGGCATATTTTGCCGAGTATGCCATAATAGCCGTATCCTTAAAGCCGTTTTTTTCCAGTGCATTGCGAATTACACCCACTCTGCCGTCCATCATATCAGATGGTGCAACGACATCAACTCCTGCCTGCGCGTGGGATATAGCCGTCTTGGCTAAAAGCTCGCAAGTCGCATCGTTATCCACTCTGCCGTCCCTGATTACGCCGCAATGTCCGTGGTCGGTATATTCGCACAGGCACACGTCAGTGATAACCACAAGGTCGCTGCAGGTCTTTTTAATTTGTCTTACCGCCTGCTGCACAACACCTTCTTTGGCCCATGCCTGCGAGCCGGTAGCGTCTTTTCGTTCAGGCAAACCAAAAAGAATAACCGCCGGTATACCCAGTGAAAAAATCTCGGCCGCCTCAGCGGCGGCAGTATCCGGAGAGAAATGAAAACACCCCGGCATCGATTCGATAGGTTCTTTCAATTCTCGGCCTGTACGAATAAACAGAGGATAAACGAAATCACTTGCCGAAAGACTTGTTTGCCGCACCAACTTTCGCAGCGTTTCGTTTTTCCGCAGCCTGCGCATTCTCGTATGCGGGAAAGCCATCACAACGCTCCTTTCATCTTTTGAGCTTAGGGACCTTTTTCACAAAAACCTCTAATGGCCTTTATAAGGCCGTCGGTCGTATATTCCTGAGCCTCCAAATCGGGCTTTACGCCGAGGCGTGCCAATTCCGCGGATGTAACCGGCCCGATTGATGCCACCCTTGCGCGGCTCGAATTTACAAGCTCAGGCCTAATTCGGGCGCAGAAGTAGCGGACCGTTGAGGGACTTGTAAAAGTAATCCAGTCAACCTGGTTCTTTTCGATTTTTTCTATCAGCCGGTTCGCATCATTTTCTGCTGGAATAGTTGTATAGAGGCCAATTTCATTAATGTTTGCACCGAAGCCTTTCAACTCATTGGCCAATTGACCCGTGGTTATTTTCGAGCTTAAAAGCAATATTTTCTTATCTTTCAGGTTAATTTGTTTGGTAAGTTGTTCGGCTAACTGCGCGCTTGTAAAAGCCGTCGGAACAAAGTCCGCTTCTATGCCGAACTGTTCCAACACTTTTGCACTTGAACGCCCCATACATGCGATTTTTGCCTTTCCGAAGGCACGAGCGTCTTTACTCAGTTTTTTCAGGCCTTCGAAGCAAACCCTTATGCCGTTAGCGCTGCTGAAAATGACCCAGTCATACCCGGCCAGTTCACTTACCGCCTCTATGAACAGGTTACTCTCGGTCAAAGGTTTTATTTTAATAGTGTTAAAAATTATTGGAAGGGCGGCCTGGCGGGATATTTTCGAAGCCAGTTCCAGATTGCCACGGGCATCGCGCGTCAGAACTATGCTTTGACCAAACAACGGCTTTTTCATAAACCAATTCAGCCCCTGGTCGTCTTTAGCCGCTGCGCCTACAATAACAATGGCAGGGGGTTTGATATCCTCTTGTGCCGATTTCGCAGCGATTTCGCTTAGAGGCGCCCATACCACTCGCTGTGTCGGCTGCGTTGCATTAGCGATTATCGAAGCCGGTGTATCGCCGGCTTTACCGTTAGTCATAAGTTTTTCGGCGATAATCCCAAGATTACTTACAGCCATATAGAAAACGATTGTCCCGTTGAGCCTGCCCAACAAATCCCAGTCGATATTACTTTCGTTCTTTCCTTCGGCCTCGCGACCGGTAACGAAGATTAGCTGTGAGCTATAGTCCCTGTCGGTAAGGGCGATTCCCGCATATGCCGCTGCTGCGGTGCCTGCCGTTATCCCCGGCACTATCTCGAACTCTATACCGGCTTGTGCGAGAGCCTTTAATTCCTGGGCTGCTCTGCCGAACACGCACGGGTCACCACCCTTAAGCCGCACGACAATTTTTCCTTCACCTGCTTTTGTGACAAGCAACTCATTTATTTGCTCCTGTGTTATCGATTTCTCGCCCGGTTGCTTGCCGACGTTTACCAATTCCACCTCGGCCGGTGCATAATTGAGTAAAGCCGGATTCACCAGTCTGTCGTAGATTACACATTGGGCCGTTCGCAGCAATTCCACAGCCCGAAGTGTAATTAAACCTTCGTCTCCAGGTCCGGCTCCAACAAGATATACCTTACCATTCTCCATTACCTTTGTCCGACCTTTTCCGGTTTCTTACTTGCCATAACCATTATATAGCATCCAGTCATTTTCGCAATTCAGTGGATAAAGTTAAAGATATGGCGCTGTAGTGCTTTTGATGAAATGATGCAGGAGAAAGCCTGATAGAATTATACAGTTTTTTAAAAAAACATTCTAAATTCAGGCCACGGCCGCAGGTGAGTCGGCTTGCTGCGCCTCGCCCTGGTCAAATTTGACGCCTATTTTCTTACTCACCCCCTGTGTCTGCATTGTTATCCCAAAAAGAACATCAGCAATACTTATAGTGCGTTTAGAGTGCGTAATTACAATAAACTGTGAATCCTTCTCGAATTCATTCAATATCAGGTTAAAACGTTCATTATTTGCCTCATCCAAAGCCGCGTCAACTTCATCCAGGAAACAGAACGGCGAAGGTTTGACCTTGAATATCGCGAACAACAGTGCAATGGCCGTCATCGCCTTTTCTCCACCACTCAACAGGGTGATACTGCGTGTCTCTTTGCCCGGCGGACGAGCCACTATCTCCAGGCCTGATTCCAGTATATCTTCAGGCTCTTCCATGATTATGTCAGCCCTGCCCCCACCGAACAGCATGCGGAACAATTCCTGAAAGTTAATTCTTATCTGTTCGAACGTAACACGAAACCTTTCTTTGCTCTCCCTGTTGATTCGCCTTATTAATTGTTCGAGCTGACCCTTGCTTTTATTAAGGTCCTCAACCTGGCTGCTCAGAAATTCATCTCGTTTTTGCAGTTCTTCCTGTTGAGTTATGGCATCCAGATTCACATTGCCCAGCCTTTCGATTTTTTCCCGAAGCTCGCCTATTTCCACGCGTACCTGCTGCCAATCTATGTCGGATTGTTGATAATTGCCGTAAGCCTGCCTTAAATCAATCTGAAGCTCTTCCTGAACCCGCTGAACAAGGTCCGTCTCTCGAACCTCCATTTGGCTCAGCTCAAGCTTGACCTGGTGTATCTGTTCTTCAAGTTCTGCCTGCTCGGTCCTTTTTTGGCGCACGAGTTGTTCTGCCTGGTTTCGCTGAGCCAGGAATTCTTCTGTCTTTTCGCGAAGTGTTATGCTCAGATTCGCAGCCTTTTCCTTTTGTACAAACAATTCCGAAACTACCGACTCACAATTAAGAATATCACGCCGGCAATTATCTATCTCGCCGCCGCATTTTTTAACTTCCGCACTTGCTGAGTTCAGGCCTTCCTGGGTCTGCTGCCTTTGACTTTTCAGACTCGAAAGTGTTTCTCTCACTGCCTTGAGTTTTTCCCCGGTTTGCCCAAGGCTTACTCGCACATCGGTTAGCTCTGCCTTCTTAAGCTCGCATTTTCTCTTCTCGCAAGCCAGCTCGTTCTGCAGCTCCTGGACCCTTTGGCTGCGCTGTGTGCTGACTGTTTCCAGCTCCTGCAATTTCTGCTTGGAATCGTACTCCTTGTGCACGGACTGGGCTATCTGCTCCGCTAACACATCGATTTCACCGCTTATCAACGGTTGCTCGGCTGTAAGTCGTTTTATGTTCTGTTCGATAACTCTAAGCTTTGAGTTAGCCTCAGTCTTTTCTGTATTGGCCTCATAAATAGCTGTTCGCAGATCCTTGCATAATCTGGACAGGTGCTCATTTTGCTGCACATTCTTTTCGATGTCTTTGCTCAGCACTGCTATTTCCGCGTTAGTGCTGGTAAGGTCCACTTCCAATTCCCGTAATCTACTTTTTCGGGATATCAGTCCGCTTGATTTACCTAACGGCCCGGTACGCACCGAACCCTCGGCTTCAAGGACTTCACCTTCGAGCGTAACAAACCTGTATCCCGGGCCTATTTTGTCTGCAAGTTCTACAGCCTTTTCAATTGATTCGACTACAAGCGTCCGGCCGAGAAGGCTCCAGACAAACGGGGCATACCTCGCCTCAAAACTTACAAATTCAACAATCCTGCCGAGCACTGACTGGTATTTAGATAAGTCCACGTTGTCTACAAATGGCTTACCCACCTCGACCGGGATAAAATTCACTCTGGCATCTAATCCTTTCAATCTCTTTTTGTCTTCTAACAATCTTTTTATTTGATTGATTACAACGGAATCTGTCTTTCCTTCCAGTGCCGCCTCGACCGCATCGGCATATGTAAGGTCGGCCTTTATAATATCCGCAAGTATTGCCTGGACATAATCAGGCTTGTTTCTTCCCTGCCCTCCATCCTGCGAACCCGAAATGTCCTTCACCGCCTTATTCAGGCCTTCGCGTCTACTTTCCATATCTGTAAGCAATGTCAGCTCACGTTGCATCGCGCTTCGCATCTCTTTGCTTCGGGCCAGTTTTTCCCGTTGCACCGCCAGTTCAGCGGTTATCGCTTCCATTTGTTTTCGCTCGGCCTCCAGGGTCTTCTGCGAATCGGTAAGTACCTTCTCGATATCCTTGGCCCGAGCACGGTATTGTGCCTCTTCTGCAAGAAGCTGCTGCAGCTCCTCTTTCGTTGTTTGAGCACGCCCGGAAAGCCTTTCCTTTTGTCCCGAGAGACTGCTGCGATACGTTGAAATGCTCTGGATTTCATTGTGCAGTTGAGCCGTTCTTCTGACAATATCGATTATGCCGGACTTCTCATCCTCTAACTGTGTCTCAAGTGAAGTGCACTGCATACTCACTGAATGAATAATTTCTTCAAGCTCTCGGCTCGCACTGTTTTTTTGTTCAATCGCTTGCTGAGACTCCTCAAGCTCGTTCTGACATTGTCTGATAGATTCGGTAAACCGATTTGTTTGCTCCTGCAGTTTTTTAATCTCCTCACAAGCATTTTGCTTTCGTATTTGCAGCTCCTGGTTTCTCTTATGGAGAAATTTAATGCGTTCGAGATGCTGTTCTATTTTGCTGGTAGCGGTTACCAATGAGTTATCCGAATGATTTATTTGATTCTCCGTTTGTAGTATTTCATCGGACAGTCTGCTTAGAAATGTCTCACCTTCGGCAACCTTTGCCACTATATCGCCCAGAGTATCTTCCTGCCGGGCCAGCGTACTTTTTTTGTCCCTGCTTTGTATATTTATCCTGTCGAATTCGGCCAGGGAATAATTAACTCGCAGTTCCTTCAGTCGCTGACTGTATTTCAGATAATTTCTGGCCTTGCCGGCCTGCAGCTTCACGCTGCGCAATTGTTTGTGTATTTCTCCGAGAATATCGGCCAACCGAAGAAGATTTTGCTCGGTGTGTTCCAGTTTTCGCAGGGCTTCTTTTTTATGTGCTTTATACTTGCTTATCCCGGCTGCTTCTTCAAATATGTATCTCCTGTCCACCTTTGAGGCGTGCAGAAGCTGTTCAATCTGGCCCTGTTCGATGACCGAATAAGCCCTGGTGCCTATGCCGGTATCCATAAATAATTCACGAATATCTTTTAGCCGGCAGGTCTTATTGTTTATCAGGTACTCACTTTCGCCGCTTCTGTACAATCGCCGGGCTATCTCCATCTGCTCGCCGTCAATCGACAACTGTCCATTAATATCGGTAAAGCAAAGTGCAACCTCAGCCAGTCCAATTGGTTTCCTTGCCCCGCTCCCGCTAAATATAACGTCGGCCATCTGCCCGCTGCGAAGACTTTTGACACTCTGTTCTCCAAGTACCCACTTAACGGCATCCACTACGTTACTTTTCCCGCAGCCGTTGGGTCCTACGATAGCGGTAATGCCGGGGTCAAAATAAAATTCTGTCTTATCTGCGAAGCTCTTAAAGCCGCTTAGAACAATCTTCTCGAGTCTCATTGCTTTCTAATTATCCTCCCTGATAGCCTGATTTTCCCTGTTACAAGGTTATGGTTTTGTGGACACAAAACGGTTGCAAAGCAGGCCGGCTTTCTGCCGGCCTCTCCCGCCTGTCCATCCGCAGGTGGGGCGAGTGCTACGTAGTTTTTTGTTATAATGTTACACATTCACTTTTTGCTGTTTGGAATCTCGACGCTTTGAGCCATCCGCCTCCTGGCGCCGATAGTAGCCATTTCCTGCTCTTCCCAGCATAAAAAACTGGGTATCAACTATCTTTATTATCGGCCGTTTTTCTGAGAATTCTTGATATTTAGACTAAAATTTGGTGGTGGACCGACGTGAAATTCTGCCAGCACTGCACCCTTCTCACACATCCTTTGTAAAATTGAGACCACGTCCGAATATGGCACCCCCAAGCCAATCCTCCTCAGTTGACTCTGTTGAACAGGTTCTTCACCCAGAGTCTTGATAATATCTACCAATTCAAAGGAAGATTTTAACGGCCCCATCAGTGTATTACGTTTGGGGTGTCTACGCATTACGGAGACAAAACCCTTGCCTTCAGGTGCGTCTATCACTATGCTGCCATCCTCAGATTCTATGAAGAAATCTTGCCGACAACGTATTCGTCCGCCGAACAATACGATTTTCGGCTCCAGGTGGCGTGAGACATAAACTGCCTTAGGGCCGTCTCGCTGAATGGTCTCCAGATAGAAATTGCCGCCTACAGCCCGTCTGGTTATAGAAATATCATCTAATCTGGCCAGGTTCTCATACGCTGCCATTCTAATATCGAAATCTTTATCATTAACCAGCTTTTTGATTATAGCTGTAGCATCATTACGCTTGGCTGCCTTACCGATTGCATTAATTGCTTCGATACGCAATTCTTTAGTGCCATTCAGTGTGGTTTCACGAAGAATCCTCAAACCCGTCTCATCCCCCAAATTCAGCATACACCTTGCCGCTCTGAAACGCACTGCTTCGTTTATTGAATTAAGTAAAGCGGGCAGTTTCTTCAACGACGCTTTGCCGATAACCTCCAGGCCTGCTTCTGCTGCTCCCTTATCCTCTCCGACAGCCAGCTCTCGTATTAAATTGCTGATTCGCTGTTCAATCGATGGTTCCTTTTCTGCTATATACATCTCTTTGACCAGCGAGATAAACTTTTCTTTTTGGCCCTTATACTCATCGGGCAGATTTAAATAAATCAATCCTGCCGAGACAGCATCCGCTGTTCCAGCTCCAAAACGTTGATTCAACCTGCTCCTGATGATATTGGCCAATTTATAATCTTTCTGTGCTAAACTCAATGCGATTCGGTAATTATCACCAACGTTACCTCCGCCCAGGACGTATCCCATTCTTTCATCCGGCTTCTCAGAATCGATTTTGTCAATCAGAATCGGTCCCTGGGCGTTCGCCAGAATCCTCGATGATTTTTGCCATCCGGTGTAGGGCGACAATTCGGCTGTATAAAGCCGGCCCCCCGCGAGTGATGTGGTCTGCGTCCCTTCCAATGTCATTACAACTACATCAAAACGCTGACCTTTCGACGCGACCGGCGGTATGAGGCCATATATCTTCACCACAGTCGTATCTTTGCTGTTTATAAGGTCGTTGGCGTTGATTTTACCCAATTCCGGCAGATTACGTAAGATATACTGTTTAAGATACTCTCTGATTTGTCGGGGGCACTCACTCGAGCCGGTCCCTGTGAGTCCCGCTACGAGGCCATATCCTTCCACCGGAACAGGCTGATACGCAACTATCTCCGTAACGGAACCTATCGTCTTTTCCAATCCTTGCGACAAGTCGGCCAATTGTGGTTTTTTCCTTGTGCCGCTCGTGCAACTTAACACGGCAACAAGAACCAAGGTTGCCGCCGTTATTGCCTGTTTTTTTATTCCCATGTTCATTTAATCATTCCATTATCACCTTTGATTAATTACACTAACTGCAAACTACATTAAGTTCTCTTCCTCTCGGCGTCAAGCATTGTTGAGACATAAGTAACAGGCCGTATAGCACTGCTGTTGTTCCTTGCACCATAAGGTTTTTGTTGTAAGGCTGCAAACCAACCGATTATCGTCTCCTGGTCTTAGCGCTGTCATACAGGGCCTCAACAGAATTAAGCCGCTCCTCCAGCGCATCTACAGAAACGGGTACATCCGGATACTGCTTAGCCAGGCGTATCAGGCTCTTATAGTCGGATATAATCCCGCGTAAAATCTGCAACTGTTTATGCCTGGTTTTCACCAGTTTTGCCTGCTTGGAGCGATAATCGAGAGAATCAAGCAGCTTTTCAAATTTTAACTTTACTCTCTTGAATTTATTGCTTGCTACTTGAACATCCTTATTTACCACAATCACGGCCTGTATTGCCTTTTTATCAAGAAGAACGTCGTTTCGCGAGCTTACAACTTTATCGGCTATCCCGCATCTGGCCGCGTCCGCCGCAGGCAGTGTTAAAAGCGAGCCCTTCTTACTCCACGTGTGAATCACGTTATGAGTTTCTTTCTTGTTTATCGACTCGAGAAAGATATGGTTACCGTCTTGGTCAACTTCAATAACCTCAATATCCTTATCGGCCATTGCCATAGCAATCAGGCCGGGTCTGTGATTTTGCTCCGCCAGCGATGCAAGATAACCTCTCCAGAATGAGCTGATTTTTTCTCCAACCGTCTCGCCATAAACTTTTTCCACGTCAGCGGGACCAGAGGACGTCTGTATAATCGCAGCCGCCGCTCCGATGGCGGTATTTTTGGCCATATAAATTTTATCACAGGCAAGGGCTATAGCCGCACCGGCCGAGTATGCCCCGCCGTATTTCCCGCCGCATATAAATGCCACTGTCTCACAGTTATCTATTTTGGTAATCGCGCCGCATATCCGTTGAGCAAGATCGACCCTGCCTCCGGGTGTATCAATTTCAATTAAGATAAATAATGGTCCCTTATTGGACACTGAAATCAGGGCCTTTTCAAATGCTTCCGTTTCTATATCAAGCATTATGTCTTCTTTTATGGGGATAACTACCACATTATTACGTCGTCCAAGCGTGTTGCGGCTAACCTCATAGGCCGCGAGATCCAATTGCAGAAGCCCTTTTTCCTCCGTATATACAACCGTCTTATTGTCATCCACTACCTGCTGTGTTGCATAGCCGTGGAGAACTTCACCCCCCTGACGAGGTGTGAATGTATCCCCAAAACACCATCCCTGCCAGGCAAACAAAACGCTGATAAAAATCGCGGTTAATCGGCCCATCTCAAAATCCCTTAATCGTTAACAAATACACTATATCAAATATCCTGAAAAAATCAAAAAACATTTGATTTGACACCCTCGTTTTGCTTCTTCTTCCCCGGCCTGTCGATAAACCAGTCGCCATAAAATGCCGGTATGTTGGTTCTGTGGAATACCGAAATAATTCACCTCATTGCCCCAATAGAACTCCCTTTCCATTCCGCCCACAAACTGAGCATCCGTGTCTGTTTTCTTCTCAAAACCTCCCATTTCAATTATAATAGCAATTAATGATACAAGCCAGGACATTTCGTTATGTCTTTTTTCTGCTGGTTTTTTTAGCTCTGCTTACAATAGTCGGTTGTCGTAAACGCGAGCAACCAATGACTATAGTGTGCTTAGGCGACAGTTTGACTCTTTGCGGCGGCCCGGATGGAAGATACTCCGATTGGCTGGCAGAATGGCTGCCGAAGGATACAATCATCAATAAAGGCCTTGAAGGTGATACGCTTTCCGGCGGCAAAGGCCGCTTCCAGCGTGATGTTCTGGACTTGCATCCCGACATTGTTATTATCGCTCTGGGCGCGGCCGACTTTTGGCAGGCTAAAAGAGAGATTCCACAGCTCTGGGCCGACCTTGAGGATATGCTGTCTCGTGCCGGGGCCGCAGGCATCCGGGTCGTCGTCGCCAGCACCTTCGGCGAACGAGATTACGCCGGAGAGGAGAGGCCCGAATTTGGCCCGGAACGATTCGATTTTGCGCATTCCATTGCAAAGATGGAAAAGCAACTGACTTCGGAATATAACTGTGCCTATGTGCCGAATATGCAGGCCGATATAAAGCCCAACGGCCGAGTTCCTTACTGGCAGGACCACCTCCATCCCAACGAAATCGGCAACGAGTTCGTCGCCAAACGCATCCTCGAAGCTATCAAAATCGTAAAGTAAAAACAACCTCCGATAGGTTATAATTCTCAATAATGCCGGATAAACTGAAATAAGAAAAACCTGAAATTAAATGAACCAATTGAACTGCTTACAAGACTAAATAAAGTAGTAGATGGAAGATAATCTTTCAGATATCGAAAATCAGTTGCTGGTTATGGACGCCCAGGACGGCGATGCCGGGGCTATGGAAAAACTCGTCAGACGCTGGCAGAAGCGCCTCTGGCGTCACGCTTATCGGCTGACCTGTGACAGTCAGGCCGCCTGGGATGTTACACAGCAATGCTGGATTGGCATTATAAAGGGCCTGCAGAGATTGAACGACCCCGCGAAATTCAAGGCCTGGGCGTACGGGATAACAACAAATAAATCCATCGACTGGATTAGAAAAACAAAAGCTGTAAGGCATATCAGTATCGAAGAAATCGAGGAGCAACATCACAAAGAGAAAAAAGAGACCGGTATTAAGGAACTGCTTGAAAAATTAGACATAAGAAAAAGGGCCGTCCTTAGCTTGTACTATATCGAACAGCTTGGCATCACAGAGATTAGCGTGGCTTTAAGAATTCCAAAAGGAACCGTTAAATCACGCCTGCACAATGCAAGAAAAGAGCTTAAAGAACTTTGGCAACAACATTACGAATAACAATGAAGGAGAAATAAAATGGATGAGGAACAAATCAGAAAAATACTCGAAGATAACTATGAGGACTCGAAAGAAGATACGGTATTATCGATAATGAAGCAGCTTTACGGCAAAAGGATGCACTCCAGCTTGATTATTCACGCGGTATATTGCTCGTTTTTCTTTGCTCTGGCTATTGTTTGCAGCATCTTGTTCTTCAAAACCGACCAGCTCCAATTCCAGATAATGTATGCCGCTCTTTTTGTCTGCTGTATACAGTTCGTCACTCACATGAAGACTGTATACTGGCAAACACTCCACAGAAACGGCACCAAAAGAGAGATCAAACGGCTGGAGCTACGAATCGCCGAATTAAACGAAACAGTGAAAAATAAATAACTAAGGCTGATTACAGGCCTTAATTCACCTTTGATTGCCAAAGCCCTTTGGCTTACAGCCTTTTCCTGTGAAAAGACCGTCCATCTTACCGCAAAAATATTCCAGGCTTTTTTCTGGATTCCCTGTTTCAAAAACGCTATTTTGATGTTAAATGACATTTGGACTAATGAGCCTTGTATAGACATTACACAGGCCGTATAAGTTAAACACATACGTATAAAACAGGAGCGACAAAAAATGAAATTAATGCTTAATCTGTTTTTAGTTCTTTACCTGTTTACTTTGATAGGCTGTCAGAGCGCTTATTACGAAACTATGGAAAAATTCGGCTACCACAAGAGAGACCTGCTGGTAGACCGTGTCGAAGATGCCAGAGATGCGCAGGAGGAGGCCAAAGAGCAGTTTCGAACGGCCCTGGAGAAATTTACGGCAGTTACGAATTTTCAAGGCGGCCAGCTCGAGGAGAAATATAAAAGCCTTAATGCAGAGCTTGAAAGAAGCGAATCGAGAGCAGGTGCTGTGCGGAAACATATTGGAAAGGTTGAAAACGTCGCCGAGGCGCTTTTTGATGAATGGGAATCCGAGTTGAGTCAATACACCAATGATAATTTGCGTCGTGCAAGTGAGCGACAGTTCAGGCAGACAAACAGGCGGTATACGCAGCTTATTAGGATAATGAAGCGTGCTGAAGCCAAAATCGAGCCGGTACTTTCGGCCTTCCGCGACCAGGTGCTGTTCCTTAAGCACAATCTAAATGCCCAGGCAATAGCATCATTGCAGGATGAGATGGTATCTGTTGAAACAGAAATAGCATCGTTAATTAAAGAGATGGAAGCATCCATAGCTGAGGCTGATGCTTTTATCAAGGAGATGGCCCAGGAATAGAAACGAAAACCATTTTTTGTGGGGAGTTAAACAATGAAAAGCGCACATAAATTGCTAAAAATTGTTTTATTAGTTGTCGTAGTGTCGGTCTTTTCCATTGTGGTTCTGATTCATCTTTTTGGCAACAGCATTATGAAGGCGGGAATCGAAACCGCGGCAAGCAAAACGCTGAGTGTCGGAGTGAATATAGATGATATAGATTTGTCGATTTTGGGCGGAAGCGTCGGCTTTCAAAATCTCATCATTGACAATCCACCTGGTTACCAGCATGACAAACTTCTTGAAGTCGGCAAGGCTCGAATCGCGGTTAGTTTAGGTTCACTCCTGAAGGATACGGTCAATATAAAAGAGATTGTGTTGGATAACGTTAATATTGTTCTCGAACAGAAAGGAGTTACAAGCAACAATCTCCAGGATATTATCAAAGCAATCCCTCAGGGAAAGGGAAAGCCCAAGGAAGCAGGAGAAAAACCCGCCAAAAAACTTCACATAGATAATCTGGAGATTACCAACATAACAGTCAAGGCCAAGCTTCTGCCTGTTCCCGGTCAGGCAGATACTATTACCCTGAAACTCGACCCGATACGGATGACCAACCTGGGCAGTGATGATAAGCTGGATGTGGCTGAACTAACAGGCAGGATTTTTTTGACCATTGCCACGGGCGTGGCAAAACAGGGTGCCGGGCAATTACCGGATGATATAACCAACGAGATGAAGGCGACTTTGAGTCAGGCGACAGAACTTGGTAAGGCCACCGTGGAAGAAGGCAAAAAGATTTTGGAGGAAGGTGCAAAAACAGGTGAAGAACTGATGAAAGGCGTCCAGGACCTGTTAAAGCCCAAGAAATAGCAGCACCTTGACGAATTTGTAATAGCACTTAAAACGACTTTCAAAGGCCTGCAGCAAATCAAAAACGGGGATTTTCCCTCGCTTTTCGCAAACCGTATAAAAAGAAAAATTTCCTGTTGCATATATGGTCAAATAACCATATAATGCAATGAGGTCGTTTGAGAGGACAATTATGGAGCCGCTGACGGCAAAACAGCAAAAGGTGCTCAAGTACATCGAAGGCCGGTTGCAGGAGAACAGTCCGCCGAGCCAGAGAGAAATCGCGCGGCACTTCGGGCTGGCCCAGAATGCCGTACATCAGTTGATAAGGTATCTGAAAAATAAGGGCTATCTGACGGATTCGGACGGCCACAGGAGGCTGAGGCTCTCAAGGGCGTATCTTGACCAAATAAGGCAAACCGAAGGGATTCCTGTCGTGGGCAGAGTGGCGGCGGGCAGGCCGATATTAGCGGAGGAAAATATCGAGGGCTACGTGAACCTGAAGGAGCTTTTCGGCCGGTCAAAAGACAGGTTTATTCTGAAAGTCCTCGGCGACAGCATGGTCGATGAGGGAATTATGGACGGTGATTATGTGGTGGTCAGGCCCGCTTCAACAATTGAAAACGGGCGGATAGGCGTGGTCCTGCTGGATGATGAGGCGACGGTCAAAAGGGTGTATATTCAGCGCGGCCGAATAGCACTTAAATCCGCCAACAGGGTGGCAGGTTACAAAACCAGGTATATCAAACGGGCCGAGAAGGACGTTCGTATAATCGGCAAGGTCATAGGCTGCATTAGAGCAAATATAAATTAGAAGCAAAAATGAACCATCCTGTTTACATAGGAATAGCGGGCTGGTCTTATCCGGACTGGAAAGGGATTGTGTACACCGATTCGAAAATCGACCAGCTCGAGTTTGTCAGCAGGTTTGTGGATTGTATCGAAATCAACAGCACGTTTTACCGGCCGCCATCCGAAAGGAACACTAAATCATGGCTGGCCAGGACGTCCGAACGGCAGGACTTTTTCTTCACCGCGAAGCTGCACAGAGATTTTACCCACCAGGGTAAGATTGAAACTGAAACAATAAAACAGTTTCACAAAGGTTTCGGGCCATTTCTCGAAGTGAATAAGCTGAAACATCTGCTTGTGCAGTTCAGATATGATTTTGCGGATACTAATCTTAGCCGTCGGCATTTGACAAAGATAGCGGAGGCCTTCTCCGGCGTTTTCAATCTTGTGGTAGAGGTAAGGCACAAATCCTGGCAGAGTCCGGATGCGCTGGAATTTCTGCAGGGGCTCGGAGTCTCGGTGTGCAATCTCGATTACCCGACGAGCTGGAATTCGTTCGATATGCGGCTGTGCACCGTTGGCGAGAACGGCTATTTCAGGATGCACGGCAGGAACGCGGAAAAGTGGTTCAGTAAAGAGGCGGGCAGAGATGAAACTTACGATTACTATTACAAGGAAAACGAGCTTGCCCAGGTAAAGCAGCGGGTAGATGAATTGGCTAAGGCTTTCGCAACGCTCACCGTGATTGCAAACAATCATTATCGCGGCGCCGAGCTTGCCAACGCAATCGAGCTGAAGTGTCTCCTGACCGGCCAAAAACAGCCCGTGCCGAAGGGACTTTTGCGGAAATATCCACAGTTAGCAAAAGTCGCCCTGGATAAATAATCGACGCAAAATGGTTACCAAGGTAAAAACAATTCATACGCCCGATTTATCTGTGAAGCATCGCCACTCTTCCTTTGAGGCGATGGTGCCGGCGGGATTTCCTTCGCCCGCGACCGACTACGAGGAGAGTACGCTCGACCTGAACAAATATCTGGTCAGGCACCCGGCGGCGACGTTTTTCATCAAAGTTGCGGGCGATTCGATGATTGGAGCGGGCATCCACTGCGGAGACCTACTGGTGGTTGACCGAAGTCTCGAAGCTAAAGATAAAAACGTGGTGATAGCGGCTGTCAACGGTGAGCTTACCGTTAAAAGAATCAGAATGCGCAGGAAAAAAATCACCTTAGAGCCGGAGAACGGAAACTTCGCGGCCCGTGAAATTACCGGGGATACGCAATTCGAGGTCTGGGGTGTGGTTACCGGCGTTATACACAAGTTATGAATGAGATATTCGCACTTGTCGATTGCAATAATTTTTATGTCTCCTGCGAGCGGGTCTTTAATCCCGGGTTGGAAGAAAGGCCGGTAGTTGTATTGTCGAATAACGACGGCTGTGTTGTGGCACGCTCGAATGAGGCAAAGGCGTTAGGCATTGGTATGGGGGTGCCGGCCTTCGAGGTGGAGGATGTTATCAAAAAAAATAACGTCGAGGTCTTTTCGTCAAATTATGCCCTCTATGCCGATATGTCCGGCCGGGTTATGGAAACGCTGTCAACTTTTACTTCTGAGATAGAGATATACTCAATTGACGAAGCTTTTCTCAATCTTGCAGGCCTCGGATTTCCACTGGCGGACTATGGCCGGCAGATACAGCGGACCGTTAAGCAGTGGACCGGCATGCCGGTATCGGTGGGCATAGCCGGGACCAAAACGCTGACAAAGATAGCCAACTATATTGCCAAGCGGTCCGGCAAAGCAAAAGGCGTTCTGGATTTGACCAAAGAATCATACCTGAGCAAGGCCCTGGCGAAGATGCCGCTCGAAAAGGTCTGGAACGTGGGTATAAAGACGGCCATAAAACTCAAAAGGGCGGGCTTTAAGACAGCGCTTGATTTAAGCGGCGCGGATATAAGCTGGATTAGAAATAAATTCGGCGTTGTGGGGGTAAGAGCCGTTTATGAGCTAAGGGGTATATGCTGCTATCCGCTGGAGCATAATCCGCAGGCCAAAAAGTCAATCTGCGTATCCCGTATGTTCGGAAGGCCGGTGAGCTCGGCCGAGGAATTAAAGGAAGCGGTTTCGAGCTATGCCTCGAGGGCGGGCGAGAGGCTTCGTCAGGAGCAATTGGCCGCCGGCATAATGACCGTTTTTGTTACGACAAGCCGATTCATCAAGGACAGGTATTTTAATTCGAGTGCCATCGATTTTCCTGTGGCTACGAACGATACGATGGAGCTGATTCGTAAGGCCTGCGGATGTATTGACAAATTGTACCGAAAAGGCTGCGAATTTAAGAAATGCGGGATTGTACTAAGCGGCCTTGTGCCCGAGAAAAAGGTTCAAAGAAATTTGTTCGACTGCATTGACCGACAAAAATCCCATCGGCTTATGCGGGCAATAGACGCCGTCAACAGCAGATTAAACTGTCCTCTTCAATGGGCGGCGGAAGGAATAAACCAACCCTGGCAGGTTAAATTTAAGAGGCGTTCCAACAGGTACACAACCCGCTGGGATGAACTACTGGAAGTGGCTTAGTGCAAGCAGAACGAAGAGGGCGGGCCCGACTACGCTGTCGCTTCGTCGGGTAAAATTCTTTTTATTTCTTCTTAACTAATTCTACCCCTTCTTTAAAAGCAATTTCATTAATGATTGTTTTAAGAGTTTGTGCCTTATTTTTAACATCGTCTTTCCTGATTTTATCTGTTTTGATTTTCCGGGTTGCTTTATCTAATGAACTTTTTAGACTTGTTAAATCAAGCAAGTTTGCAGCTTTACAGAAAAAACTCCTCGACCTGCCATCGTCAAAATTCTTTATCATTTTTTCCAGTAATTTAATACGACTTCTCTGCTGTTTTATAAATTTTTCAATTCCATGTTTTTTTATAAAATTCAAATTCGGTAGAATTTTTTTGTCCGGGGGATAAGAAGAAGACCCCTGTAATTGCTGATATTCTTCATCACTTTTGAATTTAGAACATGGAAATTCAGGGCATTCGGCACAAACTTCAAGATTCTTTTTCTTGACACAGCAAGTTATAAAAGAACAGGATGGGTGCTTATTGAAAAAATTGGGGCCAGCACATCCGGGACATCTTGAATGCCCTACTGTATAGTATCTTGGGCATAAACCGCAATCAAGGCCGCAGCAACCTATAGTTGGGTAAGTTTTTTTAGGTTTATTCATTTCAGTTTTATTTTATCAAATCATAATGCTATCAAATAAAATGAATTTAATCAATGAAAGTTCGAAATGCCTGCTTCCGGCCAGAATAAAGTTTGAGCCGACATTTTTTCAAATCCTTTGGTGGTTTCAATCACTTTTTATTCAGTTAATAACCGGCCTATTATTTTGCGAATTCTTCTGCGACCCGTTGTAGATTTATAGAATCTTTCTCTTCGTCGAGCTCCTTTTAAAGTGGGGTACGTTTCAACATAAATTATTTCATAAGGCCGATGGGTAACTGGCGGGTACATGACCATCGTTGTGTCTTTTAAGGCGTTCGTCTACATCAGCCGCAACACCTGTATACGTTCTTGTCCTTGATTTATTCAGTAAAATATAAACGCTATATGGCATCTTTCGCAAGAGATGTATCATTCCATCCGTAATTAGCTTTTTTCTCACGTGAGGATGAAACGCATCTTTTAATAACGGACCGGCCTCGCCCGCCAAGTAAAGCTTGGCGAGGCAGGCGAGGTCTCGCCATTTTTATCTCACCCTCAAGTGAGATAAAAATGGCGGAGAGGGCGGGATTCGAACCCGCGGTACCAGCTTATACCGGTACGACGGTTTAGCAAACCGTTGCCTTAAGCCACTCGGCCACCTCTCCAGCCAAATATTATCCCCAATGTACACCTCTCAATCGAGTTTTGCAAGAATATAAAGATGCCAGCTCATGGTGTTCGTTGGGTTTTGCCGGAATCAGGTCATATCCTACAGTTTCATTGTTGACTTTTAGCCTTTTTGCGTTCATTATACCGTCCGTGAAGCGATAAGTTTTAGTCGCTAATCAAGAGAGGCTGTTTATACAGGGAGATATTGTCTTATGCCGCTTTCGGATGAGCAATTTAAGCTAATTACACGTATGGCAAGTACGATTCGCTACGATATCGTCAGTATGATTGGGGCCGGCAGGCCCGGCCACCTTGGGGGGTCCTGTTCGGTTGCGGAGATTGTGGCAACGCTGTATTTTTACAAAATGAGACACAAGCCGGAGGAGCCCCGATGGCCCGACAGGGATAGATTTCTGCTTAGTAAAGGACATGCCGCTCTGGCCCAGTATGCGGCGCTGGCCGAGTGCGGCTATTTCCCGAAAGAACACCTGAAGACGCTAAAGCAATTAGATACTATCCTTCAAGGACATCCTGATATGCTCAGGACACCCGGCATCGAGGCCAATACCGGCTCATTGGGTCAGGGGCTGAGCATTGCCTGCGGGATAGCATTGGGCGGCAGGCTGGATAAAAAGGATTACCGAGTTTACTGCATCCTGGGCGATGGTGAAATTGCCGAGGGACAGATTTGGCAGGCGACTATGGCCGCGGCATATTACAAGCTGAGTAACCTTGTGGCAATCCTGGATAAGAACAAAATTCAAGCGACCGGGCCGATAGTCGAGCGGTTTGATACCAATCCACTGGCCGAGAAATGGAAGGCGTTTGGCTGGTCCGTTTCGGAAATTGACGGCCACAATGTTCGCCAAATTGCCAAGGCCTTTGACAAGGCCGAGAAAGTAAAAGACAAACCCGTTATGATTATCGCTAATACTATCAAAGGCAAAGACATCCCCTTTGCCGAAAACAAAGCCGCTTTTCACCACGGAATGATGACGCAAGAACAATATGAAAAGGCCATACAGGGATTAATCGATTAAGGAGCAGGCTGGATGCGATTACAGAACTGCAGAAAAGTTTACGGCCAAACATTAGTAGAATTAGGTAAACAGAATCAACGAATCGTGGTACTGGAAGCCGACCTGGGTAAATCGACAATGAGCTGTCTTTTCCAGGACGCCTATCCTGAGCGATATTTTGAGATGGGTATTGCCGAGCAAAATATGGTCTCTACGGCTGCCGGGCTGGCCTTGACGGGTAAAATTCCCTTTGTGAATTCATTTGCCGTTTTCTCAACTGGCCGGCCTTACGACCAGATTCGCCAGAGCGTATGTATCGGCAAACTGAATGTCAAAATAATCGGGTCCAGTTGCGGCCTTTCAGATTTCGGGGACGGTGCGACGCATCAGGGTATTGAAGACATAGCACTGATGCGGGGCCTGCCGAATATGACGGTCCTTGCGCCGGTGGATGGAATCGAAACAAAGAAGATGGTAAAAGCCGCGGTCGATTATGAAGGCCCGGTTTATATCCGCATCAATCGTAATGAGCTGCCGGACCTGTCTGACGAAAACGAACAATTCGAAATCGGCAAACCGTATGTCATTCGGCAGGGAAACGACATTACCGTCTTTGCACACGGCATTATGGTATCGAAGGCGCTCAAGGCGGCCGAGCTACTTGCAGAGGAAGGAATATCACTGCAAGTTGTCAATATGAGTACGGTGAAGCCGATTGATGATGAAGCAGTTAAAAAACTGGTACAAGGCAGTAAAGGTGTTATTACCGCTGAGGAGCATACGATAATGGGCGGGCTGGCAAGCGCAATTACGCATATATTACGCCGGTCGGCTATACCGATTGAGTGCGTTGCCATTCAGGACCAATTCGGCCAGTCTGCTCTCGACTATGAAAAGCTTCTTGAGCATTACGGCCTTACCACTGAAGAGATTATTCGTTCAGCGCGAGACTTGCTGAGTTAATGAAAGGCACATTTGATGCAAACAATGAAGGCTGTGGTTAAATACTCGACTGATGCAGGCGCAACCGAACTAAGAGATGTTCCAGTCCCCGAAATCGGGCCTGACGAGGTACTGGTCGAAGTTGCCTTTATCGGCGTGTGCGGCACCGACCCGCATATGCACCACAATCGAATATCTTTCAAGATGAACGTGCCTATAATTTTGGGACACGAATTTTCAGGGAAAATTGTCAAAGTTGGCGACAACGCAGAAGAATTCGAAATCGGACAGCACGTAACCGCAGAGACCCATGCGGATTACTGTGGCAAATGCGCCCTTTGTCGAACCAATAATTACCATATCTGCTCGCAGCGCAAAGGCTACGGTTTTCACGTGGACGGCGCATTTGCGAAATATGTAAAAGTTCCTACAAGAATTATTCACAATCTTCCCGAACAGGTCTCTTTAAGGCAGGCTTGCCTGACCGAGCCGCTTTGCGTGGCCTATAAGGCGGTGGTTGATAATTCCACCGTTCGGCCGGGCGATACGGTCGTTGTAATCGGTCCCGGTCCCATCGGGCTTCTATGTATCAGGATGGCCAAGCTTACGGGCGCAAGCCAAATAGTCGCTATCGGGACCAAAGGTGATGATAAGCGCCTACAAATGGCAAAACAGTTCGGTGCCACAATTACCATTAACAGCAGCAGCCAAGAACCTTTGCCGCAGATTTTAGCTTTAGGCGATGGTTACGGGGCGGACCTTATCATCGACACGGCCGGTCCGGCTGAGACGCTTGCTCTTTCTATGCAGGCCGTTCGACCCGGCGGACAGATAACCAAAATCGGCTGGGGACCCAAGCCGGTGAATATTAGTCTGGACCCACTGATTTCGAAATCGGTAACACTTAAAGGACATTTCAGTCATACATGGGATGTGTGGGAGAAATGTTTAACACTTATGGCCGGCGGGCAGGTGAATCTGGAGACATTAATAACGCACGAGCTATCCATCGAAGAGTGGGAAAAGGCCTTTGAACTCGTGGAAAGTAAACAGGCGGTCAAGGTGGTTCTGAAACCTATTGATTGAGATTGTATAAAATTGAAAGCGAGGCGAGAAATGAAGAAGAAAATCGGGTTTATCGGCCTTGGCGTTATGGGTAAGCCAATGGCCAAGAATCTGTTAAAGGCAGGCTATTCGTTAATTGTTTACGACATCCGGCCTGAGCCGGTTAAAGAGCTTGTGGCAGCCGGCGCCCAACAAGGCAACTCCAGCAAAGACGTTGCGGAAAAAAGCGAAGTTATTATCACTATGCTGCCAAACAGCCCTGAGGTAAAGGAGGTTGTGCTGGGAAAGGACGGCGTGCTGGAAGGAGTAAAGCCGGGGACTATCCTGATTGATATGAGCTCCATCGCGCCTTTAGTCTCGAAGGAGGTCTCGGTAAAGGCCCAGGAAAAAGGTCTGAAGATGTTGGATGCTCCGGTAAGCGGCGGAGAGCCCAAGGCTATTGAGGGGACGCTGTCAATTATGGTTGGAGGTCCTGCCGATATATTCGAGCAGGTCGAAGATATTCTGAAGGTAATGGGCTCCTCGGCGGTCCTGGTCGGGGATATCGGCAGCGGCAACACGACCAAGCTGGCAAACCAGATTATCGTGGCATTGAATATCGCCGCGATGTCCGAAGCAATGGTGCTGGCCACAAAGGCCGGTGTACAGCCGAGTAAAGTCTATCAGGCCATTCGAGGTGGTCTTGCCGGGAGTACCGTCCTTGACGCGAAGGTTCCACTGGCATTGAAAAGGAATTTCAAACCGGGTTTTCGCATCGAGCTGCACATAAAAGATTTGGCCAATGCTCTGGATACCGCTCACGAGCTGGGTGTACCTGTGCCGCTGGCCAGCCAGGTAATGGAAATTATGCAGGCCCTTAGAGTAGATGGAAAAGCAAAAGACGACCACGGCGGCATCATTCAGTTCTACGAGAAACTGGCAAAAATACAAGTTACAGATTGAGTCATAAATCGACCAAAGTCGAGCGACATTGAATGGAGGCGGGGGGTTCGAATCCCCGTTGTGCCATTTTTGTAACCTCTTGATAACTAAGGAGAGGGAGTTAAGCGATTTTAGAACAAAGGCTTAACCTTGTCTGAGAATTTATCACCTGAAATGCTCCCATATTAATCCCGTGAAAAACCGTCCTGTTAGACTCCCTGTTGCACCCATTTTCACTTATCTCTTCACTCATATTTCATCGATATAATGTAGTAGTCTCTCTATTGAAAATTATCACATATTTATTGTAAACATTGTGCTCGTATGTGCAAAACTGTGTGTTGTGGAAATAGCTGAAGTTTTTCCCCAGGATGCTCGCTTTTGTAATAGCAATTGTAGTAGCAAGGCACGAGTCTACGCGGCTTTAACTTTCAAGAATCCTTTCAACCTTTCCCTCGTCCACATCCATCACATACTGAATTCCACTAACTTCTTTTGCCTCGTGCGTTAAGGCTGCTATATCGTCCCTGGCTACATGTTCAAGAGAAAACTTTCGACAACCAGCCATTAGTTGGCGTAAGCCTTGGGCAAGGCGCTCATAGTAGGTGTAAAGCCCCAGGGCACCCGTCGGGAGTTTTTCGAATTCCTTGTCCCCCAGTTCCTTACGCAGCGTTCTTGCGGTTACGAAAATTTCATCCTTAGTATCTCCGAATCTCTCAATGTACACCGGTATCTGCTGCTCTTCCATCGTGCGGCCTATCGTTTTACCTACCATCGCCGCGGCTATTGGGGCCCGAGCCATTCCAATCAGCTTTACAAAAGGTGCACCAATGGCAAGGCCTTTGAAAATTTGGTCTTCAAAAGCAAAGCCGCCGGCCAAAGCAAGTGCGGGTAGATACTCGCCCTTGTCGGCAATACGTTTGGCATACTGATACAACAGGGAGTGCAGGTGCACAGGAGGAATGCCCCACTCATTCATCATTCGCCAGGGGCTCATACCGGTGCCGCCGCCTGCACCATCGACAGTTAGAAGGTCTATTTTGTAACGCGAAGCAAACAAAATCGCCCTTGCCAAATCCGCCGGCCGATAGGCCCCGGTTTTGAGGAAAACATATTTGGCACCGGCATTACGCAGCTCCTCCACCCGCTTGGCAAATGATTCCTCGGTTACCATTCCCACCCGCGAATGTCTTTCAAACTCCTTAAACGCGCCTCGTTCAAAAGCCTTGATAACATTCGGGTCAGTCGGGTTCGGAAGGACCACGTAACCGCGATCATACAATAGTTGGGCCTTTTTTAGGTCCGTGATTTTCACTTCTCCGCCGATATCCTTGGCACCCTGTCCCCACTTGAGTTCCACGCATTCTACTCCGAGTTTCTCAATGGCATATTCTTGCACACGCAGTCGTGTATCCTCAACGTTTGCCTGTACGACGATAGTACCATAACCATTCCGCTGATGGTCTTTATAGAGCTTCACACGGCGTTTGAGGTCGGCTGTATCGACCGTCCGACCGTTTTTGATAACAGCTTCAACGTCCATTCCAACAACGTTCTCACCGATGGTCAGGCCGGTTCCTGCCAAGGCAGAGCCAATGGCCAGACCTTCCCAGTTGTTCTTGGCAATGTTTGTTGAGCCAATCCCGGGAATAATCCACGGATAGCGGAATTTTATACCCTTATCATGACCTAAAACCACTTCCAGATTGACAGCGGGGAAGATGGCCTTATCGCTGTCAGCCTCTATTCCATAAGCGCCGACCGCAGTTCCCATGATATTGAAGTGCGAATAGTCTACCGGATAGGTTTTCTCAGCGGCGGTGGTTATCATGCCGAAGGGCTGAGGATAAATAACTTCGTGGCCGCGGTAGGCGCTCTTGCCAATTTCGCACATGCCGATGCAGCCGTCCACACAGGTGACGCACATACCCGAGGCGGGAACAACAGAACCTTCTGTTCTGTTCTTTGTCAAAGTTGCCGCTGAGGCGTTTATCTTCGAAAACGTAAGTGACATTGTGTTTGACTCCTTTATTCTTGTTTGTCTTTCTTTATCTCACACGCTACACACGGACTCATGTAGCACATCATATCGTCAAACTGTTCTTTCTCGATGCAGGGCGGCGTAAGATTTGCGCAACCTCCGCAAATCGCTTTTTCCGGTTCGGTATACGTACATCGAAGCTGGCAGGCCGGGCAGACATAAATACAACCGCCGCACAACCTGCATACATCAGATTTGATATCAAACGGTGTACCGATGCTTCTGTTCTGCCCCCTGTTGCGGAAGCCAATGGCCTTGGCCATCATTTGCTCTTCGCACATACGTACGCACAGCCCGCAAAGGATACAATCCTCGTATTCCTGTTTGAAACGCTGCTGACGAATGCCGTGTGCTGAGGCGAGGTCCTGGATGATTTTAGATTGAGGACACGAGGCCAGCAGAAGTTCCAAAATCATTCTGCGTGCCTTTAGCACCCTCGTTGATGCCGTTCGCACCTTTAGCCCTTCCTCGGCCGGATATGTGCACGAAGAGACCAATTTTGCCTTCGGTCCTTCTCCGATCTCCACTACGCAAAGCCGGCAGGCTCCATAAGGTGACAATCCATCCATATGACACAATGTAGGAATTGGAAATCCAAGAAATCTTGCAGCTTCCAGCAGAGTGGTACCATCCTCGACTGAAACATCCAATCCATTTATTTTCAATGTAATCATGCCGATTTTTCCTCCGCTGCTACGCATTCCGACTCTTCATTTTCGCTGCGCTGTGTGAATCTCAGATCGCACCTAAGACATCTTCGTGCCTCGCGGGTTGCTTGTTCAACAGACAATTGTTTCTCTACTTCCGCAAAATTCTTTATCCTTGATTTCGCGTCGAGCGTAGCAGGTTCTACTCTTGCTGCATCTTCAAGCTCTTCATCACTAACCTCAGCAGGTTCTATGAAAACCGCCGGCAGTTTAATTTTAGGTTGCTCAGCGAGTTCTTTGCCACGAAGATAGCGGTCTATAACCTCTGCCGCCTTTCTGCCTGCAGCAACGGCATTAACAACAGTATTAGGACCCGTTACCAGGTCTCCTCCGGCAAAAACTCCTTTGCGATTTGTACGAAGAGTTTTCGCGTCAACCTGCAACCTGCCGCCCTTATCAAGCTCTAATCCCATAGAAGCAAGGCAATCACTGTCCGGACGTTCGCCGATAGCCACTATCAAGGTATCCAGGGCGATAGTAAACTCAGTACCAGGTATGGGGACTGGTCTGCGTCGGCCGCTTGAGTCAACATCACCCAGTTTGTTTCTGATGCACTCGATGTCGGCCAGGCGTCCATTTACCGCATCTATTCTTACAGGCTGGACAAATGTTTCAACTTTCACTCCCTCCGCCTCGGCAGCTCTGATGTAACGTATACTTGTTGGCGAGACTAATGTTTCAAGCCTTATGCCCTCCTCCAGAGCAGCCTCGACTTCTTCGGCGTAAGCGGGCATTTCCTGGGAGGTACGGCGGTAGAGCAGCGTTACACTTTTGACTTTTTTCTGACGAATAGCCACTCTCGCGGCGTCTACGGCGGAATTGCCGCCGCCAACGATACCCACGTGCCCATTTGCCATCTCCTCGCCTCTCAGATTAAATGCCTTAAGGAATTGCATTGATGAGAAAACTCCTTTGGTGTCCTCTCCTTCAAGTCTCAGCCGCCAGCTCTTGTCCGCTCCTATTGCAAGGAAGATCGCATTGAATCCATCCTTAAATAATTCATCTATGGTTATGTCCCGGCCCAGGATAGTTCCGCACCTGAGGGTGACGTTTTCATCAAGCAGCAATTCTATCTCCTTACGTGCAACATCCCGAGGGAGGCGATATTCCGGTATACAGCTAACAAGCATTCCACCCGGCTCATCCCCCGCTTCAATGAGCGTTACTTTGTAGCCAAGTAAAGAAAGATAATGAGTGGCTGAGAGACCGGCAGGACCCGCACCTACGACCGCTATCCTATGAGTATACCCGTCCCGTCGGTTGGTCCTGACAGGTTTATAAATCGAGGGGTCGATACGGTCTGTGATAAATCTTTTCAATGCCCGGATAGCAATAGCTTCACCACCACTTGTAGCAAGGTTGCATCTTGTTTCGCACTTGCGACCACAAACCCGAGCGCACACCGACGGGAATGGGTTGGCTTGTCTGATGACTTTATAGGCTTCTTTGTATTTACCTTTTTCAATCAGTGCAACGTAGCGCCAGACCTCGGTGCCTAAGGGGCAGGCGGTCTGGCAGGCCGCTCCCACTAAATCTTTGCAGACAAAAGCATCACATCTTTTGTCAATCACATGCCTGCGGTATTCATCTATAAAGTAGTGAAGGGTACTCAAAACGGGATTCGACGCCGTCTGCCCAAGGCCGCACATCGTCGTGTCCTTTACCACTTCCGCTAATTCTTTCAGAAGGTCCAGGTGCTCAAGCGTTCCTTTTCCTCTCGAGATATCATCAAGGATCTCGTACATCCTTTGTGTACCCTTTCGGCAGGTAAAACATTTGCCGCAGGATTCATCTTTAAGGAAGTTCATAAAGTATTTGGCGACATCAACCATACAGGTATTTTCATCCATAACAATCATACCGCCGGAGCCCATGATTGATCCTGCCTTGGTTAAGCTGTCGTAATCTACCGACAAATCAAACATATGTGCAGGAATGCAACCCCCTGATGGTCCGCCTGTCTGGACCGCCTTTATTTTGGCCTTGCCCACCGGCCCGCCGCCGATGTCGTAGACAATATCCTTGATGCCTATACCCATTGGAACTTCGACAAGGCCGGTATTTTTGATTTTGCCGACCAGACTGAATATCTTTGTGCCTGAGTTATTCTTAGTCCCGACCTTTGCAAATTCATCGGCTCCCAACCTGAAGATTAAAGGGATGTTTGCCCAGGTTTCAACGTTGTTAATTGCGGTTGGCTTGCCGTCAATACCTTTTTGTATAGGGAACGGCGGCCGCTGACGCGGCTCACCCATCTTTCCTTCGATAGAGCGTATCAGCGCCGTTTCTTCGCCGCACACGAATGCGCCGGCTCCCTTCACCAGCTTGATATCAAATGAAAAATCCGTTCCGAGAATATTCTTACCCAAAAGGCCGAGTTCACGAGCCTGTTTTAGGCCTATATTGAGGTGCTTAATTGCATAGGGGTATTCATGACGAACATAAACTATACCTTCGGTTGCCCCTGTACCATAGGCACCAATAATCATTCCCTCGATAATACTATGCGGATTGCCCTCGAGCACGCTGCGGTCCATGTAGGCACCGGGGTCGCCCTCATCAGCATTGCACACAAGGAACTTATCGCCCTTACTCGCTTGTTTTGCCAGCAACTCCCATTTTAATCCTGTAGGAAAGCCGCCGCCGCCTCGGCCTCGCAATCCCGAATGTTTAACCTGTTCTATAACCCAGTATGGATCACCTTTAGTAAATACCTCCTGCAGCACAGAATATCCGCCGTTTCCAATGTAGTCATAAATTCGGATAGGATCTACTTTCTCATTCCACGTAAGAAGTCTGCGAACCTGCTTATTGAAGAAGGGTATGTCGTCTTGTTTCTCCACCGGCTTGTCGGTTTCCGGATCTACATAAAGCATATCTGTGAGGACTTCGTCTCTTGCCGTTGCCTCAACGATGCGGGCCATTTTTTCGAGGCCGACTCTGGGGTAAAATACCCGTTTAGGCTCTACAATTACAGATGGCTCCATTTGGCAAAAACCGTGACAACCAGTAATACGAAGACGAAGTTTTTTGGTCAAACCTTTCGCTAAAATCTCACGCTTAGCTACACGTATAAGATCACCAGCCCCACTGGCTAGTCCGCATGTTCCCGTTGGAATAATTATACACGGTTTATTTTTCTCGGTGGAATCAGCAATCGCAACCTGTAATTTTTTCAGCTCATTTATAGAAGATAATCTTAGCATTACACAACCTTACACAAACTAAACCAAATCCAGCATATGGTTCTTACATCCACGGCGCGAACAAATTTGCACTATACCTCCGCCATCGACGAGCATTGGCACCATCGGTGCAGCACAGACGGAGCAATCCGATGTACTGGGAAATTCCACACCACAATGCGGGCAAAGAAAACTAACCACCGCGCCAGTGGAAACGTCCAGCTCGGAAGCAAAATTGTAACTACCGTACAGGCAGGAAAGCCTGAGCCAACCTTGCTTGTGGTCATAGGATACGGTTACCCGGATTGATGGGCAGTCATCAATGGCAAAGGTCTCATCTTTAAGGCTATGATTACAATGAGGGCAACTTACATCGATTGGGAAGATTCGCTTGTCCTTTTTTATCTGGATTTTGTCAAATCCTTTCAGGGCGTCATCTAATAGCTGGCTTACCCTTGATTTTCTGACCTTTGAGAAATAGTGGCCGTCGATAACAACAACCGGCCCAAGCGCACAGGCACCCAAGCAATTCACCGTCTCCAGTGTAAATTCCTTATCTGCGGTTGTCTGACCGGCTTTGATTCCCAGTTGCCGCTCAAGCTCTTCGACAACCCACGGCGCACCCCGAACATGGCAGGCCGTTCCAAGACACGCGTAAATAAGATGCTTACCCCTGGGTTTCAAGCTGAAAGAATGATAGAACGTAGCAACGCTATATACATCGACCAGAGGACGACCTGTTTTATCGCTTACTATTCTAAGTGATTTTTCGGGAAGATAGCCATATTCATCCTGGATTTCTTCGAGAATGGCGATAAGTCCGCCCCTGTCTCCATTATGCTTTTCCAGGATTCTCAAGATATCTTTCGAATCAACCTCTTCCTGGGTGTTGATGTGGTTCTTATTTTTGATGGCGGTGTCTTGTTTCATTCTATTGGTATTCCTCGCAATGCCAAACGCCCCCTTCGGGTTTTGGAAAGACACAGGTTTGACGGTTTTCACAATCGCTGCACAGGCCGATGAATTTGGTTGAATCTTTACCCTCAGTGACGTGCGGTTTTGCTGCTTGTGGTTTTTCTTCTCTGGTAGTTCTTGTCGGAGAAGGCTTCTCAATCTCAAACTCTTCGCAATAAAAGGCAGGTTTGTCAGGATCTCGTGGAAATGTGCATGACGAGGCATTCTTGCAGTTAGAGCATAAACCACGATATTTTATATTACTTTCTGACATAGTTTGCTCCTTATTTTGTATTTTGTTATTACCTAAAGTTAGGCAATTACCGTACCAATTACTACAGAATGGAAATATGGCCAAGGCAACAGGGGGTTTAGCAACAATCACATCGGAAAATTTGTGCCTTAATCAGATGGAATCAATGAGTTTGGTGAAATGGTTCTGTTTATGAACATTAGCTTAATCGTATAGTAAATCTTTTCTTGAATGTAATGTATCAGCGGGGAGATTTGTACCGCCGGGGAATATTTACCCGGCGATGAGAGCTTAGTATGATGATTATTTCACTTTCTTGAGCTTTTCACGTAATGTTTTGCGGTCAATACCAAGAATCTCGGCGGCTTGGGTCTTATTGCCGTTTACGCTTGCCAGGACGTTAGCGATGTATTCGCTTTCCACTTGGCCAAGAGTTCGATTAAATCCTTTTTTTCGAAGTGCCGAAAATCGCATTAAAGAAGGCAAATCAGGAACATCTATGAGGTCACCATCGGTCATTACTACAAGGCGCTGAATTACATTCTCTAATTCTCTTACATTTCCCGGCCAGTTATAACCCCGAAGACTTTGCAAGGCTTTATCCGAAAATTGGAGTTGCGGTTTACCTAATTCGGCCGCAAACTTAGTTAGAAAATGATGAGCCAGTAATAAGATGTCATCTCCTCTTTCTCTCAGAGGCGGGATGTTAATCGTAATGACGTTAAGTCGATAAAATAAATCTTCACGGAAAAGCGTTTTCTTCACTAAGACTTGCAAATCCTTGTTGGTTGCAGCCAATATCCTTACGTCGACCTTTCGCGTTCGGTTTGAGCCGACCATACAAACTTTTTTATCCTGGAGTACGCGGAGAAGTTTGACCTGCATTGCCAGACTCATATCACTGATTTCATCAAGAAAGATCGTGCCACCATCCGCGGCATGAAAGAATCCCGCTCGGGAATCGGTTGCTCCTGTAAACGCTCCCTTTACATGCCCGAACAATTCGCTTTCAAGCAGCCCCTCCGGGATGCCTCCACAATTGACGGGCACAAACGGTGCCGAGGACCGGACGCTGCCGTAGTGAATGGCTCTGGCCGCAAGTTCCTTGCCTGTGCCGCTTTCCCCTGTAATGAGCACAGTGGCTGATGTGGACGAAGCTTTACCTATGGCGATGAAAACCTCGTGCATTCCTTCGGATGTGCCGATAAGACCTTTGTGCACAGGAATTACCTGGTCTGGTTTAGCACGTCCTGACCTGCGTATCCTTGCTTTGTCCAGCACACGTTGAACGACAGACAAAAGTTCAGTGTTAGTAAACGGTTTGGGCAAAAACTCTTCGGCGCCGGTCTTGACTGCTTCGACCGCTCCTTCAATTGACGGGTAGCCGGTAATCATTATTACTTCGGTGTTCTTAAAGTTTTCCCTGATGTGCCGTACTAGGTCGAGACCGCTAATTTTGGGCATTTTAAGGTCAGTGATGACCATGTCCAAATGCGTTGCCCCAAGAGTTTCAATTGCTTCAGCCACGCCGGTTGCCATAAAGACTTGATATCCTTCCGCTGCCAGATTTCGCCGCAGAACCTCCAGTGTGTTTTCAGAGTCATCTACTATCAAAATGCGTTCTTTCTTGGGAGTAGACATATTAAGCCCTTTCCTCTTTATCCTGCGACTCTGCTACCGGTAATTGAATTTCGAACCGAGTACCATGGCCGGGTTTGCTCTTAACGTTAATCGAACCGCCGTGGGCGGTAACGATTCCATATACCACGGGCAAACCCAAACCCGTCCCATGACCAACATCTTTTGTCGTGAAGAACGGAATAAATATTTTATCAAGAACCTCCTTGCTCATACCGGCGCCCGTATCTTCCACAATCAGATAAACTGTATGGTCGCAAAATCGCGTCTGAATCGTAATCTTGCCTGCTCCCGGCATTGACTGCAATGCATTGACAACCAAATTGACCAGAAGCTGGTTCAATTGCGCCGGGTCGGCCGTGATTTCAGGCAGATCCGGTGAAAGCAATCGAACGAGTTCTATACCTTCCTTGGCACACCGGGCTTCGAAAAAATACAGGCCATCCTCCACAACTTCATTAAGACTGACCTGTGTCTTCACCGGTGGTGCCTGTCGGGCAAAAACCAGAAGCTTCTGTATAATCTCCCTTGCGTGCAAAGAAGCGGCTTCGATTTTTTCAATGTCCTGTTCCGCTGAGGCCGGGACTCCAGGGCACTTCTTTGCCAGTTGTGCAAATCCGAGAATATTTCCCAGTGGTTCATTCAGTTCATGGGCTACCCCTGCGGCAAGCATTCCGATTGTCGCCAGCCGTTCAGCATGTAGAAGCTGATTATGCAGCTTAAGTTTGTCTTGCTCTGCCTGTCTTCGTTCGATTACTATCGCTACCTGTCTGGCTACAGCATCAATTAGATTGCGTTCTTCCTTGAGGAATGGCCCTTCATTATGGTCGGGCCTTTCCTCTACATAAACCAACTCAATAACACCTCTTGGCACACCACCCACAATAATCTCGGCCATCTGCTTCTGGCGGCACTCACGGAAGCCCGGTGTCGTGTAGGAAATCCCATCCAGAATTATTCTCGCGAAAGCGGTCTCGGGGTATTGCCAGGCGGGAGGAAGAAGTTCAACAACGCCTTGGATGGTTTCTTCCATCGAGATACCTGGTTGCCCGGCTATCTGAGCAATCCCGTAAAGACACGATAGCTCCTTGACTCGCTCGGTCAAAGCCGCTTTTGTGGAGTATGGCAACTGGTCATCTGCCATCTGTATTCTCAAACGTTCAGAAAAAGTAAGTAATCTTTCTTGATGCTCATTATCCGGCTATTATACCTGCACTTGTGAAGAATTTCAAGATTCGCGGAGACTCAACAGCGTTTAAAACACATCTTCTTTGATAGAAGTAACTAAGAGAATTCTTGTCCACTCAATATTGTTCCGGTTCAGTTTATTTATTGTCTGTTAGGCTATCTTTAGGATTAACCGTCAGGCTGTCGATCCGATACCTGTCCATGGGACAATATGAGCTGAAAGTAGGACACAAATGAAGTCTCGATATAAATCAATACCTTTCCAAGACTAAACTGCCTGTTTAGCTACCTATTTATCAGAGCATGATGAGACCATTAAATGCTTGTAAATGTAGTATCAGAAGAGTGAGTCATATATGCTAATTGGCGGGCATTCCCACCCGAAGGCAAATACTCGGCACCCAAAATATGCTTTCGCGAGTATTTTTGCAAGAGGTGTTTTGTGTAACTTATTTATTTATAAGGTGTTATGAACAGAAATGGAGGCGGGGGGTTCGAATCCCCGTTGGGCCATTTTTGTAACCTTTTATTATTGCTTCACTTACAACTTAAGGTCTTTTCCTCCAAGCACTTAAAATTTCTCAGAATTTATCACATTTTATCAGAATTTAAAATGCTCCCGTATTACTCCTGCGAAAGAACTGTCTAATTAGGTAATATACTCCCCCAACGCAGGTAGTGCCAATAATCTTTCGCACATTACGAGTGCTATTTTTTACCTACAAAATACAGATGCACCCCCTTCAGGCGATTAGTGTCATTTTCCCTTGTACTATAATGTTAAAATAGCTATAATTGGTTATATTAAGTTTTTAACGCTCGTAAATTATACTGTGTTTTTCTAAGTGAGAATATGATGGACTTGAAAAGTAAAAAAATCAGTGCTTCAACTGTAAAGAAAACAGGAAAAGTTCTGAAAATACAATGCGGCTATAACGCTAATTCCGGTTCACTCGCTTCGTTTGTCATTGCACTGCCGGTCCCGTTTATGGTTACCATAACAGCTTTAGGCTCGTTGACTGCCTTGGTTTCTTCGATTTTATTATCTCGCTTTGTGGAGTCAACTCATATAAAAAAGTACACTCACTATGAAAATAGGTAAAGAGGGAGAAGAGCTCAATTATCGCTTTGAAAATTTCGGGGGAATAATTGCTAACAACGACCCACCATTCCTCGCCTTTGTCAATCGCGATTATATGAGAGAACTCGGCTTAGGCGAATCCGAACTTTGGAATACCAGTGATGAATCAATAGGTCTACTTAGTGCTCCGACAGAGGTGCATTTTTCAATTACCGAGAAATGTTCCGTTCGTTGCCAACACTGCTACATCGATGCTGGAAAACAAACCCCGGGCGAGTTGGATGTCGAGTCTTTGAGGCGTGCTTTAGATATACTTTCTGAGATGAAGGTTTTTCATATAGCCTTTGCCGGCGGTGATGCCATGGAAAGGCCGGAACTATTCGAACTCGCTCAATATGCTCGTTCGAGAAGTATCATTCCAAATTTTACCGTATCTGGTTTTAATATGAACACCGAGGTTGCTCGGAAAATGAGAATTTTCGGTCAGGTAAACGTATCTATTGATGGAGTCGGTGAAAAATACGGCGCATTGAGACCCCAGCGTATGTTTAAAATTGCTGATAAAGCAGTTGATTTATTAGTCGAAGCCGGTGTACCTACAGGCATAAACTGTTTGGTTAGCAGAAGTACTTTCGAGGGTATTGAAGAGCTTTTCAAATATGCAAAAGCTAAAAAAGCCAACCACATAAGCTTTCTGCGTTTTAAGCCCGCCGGCAGAGCCAAACGCTTTTATGAAAGGGAAAAAATAACTTACCAGCAAACAATAGACTTTTTACCGTTGTTAAGAAGACTTACCGCAAAATATAAGCTAAATATCAAAACTGATTGCTCATTTATGCCAATGATTTGCTATCACTGCCCCTCCCTTGAATCTTTTGAGACGGTAACAAGCTATGGCTGTGAAGCCGGCAATGTGCTTATGGGAATGAGAAGTGATGGGCAGGTAACAGCCTGTTCTTTTTTGAATAATACGCCTGATATTTCCATATTTGATTTACAATCAGCTCTGCAAAGCGGTAACTGCTTTGAAAAAATAAGAAACTGGACAAAAACCGCTGTCGAGCCTTGTAAATCATGCAAATATCTCAATATCTGCAAGGGAGGCTGTCACAGTGTAGCTGAATATATCACCGGCAGCCTTTATGAACCTGACCTGGAGTGCCCGTTTGTGGCAGAATATACAAATAAACACAATCTCATAATTTATTGACCTTTTCATAACTAATGGAACGAATCAGGTTTGTTCCTTTAAATATACAAGGTCAATAAATTTACAGATTGCTCAAATTCGTATTTAAAAATACAATATCGGTCTTATTGGCCGGTTAACTCTATCACAGAATTAGTAATGACAAAAAAACTCAAAATATTATCTATTACTGCAACTATAATTGTTGTTCTTGCTGATATATGTCTTGCTGAACAGGATGTTGTAACTCAGATCAATCGTTCTTTTGAAAATAAGCAGTTCACACAGGGTCTCAATATGCTGCATAGAGAATTAAATGAAAGAACCGACTTAAAACCTGCCCTGTTATTAATCAAAGCGAATTTTTATGAAAACTACGTTGGTAATTTATTGCAGGCAAAACGGTTCTACCGGCAGTTACTTGAGTTAAAACTGCCGGAAGACCAAAAATATATGATTGATGCCAGGGCCGGTATCAAAAGAATAAAGGACTATAATCGAAAATATGCCGAGGAAATAAAATTTTTCACAGAAATCAAAAGAGGGACAAAAGAAGATACTGACCCTGAAAAATTGAGTACTCAACTATTAGAAATCATTTCCAACAACTGCGATAAGTTATTATTAGCTAATGCCTATTATCACTTAGGCAATGTTTATCTCGACCAGAAAATATATTGGCCGGCTTACCGGATGTCGCTAAAAGCGGTGGAGTTAAAACCCGCTTTTCATTATTACTTACCTATTAATACGCTCAAATACGATGCCTATAAACAATGGTTGTTGAATCTCATCACCAATATAGTCTGGACTATATTAGTGGCTCTTTTAATATTTATCGTTGTGGTTTTCTATTTTTCCAGGCCATGGCAATGGCTCAACATCAAAATTGCAGCCTCAGCAATTATAATTATTTTACTCTTTGCTGCGTTTGGTCTGCTTACAATGTGGATTATAAACAAAACAGCTGCGCCGCCTTCAGACTATATGTCGCCGCCGGTATATTACAGAGTAAATTTCGGCGGGTTTAATACCTGGCTGCCTACCAAATGTTTATTATATATTCTTACAGCTTCTGTCGGCACTATAATACTTGTAACATCAACTCTAAGATTTAAACATCGCTGGACATGGCGTATGATAAACATACTTACCACAATTCTATTATTTTCCAGCCTATTCACTGTGTTTTTTTTGCGCTACGGCTTTCACTCATCGGGTTACAGTGTAAATTCATTCTACAGAGAAAAAAGCAAAACTTTTTCGTATTTTTCAGGAAGGACATATTTTCGTTTGAATGATGTAAGGCCCTTCGTTCTGACAAACCCAAAGGCCTATCCTGACCTGGGAACAAGGAAGATAGATGAGCCCGTTTTCATTCATTGGTTGGAGAAAATAGAAAAGAATATCAAAACACCCGATGAATCTGCAAAATCACAGAAATGAAATTAAAATACAGTACAATTTTGCTAACCTTAATCGGACTTAGCTTGCAAGCTGCAGGATTTACAATCGCTGTTTTAGCTTTTAACCAGAGCCGAAGTTTTCCTATACATCTCGAGACAATGCTTCCGATAGCTGTAGAAATAAATTTCACTATTGGTGCAATGATTTTTCTTCTTGGAACAATTTTTATAATGTTCTGGCTGGAGTCAAAAGCTATCCATGCAGGCAGAAAAACTGCTGTTGCCCTGCTTGGTTTTATAAGCCCCGTTGGTATAATAATAGCATCAAAATTAAAAAAACGGCCCATCTGGAAATCAGCAGAAAAAGAACAATCGCCTGAAAAGAAAATTTGCCTTGTTGGAAGTATCTTCACTGTAATAGTCACCGCAGTTTTCCTCTGGGAGGGCTATCAGTGGTTGCAAAGAAATAACTTTCCACCGAAACTTTCAACAGCACAGGTCCAATCCAACGAAATTTTAGCATTTGAAAGGTTGAAGCAGATATGTGAAGCTCAACACAAGTATATATTAAAAGACTGGGACGGGGACGGCCAAAAAAACTATGCACAGTTCCTTGTTCATTTATGGCAGAGTATTGATTCGAACGCTGACCCCGTAAAAGTGAATTTGTTACCCCGAAAACTTGCATTTGCGATGAGAAGACCCTACGCCATAGATGGCTATATTTATGTTGATATACATTATAGTTATAGCGGCTCAAAAGATAAATATGGCCACATAGCAGCGTTTAAGAAAAATGAAATTGATCCTAACACAGGATTTGTCGTTGGTGCCTTTCCAGCTTCCAACAAAAAGACCGGTCTGCTAAGCTTTATTATTACTCAAAAAGGCGATATTCATGCTAAGCCACTTGATCATATTACGTACGGCACCAGGATAGGCTTCTTGACCTGCCCGGTAGATTTCGCTCAGGAAGATTGGCGCCAAATACATAATATCGACGATTTAAAAAAGTTTCAAAAAGAACTTGCTGACACAAAACAACCTCTGTCCCAAAAACATTGACTGCGGTAATATTTATAAAAGGGATTGTAAAAACAAATGAATATCATAGCCATTTTCCTTTATTCTATGTGGCACATCTTTCTGCCGGGCGAATCCACCCCTATTCTAATTGCGCTGAGAGCAATTGGAACAGCAAAAAAAAGCGTGTTGAAAATTGGCATCGGCCTCGCCATCTCGAACGGCTTTATTATGATAGTCTGCCTCTGTCTTGGTGTTTTTATTCCTGGCAATCTGGAACAATACGCCACAGCCTTGGATATTATTACCAGACTACTTGTGGTTTTAATATTCTTTACTGTCAGTATCTATATACTGATTCAATTGAAACAATACAGCTATGAGAAAGAATCCGAAGCCGCCTTAGCCAAAAAATCATTCTTTGAAAGACATCCGTTAAAAAGCGGTTTATTAATAGGCATCATTCCAAGCCCCGCAGACCTGGGGTTCATGATGATCGGTTCCATGATGCCGCCCAAAAAATTATGGACGGCTGTTGCAGTAATCTGGCTCGGTGTTTTTATTTCTTTTACTCTGCTTAGTTATCTTATTGGATTCATTCCGATAGAAATACTAAAGGAAAAGTATAACAAATATATCAAGTGGCTGCATATATTAACCTTAATATGTCTTGTTTTGATTGGTATCTGGCTTTGTTATATGCTATACAAAGATTACTCTTACTGCTTCTAATTTTAGTTGTTCTGTTGACGCCGGGCTGTCGGGACAAAGAGCAATCCGGTCAGTCGAAAGAGAAGAACTCCTCGTGGGACCCTCTTGATGTTTTCATGGTTCACCATATAAGAAGTGCCCACAGACTTTATATCGGCATTGAGCCATACAACGAGTTAATCGTAGAATACGATGGTGAGCTGGTTTTAGTACAGTTTTCTGAAAGTATGACCGAGCAGACCGATGGACAAATTCACGAGGTTTTCAATCTTCCTGAGACCGGCCAACAAATGGAAGAAAAGGAATACCTGGTTTTTCTGATGAAACTACACGCTTACCTTACCCTAAATCCGGTAAAAAGAAACAGAGAGGGTATTTAAGAGCATATTTGAATGGAGGATTAATCACTGTCTTTCAGCATTTGACCATTAGTATTAACTGAAAGTGTGCCAATAATGTGGCACATCATCTGAAATGCTCCCGTATTACTCCCGCGAAAGTCGCGCGCTCGAGTCTTTCGTCGTGGGATATGGAGCCGTTGACCCACTTATTCTGGATTCTTGGCACAGCCGCTTTGTGCCTTTGAACCTTTTTTATTTTTATCGCCAGCGGCTCACTGCTTTAATGGCCAGTTGTAGGGACAATAATAGAGCCATTCATAGACAAACAGCTCCAAATCAAAGAGGTCGACAAAATCATCCTCATAGAGGTCAGCGGGCAGGCCGGTCCCGGCCTCGAGCCAGTATTCGGCGAACCTTGCAAAGTGCTGGAAATTTACCGTACACAAAGGCTCACCTTTGACGTCGGCGCCGAGAGAGTCGAGATTGGGGATGTTCTTTCGGAGCCGGAAAGAGAATGGCTTTACGGAGTCCTGAAGGAACACATTTCAAGATAATTCCCGCCCGCCCGGACACATTTACAAAAATACAAAGCGAGAGACATAGCTTGAAGTAATGCCCGTTCGCTTTATAATTATAGTATCTGCATAAGGAAGGAGGATTTTAAAATAACAAGTTCGGGTTGCGGCGGTGTTGTAAATCCTTCAACAAACTCAAGACAAGTCAGGGCAGGTTGGCAATAGCAGATTTTCAGGTGTGGGTCCAGAGCCGGCCGTAGTTTGATGGGACCTGGAGCCAATACTCTTCAGACGCAGGCACGTCAGTAAGGTTCGCAGATGGTTCGGTGCTTCCGCGTATTTGCGAGCGGTGGTGCAGCTCCTCGCGATAATTACCTTCGACCGGGAACCAGAATGGAACCTCTTTTGCCTCATCAGTAAAGTTCAAAGCGACAAGCGTATATGTGGGCGTGTCCGGGTAGTAACGGGCGAAGAGCAAAACGCCCCGGCTAAGATAACGGTCGTAATCGTTGAAGAAGTGATATTCGCCGTCCCGCGCATGGGTCAAAGCGGAGCGAATCTTGAGCAGGTCTCGGACGAGAGTGATTATCCTTCGGCCGGCGTCGTCGTAAAAGTACTCCCAGTTGACGATGCGGAGGAAGCCGGTCCGGCTTACGCCGCCGGGCGCGACCTTGCTGTTCTGGCACAGCTCCTGACCCTGCCAGAGCAGGGGGATTCCCTTGGCCATAAGCATCCCGATGAGGTAGGGCTGGAGCTTGTACCATTTACTACGGTCACCCTGCTCGAAGAGAGGGTTGCCGCAGTGGTCGGGATTGGTTTTGCCGAAATTGCAGATGAATCTGTCGTGGTCGTGGTTCTCGATAAATTGCAGGGGCGCTTTGAAGAGGCGGTCGCCGTTAATGGTAATTTCGGTCGGCCAGTTTTCCGCGCCGTAGGCGAAGCCGAGCTGGGTCAGCGGGCCGTCCTGAACGGCGGCCACCTTCTCGGCGGCGGATATGGTCTGGTTCTGCCACGTGCAGGTGCTGTATGTCTGCTCGAGTACGTCCCTGACCGCCTCCAACTGCTCGGCACACTGGATGAGACGAATAGGATTAACGGCGTCTTTGAAGCGCTTATATTTCCGATTGCGGGCGATTGTTTGTGATTTTACCCACTGGAAGGTGTTGTAAACGATGTCGGCATAGCCCCGGAAGTGCGGGCCAAGCTCCCAGTAGTTGGGTACGCAATCGTAACGGAAGCCGTCCACGTGATAAGTTTCGAGCCAGTGGCGGTTGACGGTGTAGAAGAAGTCCTGGGCGAAGGGCTTTGACCAGTCAACACTCGGAGCGAACATATCCTTAGAGAAGGAGCCCATAACCGGATTGGGGACATGGTCGAGCCGACTATATAGATATTCGTATGCAAACAGACTGCTGGTGTGGCCGTAAATGGCGTCGACCAGCACGGCAATGCCTCGCTTATGCGCGGCCTCGACGAATCGCTGAAAGTCGCAGCGTTTGCCGAACCGCTCATCCACGCCGAAATAGCCGATTGGAGTGTAGCCCCAGTCGATGACCTCGGTGATGTTGGTTACCGGCATAAGTGTGATGCAGTTTATGCCGAGGTCCCGCAGGTAGTCGAGCCGGTCGGCGGCCCGTTCAAGTGAGCCGGCGAATTCCATAATATTCATTTCGTAGAGCACGAGGTCGTGATGCCGAGGTGTCGTCCATCGTGATTCGGTACTGCTCCACTTGTGGTTTCTATAGCCGTGAGTGAAGGCTGCGTGTCGTCCGACACCGAACTCGCGCGCGAAGGGGTCGATAATCCAGTCAATCTCTTTGCCGGACGGCGTGATTACAGAGTAGCGGTAGATGTACCTGCCTGTTTTGCCCCAGTGTGCGCCGCTGCCGGAGCCGAAAAGGTTAAGGGTTGTCTGCCAATAGTCGCCGTAAACCGGGTCGAGACTGTGGGCAAGCGGCTTTCGGTAGGCAGGTTCGGTCTGGATGAACTGGTCGCGTTCGTGAATGATGCGAAGCTGGACCTGGTAACCGCTTTTTGCGCTCAGGCCGGGCAGCAACAGGCCGAAGTGGACCCTGCCGCCGATGGTGTGTGGGCCGAGTTTGCCGATAGGCATAAAGTTCATAACAGATACCCCTTTCTCACGCCTCGTTGCGTGAAGATACTGCTATCCTTTGAAATGCAAATCCATTCGCGGAATATTATGCTAATCGTTATTGCCAAAAGCAAGAGAAAATTGTTATTGGTAACTGGTGAATGGTGAATCGAAATTTAGCTACCTGCGGACCTGGCTTCGCCGTGGCAAGCAAGCCCCACACTACAATATCCTACGCTGTATTCAGGATGACAAGGCGGAAAAAAGGACCAGCTATTGATTCTTATTGAAAAATACGCTTTAATGATATAGATTTGCCGTCAGCGAGCGAGGGCACATACACTACAAGGTTTAGACAAACCTGAGTCGCTATGCCGCTGGATTCCGAGATTCGATGAAAAGAGGAAAAGGGGGCCGAGATACTGGATAATAAAGCTTATTTGCGGAGCATTTTTTTATTGGCCGGTGCCGGGCTGATTTTAGGAGCTATTGTGCCGGTTCAGGGAGAGCTTAAAATTACCGAAGGATTGAAGCCAACAAAAGTCGGACTCACTGTTACGGATAAATTGGCTGCCAAAGAGAAGGAACTGGTTGTAGAAACCGACGAATGGAAGGTGGTATTTAGCCTTTTATACAACGGCGGCATCTTTGATTATAATGTTTATCTCCTCGGTGATCAGGAGTTCACCACGACAACCGGCAGGAACAACGAGCCCGGGCTGGCATCGCTCGAGATTATAGAGAACACGCCTGTTCGGCTGCGCGTTCGGCAGAAGTGCCAACCTCGATTGAATAACGGCGATGGTCCTGCGAACGATAAGTACGTTGAGCTGGATATGGTAGAGACAACGACGGAATGGACTTTCTATCCGACCGGCCGAGTTAATATCAAATTCGATGCGGTGGTCGCAAAAGACTGGGACGGGATATGCTCACGGGGGCCCGGCGGCTCGGGAAAGGGCATCATCGCCGACGGCGACACGATTACGGCGGCGAATGGAACGGATTTCACGATTCCCTGGGTGACACACGGGGATACCATCGAAAGCACGGCAGGGGGGTGGGGGCCTGTACAGATTGTAAAACGCATCGGCAAAGACACGCTGCGATTGGCCACGGCGGTCAAGCCGGGCAAGAACATGGATTTCATCATCCGTAGGCCGAATATTTTGGACGAGACCATTTCCATCCATGCCGACGGCGATTCGGGAATGGCACCGCGTAAAAGCTTCTGGCAGGGAGGAAGTGACGGCGATACGCTATTCGAGAATAAAAGAAGCAACGGCGGTTTCTTCAGGGACGGGATGCTGCCGGTTGAGAAGAAAAAACTGGACCGTTTCTACGAATGCCTGCGGACTCCTATTGCGCCTGACGAGCCGGAATCAAGGCCTTTTACCCTCCCTGATGGAGTCGAACCGGCCCCGCGCCGCCTGTGGTTTAAGCACCCTGATTTTGAAATCCCCAAGCCGAGTTTTGTTGGTATTGTTGGATTCATTGCCGGTTGGGCTGCCGTGGCGATGTTAATCGCCTCTTTCTTCTGGATAATCAAGCAGTAAGTAGAACCGGTCCCCTAATTTTATAGATGAATTAACTAATTTTTTTAATAAAAAGAACTATGAATTATGTTAAGTTTTTCACGCTCGTATTTATGTAGAATCCATATAAACATTTATTGTCATAAGGAGTGAAATTAGTTGATAATAAAGGGGATTGACTCAAAAAGGGTTTACGTAAGCAAATAATAACACAAAAGCTGTGTTTTTCCAGGTGACTTTCTTGTTATAAGATAGAAGAATATCACTTTAAAAAATTCAAACAGTAACAGCAAGTAAATAGAGGTATCTCTTCATTTGGCGTACCTTTAGAACTGAAAGACCGGGGTAAAACGACATTCCTTGCAGAGACTTTATCCGATGCACAGCCAAGGCAGGCGTTTCTTTAATAGCCATCGGTGCAGCATCGTATCAGCTTTATGATACTATTGGCTCGAAGGCAGTTAAGTGTGTTATTTGAGTAAATTAGATTACATAGAAGTTGAGTAAGTCTTTTTTTTGTGGTAAACTGGAATTAATGATAGGTTCGTTTCGAAAATTGCCATTTTGTGAAATAGGTCGGATAGGCCGCGATGTTGTTTTGTTTGTTTCATTTTACCTTTATCTGTGGCTTGTTGTTGATAGCCGCTTTATATATTACGGCAATGAGGTAATCGTAGATTATCCTGTTTTTTTTCGCGGCTGGGCATTTTTCAGAGAGACTGTGTTTCGCCCCGGGGGGCTTGTAGTATACATATCGAGATTTCTCAGCGAGTTTTTGTATTATTCCTGGACGGGTGCTTTAGTTATAACAGCTCTGGCATGGGGGCTGTACATAACGACGAAAGCAATAATTGACAAAACAGAAGCCCGCCGTTTCAGAGAATTAAGTTATGCTTCACCGATACTGATGCTGATTCTTTACAGCCGATATACGCATTACATTGTTGTGATTTTGGCCCTGCTGCTGGCATTGATTTTCGCATATTTTTATCTGAATTTCAGGTCCGCTACGGCGGATAAATCTGCGGGCAAAATGAAGAGCATAATTATTTTCCTGTTCATGTCAGTGGTGCTTTATACGGCTGCTGCCGCGGCGTATTTTGTTTTTGCAGCTCTTTGTGTGATATATGAGGTTCTTTTCAGCCGTCGGCGGTGGCTGGGGGTATTGTATTTGTTTTTAGCAGTTGTGATTGCGTATGTAGAAGGAGTTTTGTTTTTCAGGGTCAGCATAATAGAGGCTTTTAGCGATTTACTGGCCTTTTCATGGAAGGTTGCAGCTAAACCTATACCGATCTGGAAGGGGATGGCTGAGGTCCTTTGTATCCTTTGCTTTTTTGTGCCGGCAGTAGTATTTTTGCTGGGGGTTTTGCGAGTGTTCGATAGAAAAAAAACTTTTTTTGCGGGCAGTTCAGGCACATCTGTAGGCAAATGGTTTCTTATGACCATATTTTTGTTTTCGCTTACAGGCGGAGCAGTTTTTTACTCGTATGACAGTCAGCTAAGAGGGCTTATGGCCGTTGATTACTATGCCTATCATAGCAAGTGGGATAAATTGCTTAGGGCATCAAGGGAGTGTTCGAATAATTCTTATATTATGTATGCGGTCAATCGTGCGTTGTATCATACAGGCAGATTGCCCACGGAGATGTTCGCGTATCCGCAGCATCCGGATGCAATGTTCCTTGCGGATAAAGATATAGATCCGTTTTTCAAATGGAAGAAATTCGATGCTCGTATTGACCTTGGGATTTTGAATCTGGCAGAAATAAATCTGACTGTATGCCAGGAGTTGAATGGGCAGCGGCCAATGATTTTGCAGCGTCTGGCTTTGATAAAAATGGTTAAAGGTGATTTAGATTCAGCCAGGGTATATCTTAATGCCCTTAGCCGAACCCTTTTTTACTCTGACTGGGCAAAGAAGTATTTAGCAGAACTCGAATCCAATCCGGATCTATTGGGTGATGAGCAGGTTCAAAATCTGCGGCAGGTTATGCCGAAGAAAGACCATGGATTTAGATCTTATGACAATGACAAAATGCTGATGGATTTGCTGGAGACAAATAAGCATAACCGGATGGCCTTTGAGTATTTGATGGGCTGGTATTTGCTTAATGGGCGGGTGGATAAAATAGCATTAAACATTGGACGTTTGAACGATTTTAATTATAAGCAGATTCCCAGGTTGTACGAAGAAGCGCTACTGGTATATAAAGGCGACAGCAAACAGGAGGTTGACCTGCATGGTTGGAAGATAAGTGTCGAATCAGTGAAGAGATATAATGATTTTATTGACATTTATACCAGGTATGCCGGTGGCAAACATGAGGTTTATAATGAGTTGTTGGAGGATTACGGTGATAGTTTTCTTTTTTATTTTTTTTGTAGGTGGCCCGAAACAGAGGAGAAATGAGTAAATACAATCGATATTTAACCATGATATTGACGGCAACGTTGCCGGCTGTGGCGGTATGTTTTATGTTCTATGGGTGCAGAGAGCGCATTGATAGCTTTGATATGGTTGACCGTTTGCCGAGGATTCGGCCGGATTACAGCGAGGTTGTTTTGCCCCCGAATATTGCGCCGTTGAATTTTGCCATTAAGGAAGATGGTTTGCATTATTGTGCGAAAATATATTCAAAGAACGGTAGTGTCATCGAGGTTTTCAGCAGGTCGGGTAAAATCGAAATTGCTCAAAAAGCCTGGCACAGTTTGCTTGGTAATAACAGAGGCCGGCAGCTTTACTTTGATGTTTATGTGAAGGGGCAAAGCGGCAGATGGAGACGATATGCTTCTGTTACCAACAAAATTGCCAATTATGATATTGACTCTTTTATTGTGTACAGGAAGATATACCCTACCACTGTCCATCTTAGGAGTCTGGTGGGGGTTTACCAGCGTAACTTGCGGAATTTTGAGGAGAGGCTGATATTGGATAACAGTAACTATAAGGGCGGCTGTCTTAATTGTCATTCATTTTGCAATAATCGGCCTGACAAGATGTTGATGGGTATTCGCAGCTACAAATATGGCTTCAGTACACTGCTTATTGAAGATGGTAAGGTTGAAAAAATCGGAGCAAAGTTTGGTTATACATCGTGGCATCCAGGCGGCAAACTGGCGGTGTATTCGACAAATCAACTGCCGATGTTCTGGCATAGTGCCGGAAGGGAGGTTCGAGACACGGTGAACCTTAATTCATCGCTGGTGTACTTTCTTTCGGAAACGAGGCAGTTGAAAACGTCGCCGGAGATTTCCCGAAAGGAGCAGTTAGAGAACTGGCCTGTGTGGTCAGCGGACGGAAAGTATTTGTATTTCTGCAGTGCGTTAAAGCCGTGGTCTGGTATTAAGAAGCTGCTACCGGAGCAGTACAAGGATGTGATGTATGATCTGGTACGAATAAGCTATGATGTTGATAGTGAACAGTGGGGGCAGGTGGAAGAGGTTCTTCCGGCTAAAGATGCGGGGCGGAGCATTGCTATGCCACGTATAAGCCCGGATGGACGGTGGTTGTCTTTTTGTATGATAGATTATGGTTATCTTCCCTGCTGGCGTAGTGATAGTGATTTGTACCTGATGGATTTACAGGCTGCCGAGAAAACAGGGAAGTTTAAATACAGGCAACTTGATATTAGCAGCCCTGAAAGTGAAGCATGGCAAAGCTGGTCGAGTAACAGCCGATGGATAGTGTTTAGCAGCAAAAGAGATTATGGTGTGTTTACAAGGACTTATATAAGCTATGTTGACCAGGAGGGCAAAGTTTATAAGCCGATATTACTGCCACAAAAAGACCCTGCATTTTATGACAGTTGCTTGTTTACCTATACGGTGCCCGAATTGGTGATTGGGCCGGTTAAGTTTGTGGGTGATAAGCTTGGGCGTGTTATTCGCGGTTCCAGCGAAATCAAAGTTGATATGCCTATTACGATGGCCAGTCCTGAAGCTGACAGACGCTATGACTTTCAATTGTAACAGTTTGCAGGTGTTTGCTGGTATAGTGCTTTATATAATGTGTTTGTGATGATGTAACCTGTTGTCAAATAAAAATAACAGTAAATAGGGAATTGGAGGCGGGGGGATTCGAACCCCCGTCAGGCCGTTTTTGTAAGTTCTTTATTCTAAGATAAATACAGATTAAGCTCTTTTTTTGCAAGCACTTAAAGATTCTCAGAATTTATCAGGTTTTATCAGAATTTATCAGATTTTTCCCCTCAAATGCTCCCGTATTAATCCCGTAAGGGGACACTCATTCAATATCGATTCCTATGCTTTTTCTTCCTCCGTTCTTTCTTGATTCGAGCCATTTTATAACTGCCCTTTCATCAAATCTCACGGCTCCGCCGAGCTTCACATGGGGGATGTACTCATAATGCACCCAGCGATAGACGGTTGGCTTTGATATCTGGAGCATGGTGCAAAGTTCATCTATTGTCAACAGCTTTTCCATTGTTTAGCTTCATTCCCAATAAAATGGCTTTAGACAATTCTCACCGGAGCCCCTATCCTGCTTCATACGGCTTTCCTTTTACGGAATGTTGCGTCTTCATAGCCGGGTAAA
>CAYUIE010000002.1:0-345913 GCA_964444665.1 uncultured Pirellulales bacterium
ATATATCGGCAAAAAGACCTTTATATCTGTATTTTATCTGTGACAGACTACTAGAGAAATTTGTAGCTTTTGTTAAAACGTTTGATCAAAGCGAATTTAGTACAATTTATTGCGAGAGAGAATGGCGCTCTACAAGACGATATAATTTTGATATCAATGAGATAGCCATGATAGTTTTACCAAAAAATGTTGGGAAAACACAGTATTTTAAGAACTTTGTTGAAAAGATTGCACCGACACTTAAATTACCACATACGATTCCAATAGTTCCTTGGGATGATCTTGTTGAGCATTAACGCGCTGCTGCCGGAGGCCGCGATGAGGAACCTTAGTATTACGTAGTCACGATTTATCGGGGCGAAGTAAATAGGAACAGGGGCCGAACTGAAGGATGCAACAGCAAAAAGAGTTTTAAAGAGGATTGTGTGAATGTAGAAAAATTGGGTAAAATTTTATTAGCAACTATGGAGAGGAAACATCGAGGGATTAGTTTTTTTAGCTCAAAAAATTCGTTGTGTTTTTATTCTTTCAGGACGAATATTGCATCTGACTCAGTAATATAGGTGTCACCTTCCCAATCAAATTTCAACTCAAATCCAGGATTATCACCTACTTTATCAAGATAATCATTAACAATACCTTCTATTAACGGCTTAGCCCTTTTCAGTTTCCATGATTCAAAAAAGTTACCCTTATCAACTAAAACTAGGAACAATCTATTAGAGGCATCAAAACGTCTAACACCTTGATTTTCATATAACCATAGGACTAAATGATCTGGGTTTTCAATACAATCATCAAGAATATATTCTCGGTATTCCTGTAATTCAGATAAAAGCACACCAGTTCTAGAATCAGGGTGATCTTCTAACTTTCTCCATAAATCTGGTATTAAAAAAGAGTCGGGAGCTTCTTTGTCAAATGCAATATTTAAATTACGTGCTAATCTTTTCATAAGCGTTAACTCTGGTCGCAACCCCGATTTTTTTCGTTTATCTTTTATATATCCTTCAGGTAAATATGTGACCTTCAAGTCGAATGGTTTGCTTTTTATAAAAAAATCTACTTTTTTTATTAAACCAACAGCAGGTATAACATTCTCGTGGTCTTTGAATATGTCCTCGATAATAATTGAAGTCCAGTGATTGTACCATGATGCTAATACATAAGCTTTCATGCTATTATGCAATTCGTTTTCAATAGCTGAACTTAGAATATCATAGGATTTAATTTTTTTAACGTAGTTATCAACAATGGTTTTTTCCAAGCTATTTTGGTGTAGCCCGCCCCATTCAAATGACTGAACCTTATATAATTCATTTACGAGATCGTTTTCATTATTTCTTCTTTCTTCTCTTTCTATTTCATACAGTTCTTGAATTACCTCGTCTATCACCTGTTTGGTTAAATTTGATTCGTATAGTCTTTTAAGCCAACCCTTTGATTTAGTGTTGCCAAAATCAAGATCTGCTTTTTCAATTAAGTGCTCCATTTGAGCTTTCCTGGACAATGAGCGAAGTTTAAGAAACCTCATACCATCATCTGATAAGGAAAGCTGTCTAATATGATCATTTTTAAAATTGCTTAGTGCGTCATTAAACTCCATCATTTTTTACTTCCATTTTTAGGGTAATCAATATTCCAGCCATCCACCACACTAAACAGATTTGATAATTTCATTCTAAAGAGACTGGTAATGCATTTTCCATAAAGTAAGACGTAATCAGACTTAAGGCTGCCTTTACGGTTATCTTGAACAACCGAACCAGCTGAATACGCCATAGGATAACACCCTATATATTCCAAACCAGCCGATTCTTCTAAAGCGTATAAGCTATCCCAGTGGTCAGAAGAACGAGCGTTAAATATCACAGCGAGTAATCCATTTCTTTCTAACACACGTGCGCACTCTGAAAATATAGACGAAAGTTTCTTATTATATTGATCTATCCCTTTATCTCTACCTTTCGCATTTGAAACGACGAGTTCACTGCTGAAATCTGCCTTAAAACCAAGAAAAGCATTCCACATCTCGCTTAGTTCAAGGTAAGGAATTCTATCACCGTGAGGAGGATCAGTTAATATTAGTTTAATTGAATTATTTGGAATATCTCCCAATAATTTTTCTGAATCGCCAATCTTCAAGTAAGGAAAATGTGGGCTCTCTTTAAACTCTTCAAAAGAATTGGCAATATTTTCAACTTTAGTCCCATTAGTATGTTTAATAGCATTTAGTAATTTGTTAGCTTTGTTTTCAAAACAATTCCATGCATTTACTTCGAAGTGTTGCTCTGGCCTCCAATAACCGATAACCCAACTTCCAACTGATATTTTTTCTTTTTCCTTCTGTTTCGTTTTCCCCCTTCTTGTAAGAGCAAATACCATATTTGACATTTGGCCTAGAGAAGCAGTCAAAATGAGGCATAACGCTCTACGAATATTATGTGGATAATGCTGAAACGAATCCATTAAATAACCAATTGAAGATAAAGCTCTTGCAGAAAAAAGATCACTAACAGTAATATCTGCTTTAGCGTTAATTCTTGAATTGTTAAATAAATTAAGTTCTACATGAAACTTGCTATACTTATTAGCATAATCTGCCAATTTACATTTTTCTTTATTTGTTAGATTAATCTCAGTAAGTTTTCCGCCCTCTTTTTTCCAAACACCGGATATTTCACTTTTTTCCCAAAGGAAATGAGTTACAACCTCTCCTGTTGATATTTTGTATAGAGAATCAATTTTCGGTTTTACGCTAGTCTTGATGGTTTTAATTACTTTTTTTAAATCAGCAAAGGCGGGAAGATCAAGATAGAGTTTAGTTAACTCTATACTAAAAGGATTTATATCAAAACCAATAAAACGTCGATTGCAGTCAACGCATTCCTTAGCAATAAGGCCGGAGCCAAGGAAGGGGTCTAATATTTTTTCGCCTTCATTGGTTAGATTTTCTATAAGGAAGCTCCATGCCTCTATAGGTTTCTTCCCCCAATATTTGTGAAATCCCGCAAGCCCTTTATAGCCTTTAGGAGTCAAAGGTTTTGATATTGTTGGTGGTTTAGGGAATTCTAATGCTAATTGTTCCATATTTAATTTTATTTCTAACTATGGCAATTCTTCAAACATGACATAATAAATATAGCACTACTTGACTAAAAAATAGCCTATCGGCATAAATATTGCAAATTGAAAATTTAAGATTGTATAATCCGCTAAATCTGTGGTTAAATAAAACTTTAGATTTTCACTACGCAAATCTTTTTTGTAATACCTTCACTCTTTCGGCCAACCCTTCAACCCCGGCGCGCCGGGAAAAGAAACCTGCCGAATGAATCCTTCGATAAACTCAGGACAGGTCGGCGGGCTTTCGGATTGTGGGTCCTTCGACAAGCTCAGGATAAGCCGCGATGTAGTTTCGTATTGCGTGAATCGTGAATCGTATCTCGCCATAGAAAATAAAAATGGAATCCGAATCCGCAGGCAGCAAGTCCATTGATAATTGATTGTTGATGATTGATTATTTGGGATTGAAGATTGCCACGTTCCGATAAACAGAATCGGGACTCGCAATGACATCATCGCGAATGACAAATTTTGAAGATTGCCACGTCCGCCTTCGGCGGACTCGCAATGACCCTTGCCGCGAAAGGTAAACAAACCCACGTGAAATCAAAAAGAAAGAAACCCCCGGCCACAGGTGCCTGGGCTAAATAAATTTGGATTGGTGGGTGACGGCCCCAACCTACAATTTCTCAGCGAATTGGTTATTGGTGAACGGTTATTGGTGAATTTGCTTAGTCTTGAGAGACTTTTCCGTAAACCTGATTATATCACTCATCATCCGCACGGCTTCGACAGGATGCCGGCCGGCGGCGGTTTCGGCAGAAAGCATCACATAGTCGGAACCGTCTATTATCGCATTGGCAACGTCACTTACCTCCGCGCGCGTGGGGCGAATATGTTCGGTCATACTCTCCAACATTTGGGTGGCGGTAATAACGAAGGCCCGATGAGAGGCGCACTTTTTAATCATCATCTTTTGCATTATGGGTACTTCGTATATCGGCAAAGAGACCCCCATATCACCCCGTGCAATCATAATTCCGTCACAAACGTCCAGTATGCCGTCGAGATTTTCAATGCCCCGGCGATTTTCAATTTTGGCAATCAGGGGACAATCGAATTTGCTGCGTTTAATAAATTCCCTGACACTGAGAATGTCTTTTTTGTCTCGCACAAACGACTGGGCAATAAAATCAACCTTGTTTTCTATGCCGAACAGGAGGTCATTTTTGTCTTTTTCGGTCAGGCCCTCGAATTTCAAATCGATGTCCGGAATGTTAACGCCTTTGTGCTCCTTTACGAAGCCTGGGACGAGAACTTCAGCCTTTATGCCGCTGCCGTCGCGGCTTTTGACTTTCAGGGCAATGTTGCCGTCGTCTATGAAAATGTGAGAGCCTCTTTTAATGTCGTAGAGGGAACCGGTGTAGTCGAACGGGATAACATTTTTTTTGTCGGTTACCGGTTTGTTAATCAGGGTTACTATGTCGCCCTTTACAAGCTCAATCTTTTTTCTTGGGCCTTTGAACAGGCCGACTCTTATGCGATAGCCTTCGAGGTCCTGCAGGATTTTTATTTTATTCCTGCGGTTCCTGTTCAATCGCCTGATAATATCGATACTTTGCTTATGGGTTTTATGGGTGCCGTGAGAGAAATTGAGCCTTGCAACGTTCATTCCGGACAGAATCAGCTTTTTTAAGACATCGGCTTTACTGCTGGAAGGCCCCAATGTGCAGATTATTTTTGTCTTTCTCATTTCTGCTCCCGTGAATTTTGTAAGTTGCCAAGCAACTGTACCAGAATACGGCTGTTTTGTCGATGCCGATAAACGTGGAACAAACGCAAAATTCAAAATACTGATGGAACCGGGAAAATAAAATCGAACCGCAGGCAGCAACAAATTCGTCGTTCGTATCTCGTATTTCGCCGGTTGAGGTGGAGAGAATATTTTGGATTCCTGCGTATGCAGGAATGACAACGTCGCCGGTACGGCGACGGCTAAACAAACCAAAGGAAACCCGCCGAATAAATCGGCGGGCTTAAGGATATGAAGATTGCTACGTTTCCCGATTCATCGAGGTCTCAATCCCGATGTATCGGGACGGATTCATTTGCAGAGTAAATGCCTGAGTGGTAAAATTGTGGCAAGATATTTCAAGGAGGAAAAGCTATGTGGTTTAAGCCTAACGAATCACTCACAGATGAACAGGTAAAAACCAGTCTGCAATATGTGCTAAGAGACGGCATAGCTTCCCAGTCGATGGGCATCCTGACCGGCGGGGCCTTTCTGGTGGCTTTTGCCGTCAAACTCGGCGCATCAAACTTCGTAATCGGCTTATTGGCCGCGATAGGGCCTCTGGCCCAATTGCTGCAGCTGCCCTCCATATTCCTCGTTGAGAAGATACGGAACAGAAGGCTGATAACGGTTGTTACTGCTGGCCTTAGCCGATTGTGCTGGCTGGTAATCGCATTAATACCATTTTTGTTCGGTCCGGCGATAGGGCTTGGCGCGCTGCTGATTTTACTCGTCGCAGTCTCTGCCTTCGGGGCGATGGCGGGATGCAGCTGGAACTCGTGGATGAAAGACCTGATTCCCGAGAATGTTATTGGCTCGTTTTTCTCCAAGAGGATGAGAATTTCGGTCGGCGTGGGGATAGTGCTTAGCCTGCTTGCGGCGGTATATCTTGATTTCTGGAAGAAAATGCTGCCGGCCAGAGAATTAGAGGGATATTCGATTTTGTTTCTGGTCGGCTTTGCCGCGGGGGCGGTGGGTCTTTATTTTCTGGCGAAGACGCCGGAGATAAAGATGCCTGCGGTCCAGGGCAGAGTAAAAATATTCAGATTGCTGGCTCAGCCGTTCAGGGACGAGAACTTTAGAAAGCTGATTGCGTTTCTGGCGTCCTGGAATTTCGCGGTAAATCTTGCCGCCCCTTTCTTTATGGTCTATATGCTTAAAAGATTAGGGCTTAGTATGTCGTTTATCATCGGCCTTTCAATCATCAGCCAGGTTTTGAACTTCATATTTCTTAAAATCTGGGGCAGATATACGGACCGGTTCAGCAATAAGTCCGTACTGGCGATAAGCGGGCCTTTATTTATACTCTCAATCCTGATATGGACGTTTACGACGATGCCGGAGAAGTACTTTTTGACGATACCGCTGCTGGTTGTAATACATATCGTGATGGGACTGGCCTCGGCGGGCGTTTCTCTTGCGTCCGGCAACATCAGTCTAAAGCTGGCCCCGAAGGGACAGGCGACCAGCTATCTTGCCACAAACGCGATTGTCAATTCCGTGGCAGCGGGCATCGCGCCGATACTGGGAGGCAAATTCGCGGACATTTTCGCCGGCAGGGAACTGGCCTGGACACTGAAATACACAAGCCCGGGAAAGGAATTTATTCTGCCGACGCTGAATTTGCAGCAATGGGACTTTTTCTTTGTGCTTGCCTTTATAATCGGCTTATATTCGCTGCACAGACTGGCAATGATAAAAGAGATAGGCGAGGTTGAGGAAAAGGTTGTCGCACAGGAATTATTATCCGAAGTCAGAACACAGGTAAGGACGCTATCTTCGGTAGAAGGGATAAAGCAAATGGTAGAGATGCCCTTTACGGTTGTTAAAAACCTTACTTCAAGGATACTGCCAAATGAAAATAAATAAGAGTATCAGGAAACGCTCACGAACGGCGGGACTGGCGCCGGGAACCCTGGTGCACGTCGGTGAGCGAAAAATGGATTCGGTAAAAATAACCGTCATTGACTACGACCAAAATAATCTTACCGAAAAGCAGGCGGCAAATGTTGAAGAGTGCTTTGAGTTCAAAACAACTCCGACCGTTACGTGGATAAATATCGACGGCCTGCACGATATCAAGCTGGTTGAAAAAATAGGTAAGCACTACGAGATTCACCCTTTAGTGCTCGAGGGCATTGTCAACACGACCCAGCGGCCGAAATTCGAGGATATGGATACATATATTTTTATCGTGTTTAAGATGCTCACATACAACGATGAGCAGGGAACCGTTCAGTCCGAGCAGGTCAGCGTAATTCTTAGCAGGGGCGTCGTCATATCGTTCCAGGAATGCGTCGGCGACGTGTTCGAAAATATCAGGGAAAGACTGCGAAACGCGAAGGGCCGTTTACGTAGTATGGGGGCGGATTACCTGATGTACACTCTTCTCGACGCGGTCGTAGATAATTATTTTACGGTTCTCGAGAAGCTCGGAGAAAGAATCGAAGAATTGGAAGAGCGACTCGTGAGTAATCCGAACGAACAGATGCTTCGTCAGATTCATAACATTAAAAGAGAGCTGATTTCTTTAAGAAAATCGGTTTGGCCCCTTCGAGAGGTTATCAGCAGCCTGGAGCGCAGTGAATCATCGCTTATCAAAAAAGCTACGGGCGTTTATCTTCGTGACGTTTACGACCATACAATCCAGGTAATCGATACGCTCGAAAGTTTTCGTGATATGGCATCGGGCGTGCTCGATATTTATCTATCAAGCATAAGTAACCGGATGAACGCTGTTATGAAAGTGCTGACAATAATCGCCACGATATTTATCCCACTGACATTTATAGCCGGTATTTACGGTATGAACTTTAAGTATATGCCGGAGCTGGAGTGGAGGTGGGGATACCTGATGGTCTGGCTGGTTATGACTGGGGTTGTCATAATTATGTTAACATATTTCAGGAAGAAAAAATGGCTTTGAGTTTATTTTATATGACAAGCTTGAAGGGAAACAAAGATGAATCTTGTGTTGTTTATTACGGTCATCGCAGTCTCTTTTATAGCTGTAAGAATCGGGGCAATCGCCTTTCAACTAACAGGGCTTGAGTGGTCGGTGTCGAAATTTCAGGCCCTTTCCTGTTTTACATCGACCGGTTTTACGACTTCAGAATCAGAGCTTATAGTAAAGGACCGTCAAAGACGCCGAATAGCCTCTATACTCATCGTTTTGGGTCATGCCGGGTTTGTTACGATGATTGCAACTCTCGCCAATTCATTGAGGGCGCAAAGGGTACTCGAGGAAAAGCTCACAAAATCATTCCTTCCCGCGATTCCACCAATTCTTGTGCCCTGGGTAAACCTTGGGGTAATTATTGTAGTTTTATATTTCTTATACAAGTTCTCGACAAACAGCAAGGTTGCAAAGAAGGTAACAAATTTTCTCAGGGCAAAATTAATAAAAAGGGAATTGATTGAGCACATATCATTCGAGGAGCTTATGCTGGCAACAGGCGGCTACGGCGTTGCACGGATAACCGTTATCGCCGGCAGTCCCGTTATCAATAAAACTTTGTATGAGGCGGCGCTTCGAAGCCAGGATATAACCGTTCTGGCGATAACAAGGGCCGGCAAGACAACGGCAAATCCAACGGCAGACGCGGAAATCCTTCAAAATGATGAGCTTTTGTGTTTCGGCAAGCTGGAAAATATAAGGAATAAAATTTGTACGACCTCAGGAAGTTAAGCGAGTGATAAAATTATGGAAGCTTTGGTCTTCTCCGATTCGAATTTTTATGGCTGGGTTGTTATCCCCGTTCTGATTTTCATTGCACGTGTCGTGGACGTCAGTATGGGTACGGTAAGAGTTGTATTTATCTCGAGAGGACTAAAATATCTGGCACCCTTGGTTGGCTTTTTCGAGATACTTGTCTGGCTTGTGGCTATAGGCCAGATTATGAAAAATCTTTCCAATCCAGTCTGCTATATTGCGTACGCCGGCGGATTTGCAATGGGTAATTTTGTAGGAATCTGGATTTCAGAGAGACTGTCTTTAGGGGTAGTCCTTATCCGGGTAATCACGAACAGGGACGCAACGGAACTGGTGGAATGCCTTAGAACCGCGGATTACGGAGTTACGAGCGTAGATGGACACGGCACAATGGGGCAGGTCAAGGTAGTCTTTACTATTGTTCCACGACGAGAAGCTCAGAGGGTGGTTGAGCTGGTCAAAAAGTTTAATCCCAAGGCCTTCTATTCCATCGAGGAGGTCGGCTTTGTGGGCAAAGACCTTTCTCCTGTCAAAAAGAAATGGATTAACGGCAGTTTGTCCAATCTATTTAAGCCGTTTCGAAAAGGCAAATAAACAAACGACCATCAACATAAATCCTTCGAAACTTCGACAAATTATCTCCTGCGGAGCAAGTAGTTCGAATTTTGTGGCCTTATGGACATCATTTAGAATGAGGAGTAATATATGCCAGCGGACAGAACATAAGATGAGGATTTTCGTATTGATAATACCTATTGCATAGACAAACAGTTGATGTTGGTATAATAATGCCGGTTACGCCATATCATTTTGGGCCGAGTGGATTTGTCTGGTTGGTTTTCCGCAAGTGGATTGACCTGCCTGTGTTCCTGCTGGCGAACGTGATAATCGATGTCGAGGTTCTTTTTGCCGAAAGATGGGAAGTTCACAGGCACTGGCATTTTCATACGTTTCTTGTGGGTGGTGCCGTGTGCGCCGCCGGCGCGGTAGTTGCTTATCCGGCCCGTCATCTGTTCAAAAAAATAATGCACCGTTTATACCTGCCTTATGAAACCAGTTTTTGGAAGATGGTTTTCTCAGGTATTCTCGGCGGCTGGTTTCATGTATTTATAGACAGCATTTACCACTACGACATCCAGCCGTTCTGGCCAGGGCTGAAAAATCCGTTCTGGCGGCTGCTGAGCCACGGCCAGGTGAAGGCGATATGTATTGCCACGCTCGCTGTTTTCGCGGCCTGGTATGTAATCACCGTTATCAGGGCCCAAAAAACCGGACGCAGTATTCAGGAACGTAAACTTTATTAATGCCGGACCTGGAGGGTTATAGTTTTCTGTCTAATTTGCGGTAGCTGATTGCTTCGGCAATGTACTCAACGGGGATATCTTCAAAGCCTGCAAAAAACTTACTCATGGATGTATCAATCAAATAATTACAGAGATGAAAAAGAAGGAGCAGAAAAAGTCCTTTTGTAATTGTATCTTCGGGGCCCAATATAATAAACGAGGAGGCCCTTAACTCTAATCACATGTTCTTTAGCCGAAACAGCCAACTTAGAACGTAGTCAAGCTGCTTCTTATTTAGGCGGAAAGATACACCCGAAATAATCCTCCCGTTGTAATTATCCAGTTTGCCGATGTGTCCGGCAAAGGGGCCCGTGGTGATAGCATGCTCAAAATACATCATAGGAACTGAATAACGAACCTGTTTACCTAATACCGTCCCGTGCCCCATATTGAGGAATCGGATGCCGTCATACCTCCGGCCGGCGAGCATTGAAAACTTACCATCAGTAATTTCTTCAATGGGGACAGATACAGGTGTCAACGTAATCTGGACATCTCCTGTTTCACTGACATCCACACTCACCGAGAGATTGATTCCAATGTATTCACCCTCAAGGTTATTGAGGGCAATCTCCCCAACACTGAGTGCTTTCTGTTCATCTCCAGTTAACTTGATTTCCGTAGTGGTTTGAGGCGGAAGTGTCGAGCACCCGCAAATAATCACCCCAATAACCAATGACAACAATGCATCTTTCACAATTTACTCTCCTACAAGAATGAACATTCATAATTTAGAAGGATATTCTCTTCCAGCTTTTACCGTTGTCTTTGGACGAAAACACTCCATATCTGCCCACAGCTATGAACAGATCATTACCAAAGGCAATATCGTATAAGCTGATTTTAATTCCCGAATCGACCTTCCTCCAGTTTATTCCATCCAAAGAGACTATCATCTCAACATCCGAGTCATCGTACTCATATTTGTAACCCACGGCTATAAACATACCTGAACCATAGGTAAGTGCATACAATTGATTACTTACAGGGCCCCCGTAATTCAGGGCCCACTTTCCGTGAATGTCAGAAGTGGAATACACTTTTGGAGCAAGCCGAAACGACTGCCCTTGGCGATAATAACTGTTCGCAATTCCCACATATCTGCCGCGGCCAAATGCTACATCTCTGAAATCGACCCTGTTTACTGTGCTTTTCCAGGTTTGGAGATCTTTTGAAGAGTAAAGCCTGGATTTACACGACTCCTTAGCGCCTGAAGGCCGGGTTTCAAGACACAGGAAAACATCCTTACCGCGGATGACGCTATATTTATGAAACGGCTCTTTCTTGACTTCCTGCCATGATAAACCGTCTGACGATTTCAAGCTTACGTCTGAAAGGGTTGTGATGTAAAAGGACTCATCGATGAAAATCACATTCTGCAGATTCTCTTCTCTTATTAACCGGGTCCACCTTTTACCGTCTTTCGAAACGAAAATTATACTCCTGGAGTCCTGGGGGCCGCCACGTATTAATCCTGTTAGAACAAATGTGCCATTGCCGAAGGCAATTTGTCCATAGTTATTATATCCAGTGTGTTTTTGGATATTCGGGGTGCATCCTGCTAACGCCAGTTCCCAAATGAATATAACAAACACCAGGTGCTTTTCCATCGTCATGCTCCTTCTTCTAATTCCCTCATAGACTTATATGCTTTGGCCACCAAGGGCTGTGTGATACTCAGGACCGGTGCCCAGCTCAATTATGGCAGAAGTGACTCCGTCGATTGTATCAGGCGACGGTATTCGGCCTCCAGGATGCGCACCAATAGTTCCACAAAGTACCTGTTTAATGCCATCCTTTGTGCGTTCATTGTAAGGCACATTGGGAGTGTAGTGTGCAGCCATAACCTCTATCAGTGTAAAGTTGAACTTAAAAATCACCTCTGTCGCGTCTTTTATCTTTTCTCCAGCAAACTTCTCTCATGATTTTTAAGATTTTTGAGCAGGAATCGCCGTCCTTCCCTTCGATTGCTTTCCAGTTCCGATCCATGATTTGGTATTATAGCACTTGTCGAGTATTTCTTAAGCAGTCTTTTCATCTTCGAAAAACTCCCCTGCCACCGATCTCAAAGGTTATAGTTTTCTGTCTAATTTTCGGTAGCTGATTGCTTCGGCAATGTGTTCCGGCTGGATATTCTCAGAGCCGGCAAGGTCGGCAATGGTGCGAGCGACTTTGCAGATTTTATCGTGGGCGCGGGCGCTCAGACCAAACTCGGTCATCGCCTGCTTTAAGAGCAATTCAGAGGACTGGTCAAGCTCACAGAACTTTCGTACTTGTTTGTGACTCATCCGGGCGTTAGTCAGCATTTTGCCATCACTGAATCGCTTGGTCTGAGTTTCTCTTGCTCTTATCACGTCTGCTCTTATTGTGGCCGAGTCTAACTGGCTGGCTTTTGAACGTAACTTGCCGAAAGTCACAGCAGGTACATCTATATGAATATCTATTCTGTCGATTAGCGGGCCGGATATCTTTGAGAGATATCGTTCAATTTGGCCGGGGGTGCATCGGCAGCGCCGGGAGTTAGTGCCAAAAAAGCCGCAGGGGCAGGGGTTCATTGCCGCAACCAGCATAAAGTTCGACGGAAACTTGATGCTTCCTTTGGCCCGCGAGACCGTAACGGCACCTTCTTCGAGAGGCTGGCGAATCATCTCCAAAACGTGCCGGGGAAACTCCGCGAATTCGTCCAGAAACAGAATGCCGAAGTGCGCCAGGCTTAACTCACCGGGTCGGGGATTTGTTCCTCCTCCAATTAGGGCCGGGCCGCTGGCTGAATGATGCGGCATTCGGATGGGCCGGATTGCGAACAGGGCCTTGTTTTTGTCCAGGAGCCCCACTGATGAGTAAATCCGGGTCGTCTCAAGTGATTCGGCCAGTGTGAGCGGGGGCAGGACGGTTGCCAGTCTCTGAGCGAGCATCGTTTTACCCCCTCCGGGCGGGCCTATCATCATTATGTTGTGGCCTCCCGCAGCGGCGATGGTCAGGGCACGTTTTACACTCTGCTGGCCTTTGACCTCGGCAAAGTCCACTTCATAATTCGCCGCAGCCGAGAAAAGCTGTTCGATATTAACTGTAGTTGTCTCCAGCGGCAGCTTGCCCGCGAGGAACTCGGCCGCCTGTGCCAGTGAGCCGACGCCGAATACCTCGATATCCTCCACAACCGCCGCTTCTCTGGCGTTCTCAAGCGGCACAATCATCCCCTTGAAGCCGTTTGCCGCCGCCGTCATTGCCATACTAAGTACGCCATTGACCGGCCGAACGCGCCCATCCAACGCCAATTCGCCGAGTACAACATAATCACCGACAACTCGGCTTTGAATACTGTTTGAGCCGAGAAGCATCCCCAGTGCAATTGGTAAGTCGAAGGCGGGGCCGATTTTTTTCACGTCAGCCGGTGCCAGATTAATCACGGACCGGGTTTTAGGATATTTGTATCCAGAATTGACGACAGCGCTTCTGACCCGCTCGATGCTTTCTTTCACCGCTGTGTCCGGCAGGCCCACAATCAGCGATTTTTCGAATCCACCCCTGGCAACATCCACTTCAACCTCGCAAACAATCCCCTCAATGCCCTCTAATGTAACGCTGTGTAACCTTGCTAACATTCTATTTAACCCGTTTTTAGACCAAGAAACCGGATTTTAGTAATGATTTGCCGCCTTTGCAAGTGGTTTATCGCGAAGTGGCTACAAAAAAAAAAGAAAAAAATTCCGAAAAAGACCTTGCAAAGCTTTCCTGGTGGGCTATAATATATTTGAATGTGATATAGCTCTTTCTTCTTTAAGGTGTTTTGGTTAGGTTGAGGCAGCGGTTTATTTATAACCGGGAAATTTTATAGTAAAAGTTAAGTTGCTTCAACCAGGCTGGAGTTGGCGAACTCCAGCCTTTTTTTTGTGGATTTCGGCACAGCTTCCGGCCGTAAAATTGTGGGTGGTTTATCCCCCTGCGGTTTAGGTAGTAGGCTTTATCCTCCGCTACAAGCGTCTCAAGACCAGCTAACGGCGTAAAAACTATCGCTTAATTCCGATGCGATTTAGAATTCGTAACAAAGGCCGCTAATAAAATGTGCCGTAATCGGTCAATGCTGAGTGAGTCGAGATATTTATCTGTGAAGTCCAGTTTGAATCGGCCTTTAAAATTCTTGATGCGCCGCTTTATCACCTCCCTGTTCAAAGAACTTATCGAGACTGCCACGTCATCTAATGAACGTTGTGAGTTCATCTGTGCACCTTTTTAACATAGGCATAATTAAGTCCTTCGTACGCTGGTAGTATCGATTTTTTTTGCATTGCACTTTTGTAAAACCTCCCGGCAAAAGAGAAAAAAGGCGGAATTTGGTTGCCAGGGGAGGGAATCTTTTTGTTTTTGTTTCGGCGGTCTGATAATTTTTATCTATGCGAACTGAAAAATTAGACTATCCGCTGCCCCGGGAGCTGATTGCTCAGCAGCCGGCCGGGCGTCGAACAGATTCAAGGCTGTTGGTTCTGGACCGCTCTAACGGCGTCTATATCGACAGCAGCTTCTCCCAAATCGGGGATTACCTTAAGGCCGGTGATTGTCTCGTTCTGAACGATACAAAGGTTATACCCGCCCATTTCTTTGCTCGCCGTGAAACCGGGGCCCAAATAGAGGGGCTTTTTCTATCGGAGAAATCATCCGGGCTGTGGCAGGTTATGCTGAAGAACGCCCGCCGGGTCAAGCCGGGCGAGACTATCTATCTGAGTGATTCGGCAAATAAGGACTTTTGTCCTGCCAAGGTTATGGAGCGCAAAATTTTCGGTGAGGGCCCCGATGAATCGGGGTCCGAGCCGCCGCAATGGCTCCTGAAGATTGATTATCCGGCTGATGCGGGAGACATACTGGGCCGGATAGGGGCCGCTCCGCTTCCGCCGTATATCAAGCGCAGACGAGATACCGACCAGGCCGAAGAAGACCTGCGTCGATATCAAACAGTGTATGCTAAAAAGGATGGAGCGGTCGCGGCGCCCACCGCAGGATTACATTTCACGAATGAGCTTATTGAAGAGATCAAAGATAAAGGCGTCAACTTTGCCTATATCACTTTGCACGTTGGAGCGGGGACGTTCAGGCCGATATCAGCAAGAACTCTTGAAGAGCATAGAATGCACAGCGAGTACTTTTATCTTGATGAACGTAATGCCCGGATGATTAATGAAACCCGCCTGCATCGGGGCAGAGTAATCGCGGTGGGTACAACCAGCGTGCGAACTTTGGAAGTTGCCAACGACGGGAACGAGTTGAAAGCTCTGCAAGGACGGACTGACCTGTTTATTAAGCCCGGTTATAAATTTAAGGTTGTTGATGCTATGATAACAAACTTCCATCTTCCGAAATCCAGCCTGCTGGCCCTTGTTGCCGCTTTTGCAGGACTGGATAATATTCTGGCTGCATACCATCACGCCATAAAACAGCGATATCGCTTTTATTCATACGGCGACGCAATGTTTATATTTTGAGAGATATCGTTTATTTCGGAGCTGGTGCTTCTTTATGCACCCGGCCCGGCCATCCCGACCCATTGAGTAAATGTTTTGACATACCTGGGTCATTTTACTACTATATGGACTTTGTCGGCCGATTTAATCCGCCTGTTAAAAATAGGACTCTTTATGCCTGTTGATAAGATAAAATTGGAACGTCGTCCGTTCGCTTTGATAATTCGTGACGGCTGGGGATATAATCCAAATCCTGCTGAAGATGAATATAATGCGCCGAAGCAGGCAAACACGCCGGTGGACGATATGCTTATGAAGGATTACCCGCACTGCCTGATACACACAAGCGGTCAAGACGTGGGCCTGCCGCACGGAACTATGGGCAACAGCGAGGTGGGTCACCAGAATATCGGGGCGGGCAGAATCGTTTATCAGGAATCCGTAAGGATTAGCAAGGCGATTCGCGAGGGGGCCTTCTTTTCGAACGAAGAATTTGAGAAGCTGATTAAATACATCAAGGCCAATAACGGCAAAATGCACGTTATGGGATTGTGCAGCGATATCGGCGTTCACTCATTGCTTGCGCATTTGTACGGCCTGCTCGAACTTGCAAAGCGTAACGGGCTGAGCAGGGTTTTTCTGCATGCATTTACCGATGGGCGGGATTCGCCTCCTAACAGCGGCGCTTCATATATTGCCGATATAGAGAAAAAAGCGCAGGAAATAGGCGTCGGCAAAATTGCCTCGGTTATGGGCAGGTTCTACGCAATGGACCGCGACAGTCGCTGGGATAGGGTGCAAAAGGCTTATGAATGCTTAACGCTGGGCAAGGGTCATAAAGCCCAAACCGCGGCACAGGCGGTCAGCCAGAGCTATGAAAAAGAGGTGACCGATGAGTTTATCGAGCCAACGAGCATAGTCGACGATACCAATGTCTCGGTCGGTCTTATCGAAGATGGTGACGGTGTGATATTTTTCAACTTCAGGGGAGACCGGCCCAGAGAAATTACACGAGCCTTTGTCGATGATGGTTTTCAGGGATTTGTCAGGTCGACCAGGCCGAAGATACATTATGTCTGTATGACGGAATATGATGCGACCATTCCGGCACCGGTCGCATTTCCGAAGCCGCCGAAGATGAAGAACATCGCCGGAGCGTACTTCAGCTCGCTGGGACTAAAGCAGTTTCGCTGTGCCGAGACCGAAAAGTATGCGCACGTTACCTTCTTCTTCAATGATTATACCGAGAAGCCCTTTGCCGGTGAGGACAGGCAGATTGTGCCGTCGCCCCGCGTTCGGACGTATGACCTGAAACCTGAGATGAGTGCTTATGAGGTTGCCGAGGTCGTGCTGGAAAGACTGGACTCGAATAAATATGACGTGGTAGTGGTGAATTTTGCCAATCCTGATATGGTCGGGCATACCGGCATTTTGTCCGCTGCTATCAAGGCGGCCGAGGTGGTGGATGAGTGCGTTGGCAGGATACTAAATAAGGTCAAAGAGCTTGGCGGCGCCGCGATTATCACGGCCGACCACGGCAACTTCGAGAAAATGAGAGACGAGAAAAACGGCGGCCCCCACACCGCACATACCATAGGTGATGTTCCACTGATAGTCTTCGATGAGCGTTATAAAGGAGGTAAGCTTCGTCAGGACGGCAGATTGGCCGACGTGATGCCTACACTGCTGAAGATGATGGACATTCCAGAACCAGAAGAGATGACCGGCCAGAGCCTGCTGTAAGACTAATGGCTATTCAAACAGCACAAGGGAAGCGTATTTTCATTCGGTCCGATACCTGATGGGAAGAAAGCAAAGACCAACTTGTTTTATTATTGCGGGACCGAATGGAGCAGGAAAGACCACATTTGCGTTACGTTATTTGCCGCAGGTAGCGGGTTGCCGTAACTTTGTCAATGCCGACCTTATTGCTTATGGTATTTCGCCCTTTGATTCTTTGTCGGCTCAATATGAAGCCGGCCGCATTTTTCTTCGGGAGATATACGCAAATATAGACAAGCGGGTTGGTTTTGCTTTTGAGACGACGTTGGCGGGCCGCAGTCATATTAATCTTATTAAGAAACTCAGACGGGACGGTTGGCAGATAGTCCTTTTTTTCCTGTGGATACCTGACACGGCTTTTTCAAAGAAAAGAGTTCGTGAACGTGTTAAATATGGAGGGCATAATATTCCTGACAATACAGTTTATCGCCGTTTCCCTCGCGTGATGTATAATTTTATAACAATTTATGTCCCACTGTGCGACAAAGTTGTTTGTTATGGCAATTCCGGGCCTAAGCCCGTTCCTATCTTTGAACAAGCTGGTAAAAACCGGCGCATTTTTAATCAAAATATATATGATATAATCTTGGGGCAATCGAATGAAAACAAAGCGAATGAGTAAGATGGCGTTAGAGGCCAGCAGGTGCCTGCAAAAGGCCGTACGGGAGGAATTACGGCGAAAAGCATTGCTCGGCCAGTATGTCATTATAAGCCGTAACGGCAAGGCCTGCCGGGTCTCAGCCAAAGAGGCCCTGAAAATGGCCGGAGCCTGATAGAAAGTTAGGCGTCATGGCTAATAATAACGAGCACACTTTCTGTAAGGATTTGACTCGGCGAGAGTTTCTGAAATACGGCGTGTATGGTGGTTTGGCTACCGGCCTGTCGAGCGGGCTTTGGGTGAGTGGTTGCAGAAAGCAGTCTCGCGACGGCAGGCCCAATGTGGTCGTTATTCTCATCGACACACTTCGGCCGGATTACCTGAGTTTCTACGGCCATAAGAAGGTAACGGCAAAGTTCCTGGCAGAAATATCGAAGCAGTCATTAATATTTACAAGGGCATTTGCTCCATCTTCCTGGACCGCACCGAGTACAGCATCACTGTTTACGTCCAGATACCCGCATCGGCACGGAGTAGTTGAGGGCTTCTTCGCTCACAGGAGCTATGTAGAGCAGCTTAGAGACAAAGGTGAGGCAAAAATCACACTCAACAGCATCCCTAAGGCGATACCGACACTACCAGAGATATTCAGGTCGATAGGTTACGAGACTTTCGGTGTCTCAGCAAACATAAACGTCAGTAGTGAAATGGGTTTTGACCGGGGATTTGACCGGTTTGAGCTGATATCTCAGGCAACGGCAGATGAGATTTATATGTGGGTAAAGAAGTATGAGAGAAAAATAAAAAACGCAAGGCCGTACTTCCTTTACCTTCATCCCAATGATGTCCATAAGCCGTACCATAAACGTGAGCCCTATTTCGAGGACCAGGACAATGCGCGGGATTATTTGCGGGCAAGTTACATCAGCGAGATAGGATACGTAGACGAATATATCGAGAGAATCTATGAGTTATTGAAGCCCGTTGACAATATGATTTTCCTGGTGATTTCCGACCATGGCGAGGAGTTCTGGGAGCATGGAGGAACCGGCCACGATGCCAAGTTGTACCGTGAGCTTACCCAGGTATTGATGCTACTTCATGCGCCATTTCTTAAATTTAAACCAGGGCACATTGAGGTCAATGTAAGTTTGATCGACGTTTTGCCGACACTGGTGGAGATGGTTGATGGTGGGGGAGTGCAGAATGCGGAGGGAGTCTCACTTAGACCTCTATTAAAAGGCGATGCATCTGCAAAGGCACTTGAGGATAAATTACTTAACCGGGTATTATTTGCTCATCGTATTGAGGATGCTATTACGTCACCTGAGCGTTATTGGGGCGAGGATAATCCCGAACTTCAGCACTGGGCGGCAATTTACAGGAATTGGAACTTAATTGAACATTGGGATTCCCGGAAAGAACTCTTTGACCACAAGACCGACTTGGTAGAGCAAAATGATGTTTTCTCGAAGCACCCGGAATTGACCTCACGGCTGCATACGGAGCTACAGAATTTCAAGAAGCAGGGACTAAGGAAGAATGCAGAGAGAACATCTACAAACTTAGACGAGAACCTGCTGAAAACCTTAAAATCACTTGGCTATGTGGAGTAGTGATTCCTGATTTGAGACTTTGGTAAATTGTTGAGAAAGCTTGCCCTTCGGAATTCGATAGGAGTGTGTCAAAACAATGGGTCGAATAGCAGTTCTTGACGAGAATATGGTGAATATGATAGCGGCCGGGGAGGTCATTGAAAGGCCGGCCAGCGTCGTCAAGGAGCTGCTTGAAAATAGCATCGATGCCGGCGCAATGAAAATCATCATCAGCGTCGAGGACGGGGGGCGCAAACTCATCTCGGTTACCGATAACGGCGAGGGTGTGGCAGGGGAGGACCTGGCCGGGGCCTTTGAGCCGCACGCAACGAGCAAGATAAAAATCCATAGCGACCTTGGGCATATATCCACGATGGGCTTTCGCGGCGAGGCGCTCGCCAGTATCGCCTCGGTGGCCCAGGTTCGGGCCGTAAGCAGGACGAAAGATGCACTCTCGGCACACAACATCGAGATTGATTGCGGCAAAAAGACCGAATCCGCTCCCTGCAGCGGCGACTATGGCACTACGATAGAGGTGAGGAACCTTTTTTATAAGCTGCCTGCAAGACGGAAATTTTTGCGCACGGCCAACACCGAGATGACCCACATCATAGAGCATTTCACCCGGATTGCGCTGGCGCACTGCAACCTCGATATGACGCTTATACATAACGGCCGGGAGATATATCGACTCCTCGACGGGCAGAGCCGGACCGAGCGTATAGCCAAACTGTTCTCGGCCCAGATAGCTGAGAGTCTGCTTGTCGTCGAAAGCAGTGAAAAAGGCCTTGAAATCTCCGGCCTGCTGGGAAGACCCGATGCCGCAAGAGCCAACAACAAGTTTCAATACTTCTTTTTGAATAGCAGGTTTATCCGCGATAAGTTTATCTCACATGCTATAAAAGAGGCATATCGCGGTGTTATCGAGCCGAGTAAATATCCCGTTGTTTTCTTGTTTATGCAGATGCCCTGCGAGGCTTATGACGTAAACGTGCACCCAACGAAAATTGAGGTTAGGTTCGATAATTCCAACCTTGTTCATTCCCAGATACTTGCGGTTATTCGCCAGAAGCTGTTAGGCCAGAATCTTGATGCACCGGCACAAATGCCGCAACCGAGAGAGAGTATGGCGCCGAAGGAGGAAACGATACAACACTCGGAAATCAGAAGGCAGCGGATTGCCGAGGCGATGGCGGAATTTTTCAGGGAGCACAGGCCCGTTCAAACTCAGCAGCAGCTCGGCTTTGCCCATCCATCGGCCAGGCCCGGGCAGGTCGAAGCCGCTGAACATATAGCTCCTGTTGAAACCGGGCAGCGGGCAGAGGTTTCCAGGAATTTTTTGCAACTGCATGATAGTTACATCGTCTCGCAGGTCGATGACGGATTTATTGTCGTAGACCAACATGCGCTGCATGAGAGAATAATATACGAGGATTTATGCCGGCGCATTGCCGCGAATACCGCTGAGAAGCTGACCTCGCAGAAGCTGCTGATTCCCGAGACGACAGAAATAACCGATGCGCAGGCAGAGGCGCTCAGGACAAATTCGGGATTCTTTGAAAAACTCGGAATCGAGCTGGAGCCTTTCGGGCCAAAAACCATTGCGATACAGGCCTTCCCAAGTTTGTTGGCGAAGGTGGCGCCGGCCGAGTTCGTTCAGGAGCTGCTCGACCTGCTCAACGAAAAGGCCGTGAAACTCGACAAAGAGAGATTGCTTCACGAGGTTTTGGAGATGACGGCATGCAAAGCGGCCATCAAGGCCGGCAGGAAACTCAGCGATGATGAGATTGAGGGGCTCCTTGCCGGCAGGGAGGTGATTGACAGAGCGTCTCAGTGTCCACATGGAAGGCCGACTACCATAAAGTTTTCACTAAGTGAACTGGAAAGGCAGTTCAAAAGGAAATGAAAATATCAGTAAAACGGCTCGGCATACCGGCAGCGACCCTGGTTTGGGTCAGTTTTGGCGTACTGCTTGCAACTCAGGAGAGTGTGAACAGGTCCGCTCAGGTAGATGTAAACAGGATTGTTTCGCTTGCTCCAAACCTGACCGAGATTCTTTTTGCGCTGGGCCTTGAGAAAAGAATAGCTGCCGTCTCGAGCGACAGTGATTATCCTCCCGAAGCCGCTGCTAAAATTAAGCTCGGTAACTTCTGGCAGCCCAATCTCGAGGCGGTAATAGCAGCCGGTCCCGACCTGGTGGTGACGCTTTGGTTCGAACAGCAAAGCAGTGTTGCGCGACGGCTGGAACGAATCGGGTATCGCAGTTTAACGCTTAAGATTGAAAGCGTCTCGGAGCTTTTTGCCGCCATTGAGAGAATCGGTGAAGTTACCGGCAGCGAAAAAGAGTCAGCCGAGCTTGTCGGGCATATTCAACAACAGTTTGCCGATATGCAGAACCGATTAAGTTCGGCTAAACCACCGAAGGTCCTTTGGGTTGTGCAAACGGAGCCTTTACGCGTTGCCGGCCAGGATACTTTTGTTAACGAGCTGATTGAGATGGCGGGTGGAGTTAATGCTATCGGCAAGACCATTCATAAGTATCCGCCAATCGGGGCCGAGCAGCTTATTGCCTGCGGGCCCGAGGTTATTATTCAGCCGGCGATGCTGGGTGATGATTTGGCAAAGCAGCAGCAGGCCGCGGAGGTGTTCTGGAGTAGGTGGAAAAACGTGCCGGCAGTGAGAAACAAGCGCATCTATGTCCTGCAGGCCGATACTGTAAGCCGTTTAGGGCCGCGGTTGGCGCAAGGTATTCGGATGGTTGCTCGATGCCTTCATCCCGGGCTTTTTCCGCCGGAACCGAACGACCAACAGTAGCGTTAAATATAGCAGCTCTTATTGAATAGTGATTTAGATGAGTGAAGTTTTAACAAAACGCAGCTTATTGGTAAGGCTCGCTATCGGCGTGGCGGTGCTTGTCTGTGTAATGGTAGTTTGCTCATTGATTGGTACCGAGGAGGTTTCGCTGAAATCGGTGTTTTTTGGTCCAGGCGGAGCGGCAGGGCATAATCCGGATTATGAGATATTTGTGAGGGTAAGGCTGCCGCGGATTTTCCTTGCGGCAATTGTCGGAGCGGCGCTGGCCTGCGCGGGCGTTGTACTTCAGGCAATCCTGAGAAATCCACTGGCCGACCCTTATATTCTTGGAATATCCAGCGGGGCGGGGCTCGGCGCGATTATTGCCGTGCTTTCGGGCCTTAGCTGGAATTTTTGGGGCCGCTCGCCTATAGGCCTTTTCGCGTTCGTGGGGGCACTTTGTACAGTCTGGCTGGTTTGGGGCGTCGGCAGACTTGCTGGAAAATCACAAGTTACAAGCTTGTTACTTGCCGGCGTGGTAGTCAACGCGTTTTTCTCCGCGGTCATTATGTTCCTGACCTCCATCGCCAAAGGACACCAGATTTACTCAACCATTTTTTGGCTTATGGGCAATTTGGCTGAAGAAGATTTTTTTGTTCTCTGGATTGGCGCAACCTGTCTGGCGGCGGGTATAGTAGTTTTATTTAAAATATCTCCGCAATTGAACGTTTTGAGTTTTGGAGAGGCCGAAGCCAAGACGATGGGTGTTCATACGGGGATGGTCAAGCTAATTGCCTTTGCTGCTGCGGCATTTATAACGGCGGTGGCGGTAAGCCTGAGCGGGCTGATAGGATTTGTTGGACTTATTGTTCCGCACGCGGTGCGTTTAGTGCTTGGGCCCGACCATCGCCAATTGCTGCCGGTAAGTGCCATACTCGGCGGCATCTTCCTTGTGGCGGCCGATACATTAGCGAGGACGATTGTGGCACCCGCACAATTGCCGGTGGGCGTGATTACCGCCATAGCGGGCGGGCCTTTTTTCCTGATTTTGCTGGTTAAATATACTCGAAAGGTTGGCTGGACCGGCTGATGAACATCATAGAAGTGAAAAACCTGAAGTTCAGTTACACTCGGCAAAGTGTTGTTTTCACAGACCTGAACCTGCAGGTCGGGGCCGGCTCATTTTTGGCAATAGCCGGGCCCAACGGCTCCGGTAAAAGCACCCTCCTTAATCTGCTTTGTGGATTGCTGAAGGCTCAATCGGGCTCAATAAAGATAGACGGCGTCAAAATAGAATCGTACCCAAGTAAGAAACTTGCACGTAAGGTTGCCGTTGTTCGCCAGGAGTTTGTTCCGGCATTCGGCTTCACGATTATTGAAACGGTGATGATGCCGAGGGTTCAGTATCTGGACGGCCTTGGTTTCGAGGGCCCGGCCGACAGGCAAATCGTAAGTGAATCTCTTGAGGCAACCGATACGACGAGTCTCTCATCCCGGCCGCTGGGTCAGATAAGCGGTGGAGAACGACAGCGTGTCTTCATTGCCAGAGCGCTTGCGCAGGATACGCCAATTCTCCTGCTCGATGAGCCGACAAGTTTCCTCGACCTGAAACATCAGGTTGGTATTTATGATTTGTTAAAGAAAATGCAGCTTGAAAAAGGTAAGACTATAGTTGTGGTGACACATGATATCAACCTTGCCGCACAATACTGTGAGTCGGTTCTGCTTCTGAGCAGCCGAAGTGATTATTATACCGGTACGGCAGAGGAAGTTTTTTCCGAAGAACGAATCGAGGCTGTCTATGGTGTTAAGGGATATACCGCCCGGCTGGGTGAAGGGAAATTCTTTCTGCCGCTCGGTAAATTCGCCAAAGACAGTCGTCTAATTGGCCGATAGAGAATTTCAGACCGAAAAAACGGGGCGTTTTGCCGGTTGTAACTCCTTTTGGTTTCGAGCCTTAGGGATTTAGTGGAGAATTTAGTTGAATAACCAATGTGCTGTTAATATACTTTGCACACTTAAGAGAAGAGAAACACTGCGTCAGCCTGCTTGTGTAGTTCTAATTGTGTGTTTGCCGATTTGGGAAGGTTTTCGTCGTGGCTCGAAAAGTTAAAAAAGTTTCTAAGAAAAAAGTAGCTCAGAAGAAGGCTCCGGTTAAGAAGATAAGCCGAAAAAAGATAAAAAAAGTCGGGCGAAAAACTCGTCTGGACACGGCCAAGATTCAACAGTACAGAGAAATGCTTCTGGCCAGATGGCGGGAAATACTCGGTGACGTCAACACAATAGAGGGTGAGGCATTGAGAAAGTCGCATCTCGATGCTTCGGGAGACCTCTCGAGTATGCCGATTCATATGGCGGATTTGGGGACAGATAATTATGAGCAGGAATTCACGCTGGGGCTTCTGGATAGTGAAAGAAAACTGCTCCAGGAGATCAGCGATGCCCTGCAGCGTATCGAGGAAGGCACTTACGGAATTTGTGAAGGTACCGGCAAACCTATACCCAAGGCCAGACTTCAGGCAAGCCCCTGGGCGAGATACTGCGTTGAATATGCAAGAAAAATAGAACAAGGTTTTGTCGAAGCGCCCAAGTCCGGAGAGGATGAGCTTGAAGATCTGGAAGAAGAGTTGGAAACCGACAACGAGCAGGACGAACCAATTGACCTCGATAAGAAGAAGATGTCCAAAGACGATAAAGTGCTTAGTAGTGATGATGACGAAGGAACGGAGGACGAACAAGAAAAACAGGACGAGGACGGCGAGGAAGAAGAAACGTATTGATATGCTCAAAGGCAGGTTGGTTGGATTGTTTCTTTAACTTTATCCTGAAGATTTTAAGCAGGGAACGATTTTCATCTTGTGATGTATCACCATTAGTTTGAATCATTGGCTTTGAAAGCAGCAGGTCGATTTCAGTCGATTCAGGCCCCCTATAATTCATCTATGTTACCACAAAAGACTGCCGCCGCCACAACCGTTGTCCACAGTCCGTTTTTATCGCCCTCGGCGGTTCTAACCTCGGCTCTCGTGCGTACGATTTTGCCGCTCATTCGATAAATTTCCTTCCGCTTGTCGTAGGCTGTGTCTGGGTCGAATTCGATACCGAGCGTAGTGGCTAACATTGTCGCGGCCATATCTTCAACCAAGTCGGCGCAGTCTCGTTTTCGAACGCCATAGTTGTGAAACTCGCTGATGTATCCGTAATGGTGCCCGCTTCCGGGCACAGCCAGCCCGATGCCTGCCGCTACGAGCCGGTTAGGTTCGTTTGTCTCACAGCGGGCCAGAACGCAATAAGTTATTTCGCCCGGTCGCAGCCTGTTAAGCCCCTTTTTGCGGGAAATGATTTTGCAGCCTGCCGGGAATATGCTGCTGACACTGACAAGATTGCAGCTTGCAATCCCGGCATCCCGCAATGCCAGCTCGAATGACTGCAATCGGTGTTTATGCTTGCCGACGCCGCTTGTAAAAAAAACCTCTTTTGGTACCACTATGTTGCCCTCAGGAAAATTTTGTGAAAAACTATTTGCAAAATTATATCAATAGATTAAGTGATAACATATAAAAAATTTGTTTATTTTGTTAAAATATGCCGTGTTGTCCGGAGTGGATTTTTACGTGTCGTGTCATTATGAAAATCAAATGTCCAATTTGTGGCAGAAAACTCGAGATACCGGTGCAAAAAGCCGGCAAGGGCGTGACTGAGTTGGGATATTTCCCCTTCTGCTCGGAGCGTTGCAAGTTGATAGACCTCGGCGACTGGCTGGAAGGTCACTACCGAATTGTCAAACCGAACTCAGGCTCTGAGAAAAGGGACGTACAGGATTATTAGAGTAAGCCGTGCTGTTCGTGACAATTTGTATTGCTGTTGGTAAAATAGTGCTTAAAACTGCGATACTGACGATAAGTGGATAGCCCTTTTCGGTTTTCGTGGGCCGCTTTAAGTATTTATCTCACAAAGGGAAGGAAGTAAAATGGAGGCCAAAGACCAAATCTTATCGCTGTATGAAAATTTTGTATTTGCAAAGATATTCAAGTCTTTCCGGATGGCTATTCAGCCCGGTAAGATACTGATTGCACTTTTGGCATTGATTATCCTGGCCTTATTCGGCCGGCTTATGGACCTGAAAAAGACGGTAATAACAATGCCAAATCTGAGAGTAGCCCGGCTTAGCAACGTGCCGGAAGCCGGCATTTTTCCGGCGGTGTATCCCTCGGAGCTTCAATGTTACCTTGCCAATCCGGCGTCGGTGAAGAGATTTACCCAAAGGTACGCCCAGACCGGTGGACGAATTGGTCTTTTTTCGGCGCTGTGGCATTTCGGGTCTGCGAGATTCACAGACGCGGTCCTGGCGCTTTTAGAGCTTGACCTGCGTAAGGTTTTTGCGAGTATCGGCTATGCTGCGAAGGCGGCGGTGTGGGCGTTGACGTACCATACTCTTTACAGCATTGTTTATTTTGGTGTTGCGTTAGTGGTTATTGCGGTGGCCGGCGGAAGTATTTGCCGAATGGCGGCAATGCAATTGGCCCGGGACGAGAGAATCGGTCTGATAGAAGCAGTGCGTTTCGGATTGAAAAATTTTATCAGCTTTCTGAGTGTCCCCTTGGTACCGGTAGGCATAATTTTTCTGTTGGGTCTTCTTGTTTTTCTGCTGGGATTAGTCGGCAACCTGCCCTGGGCGGGTGAGTTGATAATCGGCATCTGCCTGATAATTGCGTTGTTCGTCGGTCTGTTGGTAACGCTGGTTCTCATTGGAGCTATCGGTGGGGCCAATTTATTTTATTCGGCCATAGCATACGAGGGCTCGGATGGTTTTGAAGCCTTTGGCAGGGCCTGGGGCTATGTTTATAACCGCCCGTGGCGAATGGTCTTTTACACTACTTTGACGGCATTTTACGGAAGTGTATCTTATTTGTTTGTGCGGTTTTTTGTGTTTCTGCTGCTTTACGTCACGCATTTGTTCCTGCTGCTTGGGGTCCGAGTCGAGGGCAGCACAGAAGGCCTAAACAAGCTGGCCTCTATCTGGCCCGAACCGACTTTCTTCAACCTGTTAGGCTCTCGTGAAGAGGTGGCCCTGAACTGGTCGGAATCCGGTGCCTCGATTCTTGTATCTATGGCATTGTTGATTGTGTTTGGTTTGTTGGTATCATTCGTGATAAGCTTCTATTTCTCAGCCAATACAATAATCTACGCGCTGCTTCGCAATAAGGTTGACCACACTCCGATTGATGAGATTAGTGTAGAGCCGCTGCCTGTTCTCCGCGGCGAAAGGCGTGGCGGGACAGGTCTCGAAGAGACACCGACCGAGTCGGAATCGGCGGGACCACAGAACTAAGCACAATTGTGCAGGAGCAGCGTCGAGGCCTCGTCGTGAATGAATCTTGACGGTAATCCCCGGTAATGCAGGATTGAACTTGAAGTATCCATACATAAATGTTAGACTCAGGTCTTGTCATAAATATAGTTGCAGGGCACAAATACAATGTTGAGAGCGTATGCCTGAATCAAACAAAGCTGCGGGGCAACGGAAGGGCGAGCGGTCAAATCATCATCAGGGCACCTCGCTGGCAGCGATAGCGCTTCGTTACCGCAGAATTCTAATCATCGGCACCCATATAGCGGCTTTCTCAGCGGCTCTTTTTCTTTCATTCCTTATAACCAACAATATGCGTATCTCAAGTGAGTGGTTCGATGTGCAGTATCCATTGCTCTTAGTAATTTTTGTCTTAATTAAGCTGATAGTTTTTGGATTTCTCAAGCAGTATCGCGGCTGGTGGCGGTATGTAGGGATATTTGATTTGATTGGGATTGCGCGGGCAGCACTGATAAGCACTGTGATTATTGTCGCTCTCTGGTATACGATGATGCAAGTCGGCGCGATTCGTGACTGGGTCGGAAAAAGCGAATACCTCAGTGAGCTTACATTTGTAGCGCAGAGTATATTCGTTCTTGATTTTTTTGGCACGGTTCTGGTGCTTGGAAGTCTGCGGATGCTAATCCGGCTTTATAACGAAGAGTTTCGCACAATCGAGGGTGGTCGGCTGAAACGATTTCTCATAGTCGGAGCAGGCAACGCCGGTGAGGCTCTCTTGCGCGAAGTTCACAGAATGGCCGTTGAGCAGTATGAGGTCATCGGTTTTATAGACGACGACCCCGCCAAACAAGGGATGTCAATACATGGCATAACAGTACTTGGCACGGTCGAGCAGCTGTCAAAGATATGCCTTGAGCGAAACATTGAAGAGATAGCGATTGCCATTCCTTCTGCCACCCATAAGCAGCTGCGGCGAGTTATTCAGATTTGTGAAGGTACCAAAGTCCGCTTCAGGACCGTTCCCTCGATTACCGATATTGCCTCAGGTAAATTCAAGGTCTCCCAGATTCGTGATGTTGATATCAACGACCTGCTGGGGCGCGAAGAGGTCGAGCTGGATACTGAGATTCTCGAGAAGTACCTTGCCGATAAGATTATTCTTGTTACCGGTGCGGGAGGTTCAATCGGTGCTGAGATGTGCAGGCAGGTGTGTAATTTTAGACCGAAACTTCTTTTACTTGTAGAACAGGCGGAAAATCCATTGTTTTTCATCGACCAGGAATTGGCCGGCAGAGTTCCTGCAGTCGAGACCCTCCCTATAGTCTGTGATATTACCGACCAGTCGAGAGTAGAACAAATTTTCGAACAATACAGACCTGAAGTAGTAATACATGCCGCGGCGCACAAGCACGTGCCGCTGATGGAATTGAATCCCGGTGAGGCGATAAAAAACAATATAATCGGCACAAAATGCGTCGCTGAAGCCGCGGACAAATACGGCACACGCAGCTTCGTGATGATAAGTACCGACAAGGCTGTCAACCCCACGAGTATAATGGGCTCCACAAAGCGGCTCGCTGAGATGTATATCCAGGATTTGAATACGAGGTCACAGACGGATTTTATTACCGTCAGGTTTGGTAATGTCCTGGCCTCAACCGGCTCAGTTGTGCCGATATTCAAGAGTCAAATAGCCCAGGGCGTTCCCTTGACGGTAACTCATCCGGAAATGAGGCGGTACTTTATGACCATACCCGAAGCCAGTCAACTTGTTTTGCAGGCCGCCGCAATGGGTCATGGCGGTGAAATCTTTTTGCTTGATATGGGTGAGCCCGTCAAAATCGTCGACCTTGCCAGAGAGCTTATCATCCTCAGCGGTTTCAGGCCCGGTGAAGATATCGAGATAACTTTCAGCGGTATGAGGCCCGGAGAAAAGCTTTTTGAAGAGCTGTCGATAAAAGGCGAAGATATGCAGCCCACCAGGCACCCCAAGATTGCTATCTGGAAAAATAAACCAATAGACAATGACAAGTTAAATACCGCCCTGGGTCGCCTGACTGAAGCTGCACAATGCCGGAGTTACACCGAGATTATTGAAGAAATCAAGAAGATAATCCCCGAGTATTGTGGTGATAGCGAAAACAATACCACCAAAGCTGCAGAAAAGACCACTGAGTCGGACGGTTAAATCGCTTCTCGTAAATCCTGAGGTCACTTTCAGAAGGAAGTTAGAATAAAAAAAGCCTTCACACAGGAAGGCTTTAATTCTTCATAACACAAGCTTACAGCATAACCATAAGCTGAAAATACGGCCGACTCCCAGGATGGTAGTGCAGCCGTCCTATTGTTTTTCTACAATCACCGTGTCGGGTTCGTTTCTTGGATGGGCGTTATCGTAAACCTCTTTGAGCTTTTTGGTCGTCAGGTGTGTATAAATTTGCGTGGTTGAGATTGACTGGTGCCCCAGTAATTCCTGGACACTGCGCAAATCTGCACCGTTATTGAGCATATGCGTCGCGAAGCTGTGCCTTAGAGTGTGAGGACTAATTGAGGGGTCCAGCCCGGCCATAATAAGATACTTGTCCATCTTGCGACGAACGCTTCGAGTGCTGAGGCGACGGCCGTGCTTATTTACAAAAAGCACCCTGGAGTCGAAATTGCTGTTGTTCTGAGCTCTCTTGTTCCTGAACTCGATATAGTGCTGAATGGCCTGCAGGGCGGAGGAACCAATCGGAGCAATTCTTTCTTTTTTGCCTTTGCCCCGGATATGAAGGACCTCGCCCAGAAAATCCACATCATCCATATTCAGACCTGCCAGCTCGCTGACCCGTATGCCCGTGCTGTAGAGGGTTTCGAGGATGGCTCTGTCTCTTGCTCCGAGCCAGTTGTCCATAGGCGGTGTGTTTAATAACTTTTGGACCTGCTCGTATTCGAGGAACTTCGGCAGTTTTTTTTCCTGTTTGGGAGTACGTACCGACAACACCGGATTGGAGGGTGTATGGCCTCGTTTAACAAGGAATTTATAAAAGCTGCGGAGCGTGGCAATCTTTCTTGCGATAGTTGACTTTGAATACTGATTCTCGTTCAGGAATGCAAGGTGGCTCCTGACTGTATTGGCATCAACTGCCAGCACTACCTGGTCGATTTTCGCCTTTGTCTCAGTGGCTACAGCCGTCGAGCCGGCCGTTTCCTGCCGGTCTGAATCCACATCGGCCGAGGGACGCGAAAGCAAAAAACCAATAAACTGGTCCAGGTCGGCGCCGTAGCACTTTGCAGTGTGTACAGAAAAATGTTTCTCAAACTTCAAATAGTTGAGAAACTCCTGAATAATAGCACAATCTTTCATTGTAAAGTTACCTCAATTTTTTTCTAAGGGCAAAAATTATTTTTGCCCATTGATTAACCGTTTGGCTTCTTGATAGCTAAAAACAGCCAAGCACTTCATTCACTTGTCAAAATAAGCGATTGAGTCCGCCCGACTTACACCCTGAGTTTTGGTCGTCTCTTACTTTTTCTGCATCATCTCAGGGCTGTACCTGTGTAAAAGCTCATCCGCTTCGCCCATAAGTGTCTGGGTCAGCTTGAAGCTCAATACCGCTGCATCAAACCAGTCAAACTCGGTTCGCTCATCAGTGGCCTGCTCTACGAGAGCATCAAGCAGTTTATCCTCGCAACCGCTGCGATACCGGTAAATGTATCGTTCCGAACCCTTTTTCAGAACCAGCTGCCGTGTTGGTTTATTCATAAGAGGCCTTTATACCCAGACAAAACTTCTTGAACCTCCAACATCCATACCTTTTATCGGTCTAAGGATGTCCGACTAAAGAAAAAATTTGTGGTTTTTTGTAAAAATACGATAAAATCTTATTTCTAAGACTCAGTACAGACCTTTTATCGACCATTCGAAGTGGTCTCTTTACATACCATTATAAAAAGAAAGGTAAGAATTGGTGGAATCTTTGTTATTTTGCTTTGAAAAAAGTGGTTTGCTGATGCTGTTCGGTTTCGATCAATCCCTTTTGTTGTAGATGTGCTATGTGTTTGATGGCCTCATTAGGGACCAGACCGAGTCCTGAGCAGATATCTTCAAGTGAGCAGGGCCTGCGTTTCAACATTGCGAGGACAGTTTCTGCCTTGGTTGTTGTACTTTGGATGTGGTGGTCCTGCTCAATAGCACTGATAACTTCGGTGTTTGGGCCTAATTGCTCGGCAATCCATTGTAGCTTCTGTTGGCTAACAGGTTTGATAGATTGTTCAGCCGTCGGCCGGGCAGTAGTATTTAACTGGATTTTGTCCGGCCTTAGCTTCTCGATTATAGTTTTTATCCGGTGGATTTGCTCGATATCAGTGTTAATGTCCTCGACAAAGAACACTTCAAGCCATATCTGTCCGGCAAATTCCTGTCTGAACGCTATCAATCCCTGCACAATATTATCAAAGCTTAAATTTTTATGAGGCCTGTTTATTTTCCGGAAGGTCACTTCGTCGCCTGCATCCAGCGAGGGCAGAACCACATCGGCGTGGGAGCAGTCTTCTCGCACGGCCGGGTCGGTAAATAAAGTGCCGTTGGTTAAAATCGCAACAGGAATATTGGTTATTTTTTTTATTTCTTCTATAAGCCGGCCTAACCGGCTGTTCAATGTCGGCTCACCTGAGCCGCTGATAGTGATGTAATCAGCCTTGAGGCTGGCTTCGATTGCTGCCTTTAACTCGGCGATAACTGCATCAACCGGCACATAATTCCTTCTTTCCAGCGTTTTTTCGCTGGTTTTACCAAGCTGGCAATATACGCAGTCCAGCGTACAGGTTTTCATTGGCACGATATCAACGCCTAAACTGCGGCCCAATCGCCTTGAAGGCACAGGACCAAACAAGTATATATGTTCTTTTTCGCCCTTCATGTCCGGCATATATTTCTCGGTTACAGGTGTTATGCTGCCTATATATTACGCTTTTTTTAGCTTTCATGGAACGAACAATTTGTTTACGACTGGAAAAAATTTTGTTATCGATTAAAATTATGATGTTTTCCAGGCCCTGAGAATGCCGGCAGAGGGCTTAATAACTTTTAAGGGAGGTTGAAGATAAGAAATGCAGCAGAAAGAAGAAAAAGAAGAAAAAGGGGCGGCGGTAAGAAGGCCTTTTAGACAAGTAGTCATTGGGATTTTCCTGCTTTCGATAGTTGTTTTGTTAATGCTGCAGGCGCCATTGAAAGTGCTGGCACTTGTTTGTATTTTTCTTGCCTCTTTTACAATACTGCCTAAACGTGCAAGGAAATGGTTTAAGCTCGGTGTTACGGGCGTGGTAATAGCTTTAATTATCTGGGTTTTTCTGCCTGATGAAAGCGAAGGCTGGCGACCTTACACATTCGATAAAGAATTGGCCGACCTTAAGGCAAAGCGCGCGATACCAGAGGCTGAAAATGCTGCAATAATTTACAATAAACTTCTTGAGACATACGAGCCCTACACAATCAATCCGTTTTTTTTGAGTGACGAGATTGGTGAGCTAACGATGAGGCAAGCCTGGTCAGACAAAGATTACCCGGAACTTGCTCGCTGGTTAAAACAGCAACAGCCGGTATTGGCGGATTTGAAACGGGCATCACAAAAAGCTCGTTGCCGATACCCGGTAGTAGTTAGCCTTCATCAGATAAATGACAGGGTCAGCTGGCACGAAAGTATACGGCTTTGGGTATATTTACTTCTCCGAGCCGGCAATAATGACATTGCCGAAGGACGTATCAACGAAGGCCTGGAGAAATACGCCGGCATACTTCAGATGGCCGAACATCTTTACCAGCAGCAGGCATTTATTGACTTGATGGTTGGTATTGCCATAGAGAACCTTGCAATCGGACAGTTAAATAGATTTACCGTAACGGGTGATGCGACGGAAGAGGACTTAAGTTTTATTGAGCGGGCTCTGGCAAAAATCAGACACGACTGGAACCAGGATATATTGGAAATCATCGAATGTGAGACACTTTTGTGCAAGAATATATGGGGCTGTCGCTACGAAATAAACAGGGAAGGTAAAGTAAGATTTAGCCGCAATCCGTTAGCTGCTTTACACGCACAAATGACAGGTGATTTTTTAGGGCAAGGGCCGCTAAGCTATCGGCTAAAAATACGTTTTAAAGTGTTGTCCATCTTATACTGGTTCTATCTGCCCTGTGACCCTCAAAAGATAGCGGAGGTTATTGACGCAGTCTATAAAGAGTTATATGAAACGAAAATGGCAAAGCCCGAGTTCAAGAGGGAAAAGCGCCGACGGATAAAACTTAACTACCGCGGAGTAGTTGAGCGTCTGACAAGTATGGTTGAGCCGGCTTACTATAGTGTGCACGAGTTGTATCAGATGGCAATTGCACATCAAAGGGCAGGCCGGCTGGTAGTTGCACTAAGAAGCTATAAAAATCAGCATGACCGTTGGCCCGAGAGACTTGAGGAATTGCGCCAACTGACATCACCGGAAAATTTTGTCGACCCAACGAATGAAGGCCAGTTTGTTTATAAGCTTTCCGGTGATGAGTTTAAACTTTATAGCAAAGGAATAAATAATATAGACGAAGACGGCCAACGCAGCCGAAGTCCTGATGAAAAAGAAAGAGGGCCGGACGATATATCAATCTGGCCGAGGGCAGCTCGAGAAATTGAATAGAGCAATTAAAATGATGTATGACAATGTAACCTATATCTCACAGCTTAAAAATAATATCGGTAGCGAAGTTACCTTAGCAGGCTGGTTATACAACAGCCGGGCGAGCGGTAAGATTCAGTTTTTAATTATCCGCGACGGCACGGGACTTTGTCAGTGCATAGTCGAAAAAGGAAGTGTGGCGGACGAGCTTTTCAACGAGGTGAAGCATATCGGCCAGGAATCATCGCTGAAGGTAACCGGCACTGTCCGGGCAGATGAGAGAAGTGTTGGAGGATATGAGCTAAATGTCAGTAATGCCGAGGTAATCTGCTCCGCGAGTGATTATCCTATAACGCCGAAGTCACACGGCATCGATTTTCTGCTGAAGAACCGGCATCTGCACCTGCGTTCCCGCAGGCAGTGGTGCATCGGTAAAATTCGCCATACATTGATAGACGCTATCCGCAGGTTCTTCAATGATAACGGCTTTACACTAATCGATACGCCCATTTTTACCGCAATGGCCGCTGAAGGTGAGCAGACACTTTTCGAGGTCGATTATTTCGGAGAGCCGATGCGCCTGACGCAGACAGGCCAGTTGCATCTCGAAGCCGCGGCGATGAGTTATGGCAGGGTTTACTGCTTTGGGCCGACCTTCCGCGCCGAAAGGAGCAAGACCCGTCGTCACCTTACCGAGTTCTGGATGGTCGAGCCGGAGGTGGCCTATATTGATTTGCCGGGCCTGTTGGAGCTGGCGGAAAATTTTATATGCTTCATTGTTGGGCAGGTCCTGGAGAAAAATAAAAAACAGCTCGAATACGTGGAGGCGGATATTGCCGCGCTGGAAAAAGTAAAGATTCCATTTCCTCGATTAACTTATACGGAAGCGGCCGAAATCCTAACAAGCAATCGCGCGCAGGAATTTCTGGCCGGCCAGTTGGCAGAACTGCAAAATGAAAGGGAGCGGCAACAGGCAAAACTCGATGAACTGGAAAAGAAGCAGGCGGGGCAGTTAAAGCAATGGCAAAAAGACAAGATTGTCGCTGAAATCATCGATATAAGAGCCGAGCTTGCCGAGCTTGATACAAAAATAGAAAACAACCCCAGGCACGCACAATTGGCCGCTGAGTTTGAATGGGGCAAAGACCTCGGTGGCTCCGATGAGACCATCATTTCACAAATGCACGAAAAACCCGTCTTCGTTACGCACTATCCGAAAGAGGCCAAGGCATTTTATATGAGGACCGACCGCGGTAATGAAAAGGTGGTCGAGAATTTCGATTTGCTCGCGCCGGCCGGCTTCGGTGAAATCATCGGCGGCTCGGCCCGCGAGGACGATTACGAAATTTTGCTCGAGAGAATTAAGGCCTACAATCTAAACCCTGAGGATTATCAATGGTATCTTGACCTACGGAAATTCGGCTCTGTTCCGCACGGCGGCTTCGGCCTGGGTGTGGAACGTACCGTCGCCTGGCTGACCGGCGAAAGACACATCCGTCAGTGCATCGCATTCCCAAGATTGATGGACAAAGTGTACATATAGATAGGGTGGGGTCTCACTCCATCAAATTGTGCTTATTGTTTTTGCTCGTCTTTTGGCCTGTTGTTTTTTTCGTTTGTAGACTGTTCCTTTGGATTGGCGGCAAGATGACATACGCAAAAAGTCCGAGCCATGTTTTTAACTTGATCTCTTAAATCTTTGGCGGGACTTGTTCCCAAAATTATCACGCTGTCTAAGTCCCAAGTGGTAGCCCAGCACTCTTTTGTCTGGTCTCTGCTTAACCGCAAAAGCGCCAAAGGAAAGATGATAGCGTGGATGCATTTGCCGACTGAGGTTACAGTAGATATGTTCGACAGCCGGCAGAAGCTGATGCTTTATCCCGGCGGTGTAGAGGCCCTCAGACAGCGAGTATTTCGTCCCCGCGGACCGGGCTGCAAAGTTAGAGGGATAACAATCTTGGCGTTCTTTGACAAAGGTGAAGTATTGGATGCTGTTGACGATAACGGCAAAGTCGATATTGACATTGTCGGGAAATTAAAATCCGGCCAATTCATATACGGCACAGACAATATCAGGATAACCCAACCCCGCCGCCGACGCAGGTATGGATGGTGTAGACGTTGACAGGGCGGATATTTTGGCTTTCAATTTTCTTTGCCCCGGCTATAATCTGGCAATGCAAACCTGGACGATTCAAAAACTTTTAAACTGGGTCACAGACTATCTTACCGATAAGGCTGTTGATTCGCCTCGCCTTAGTGCGGAGCTTTTAATTTCTGATTGTTTGGGTCTGGAGCGAATCGAGTTATATACACAATTCGACAGGCCCGTTACCCAGCAACAGTTAGACCGCTTACACGATTTAGTGAAACGGGTGGGTCAGCATGAGCCGATTGCCTACCTACTCGGTAAAACCGAATTTTACTCCCTGCAGTTCAAAGTCAGCCCCGATTGTATGATTCCCCGGCCGGAGACGGAGCTGCTTGTTGACAGGGCTGTAAAATTTTTGCGGGCGCGCAACGGTGAACAACTTGTTTGTGATTTATGCACCGGCTGTGGCAGTATTGCCGTCGCCATAGCGAAAAATTTTGCCAATGCCGAAATTATTGCTACAGATATTTCCAGCGCCGCCTTAAATATCGCCGCTAAAAATATCTCAGCCCATAATCTAAAAGGCCGTGTTCAGCTTTTATGTGGTGATTTGTTCGAGCCGGTTGAGTCGAGACCGGGTGAGCACAAATTTGACCTGATTGTATGCAATCCTCCTTATGTAAGCGCTGCCGAGTTTGAAAGGCTTGGCAGGAATGTGAAAGATTACGAGCCGAAGTTGGCTCTGTTCGCAGGAGATGACGGCCTGGATATTTATCGAAGGATTATTGAAAAAGTCGAAGCCTTCTTAAAACCGGATGCGGCATTAATGATGGAGATAGGCTATACTCAGGCAGTATCTGTTAGAGAATTAATTCAGCAAACCGGCATTTTCGCCGAAATCGAGATTGAAAAAGACCTGCATAACCAGGACAGAATCGCAATCGCAAAGAAGTAAACCACGACGAATACAGCCCTGTTTGTTGTTCCCGCGCACCTTGTCCATCTGAGGGATAGTAATCGGATAAAGTCAGGGCCGGCGTCTCTGGATACATCGGCGGGATTTTCAATGTCAGAGTGGAACTATTTTTTTCTTAAAGAGGCCTTCTTGAGAATTGCGACCAGGTCCTTACTACGAAAGGAAACCAGAACCCAAATGAAGAAGGCAATTATGAAACCAGTGGTTATATGCTCCGCGAGTACGATATTTCGGTTTGCCAGCTCAGCATTTTTTCCGAGAGCGATGCTGAAAAGGCTGAAAATGACAATTGCAAGTTTTAAAGCGATAAACACGTGCATCAAAATCAATGCCCAAACGAGCGACCATGCTCTTCGTTTCAAAGGCAATGGAGTAGCCGCTATCAAGGCCGTAAGAAAGGCTATGTGCATATAATCACCATAGTGGATGCTGTGGTAGAACTGCGAGGCCTGTATTTCCCCGTTATCGTCTAAATTGTGTCGATTAAAAGCGGTTATACATATATCATACTTGATGTTATCCGATTGAGAGAAACGAACAACATTCCCACGGCCGAAGGAGCCAAAGAGAAATCCTCCTGCCGCCTGGTAGAATTTTGAATAAACGGGGCCCACGACCGGCCAGACAGTCATCAGCAGGAAGTATATAAGTACAAACAGGCAGAAAAACTTTATGACTTTCCTGGCACTAATCAACTCTAAGAATTTTGTCCGGGCACTTGACTTTTCCCTGTCCATAACAGCCAGAAGACCCACAAAAGAATAGCGAGAAATATGAATAGTCCCTGCCACACTTCGATGTGCATTAGCTCAAAGGCCCGCGGCAGATAGACACCGACCAAAAACAAAGTGACAATTCTTATCAGATTTAGAAATGCGAGAAGTAACGTACCTGTGATAACCCCGACAATTTTTTTGGATAATATTCCCGGAAATGCCAGGACGGCACATACAAATAAGGCGGTTGGCTCAATGGCATCGCATCCTTGTTTGATGGTAACGGAAAAAGCAGGCGAAGAAATTGATGCGCCCCGGACTGTTATGTCCTGGCCGAGAAATGCCAATATATGTCCTGAAAGCCTGGCATTAAAGCCGAGGTAGTGAGGAAAATGCCGTTCGTAAAACGGCGTGAATAGGGCAAAGGCGTAAAACAGGCCCATCAGGGTCGCGAAAACAAAAAGAAACATAAATACCGGATGCCGACCGCGCCAGCCGACAGCCATCGCGACTACAGATTTCTTTTCCCGTTTCCCGGCTTTGTTTGAGGAGCCAGCAGCTCGTGGTTTGTAAGGCTTATGTCTTTTCTTTTGATGTCTCTGCACAAATACCCTCTTACGAGCCGGCACTTTAGTCCTTACATTTCTCGTTTCAGTGACTGTCGGACTTTCTCCTTGTCCCTTGTGCTGTCAATCTCAACATTTTTTTTTCGACCCGGCAGTTGCAATCTATTCTTATGCCGGTACGGGTCTTAATCTTCGCTTAATCGAAACTATCCCTAATCCCAACAGAAGGAGCGCCATAACAATCAAACCCCATTCGGACATGGTAGGGATGGTTGTCGGTGTGTACTGACCGACATATTCCACGACATTACAAGGGTCGCTATCCAAGTGTATCTTGGCTCTGTAAACAATGCCTCCTAGCGAAGGTAAGTCAATGTCAGAAAACTCCTCCGAACTATCCAGGTCAAGATGGACGTCGGTCCTTGTGTAGGTCCAGCTCACATCATTTACATCGTCATAAAATAAATCTTCGATCGGGTAAAGAGTATCCACAGGCCCAACCTGGATGGTCTCGATGGTTATAGGCCCGCCGTCCTGTGCGGTGTTACTTATGATTAAGTCAGCCAACTGTTCACCGGTCCGAACAAACTCATCCGACAATCCGGGACCGGCTACTTCCCCAGAAGTGCTCCACCTAGGTAGGTAGCAATGTTTGATCTTGTTCTTGTCAGTCCTCGCGCAAGCGCCCACAGTCTCACAGTGTTTTACCGGGCCAGGTTGCGGGTTAGACCACCTCAGCTTTGTGCAAGTACCGTCGTAAGTATAATCGAACTCGGTGAATCTTGTTGATAACCATTTGGAGACCCGCACGTCGCCTTCAAACCATTTTTCCAAGTCAGTCGCGTCTTGGCCGGTGCCATTGTGCAACCGTTCGTTTTGCCATCTATCAGCAAAAGCAGCGGGGGGCAAAATGAGGTACACGCCAAAAATTACCAAAAACAGGGTTTTTTGAGTAAATTTACACATTTGTTCGCTCCTTATTTAGACCTTATAACAAAACTGCCTGTTGCCTTCTGTCATTCCCGCGGAGGCGGGAATCCAGAGGTCTTTATTAAGGTTATTTTAGGTTTTGTTACAGGCTCTTAGTTTGTTGAGAGTTAACATTTTTAAGGGGACACTGTCCACAACGTGGCATGCCTGCTTTTAATCTTCACTGGATTTCTGAATTTAATTACGCTGGAACTCTTGAAGGTAAAGGAGGCGGGCGGGGATATCCTTGAAAAATAGAAATAAGACGTAAGTTTAGTGATGATTGTAATAAATGACATATATCGGGATGAGGCGATATTCGCGACGAATTCCAGGATGGAAATCTCAGGCGAGCGATGCATAGTACGACAAGCAATGACGCGTTGACGCACGCCACAAGAAAGGCCACAAAAAGGTAACCGAGTAAATGGCTAATCCAATGAAGAAATGAATTTTGAATTTGGGTTCCGGCGAGCAGGCCTTGCTGTAGGCCGAGGGGCTTTAGAGCAAACTCGAGGACTATCCAGCCGAATGCCAGAAGCAGCGGATTAAAGCCTATCCGGCGAGTAAACAGGGTGCCGAAGTATGCGTAAAATGCCGGTACGATAGTTAGCAAGGCAAGAGATTGAAGCGTCGGTGATATAACACCAGTTGCATCGGTAGAGGAGAAAAAGTAAAAGCAGACGCCCCAAAAGGCCCCGGCCAGCGCCGCAGCTGTCGGCCTGAGTATACGAATCGCTAAGAAAAGCGGCAAAAGACCGAACCAGGCAAGCCAGGAATAAGATGCCGAGCCCAAAGCCATCGCCATCATCAGGGCACTGAATACAAACGATATAGCCAGTGCCGTCGCTTTGATGAACCGCCGCGCACGAGACCTTTGGTTATTGTGTTTTACAGACAATGCTATCTGTCCCTATTTCGACTTAGCAGCCTTGTTTCAGGTCTTACAGTCCCGCACAACGAATACAGCCTATACGGACATTTGTTACTTACGGAGCAACATTCCAAAAAAGGGTAAGCACAATCCGGCGAATTAGATTGATATGGTTCCCTTAACTTGCTCACATCCTCCTCCTATCCGGACGTTCTTTTTTGCAAGAAGACTGGATTTTAGCGTGGGGGGGAAGCAAAGCTGAAACGAGAGAGGCCCTTTCAGTGCGGCCCCCATCACACAAACTTTACAAACTTTATAGAATTAGAAATAAAAGTCAAGTACTTTTTAGGTTTTATGAGTTTTTTTGCACTATTTTTTGTAATTCCAGTCAAATACATAATCTTGATTATGGCGAGAACGCGTATTTAGGGCAGAAAAACTGTTATTCCTGGTTTAAGTTAGACTGGGTTAAGTTGGTTAAGGCATGTCAAAGAAGGTTTTGCTCGTTATGGTTACGACCTTTGCGAAATCAGTTAAATTCATTCCCTTCAATTCGGCCAAGAACCTGGTGGTGTGAATCATAAGAGCAGGCTCGTTAATCTTTTGTTTCCGCATAGGCTCCGGCGACATATATGGACAATCCGTCTCGAGCATTAATCTGTTCAGCGGCACGACGCCGGCGGCATGGCGTGTCTTCTCGGCATTTTTGAAAGTAACAACGCCGGTGAAAGAAATATAATATCCTCTATCTAAAACAATTTTTGCCTGCTCGGCCGAGCCGCTAAAACAATGAAAGACCACCTTTTTAGCATCCCCGAATTGCCTCAATACCTCAATGGTTTCATCGAAAGCCTTTCTGCAATGGATAATTACCGGTAGATTAAGCTCGGCGGCGATTTTAAGGTGCTCGTTGAATACTCTTATTTGGTCCTCGTGCAGCGAATGATTGTAATGATAATCAAGACCTGTTTCACCAATGGCAACGACTTTGTCGTGTTGTGCGAGCTGTCGAAGCTCTTTAAGTATGTACGGCGTTACGGTTTTGGCATCGTGTGGATGAATTGCAATTGCCGCGTACAAATTTTCATATTTCTCAGCAAGTTCTGCTGCTTTTCGATTGTGCTCCGGGTCGGTTCCAACGGTTATCCAGCCGGTAACGCCTGCATCTCGACTGCGAGCGATTACTGCATCAATATCGCGGCTTAAGTCATCAAAGGTCAAATGGCAATGAGTATCAATTAGTTCCATAAAGATTATAGCACAAATGCGTTTTTGTAATGTTTTATTTGTACACTGCTTTTTTCGGGGAGGACTACTGTTACTATATCAAATCTGCAAGGCCTTTCTTCGATTTTGTGTGACGAAAGAAAATATCGTGCGGCCCTGAGCATTCTGGCTTGCTTAGCGTGTGTAACTGTCTGTTCTGCCTTGACAAAGCTTTCGTCGCTTCGAGTCTTTACCTCAACGAATACAATTGTGCCTTCTTCATCGGTCATAATGATGTCGATTTCCCCGCTCTTACAGGTAAAATTTCGTGCAAGTGTTCTTAGTCCCCTGCCTCGCAAAAAACGCTCGCCGTGCTTTTCTCCCCATCGGCCGAGGCGTTTTCCGTTCGCCAGCAGCCTTTTTTTATACCAGCCGAGACCGAACAAATTGTATCTCCGGTCATTTGGAAACAGTATGTTCACTGTGTTTGGCCGTCAGCCTTACCGCCTTACCCGTGCGCTTTCGCAGAAAATACAGCTTCGCACGTCTCTTTTTGCCGCTGCGGACCGGCTTTATGTCGATTATGCCGGGCGAATGAAGCGGAAAAGTTCGCTCTACGCCCTCGTCGTTTACAATTCGCCTGACTGTGAAGTTTTCATTAATTCCCCGGCCGCGACGGCTGATTACCGTGCCGGTAAAAATCTGAGTACGTTCCTTGTCGGCCTCTTTTATCCTGCAGTGAACATCGACGGTATCACCGACCTCGAAATACGGGATATTTGTTTTTAAATTCTTTTGTTCAACCGCGTCCAGTAGCTCTGTATTCACCTGTATAGCTCCTTGTTTATTAGTTTTTAGTTCATAGTTAATTGTTTCTCACGTTAAGCGTTTTTATCCTGCGCGTTGTTTAATAAATCGGGCCGGCGACTTCTGGTTTTTTCAAACGCTTTTTGGCGTCGCCATTCGGCGATTTTTTTGTGGTCACCGCTTAGCAGGACCTGCGGCACTTTCATATCACGAAAAACCTCCGGCCTTGTGTATTGCGGATATTCCAAACCGCCGGCGGCTGACCGGCCGAACGAGTCGTTTTTGGCGGAATCTTCATCACCGAGCACACCCGAAAGCAATCTGACTACTGCGTCAACGATTATCATTGCCGCAAGCTCGCCGCCGCTAAGGATATAATCACCGATGGATATCTCCTCGGCGCCAAGGCCTGTGCGGGTCCGCTCGTCAAATCCTTCGTATCGGCCTGATATAAGTACAAGCCGGCCGGCCTTGCTCAGTTCTATCGCCTTTGCCTGGTCGAATTTTTCTCCCTGTGGCGAGAGCAGAATTGAGTGGGCCGGTTCCGGAGGCTGCTTTATTACCTGCTCGAAGCAATCAAAGACCGGCTGGCACATCATAACCATCCCGGCCCCGCCGCCGTACGGCTTATCGTCCACATTCCTGTACTTGTCGGTCGTAAAGTCTCGTATATTCCAAAGAGCGAACTCAACGATTTTTTTTTCCTGAGCCCTTTTCAATATCGAATGACTCAGTGGTGATTCGAACATCTCGGGGAAAAGCGTAAGAATATCGATTCTCATCAGACTTTCCGGCAGTAAATAGCGCCGAGCTTAAACGTCCGCCACCCCGGCGACGGTGTGGTTGGCGGTTTACGTGCTCTTTTCCTCGGCCGACTTTGCGGCTTCTTTAGCTTCTTCGGCGGCCTTCTTGGCGGCAAGCCTTTCAGCCGAGGTAAAAGCTATGCCCTTTTTGCGAGCGGCGATTTTAGCCCTCGACCTGCGGGCGGTCTTTTTTTCGGCGTACTTGTGCTTTATACCGCTCTTAAGGAGTATTTCCGAAACCGTATCGCTTGGCACGGCGCCGCGGCTGAGCCAGTACTCGATACGCTCGCGGTTTAGCACAACCTGCCGAGCGGGGTCCTTTTCTATTGGGTGGTAAAGGCCGAGCTTTTCTATAATCCTGCCGTCACGCGGCGTTCTCGACTCGACTGCGTTAATTCTGTAAAACGGCCGATGCCGCTTGCCCACCCTCATCATTCTCAATTTTACCGCCATAACTTTCCTTCCCACGATTTATTTGGAAAACATATATATACAGAATTGCGGCGAGATTGCCAGCTTTTTTCGGCAAAAAACGCGAAAAATTCGAAGCCGCGGGAGCATAAGAGAAAGGCCTTGCAAGGACCAGAGGCTACGGTTAAGCTCAGTGCCGAAGCGAAAATGGGGCAGTAAAGAAGCAAATATGGCAGGTCTGCCGACGCGGCAGGAGCGAAAAAAGTTGTAACCTTATGAAAAAAAGCCATAGAGAAAGGAGCCTTTTATGAACATTATCAGAGATATAAAAATACCGGGAGCAATCGCGATATATGTCGAGCCGGGCCGGATGCTTCTGGAAGAAATAACGCAGGTAGCCGAGCAGATAAAAAACGGCGTCGTTATCTCCGGCATCGGAACCCTCAAGAGCTGTAAGCTCCACTGTATCACCGGCACTTCCTTCCCGCCGACCGAAGAGTTTATAACCTTAGAGGATGAGCCGTTGGAATTGGTGTCTCTGCAGGGAATAATCGCCGACGGCAAGCCGCACCTTCACGCCGTGGTATCGAAGGGCTTTAAGCAGAATTACTCCGGCCACCTCGAGGAATCGTGCGAGGTACTTTATCTGGCCGAGATTCTGCTCATACCTTTTGAAAACAAAAAACTTACCAGGCGTCTCAACACCGACCTGGGTGTCGCTGTTTTACAGGAAGCAGATTGAGCTATAGACCTCTCAACAAACAAACCAGGGCGGGAGTAGATCTGCCCTCATGCCATCGGTGATATATCACACCGGAGGATATTCCGCGTCAAATCAGTTATTAATATGTATTTATAGCCTATTTTGAAAAAAAGTGTAGAAATTACGGAACAGGGGGGGCATTCGGCGCATCCTGTAGAATGCAGGTAATCCTTCCCAGGCGTGTTTTTGTGCTTTTTGGACAATTTATCTTGAAATTAAATGGATGGTCTGATAATATCAATTTTAACAAAGGTCTCTTCTATCAATTCGATAGGACCACGGAACAAGCAGGATATAAATCCTTTTTAATCAACCCAAGTGGGAAAAGGAGGAAAAATGTGTAAAAAAACAATTATTACGGGCCTTATCGTTTCAGTACATCTAATTTTGGCTTATCCGGTTATAGGTACGGAGGTGAGCTATTGTCTCGAAGAGCTTGGCGGCGGGCAGTGGGTGTATAACTATACCTTCACGAATAACACTCTCGGCCAGCCCATTGAGCAATTTATTATCTGGTTCGAGGCCGACAAGTACGAAAACCTCTCTATCGTCTCGGACCCTGATATAGGATACGAATGGTACCAGGACACAGTGGAGCCCGACCCCATCTGGCTTGATGACGGCGCTTATCGCGCATTAGCCTATTATGACGGGATATTGCCGGACGATTTAGAGACCGGCTTTGCGGTCAGGTTTACGTACCTTGATGCGGGAGTGCCGGGACCGCAGGAGTTTGATATTGTTGACCCGAACGAATATGTCAGTCTCGAGTGGGGTCTGACATTCGAGGAGCTTTGGGTCGATGCCAACGCCGCGGGCTGGGGGACATATGATGAGCCTTTTGCAACGATTCAAGAGGGAATTGATGCCGCACACCAGGGCTGTGTAATAACCGTCAGGCCGGGGACATACGCTGAGAATGTCGACTTTATCGGCAAAGAGGTAAATCTCAGGAGCACGAATCCGTACGACTGGAATATTGTAAACAGCACAATAATCGACGGCAACCAGAGCGGTAGTTGCGTAGTATTTGACAATAATGAAGGCCCGGGCAGCATCCTGGCAGGCCTTACGCTGACCAACGGCTCCGGTACAGATGTGGATTATTCCTCTCTAAGCTATAAAACGGGCGGTGGAGTTCTTTGTCTGGATAGCTCTCCGACAATATTTAACTGCATAATCGCCAGAAATCGTTGTATTTATCCTGATGTACGTCTTTATAGTGGGGGTGGAATAGCCTTGATTGGTAACTGTCAGGCGTTAATCGCCAATTCCTTCATTATTGAAAATTCAAGTTATGAGCGAGGCGGCGGTGTTTTAGCGCTAAGTGAACCGGCCACATTGGGTGCCAGTGAGATTATCAACTGTACGATTGTTAATAATGGAATAGTCGGGCCTGTATCGACATATTATGATGTTGATATTATTTCCAGCAGCGCGACGATTCGCAACACGATTATAAATGGCGGGAACCGCAGTCTCTCGGTAGCGGAGGTGAATCAGGTCTATTACTGTTCAATATCAAGAGGGTATGTTAATAACGGGCGATATGATTTTAGCTCGGTGAACGGCAATATTTATGCCTTCCCGAAATTTATTCGGCCTACCGGCGAATGCCTCGAGACAGGTCCGATTCCTCCGGGTGATTGTATCGATTATCTGCCGGGCGATTATCGTCTAATGCCGGATTCGGCCTGCAGGAATTCCGGCGACCCGCAGTACACACCATTGGTGGGACTGTTTGACATTGACGGTCAGCCGAGAGTAGTAGGCGGACGGGTAGATATTGGCGCCGATGAGTTGCCGCCCGGAATAGTGGTTATAAAACCGGTGGGCGGAGAAGTATGGGTTGCGGGTAGCGAGCATTTTCTCGAGTGGCAAAGCTATGACGTTGATAGCCTGGTTGATATCGACTTTAGTATCGATGATGGACAGAACTGGAGTCCGGCCGAGGTTAACGCGGCGAATACGGGCAGCTATCTCTGGACGCTGCCGAGTGTCGATTCGAATCAGTGCCTGGTTCGTGTAACGGTCGCCGATGCGGTGCCGTATATCGAATATGTACAAAGCGAAGAAAACTTTACGATTCATCCAAGCCCGCCCGGCCCGCCGGTGACATCCGCCTGGAAAACTGAAAGCCATAACGCCGGGCGGACCGGCTTGAGTGATAATTTCGGGCCGATTCTCGGGTGTATCCAATGGGCCTTTGACGTAAATGGACCGGTAACTGCGAGTGTAGCTTTCGGCGCGAACGGCCACTTACACATCCCTTGCGAAGACGGCAATATTTATACCGTTAGCACTTTGAGGGAGCTTGAGTGGATTTATGACATTAATTCACCGCTGTATTCCTCTCCGAGTGTGGGGGCCGACGGTACCGTTTATGTCGGCGCGGAAAATGGAAAACTCTACGCCATCGATGCGAATGGTGTGCTTCGGTGGACACACGATACCGGCGAGATGATTTATTCATCACCTGCCGTCTCGTCCGACGGCAAGGTATATTTCGGTTCGCTGGATGGCAATCTGTATGCCCTGGATTCCGACGGCAGTGAGTTGTGGAATTTCGCGACGGCGGGATTAGGCCGGCTTAACGGCTCGATTATGACCTCGCCGGCGATAGGCATCGATGGAGCAATTTACATCGGCGGACTTTATGACCCGAATTTGTATGCGCTGGACCCGAATGACGGAAGCATAAAATGGGTCAGCAACTTCGCATATCCGCTTGACCCTGGCGACCCCAATACTATTTATCTAAGCGGCAGAACCTTTGCCTCGCCGGTCGTTGCGCAGGACGGCACAATATATGTCACACTTATGGAAGACCCGAATCTATACGCGATTGACCCGAATAATGGAGAGGTAATCTGGATTACTTATCTGGGTGAGCCTAACTTGGGATATCATGTTGACCCCTTTTATTATGACAACTACATTATACCGCCATTCGCTTGGTCAGCACCGGCATTAGGGCCGGACGGTACCATCTATGTGAGTTTCGATGATTCGCAATTTAAGGGGATTGATGATTGGACGGAATTCTATGCAGTAAGCATCGACGAGGCGCACTTAAAAGCCGTTAATCCGGACGGCAGCATCAAATGGAAGAGGCGCATCGGAAGCGTGGGGGTGTTTACAATGGCAGTTGGCAGCGACGGTTTAATCTATGCCGCCGGTGATGACTTGCAGCTTTATGTGATTGACCCCAACGGGCTCGAGGTGGCCCGATTCCGGGGCATTGATGAATTGGCCTGGCCGGTGATAGGCGAGGACGGCACTTTATATGTCTCGGACGCCAATAATGTTGTCTGGGCCATTTCACAGGGAAGCTGCGATGAATATACGGCAGATTTGCACCGGCCCCAGGACATAAACGGCGACCGGATTGTTAACCTGACCGACCTGGCTTTATTGTCCGGGGACTGGTGGGCCGAGTCGGATTTGGGAACGAATGGTCGTGATGACGGCGATAAGTATTATCTGGCCGGGGATGTAGATGCCAATCTGCGGGTAGATTTCAACGACCTTTATGCCCTGGTGGAGCAGTGGTTAATTATGGATTGAGATAAAAAAGGAGAAAACCGTGAAGTGTAAGAGTGCTGTGACGAAGGTGGAATTTATAGTTATTTTAGTTTGTATTGTCTTTGCCTTGTTTAATCTTGGCGGGCTAAACAGCGCGGGCCGGGAGCGGGCAAGGAGGATGGTCTGTGCGGCGAATATGGCCCGGCTGGCGCAGGCAAATCACATATATGCCAACAACTGGGATGAGCAGTTCTGCCCTCCAATGATGGAAGATGATGATATGCCGTCGAATGAGCGAAGGAAAGAGTGGCTCACGAACAACGATTTCCGGAAATACACAGGCCTCGACGATAAACAACTCGAAGAGAACGAAGAAATAATGCCCAAAGAATACCAGTGTCCCACCGACATTATTTTTAAGAAGGGCCAGCCGAATTCATGGGGCTATCTGGCCAGCTATGCATATAACGTCTCTGACTGGCAAGGTAACCCTGACCCGGAGCTGTCATTAAATTGCTTTTGGAATGATTTTTATAGCTGTTGTACCTGTCAGCCCCAACCCTGGCTGGTAGGTCATAAACGCACCGCTATCGAAAACCCATCGAAAAAAATCAACTTCACGGATTCCAGCGACTGGTGGTGTGCATGGGAGCGGGGGGCAGACTACGAACGTGCCTGGGACGTGATAGGGCAGGGTAACTGGGATGATTATGAAAAGATTGGTGTTTTCGGTCCGGTGCTGTATCGTCACAACGAGGGGGCTAATTTTGCTTTCTACGACGGCCATATAGAGTATCTACCCAAGCAGCAGGCTTATATCGAACAGCAAGGCGACGACCCCCCGGAACAGGATGCTACAGGTATGTGGTATATTCTTCAGTGGTGAGCCGACCGGCTTTGTAAAAGTTAAGAGTGGACTAAAAAGAATGGCCTTTCGTATTGCGTTCAGAAAAAGGAGGGAATTATGAAATATAAAAACTCTATAACAAAAGCGGAATTTTTAGTTATGTTTGTTTGTATTATCTTTGCGCTGCTTAATTTTGGAGCGTTAAACAGCGCGGGCCGGGAACGGGCCAGGAGGATGGTCTGTGCAGCAAATATGGCACGATTTTCTCGGGCTAATCACATATACGCCAATAACTGGGATGAGCAGTTCTGTCCGCCGATGATGCAAGATAGAAATATGCCGGAAACACCAACAGATGAGAGGTGTAAGAACTGGCTTACGAATAACGATTTTCGAAGGTATATGGCTATTGATGAGAAACAGACAGTAACCTGGTCTGAGCTGATATTGCCTAAAGAATACCAGTGTCCATCCAATATCCTTTTTAGAAAGGGTCAGCGCTCTATATATAACTTCCTTGTTAGCTACGCATATAACGTAACCGACTGGAACGGCGGCCATCCTACACACAACATCGCTTGTTTTTGGAACAGTTCTACTGCTTGTACTACTCCGGTAGTACCCACCTGGCAGATAGGCTGGAAGCGCACTGAAATCAAGCACGCCGCGGAGAAAATCAACTTTGTGGAATCCAACGACTGGTGGGCTAAATGGAGGGATGGGGCCAATTACGTACAAGGTTGGGATATAGTCGGGCACGGCAATTGGGATGATTATGCCGCAGTCGGTATGTACGGTTCGACGCTTTATCGCCATAACGAGGGGGCGAATTTCGCCTTCTATGATGGTCACGTGGATTATCTTCCAAAGGAAAAGGCCTGTATAGATGTTGACGGCAGCCTTACGGATTATGATACGCAGGATGCCACGGGTATGTGGTACGTTTTGTATCCTGATTAGACGCCTGTTTTGTTAAGACCTTTACTGAGGGTACCGGCTATTATCAATTCGGCGCCCAGAAATAACGCAATCGCAGGCCCGATTGAAAAGTCGAGGTAATATGAAAATAGCAGGCCGGTTATTGAAGCTATAGTTGATGCAGACCAGATAATCATCAACTGCACGGCCGGGCGTGAAGAGATAATCACCGATATCGTGGCCGGTATTATAAGATAGGCGAAAACGACGACAATTCCGCCGAGGTGTACTGATAGCGTGATTACGACGCCCAGCAGCACATAAAAAATAAAATCCCAAAAGACAACTCTTAAGCCCCCGGTGATGCCTTTTTGGTAACCATTCGATATTTCAGAAATTGGTTTTCTGGTAAGATAAAAAACGAATCCTGTTACGAAGAACACGAGCAGGCTTGTGATAATCTGCTCCCAGCTCGTCCAGAGAAGGCTGCCTGATAAGATGTGCTGAACGTGTATGTGTCCGCCGGGCGCGATGCCGACCAGGAAAAGGGCCGCCGCGGCGGAGACTGCGTAGGAGATGCCGATGATAGCTTCGAGAGAGATTTGGAAGATTTTGCTTCGTATCACGGCAAAAAACAGGGCTGCAAGCAGGACACAGCCAAACGAGCACGTGTAGGCAATCCAGGAATCGCCGTGTGCTTCGAAGGCAAGATGGGCGATAATCGAGCCGACGGCCGCGATTTGTGCCAGGGCAATATCGATAAATATAACTTCCCTTTTAAGAACGTGCGTCCCCAGGTAGCCGAGGATAGAGCTCATCAGCATACAGGCAAGGAAAGCCGGCCCTAAAGTTTGAATTATCGACGACATTTCTTATTCTCCAATTCCGATTGGTTTATTGTTTGAAAATAGACACCGAGCAACTATGGCTAAAATGAAGAAAAGGCCCAATGAAAGGACCAGGCTCGGACCATAAGGCAGGTCAAAAAAGTACGATGAGCAAAGGCCGACCAAACAGGCTGTAAAGCCGGCGGCCCATCCTATTAAAACAGCCCCTGCCCATTTTTTGGTAAACATTGCCGCGATGGCCGCGGGAATCATTAAAAAGGCATAAGCTAAAAGTACTCCCGCTATGGGAACGATTAAAACCGTGATTATGCCCTGAGTTGTAAACAGCAGAAAATCCCAGAGCTTCTGGCGTTTAACGGATGAGGGATTTTCCGCCAGGGCTATGAATTTGTAGCGAAATTTGTAGTGAATTATCAGCAGTACAATATAAACGAAAGTCGTGACGGAAACCAAAGGCCAGGTTACCCACAGCATCGAACCGGCAAGTGTTTTTGTTACGTAGGCCTCGCCGCCGCGGAGCTTGTCGGCCAATAAAAGCGAGACGACTAACGCGAGCGCATACATAATGCCGATTACCGCTTCGCGGGGTATTGCTTTGCTTTTAGGTCTTATTAAGGCAAGCAGCAGCGCGCCGAATAAGACAACAACCGTCGAGGACAAATAAGATTGCGCGGTGCCGTATTCTATACCAAGTCCTATGCCGAGAAGTGCGCCAAAGGCCGCCAACTGGTCCAGGACCAGGTCGGAAAAAATCAACGTGCGCCTGATTATGTGCAGTCCTATGTAAGTGTGCAGAATCAGCACAACAGCCAACAGGGCTATTTGTACTGAAAAAAATCGTATTATCTCTGTTCCCATAATTTTATTTCCTATTCGAGACGTTTATAGGATTCCTTTTTTTTGTGCAGCTTTCAGGAGACCGTTAACCCAGAAATCTACGAGCTTGAAATAATCTTCTGCGCCGTCGGCCCCACCTACATATAGTGGTACAATAACTGCTTCGGCATTCGTTCTGTTGGCTACCGTTTTGATTTTTTGCTCATCGAAATAGTTAGCGGCCAAAACAATGCCGATATTTCTCTCTTTCATAAGATTGATAAGTCTGGTTACATGCTTCGGCGAAGGTGGTATTCCCGGCTTGGGCTCAACGGTGCCTGCTTCCTCCAGCCCGAAAAGCTTGATGAAGTAAATCCAGTTCTTGTGATATGTGACAATCGGTGTGCCGCGAAGGGGAAGCATCTTTTTCGTCCAGCCGTCCAGATAATCGATTAACGGCCTTCCTTCATAGCTTTGTTGTTCGAGGAATGAAATTAACTTGCCCTGTTCGGCAAGACTGCACAGTGTATCGCCGCCTAACATTTCCACAAGCTCTTTACCAAATAACCGTTCATCAATTTCCCGGTGGAACTTCTCGAGGTTTCGCAGATAAATCGCCTTACCTGCCGGGTCATTATTAATCAAGCCGGTGGCTATATTGCGAGCGGCCACTTTCATCTGGATGGGACTGCAGGTAAGGTGTGGATTACCAAAAATATGCACACCGCCTTCGGCCCTTGACATTGTATTGGGCTTCTCTAATAAATTCATACCGGTAGATGCAGAGACGTAGCCGGGTTGGCCGCTTCGAATTTTACTGTTGCCGGAGCTGTCTATCACTGTTTGCACCCATAATTCCAGGTCCAGCCCCGTAGCAATCAGAACATCGGCTCTTCTTAAAGCGGTAGCAAATGAAGGCTTGGGGCGGATAAAGTGGGCATCCTGGTCGCCCCTGACGATGGATTTTACGGAAACGCGGTCGCCGCCGATGAAATTCGCAAAAAATGCATAATCCGGCAACGTTGTTACGACATTCAGGTGCGGTTTTGCATAAATGCCTGTTGCGGGAACGGCCAAAACAACGGCTATTATGAGTAATGTATTTTTCATTGTAACCTTGCTCCTTTCTATCAGTAACGCTCGTGCTTGTGTGGGCCGGCCGCGAATATTGCCTGTAACCAGAGGACTTGTTCGGGATTTTCTATTCCCTTGCCGTTACAGTAATCATACTCCGCCCGGAACTTCACGAATGGGCTTTGCCACCAGGTAATATATGGGCTGATTTGCCACAAATACGAATTGTCCCTTGTTACCGCCAATGGTGATAGCGAGTAGCCGGGGGTGCCGGCGTAGCCCTTTGTGTCGGGGACGTAAAAATCGCCCCTGATGCCGATATCTACCGTACGTGAGATTTTGGTCTGCAGATAGCTGTAAAGACCCCACGCATTAAGGGTATCGCCGCCCGAACTATCTGAGGCCTGGATATCTTTGTTTAACCAGTACACCTCGCTTCGCCATTCGATATTTCTATAGCGCATTTTTTCTGTCGGCTCCCATAGCAGCGTCAAATCCGCGCCAAGCACGGCGGTTATTTCGCTTCTGTCTTTTGTAGTGCCGGCCGCCATGTCCCATTCGTCGTTCCAGCCCATAAGACCGGTAAGGCCCCATTCCATATATGTATCTTTTGAAAGGTCCTGGAAGTTTTTGTAGTGGGCGAGAATACTGGGCCTGTTGCGCGAGTTATCGCCGAACAAACGGTTGTTCGAGCCGTCTGTAACCTGGAGGGTTAGCTGCTGTGATGCCTGGCCGGCGGGCGGCATCAGCCAGTCGAATGACAGGCCACTCTGATTAAGGCCGCCGTTGCCGAAGATTTGACGAAGCGCCAAAGGAAAATCTACCTGGTCAAGGCCGTGCTTGTGCCATCGGTTCACTACACCGAACTGCTGACGAAACTTACCTAAAGTTAAGTTCAGGTCGTCCGCGATATTGTATAGAGTTACATATCCCTCTCCGAGCGTGGTTTCGCTTTCGGTTACCGGTATCGCTGCTTTAAAATGCGTATACGGGTCCAGCCAGGACTCGATATGAATACCGAGAGTTCTGAAGTTAAAGTCGGTGCTTTCGTTACTTGTGCTGTCCTGCCTGTAAGAAAAGAGAAAATCACCCGTAACGCTTATTTCCGGATTCAAGGCCTGCAAACCGAGTCCACGGGATTCGAAAGTTTCTTCTTCCGGTTCCTTTTCAGCAATTGCTTCTGCAGCTTTAGTCTTTGCTAATTCTCTTAAAGAAGCCAGTTCGTCTGTTAATTCCGGTTGTCCTGTTTGCGTGGCAAGTTGATTTATCTTTTGTTTCAGAGCATTTATTTCAGTTTCGTGTTTTTTTTGCATTTCAAGAATCTGCCGCTGAAGCTTTGCAATTTTGGTATTTAACTGTTCGATATCCTGCGTTTGATATTGTGCAACGGCGATATTGGCAAATGTAGCTAAGATATACAATGCTGGAATAATAGTAAATTTACTCAGCATCTTTAGCCCCTTTAAAATATTGTGTTTTTTAATGATAAGTTTTTTGTGTCTAAGCACAGAGCAGCTTAAGGCCGTACATTATCTGGCGTGGAGTCCATCTGTTACTTAGTCACAGCAGCGCTACGTTGTAGCTTTTTAGGAATTGATAATTGGAGGTGCACGCGAGAAAACTGAAGAACACCACTCGAGTTGCTTTACAATTTTGAAAGTTGTAAGAATTCGAAAAAAGTTAGGGACTGTTGTATTGATTGAGATTTTTGTTGTGTTGACCTGTGTAAATTTAGAAGTAATCGAATACAGACACGCCATGCATATACCGCTGTGGGACTGAGTTTCCGCTTTAGAGACATCCTGTTTCAAAGCGACTTTGAGCTGTGAGTTCGTATGGATTTCGATGCAACAGGAATGGTCCGGATTATCACAGTGATACTTTGAGAACGCTTTGGAAAGACCGCAGGTATGATTTAGTGGAGCGAGGAATGTTACAAACAGATACACTAAGGCCATCGCGGCCTGTGTTGTCTTGTGTGTTATAATCCATTTTTTCAGGAGCTTAGGCATATTATTTAGGCATAGCTCTTTTGATTTTACTTCTATTCTACTCTATATGACACCCTTAATATATTAATCGTGTTAGAGTAATGATAATCTTAAATTTTTTGAAGATTTAAGGTGCGGCAATAAACAGCAATGTTCCGATAAAATATATTGTATAAGACTAAAAGGGGCGGGGCAAGAACCGGCCCCCGGAACTATTGATTGTTGGCGGGGTGGGCCTTTTTTCATATAATGGGCCTGATGAGCGGTAAAAGCAGCGACAATACGCTTTTTTCCCGGGCTGAGGAGGAAAAAATACAGGCAAATGCGCCGCTTGCCGTGCGGATAAGGCCTCGCAGCCTCGATGAATTCGTAGGTCAGCAGCACTTCATCGGGCCGGGCAAACTGCTCCGCCGGATGCTCGAGGCCGACCGGCTCAGCAGCCTTATCTTTTACGGCCCGCCCGGCTCCGGCAAGACCACACTGGCCAGGATAATCGCGAACTACACAAAGGCACAATTCCACAGCCTTAGCGCGCCTACTGCCAGCGTCAAAGACATCCGCCAGGTGATTGGGCTGGCGAAAAGCAGCCTGCTCGCGGCCAGTACCAGGACCGTTTTGCTCATCGATGAGATTCACCGTTTCAGCAGGGCCCAGCAGGATGTCCTGCTTAACGACGTCGAGACGGGTCTTTTAATAATGATAGGCATCACCACTGAAAATCCCTTTTTTGCAGTCAACTCGCCGTTGATATCCCGCAGCACCGTTTTTCGCTTTGAGCCTTTGAGTCGTGAGGATATCCTGAAGCTTCTGCAAAGAGCGATTGAGGACAAAGAACACGGCTTTGGCAGGTTCGATATTGAGGCTGCCCCAAAGGCCCTTGATTTTGTGGCTGTGATGTGCGACGGCGATGCACGCAAGGCCCTGACAGCTCTGGAGGTCGGCGTTTTATCCCAGGCAAAAGCAGGCCGGAAGGGGGAAATAAAATTCGACCTTGATGTAGCCAAAGAATCAATACAGCAAAAAACGATGGTATATGACGGCACGGGAGATACGCACTACGATTTGGCGAGCGCGTTTCAGAAGAGTATGCGGGGTTCCGACCCGGATGCTACGGTTTACTGGCTTGCGCGTATGATAGTTGGTGGTGAGGACCCACGTTTTATTGCCAGGCGAATGGTCGTTTGCGCTGCTGAGGACGTCGGAAATGCCGACCCAATGGCTACCATACTTGCCGCAGCCGCCGTTCAGGTGGCGGAATTTGTGGGCTTCCCGGAGGCCCAGCTTCCGCTTGCCCAGGCGGCTATTTACATCGCCTGCGCGCCTAAATCCAACGCGGCCGCCTCGGCAATCTGGCGGGCCACCAGCGATGTCAACTCCGGTCGGACTATACCCGTACCTAAACATCTCAAAGATTCTCATTATCCTGCAGCTAAAAAACAGGGATTTGGCAGCGATTATAAGTATCCGCACAACTATAAAGACGGATTCGTGATACAGGATTACCTGGGTGCCCGCTTGGACAAGAAATATTATCTGCCGAAGGAAATCGGCAACGAAAAAAATATCAAGCGCTATTTACAAAAACTCCAATCCCTGATAAAAGATAGTAAGCGTACCGGAAAAACAGCTCCAAAGAGCGGGAGCGATGAATCCAGTCTCTCAGAAGGGCGGGATGAAGGGATGTGATTGCCCCTATTCCCAATTGAGGAGAAACGAAGCGGGAAGGCGAGTTTATGGAGAAACGGCAGCTTCGAGCCGAGTTGAAAAAACGATTGCTTGAGTTGACTAACCTGCCTGTAGCGGGGCGCTTCGAAAAAAGCAAAAAGGCATGCGAAAACCTTGTCAGTACTCCGCAATTCCAACGTTCGGCCGTAATTATGATTTTTCTTTCGTTGCCATATGAAATCGATACCACCCCGGCCGTTCGTAATGCCTGGCAACACGGAAAAACCGTCGCCGTTCCCAAAGTTGATTGGCGGCAAAAGAATATGACCCCCGTGCGAATAGATTCACTGGAAACCGGCTTGGCCATTGAAGTAGCCGGCCTGAGAAATCCTGTAGATGGAACTCGTGTCCCGGCCGGGGAGATTGACCTGGTTGTTGTTCCGGGAATCGCATTTGACAGAAGCGGAAACCGTCTCGGTACCGGTAATGCATATTATGATAAGTTCTTCGACGACAGAAATCTGGTCGCAACAAGATGCGGGCTGGCTTTCTCGGAACAGCTAATTGATTCTATCCCCGCCGAAGAGCATGACAAACCGATGGACTTGCTGGTAACCGACGAGGAAATTATATATTTTAATAAACCTGACAGTGGAGAATAATATGGCTCGTTACAGGTATAAATCATACAGAAGACGACCAAGCCAACTGCGCAAACAGGTATATTACGGTTTGGCGGTGGTAGTAATTATAGTGGTATTTTTATTTATTCGTTCCGGCAGCAAAAAGCGAGTTGAGCAGTCGCATGCTGTCGGGGTGCCGGCGAGCTCAGAGCGCAGGGAGGAAATTGACTCGGTAGCGGGTCTTTCCGAAACCTCACAAAGACCTGAGCCGGTCCCAAAACTTTTATCTTCGCTGGGGGCCGTCGCTGAGCCGAACCTGCTGCGTACTGCCGTTCAAAACGCCAAAGCTGCTTCCATCATCAACCAGGCCGAACAGGATATCGCCACCGGCAGGGTTCTCGAGGCACGCGATAAATTAAATGATATCCTGAGAATACCTATGCCCGCTGCCCAGCAGGCAATAGTCAAAAAGAAAATCTCTACTTTAGCCGAGAGATGGCTGTTTAGTCGAGACTATTACCCGGGAGATATCCTTTGCGGCACTTATCAAGTCAGGCCCGGCGAGGTATTAAGTGATATCGCAAAACGCCACAAAGTACCTTTCCAGGTTTTACTTGGGATAAATAACATCTCACGCCCCGAGGCCCTGAGAGCGGGAGAGACGATAAAGGTTATCAATGGGCCGTTCAACGCGATAGTATACCAGTCAGCTTTTGTTATGGACCTGTATCTGCAGAGCACATATGTGTGCAGCTTTCAGGTAGGGCTTGGCAGCCCCGACAGACCCACACCAATGGGTTTTTGGAGGGTTAAGGAGGCCGGAAAGCTCATAAAACCGAGCTGGACGGACCCGGACACCGGCAGGCAGTTCGAGGGCAGCGATACCGATTATCCGCTGGGCTCAAGATGGATTGGTCTGGAAGGAATAGAGGGTAGCGCGAAAGGCAGGACGGGTTTTGCAATTCACGGCACGAAGAACCCGGAAGAAATCGGCAAGGCAAGTTCCAGAGGCTGCATTCGTTTGCACAACGGCGATGCAATCCTGGTGTACGGCCTGCTTGTGCCGGTCTATTCCGAACTGAGAGTTGTGGAATAAAGCTGAAACTAACGGAGTGGTTTTTGGCCCGTCATAGGCGGGATGGAGCAAAGGATGCGTAGTTGGGCCCCTATGGGTAGTATCCACATTTGGGCGTGGGGAGTATCTATCTTCGTTCATTTTTTTTTACTTGCAGGATTAACACTTGTAAAATTCTCGCCCGAAAAACAAAAGCCCGCAATTGCACGAACACCCGCCACACGGATAACCAGAATCAAAGAAGCTATGCACAGTTCCTGTGTAATACCCAAGCCGAAGATAAAAAGACCTTTCACACAACCATGTTTACTTAGTCCCGCCCAGTTGTCCATTCCCAACATACCACCGGACAGGACTGCTGATGATTTGGCCTGCCTTGCCGTGAAGTCGAGCGATTCGTCGAGCAGGTTGCCTTATAGTAAAATCTCGCCGGAAGAAACTGAGTTTTTCGGTTGTCCTCTCGGCGCGCGCAAGATTTGCTTTGTTGTGGATTGCTCCGGTAGTATGCACGGGATGTTTCAGCGGGTTGCCGAAAGACTTAAAAATGTGATTATGAGCTTAGAGCCTGACCATTATTTTTACATAATCCTTTTTCGGGACAGGCTCATTGAAAACGGCAATGGGCAATTAGTCCGGGCGACCGGCCGGGCCAAACTGGAGGCCCGCGATTTTGTGGACGGCGTCACGCCGGAGGGTCGAACCAACGCGATTGCCGCTTTGGAAAGGGCGATGAAAATTCAGGACAATCACGGCTGTAAGCCTGCAGTTATTTTTTTTCTTACAGACGGTTTCGAGCTGCTGCCGGAAGACAACATCCTTTTGCCGCAGAGGCTCGCAGCAATGCGAAAACGTCTATCACCTGAAACAAAAATTAATACCATAGGTTTTTGGACAAAACCAATCGATTGCGCGATACTCAGGGCTATAGCTCTCGAAAGTGGAGGCGAGTTCAGTTATGTTGAGCCGTGAGCATTGAAAGGACAAATAAATGAAGCGTAACGGCTTATTACTAAGGATAATTCTGCTGGTTACAATGTTATTTCTCATCGTCGGGTTAGTATCTGCCGCGATAAGCAGCAGTGGTGATGCCGGTGACAATCAGCTCCTTTTCGGGCAGAGTTTCTTTAATCAATTTGTGCTTGCCGGCGGCCCGATAGTCTGGTTTGTACTGCTGCCTATGTCGGTAGCTGTTGTTTCTCTCGCTCTGCAGCAAGGTTTTGCAATTCGGCGTAAAAATCTTCTGCCGGCCGGAATCGCGGGAGACATCGTCACCATTATTCGGCAATTCGGCCCCGGTCCCCTGGCCGTGAAGCTGGCCGGACGTAAGGATTTTGTCAGCCTTGCCGTTTTAAGGGCCGCGGCAGCTTTGAACCTCGGCCACAATGAGGCTCAGATTAGAGATATGCTTGCCCATTCGCTGCAGGAGCAGGCCTTCGGACTGCTGCGAAAAATCGAATGGACGAATATAATCGGTAATGTCGCGCCGATGGTGGGTTTATTCGGCACAGTCTTCGGGATGATAAAGGCATTTAACGGTATTGTCATTGCCGGTGGTCAGCCACAACCCGCCCACCTGGCCGGCGGTATATCCATAGCCCTGGTGACGACGTTTTGGGGACTGTTGGTTGCGATACCGGCACTGGCGATACATGGTATATTTCGACATCGAATTGAAACATTAACAAGTGAAGCTGCAATTGAGGCACAATTCGTACTGAGCCAGATAACCTCGAGTCTCAAGAGCCACGGCGGAGAAGAAAGTGTTATGGAGGCGCTGCAGACGAGCCGGGAAGGCACACTGGAAGACGGGCCGGAAATTCGCAGCACGCAGCATGGCCCGCGCCATTATAAGACTCCAAACAAAAGACGAAAACTCGGGATGCAAAAATCGTCACCACTTAGTAACGAGAATCTATGATGCTGTTTCGCAGAAGTCAATTTGATGCGCCGCAGGCGGACTCTTTTAACCTTACACCGATTATAGATATTGTCTTTTTGTTGATTATCTTTTTTATGCTTCTGTGCCAATTCATCGTGGCTGAGAATTTTCCCGTTGATGTTCCGGACAGCTGCAAGTTTGCGCAAGACGGCCCGGAATACGGCCCTCAGATTGTTACTGTTACGGTTATGAAAACAGCTAAAGATGAGATATGTTTTGCAGTCGGCTCGGAAAAAATTGACGCATCGAGCCACTCAGATGTGGTTGAGGGAATAACTGAGCTGATAAATGCCAGGTTGGAGAATTTGCCGCCGCAGGACAGGATTGTAACTTTGCGTGTTGACAGGAAAGTTTGTTTTACCGAGGCCCAGTACGCTCTTGCGGGTATTGCGGCAAGCAGCGCCAAGAACATACATCTGGCTGCATTGAAGAATGATAGAATTGACCTGGAATGATTTTTTGTTAATTGTTTTTAATATCGGTTTGGGGTTGAGATTTATTCACTATTCTTAATAAATGCATTCAGCTTTTGTTTACAGCTTGCGCATATTTCGAAGCTTTTTTGGTCATGTTCGCTCAGGTTGTGGGGATAAGCCCTGGCACAGGTGGGTGTGGTACATCGGGGGATACCCAAGATAAAAAACGAGCTCGATATGCCCTGTTTTGCGGCGCGTTTAAGCAGCCTGGCTCGATTAGGCGGTTCATCATTAAATTCGGCCCTGAAACGATGATAGGACATTACGCCATAACCCTTATGGGCCCAGCCGAAAAGAAAATTGAAGTCCTTGGTGAAGATGTCCTCTTCTGTTATGCCGAGATACCCTTTGATATTGGAGCCTCTTTTTACTTTGAATGTTTTTTCAAGGTTTGAAAGCAATCGTTCTGCGTCGTACTGACCTTTGTTTTCGTGCTCGTTCAGAGTCTTGAAAAACTTGTGGATTTCTGTTTGCGGCACTTTCGCCTTGTCAAAATAAGTTCTGACATATAATACTTTGCCGTGATAAGTTTCTAAATCTTCTTCACTCATTTTTATTTCACGTAGTAATTCCCTTCTTAATTTCACGGGTAGATTTGATTTGATGCGATTGAATATTTCCGTTAAGTATTTTTCGGCCTGGTTTCGGTCCACTTTGCCGATGTCGAGGATTTCTCCTGAAACGGAATATTTTATTCCCATATTTTTCTGTAGCGTTTCTTTCAATTCATACAGGAGCATATCGCTTACTTTGCCTATCGGGACGATAACTATTTCCACGTATTTAGTGTATTGGTGCTTAGATGTGGACTTATGCTCGGCAACGTCCGCACCGAGTTTAGAAAGGAAATCTTGTGCGTCTTTGATAAGGTTTTCGTCCTCTGCGTATTGATATATAATTTTCGCTTTCTCGACGGCCTGGTCCGTGTGGCCCTGTTTTTCCAGCAGACGTGCTAATTTCAGCTGATACTCCAGTCTCCAGACATCTACTTTCAAGGCTTTTTGATAAAATGTTATAGCCTCTTTATCCTTACCTTCGCCTGCATAAATATCCCCGAGCAGGAAGATATCATTGACATCTTCTCTCAAAGAAACATTGTCTTTTTGTAATAGTTTTCTTACGCGTATTTGAAGTTTTTCTTTATTCACCGGGCCTGATTGTTGTTCGGGGCGGGGATAGGCCAGGTCTTCAAATAGTTGCTCTTCTTTAGGTTTGTTTTTTTCTTTAGATTGGGATTGTAGTTCGGAGGTCTTTTTCAGATGTAAGATAGCAATGCTGTAAATAACTGCGAGAAAAATGAGAGCCGCTATAAGAAGGCTTTTTTGTCTTTGCATCTTCGACTTTCGAAGTTTTACTTTTTATGCAGACTCTTTTTTTGCCGCCCCTTTTGTCGCGAACAGTTTAGCTTTTCCCTCCACGATTTCCTTCGTTACAGTGTACTTGCCACCCTTCGACTCTTCGGGCAGTCGGTACATCATATCAATCATCAGCTCTTCGGTAATCGCTCTCAGAGCCCGAGCGCCCGTGTCGCGCTTCAAGGCCTTCTGCGCCAGCGCTGTTAACGCGCCATCGGTGAATTCGAGCTCGGCATCTTCCATCTCGAAGAATTTTTGATACTGCTTGATGAGCGCGTTTTTCGGTTTTGTCAGTATTTCGATAAGAGCTTTCTCATCGAGGGCCGAGAGAGTGGTAATTACCGGCAGCCTACCTACCATCTCGGGAATCATTCCGTATTCGATGATATCTTCGGGAATAACCTGCTTCAGAATGCAGCTGTAATGGGCCTGTGCGTCCTTCTCGTACCCGCCGGTTTGTTCCGTGGCAAAGCCAATCATTTTTTTACCGAGGCGTTTCTTGATGATGTTATTCAGACCTATAAAAGTCCCGCCGCAGATAAAGAGTATCTGTGAAGTGTCCATCTGGATATAAGATTGCTCCGGATGTTTTCTTCCACCCTGTGGCGGTATGTTCGCGATTGTACCTTCAAGCATTTTCAGAAGCGCTTGTTGCACACCTTCCCCCGAAACATCCCGCGTGATTGAAATATTCTGAGTTGTCTTGCCGACCTTGTCTATTTCGTCGATATATACTATGCCCTTCTGGGCGGAATCCAGGTCGTAGTCGGCCGCCTGCAGCAATCGCAGCAGAAAGTTCTCGACATCTTCTCCGACATAACCGGCTTCGGTGACGGTCGTGGCGTCGCATATCGCAAACGGCACCTCTAACTTCCGCGCCAGCGTGCGTGCCAGGAGCGTTTTACCTGAGCCCGTGGGGCCGATTAACAATACGTTTGACTTGTCGATTTCTACTTCGCCTTCTTCGGCCTCTACATGCATCAGCCGTTTGTAGTGGTTGTGCACTGCCACGGAAAGATATTTCTTGGCATGATCCTGGCTGATTACGTACTGGTCGAGGTATTCCTTAATTTCCCTGGGCCTTGGGACCTGCTTGAAACTCATGGGCTTGCCGTTGATGCGTCTGCGCTCCTGTCGGACGATGTTGTAGCAAAGCTCTATGCACTCCGGACAAATAAAAACACCCCCCGGCCCTTCCACGAACGAATCGACCTGCTTTCTCGTGCGCCCGCAAAAACTGCAAATTTCTTTCTGCCCTCTTTTATTTGAACGATTGGGCATTTTTCTGCTCTGGTTTTCTCTATTTGCCTTAGGTGATACCTATTTTAATAAAGTTGTCCATTCAGGGCAAGTGAATTACTGTCTGTGTTTTTAGGTTCTCCCGCTGTAATGTCCTTTTTAGCGCACCTAATTTTTCTGCCCATGGCTGCGGTATCCGGCTCAAGCCGGTCTCCAACACTTCCAAACCGTGCAAAATATCTTCTCGAGAACTGCCCTGTGTTCGGCTCCGGCAATCAAGCTGGTAAAATTTTGCCCGCCACCACAGCCAATTTCGCCATAAGGCGTCTTTTGGAGGCTCAACCGCCCACGGCTCTTTAGCTTTTCGAATCTGACAAATTCGGAACCATAATTCCGCTGCTTCATTATATCGTTTACGCGCCATTAGCAGCCTGGCCCGGCAGCGAAGTAAATCTACATTCTGCTCGTCGAGGTTTTTCGCCAGTTCGTTGAGTAGTTTGTCAGCCGTTGATAATTTATTATTTTGTCCATTGGCCTTAAATATCGAGAACTCCGCCAGCACCAGTGTTGCTTTTTGCTGAGCGGAACTCGGTACGCATCTAAAGCAGTATTCAGCAAGATGGCAGCAATGCCCTATGACGTTCTCGAAGTTGTCATTCTGTAAAGCATACTCGTCAATCTTTTCAATTATCTTCAATAATAGTTCCAATCCCTGCAGCGCATCGGTGCAATCATTCGAATCTATTGCACTATTGAGGGCCTGCAATGCCTCCTTTAGTCGGCCTGACTGCTGTAGTGCAAGGGAGTTGAGCCTGGTTAGCTTTTGTCCGGTAGTTTTCTCCAGTTCGGCAATAATACTAATGGCCTTCTCGGCCGAGGGTTTGTCAGCCTGCGCGATAAGCAGTTGACAATACATAAGCTTTGCATCGTTTCTAACTTCCCTGCTAAACTCATCGGTTTCATCCACGGCTGCGAGTAAATCGTCAAGCTGCCTGATTAAATCAGCTCGATTTTGCAGTTGATTATATTTTTGCTCCCTGACCGTAAGCGCTATCAGCTCATATCGTGCCTTGTGTCGATAACTTCCTTTGCCGTTAGCGATTTTGCTTAGTAATTTTTTGCCTTCATCAACCCGGCCGCAGCGACTTAGAATAACGCTGTAAAAGTACTCTATTTTCTGTTCGGGCTCATCCTTAGTTAGAGTTATATAACCTGCGATAACTCGCCTGGCCGTCTCGCAATAACTCGACTCTTTTGTGAAAAGTTGATATGCAAGCTGGGCAGCCTCGCCGGCAATTTGTTTCGCCGGCACTAAAAAACTGTCACTTGCCTTAAGTTGCTGCAGTTGGCTTGCCTTTATAAGCATCTCAATAGCCAGGGCCGGTGAAGTCTCTGCCAGCGATACCGCTGCAACGTAGAGCACCAAAGGCGTTTGAAGCTCCTTGCGGGCTGCCATCGCGGTTAGAAGGTCGGCGTATTGTGCAGGCCTGATTTGCCACGCTGCTTGGGCTGCCAGTTGGGCCTCAATTACACTCAGTTGCTCGAAATTATATGGTTTTAAATCCTGCAGGATAATGTTGCCCATAAAAGCCCTCGCCTCGGGCCACTTCGTAGATACCTTCTCCAGTCCCTTAACCGAGCCGAATCGTCGCTGCAAAAATGCCATTGACAAATTTAGTTCGAAATCGTCCTTGCAGCTGCTGCCGGCCAGTCTGTCGGCAAGCTCCTTTAATTGGTCCGATTTGCTCTGCCCTGACAATTTAATTTTCTCCACTGCCGCCCTGATATAAATCTTCTCGTCGGCGCCGCCTTCCGCCAGTAATAATTGAAGCAGTTTTCTCGCTAATTGTTGATAATCGTTGTTGTCCGGCGAGAGTGATATAAAGATTTTTGTCTTCAGAAGCAGACATTCTGCGTTCGGGCAGCCGTCGGGAAGCGATGCGAGCTTCTCGAGAGTGTCGTGCAATATTAATCTTTTTTCATTCTGTGTTGCCGACAATGCCCGGAGATAATTAATTTCACACTCAAACAGGATACTTCGTTCCAGATAGGTTTTGAGTCTTCGCCAGAGCCCGCTTTCTCCGTAAAGCTCCTCCCAGTCGTTTCCTTCGTAATCTTCTATTTGTTTTTTCAGAAGCCTTTGCGAGTTAATTATTGTTCCCAGTTGCTCGACGGATGTTTGGGCCAGGTTGTGTAACTTTATTTGTTGGGCCTGGCTTAGAAACCTGCCGCTGCATTCATAAGCGAGGCGGGCTTCGATGCTCTCTCTCATAAAGACGTCTGCTGTCTGCACCGCCTTTCGGGCTGAGTCCTCAATATCTAACGAGCCAGGCAGGCTTGAGCCATACTCCATTGTTGTGGAGTAGGCCATACCGTGCATTACGAAAGACAGGATATAAAAGCTAATAAACAAAGGGGCGGTGAATTTGTGGATTGCAGCTTTTTTTGTTGACATTACATTAATCGGTCATTCGAAAAGTAATATTAGTAATACCCATACCGAAAAGCACATTGTAAATCCCGGCCAAGTGCTGCCATTCCACGGTCCCGTCGCAGACAATCTCGATGGGGTCGCTGGTAATTCTTTTCTGCTGCTGCAGACAGAGAGCTAACTTATCCACCATCAAGTCCAGGCCTGTCTCCGGCTCGGCGCCGACGATACTAACGGTCAGGTCCCGGCCGAGTCGAACCTTGCAGCCGTCCTCTGCCGGGGATATATACATTGTAAGCGGCTCAACAAGCGCCGACCGGCCTGCCATAGCCAGACTGCCAATCTCCAGTTGCATCGGCAAAAAATTCTCTCTCGGCCTGAAACGCGCCGTCAGCAGGAAGAATATCAACAGCAGAAAAATCATATCAATCATCGGTGCCATTCGCAGTACCGGCGCATTGCCCCGGGAGTTGAACAAACACTCAGAAACCACCCCCTGTATACTTGATTTGGCGTCCCTGAATACCTTCAAGCCCAATTCCTTTCAGGCAGGGTTTGCAAGTTGCATTCCGGTCTGCAGTGCTTTTTTGTTTATATCAACTAAGCCCGCCTTTTTTTGTGAAAACTGCTCTTCGATTGCCTTTGACAGGCTTTCTTTCTTTAGCAGTTTTGTCTTTTTGACAAACGCACCCAATGCCACTACATTTGCCACTCTGGTATTTCCAAGCTGCTGGGCGGCCTTTGTCGCCCCTATCTTAACCACGTCAACCTCCTGTCTTTGAACTTCACGTTCGACCAGTGTAGAGTTCAGGATTATAAGGCCGCCGTCGACGAGCTTTTCTTCGAATCTATCCAGCGAAGGCTGATTTAAGATGATTGCTATATCGGGTCTTTCAACGACGGGGCTGGCGATTTGCTCGCCGGATATTACTACTGTGCTGTTGGCCGTGCCGCCCCGCATCTCGGCGCCGTACGAGACCATCGCGGTTACGTTTAGTCCCTCGTAAATACACGCCCGGGCAATCAAAGTCCCGGCCAGGACTACGCCTTGGCCGCCAAAACCCGCGATGATAATCTTCGTCTCGTGATTATTCATCCCATACCTATGGCACAATATCCTTGAAAATGCCCAGTGGGAAAACCTGCTTCAACTGATTATTTACGAAATCCACCGCCTGCTTCGGACTCTGCTTCCAGTCCGTCGGGCACATCGAGAGCACTTCAACTAATGAAAAACCTTTGCCTTTTATCTGGGTCTCGAAGGCCTTCCTTATGGCTTGTTTTGCCTGCCTAACGTCTTTGGGCGAGCTTACGGCAACCCTTTCAAGGTAGGCTACACCACCCAGAGTTGAAAGCAGCTCGCAGACCTTCAGGGGCGGGCCTTCCTGGTTGCTGCCCCGCCCGGCCGGTGTCGTAGTTGTCCACTGCCCGGCAATGGTTGTCGGCGCCATCTGCCCACCCGTCATTCCGTAAACGGCGTTATTGATGAATATGGTTGTTATATTCTCGCCCCGGTTGGCTGTGTGTATCGTCTCAGTAGTGCCGATAGCCGCAAGATCGCCGTCGCCCTGATAAGTGAAAACAACACGGTCCGGCAGTATCCGCTTAATGCCCGTGGCGACGGCAGGGGGCCTGCCGTGGGCGCATTCGATAATATCGCAATTGATGTAGTCGTAAAGCAGGACCGCACAGCCGACAGGTGCCGTGCCGATTGCCTTTTCTCTAATACCAAGCTCGTCGATAACCTCTCCGAGCAGCCGATGCACTATGCCGTGCCCACAGCCGGGGCAGTAGTGTGTGGCCTGGTCGTATAAAGTTTCCGGTCTTGCCAGTTTCATTGTCGATATTTTCAATTGCTTTGGATTTCTTTGATTTTTTCGAAAATATTTTCTGCCGATGGATACCACCCGCCGCCCCAGCCCAGGAATTCGACGGGCCTTTTGCATTCGATGGCCAGCTTAACATCTTCGATAAACTGGCCGTTGGACATCTCGACGACGAGGAATTTTTTCATTCTTTTCGCCAATTTCCTGAAGTCTCGCTGCGGGAAAGGCCATAGTGTAATCGGCCTTACCAGGCCGACTTTCATCCCTTTTGCCCGTGCCAGGTCAACCGCGCCTTTCGCTATCCGCGCCGTAATACCGTAGGCGGCTATCACCATCTGGGCGTCCGATGTCTCGTATTCTTCAGTCAGCTGAAGCTCTTTGCAAATCTTCTTGTACTTTTCCGCGAGGTGAATATTATGCTGCATTAGCGAATCCGCCGGGTGTAAATACAGTGTTTTAATTACTCTGGATTTTCTTCCCATGCATCCGTCCAGTATGTAATTCTTCTCCGGCAAATCCAGGATTGGTTCGTAGGGCCTGATTTCTATCGGCTCGACCATCTGGCCCAAAATGCCGTCGCTTAGAATGAGCACGGGATTTCTGTAGTAATCCGCGTAGTCGAACGCATTCATTGTGAGTTTATAAAGTTCCGGCAGAGTCGAGGGCGCCAGCACAATCAGACTATAGTCACCGTGCCCGCCGCCCTTGACCGATTGAAAATAGTCCGCCTGTGAGGCCCGTATGTTCCCGAGTCCGGGGCCGCCTCGCTGAACGTTCGCTATCACGCACGGCAGTTCCGCGCCGGCGATATAGCTTATCCCTTCCTGCTTAAGGCTTATACCCGGTGACGATGAGGAAGTCATACACCTTGCACCCGCGGATGCGGCGCCGAAAATCATATTTATCGCCGATAGCTCCGCCTCGGCCTGGATAAATACGCCGCTGGCCTCCGGCATCCTTCTGGACATATATTCGGGCACTTCATTTTGGGGTGTTATCGGGTAGCCGGCAAAGAATCGGCAACCGGCCTGAATGGCCGCCTCCGCCATTACCTCGTTGCCTTTTAATAAGACCTTATCAGCCATTGTCTTTTTCAATCTCGATAACCAGGTCGGGGCACATCAGGAAGCACAATCCGCAGCCCGTGCAGTTATCCAGCTCGATTATCTCGACATAATTGTGTCCTTTGGCGTTTATTTTTTTAGAGAGTCTCAAGTTGCCCCTCGGACACACATCCACGCAGAGCCCGCATCCTTTACACCGCTCGGTGTTAAGTTTTATCTTGATTTTTTTGCCTGTTGCATGGTGTTTGCTTGAGGCCATAACCACCTCGTAGCTGTGAATTTTAATATTTTTCTGAACTGCTTTCATCCTGTTTTCTTAATTAAAGCGTCTTAATTCAGGTAATAATTTTACAAGCAGAGCAGGGCAATTGCACGTGTTTTATTCCGCCATTTCCCCGCCGGCGGATTAACCGCTCGATTTGCTCTTAGCAGGGGGGATTGAGGGAATGGACGGCAGGCGCTACGCCTGCCGTCCATTGATTTTAGCGTAAAAAGCGGGACTTGATTGTCAAAGTCCGTCACGGCTTGTAAATCTCGTTGAAATCGCCCGGCAGACAATCACCAGGTACGTCTGTAACTGCGTAGGAATCCTTAAATGTGTAAAAATTATCGGTGTCAACATCGCCGTCCCTGTCAAAGTCGGCGCAGGGATTATAATCTGCATCGGGATATTCAGAGCCGTAAGAGTCTTTGAAGCAGTAAAAATCATCGATATTAACTTTCAGGTCGTTGCCGCTGCAGTCACCGTGGCATTGTCCGGGCCAGTCCCAGCACTCCGGATACCAGTATATTGTAAATGTGCTGTCACTCATATCGGAAGTGTTGGCATCATTCGCATCGCTGATACGGATAAGGCATTCAGTGGAAGACGAATTGAAATCCGGCACTTCCCAATCGTGTTGGCCATCATTTATTGTGTTAGCGTCTATCGGCCACCAGGTGTTGCCGTTATCGTCTGTGTACTCAATTTTAACATCATATATCGGTGTATCACCGCCGCTTTGCCAGGTTATGGGATATGTTTTTCGCGCGTACAATGTTTCTCCGCCGTTCGGTGAAAGTACCCTAAGATGGGCAGGAACACTGCCGGGCCAAAAGCCTCCTAAGAGCTTATGTCCATTAACTGCCGAGGTTGCCGCATCCGGCTGGCCGATTGTACCGGTAAGTATGTAAGGCCCGCCTTTACTCATCCCTCCGCCGCCGTCTATTGTATTCCAGCTCAGGTCGTAACCACCGAACGCAGGTAGGGCCAAAACCAGACATAAAATCAGCAGCATAATAACACCTCCTCGGCCGTGCATATTTAGATTAATCGTTTTCATTGTTAATCTCCTTCATATCAATTTGAGAGAGCCGTCTTTTAGGCTGTTTATGTTTTGTCCTTTTAGGCTCCTGACTTCACAATTTCATAATGTACGCAAGGGCATAGTAAGGCGGAAGATGGTTTGAATTTGAAATCCCATGGCTGTGTGGCTGGTTGTTACCACTTGAAGTAGTGCTTTCATTTCTATGAGACATATCATACCCTCCATCTTCGCAGCAATGGTCACCACCTACGTATACATCATAAGAATAACTATAAGTATGTGTATGCGCCGGCATTTGAGCTACGGTTAAAGCATGGCCCGCTGTATTTCCACCGTGATTGTGCTGAGTAGAACCTCCTGTACTGCCTACACCATAAGAACCGCCGGCACCGACAATAAATCTGTCCCTCAGGTCCGGCGTGCCATTGCTGCCGTTACACAATGCCCAGCCGGATGGTATGTTTCCTATTGAACCAGACCACATGACAATAACACCCTGTGGGACTATCTCCTCCACAACATTCTCTGCCGTCTTTGCATAAATCGCGTAAGGTGCCGGTGTCACCTCCTGGCGCGGATTAAGTGGAACGAAATCACCTGGATTGTTGCTCTCGCCCGGCCGGACCGAAATATCCAGCCAGCGGGCCTCGCCAGCAAATACATCAATTCCGAAATCCAGTTTTTCTACCGTAAAGTAACCGTCAGTTACTACAAGGTCGTTTATATCAACTGTATCGCCTTGCTGAGCGCTTGCCTGGGGTGCATTGTAGAGCTTGAACTGAAAGTCATACGGGCCTTCTGCCGGGAAGTTGCTGTCTATAAGCCGTCCCTGATATGTGAAGGCCGTCCCAATATCGGCAGGTACGACCGTGATGTGTATAGAGTCTAAAAGTTCCGTCAACGAGATATAAAGTTTCAGATCTGTTTCACCGAGTTTTTGTGCAACATATTCGAAGACGAAATGAACACCAAGAGATGGCGAACAATCGGCCCTGACACGATAGCCGCAAAAATCAGGCAAATTAACCTCGTTTACTTCTGAACAGGCGCCGGCTGCCTGCTTTTTTTCGACATAGGAAAAATTACCAAGACTGTTGCAATCATCAAAGCCAATATGGTCTTCATAGATCGAAGTGTTGTTCGATACAACTTCAAAAGTACATGATTGCCCCGCACCCAATTCGATTGAGTCAAGATTCTCACCATTGACGGTAAGATACTGGGCCCCGTTTGCCATAGAGGCCAAAGCAAAAACTAAAATTGTAAATATTGCCCTTTTCATTTTCTTGCCCTTTCAAAAAGATGGTTATTTCATTGCGCGCACCGTGCGCGCATATCTTTTAGAAAAAGAATTTAACCCGTTCTGTTTTTCCGCTTTTTTTACCTCCCTGTCCCCGCGAAAAAGCGGCAGATTGATATGTTAGTTCCCACCTCACTACTCGCTGAGACGTGGCCGAATTTTACGCTGTCATTTTATAGCCTCCTTGATTTATGGCTGTTTACCAGTAAGATGCGCAGATGCAGGTTCCTGTTCCATTTATTTTATTCTTTTTTCTTTTAATTGTTTTTTTTCATGAGATAGTACACATATAAAAATCTCACAGAGCCCTGGCCAATCTACGGCGCGCAGTATCGGCATCCCAGCCGCGCAGATTGTCTCCTCCGAAAGTTGCTGAAAGCCTTAATTTACGCCCACCTTACTTATAGAAATGCCGAATGCTGGTTTGCCGTAAAACTGATTTTACTTGCACATCATCGACCTTTTAAGGTCGTGCAAAGATTTTATTACCTCTAAATAAAGTATACACGATTTTAGGATAAAGTCAATAAATACCGGACTACGATTTGCCCTGTTAATCCTGACCTTTAGGATTCAGCAACACTTTACTCGGCTTTACCCAAAGCTGTAAGTAAAGTTAGGTATCAGGAAAGCAGATTCATATAAACTCTTGATTATTACCACATTGGCGATAAACTTACAGTCACAGAATGAAAGAAGTAGTATAAGGAGAATGACTAATATGAGTGATTATTCAATAAGCCCTGCAGGCGAGCAGTTTCTTATCCCGCAAAAAGATGAGTATGCCGCCGAATTCGAGCGCATCCGTGTGTTGGCCGATGCGGCGCGCGGCGAGGATAAAGAGATAATAGTTGTGATGGGCGTAGGTTTTGTGGGGGCGGTGATGGCCGCTATTATTGCAGATTCCATCGATAAAAAGACCGGAAAACCAAACAAGTTCGTTATCGGCTGCCAGCGTCCGAGCACGAGAAGCTATTGGAAAATTCCTTTGCTTAACCGCGGAACTTCACCGGTAAAAGCGGAAGACCCCGAAGTCGATAAAATGATATCACGATGCGTGCTCGATAAAAAAACTTTGACCGCAACATATAACAATGAGTGCCTGAAGCTCGCTGATTGCGTGGTTGTGGACGTGCAGTGTGATTACCGCAAAGAAGCACTCGGTAATCTTCGGACCGGCCAGGTCGAAATGAGCGCCCTTGAGGCCACTATGCAGAGCATCGGTGAGAAAATACCGGCGAATTGTCTTGTGCTGATAGAAACCACCGTTGCTCCCGGCACAACCGAATTTGTTGCCTGGCCCATCCTGAAAAGGGCCTTCAGGAAACGCGGCATAGAATCGGCGCCGCTGCTTGCACACAGCTTCGAACGGGTGATGCCCGGCAGAAATTATGTGGCTTCCATCCGCGATTTCTGGCGGGTATGTGCCGGCTGTAATAACGAAGCTCGGGGCCGTGTAGAGAAATTCCTTAGAGAAGTTTTAAACACCGAAGAATATCCACTGACTATTATGGACCGTCCCATCGAGTCCGAGACAACGAAGATTGTCGAGAACTCCTATCGTGCTTCTATTCTGGCGTTCCTCAATGAGTGGAGCCTTTTCGCAGAGCGTAACGGCGTTGACCTTATCAAGGTCATAAAGGCCGTCAAGATGCGGCCGACCCACAGCAACATAATTTTTCCCGGGCCCGGCATCGGTGGCTACTGCCTGCCGAAGGATGGTGCGCTTGGCTACTGGGCCTATAAGCACATTCTCGGCTTCGAGGATGATGTCTTTAAAATCACCACCGCTGCTATAGATATTAACGACACGCGGGCTCTGCACGTTGCAACGCTGACCCGTGATGCTCTTCGCAATATGGGCCGGTATATCGCAGGAGCAACCGTTCTGCTCTGCGGTGCCAGTTACCGTCAGGACGTTGGCGATACTCGTTATAGCGGATCGGAGCTGATTGTCCGAAAGCTCACCGAGATGGGCGCTGAGTTAAGAATTCACGACCCATACGTCGAGCACTGGTACGAGCTGGAAAAGCAGGATACTTACCCGGCACCCGGCCGGTCCTGGGCCAGGTTCTTTCGGAACCAGGACGATTTGGTTAATATTCACGTAGAGAAAGAACTACAGGGTGCTCTTAAAGGACTTGATGTGCTCATCCTGGCTGTCCCACATACGCCGTATCTCGAACTCGACCCTGAAAAAATAGTCAAGTGGGCCGGCGGGCCGCTGGCCATAATCGACTGCTTTGGTATTTTGACCGATGGAAAAATTCGCCGATACTTCGAGCTCGGCTGTGAGGTAAAGGCCCTCGGCCGAGGTCATATACAGCGAATCAAAGAAAATATCCGCAGCAAAGCAAAATAACAGAACATTTGGTTAAGCCACTTAATATCAGTATCAGCAGGTTAAGCTTTAGCCCACAGATTCACCTGCGTCTTTTATCCATCAGCAGAATAACCTTTTGATATGTATCGGCTGGAAGGGTTTTCTTCAATATCCTGCGGGCTTCAGGAATTCCCGTCCGCTGGCTCAGATGTGTGATAATTATGTGTTTGTTTTTCATTTTGCTAAGCAGCCCGGCAAGTTCCTCGATATGCATATGCCTGCCGGCTTCGGCCCGGCCGGTGTGCTCGGCCAAAAAGAAAGTGCATTCAGCTATTAATATTTTGCTATTTGCGATGTATTCGAGCTGGGCAAAATCCACGTACTTCGTATCGCCGAGATACGTTACGATAGGAACTTCCAGCACGTACTCAATCTCAACTCCCTTTTTCTTCAGCGCTACGAGTTGCGTCCCCGTCAAATCTGTGTACTGAGCCTTTAGTTTTTTACGCTTCTCGATTAGACTGTATCCGACCGAGCCTCGGCTGTGCTTGGTCGGGAACATCCGTACGAACAGGTCACGCTTTACCTGATATTCATCCCCGCTCTTTACACCCACCAGTTTGGCAGGAATGTTGTTTCCATCCAGGCGCTTCCAGCCGCTGAGTATTGTTTCTATGGATTGCAGAAGGTTTTGTGGCGCCAGGACTGTGCCGGCACTGAGGCCGCAAAAGTTTCGCTGTGAAAGATAATATGCTATCCCGGCGGCGTGGTCCATATGGCCGTGCGTCAGCAGTACATTGTTGATGGGGATGACCTGCGTAGGAGCCCTTCCGATGTCGAAGCAGACGTCCAACTGCGGCATCCCCACCACGGTTTCCTGGCCGGCCACCGAATAGCCGATGATTTCCAAATCGTCTATTTTTAAATGTGCTAAATTATCGCTCGGCATTTTTTCGTATCAGGTATATTGTATTGAGTTATAATAAACCATCAAAACCGCTATTAAGGCCACAGCTAAGCGAAATAGTAGAACGATGATGTAATTATGTCAATTTGTTTCTGAACTTATTTGTTACTATTGACATATAAGATTAACATAAAGCAGCATATTATCAGCTACAAGTAACAACTTCTGATAAAGGACCTTTTTCCTCGTGGACCAAAGGAAGACTAAAAATAAAAGTAGACGGAGAAAACGCCTGTTTTGGATATGCGGCGTTCTTATCCTTGTTGTTGGTTTAGTTATTATTGCTGCTCTTTTATGGCTTGCTCCTGTTGTCGTAAGCTGGCAGGCGGAAAAAGAGCTTTCGAAGGCCTGGGGCGGACAGGTAGACATCGAGGACCTTGAGTTAAATTACTTCGGCCCGGTACGTCTTGGGAAGATTACTTTCTATGATGAAACCGGCCGAAGGTTCATTCAAACCGGCAAAGTTAAGATTGTTTTAGAGAAATGGCCGAGCCTGCAACCGGTGTTAACAGAAATAGAAATTGAAAAATTAATCATTAGGCTCTTTGCATCCGACGGCAAATTTATGCTGCCTGTTATTCCTTCTTATGAAAAATCGAATAGCTCACAAAAGGAAATTGACATCCGCAAATTTTCAATAAATAACGTTGAAATTATTGCAAAGGACACACAAAAAGCAGCGACTCTATATGACAATCTGCGTATATTGGTCGACAAAAAAGATGTCTTTTACGATTTTGTATTGAAACGAATCGATTCAACGGCTTCGGAATCACTACTGGCAGAAGGAAGAATTGATTTACAAACACTTCGAATGGAGCTTTCATTGCGGCTAAACCACATAGTAAAAAAACCGGAAATGGCCCTGGTATTTGCAGCATTGAATGTCCCTAATCTCTCGGCCGAGGGCAAAATTGGAGCAGATTTGAAAATAACCGGCCCTCTTAAGTTACCGGTCGAATTAACACCGGAAGGCACTATTAACATTGACGAATGGACCATTCTGAAAGACGAAAAAATTATTACCAACAATCTGGCGACAAAAGCTGATATTAAAGACGAACGTTTCGAGCTCGAGAACATCACAGCAACCGTTTTCGACGGCAACGTCGCCGGCGCATTACATATCGAAACGAAACAGAACCGGCTGACGGTATTTGACGGTCGGGTTTCAGCGCAAAAAATAGACTTTGCAAAGTTAACATCTATCCTGGGCGATCCAAACACAAAGGCAACGAAAGGCACGGTTACATTCGACTATAATTTCTCTTGTAACGGCAAAGATTTGGAAAACCTTACCGGCGAAGGGCGTATTTTTCTTAATGATGCCGATATCGGTATCATACCGGTAATTGCATCTGTGTTTAAGAATATAGGTTTGACAAAGCTTGACCCGTTGAAGATTTCTGATGCCAGGTGCACTTTTACTACGGGCGGTCCTGTTGTAACCATCAAAACCGCTCATATAGCAAATCGTTTTGCCGCTGTCAGGGCCGAGCCGGGCGGTACAATAAACCTGCAAACAAAGCAGATAGACATACACATTGTAGCCGCACCCTTGAAGCTAATTGACACTATTGTTAAGAATATCCCGGTTGTGAATATTATTGACAACCTGAAGGACAAGCTGATACGCCTTAGAGTTCAGGGTAGCTGGTTTGAACCGCCAAGTAAGCTTATAAAGAAAGAACCTATAAAAGACATTAAAGATGCTACGGTTGGCTTCCTTCGCGACGTTATTAACAGCGGCGGCCAAATTACTCAGGGAATGCGTAAAAGATTTGGCTCCAATAATAAAACAAAAGATGTACAAAAGTCTGATTAATGGTGTTTATTCCAATGCCTGATAAAAGAATCCACAGGGGTGCTCATCCTGCAGATGCAAAATTATTTGCGCCGGAAAATGTTCCCGATTTGCAAGCTGCCGTTCGGGACTATTCACTGCTCCTGACCAAAGGCTATGCCGAGAAAAGCGCCCTCAAACTCGTCGGCGATAAGTTCTCACTTACCCAGAGACAGCGATTAGCCGTGATGCGGACCGCCTGCTCCGACCAGCAAATAAACACGCGAATGCAAAAACAGCTTGATACCTCGGCACTCCGCGGCGGAGAGCTGGCAATTGACGGCTACAATCTATTGATAACCATCGAGGCGGCAATGAGCGGAGGTCTAATTCTAAAGGGGCGGGATGGAACATTTCGAGACCTGGCAAGTCTGCACGGGACATACAGGAAAGTCGCTGAGACGATACCGGCCCTTGAGCTAATAGGCTTTTTTCTGCAGGACCTCGACATTAGTCAGTCCTTGTGGCTTCTCGACAGTCCCGTCTCGAACTCGGGCCGTCTAAAAAGTTTAATAGGTGAACTGGCAAAGCAAAACAACTGGCCCTGGAATGTTGAATTAACAATCAGCCCCGACCACGAACTTATCAAAACCGACCTAATCGTTGTCAGCAGCGATAGTGTCGTGCTTGATGGTTGTAAAAAGTGGATTAATCTGGCTCGTGCTATTATCGAAGAAAAACTGCCTAAAGCCCACTTAGTAGATTTATCGTAACCTGCTTAGATTTCTCTTTTTTTTTGCCACGCTTTTGCCTTCCGCGCATTTATAATAGTGATGATAGTTGGTACACGTAAACTCCGGAGAACAATTAACGTGGACAGCGACAGCCAGGCAGCTAACGACGGCCAATTGATAGAGCAAGCACGCAGCAATCCCGAGGCATTTGCCCGATTGTACCGTCGACACTACGACATGGTACTTCGGTATTGCGTACATCGGCTCTTCGAAAGGCAGACAGCAGAAGATGTTACCTCCACAGTATTTCTCAGGATTGTTGAAAATTTCGGTCGTTTCAAGGGTAGTGAGCAGCAGTTTCGAAACTGGCTTTATAAAATTGCAACCAACGCCGTAAACAATCATTTAAGAAAAGCTGCCAGAAAGGATGACGTACTTAAGCACTTTCACGAGCAAAATGCCGGACAGACCATTGATTGTGAAAGCTCACCACAAGAAAAACTGGCTCTTTTGAAAGAAGCTGTGCTTTCGTTAAGGCCGAGATACCAGACTATCATCACACTGCGTTTTTTTGAAAACCTGAAATTAACAGAAATTGCCGAGGTTCTGGGCAGCAGCGACGGCACGGTTCGCAGCCAGTTGGCGCGAGCACTTGCCAAACTTCGAAAGAAAATAAATGCTTCCCGGCAGGAGGTATGAAAATATGAACGATAACGAAAAACAATTCGAAGATTTCGTTCGTGGCATCAAGTTTGACGACAGCCCCGACTACAGCCATCGCGACAAGCTGGAGCAGGACCTGCTCGCCGCTATGCAAAAGCAACCTCGGCAAATGAACGTCTGGAGAACAATTATGCAAAGCAAAATAACGAAATTCGCCGCGGCAGCGGTTATTGTGATTGGAATAACAGTGATGGGATGGTTTTCAATCAATCCCGGTGCTCCCGAGGCTATGTCCTCTTTTACCTTGTTGGCCAGGGCAAGTGCCGCTGAACAGTCTCTCTTCTATAGTACTTCCGGAATTGCCCAAATTGCCAACGAAATAGTCCTGTACCCGACACAGGAATGTCAAGGTAAGGAGCTACTCAGTGACCTGGAGTCCGATGTCACAAATGAAAAGAACATTGCTTTCACGAAGAGCTGGTTGTCTTACCAATGGATTCCTGTTTACTCACTCGGGGCAGATGGACGGCTTTCCGTACACAAGCTTAAGCTCGCCACGCAAACAGACAAGACAGTTACCGTATCCGACCTTGCCTGGTATGAGCCGACAACCGGCAGGTTTGTGCGCGTCCTGAAGACGGGCGGCCAGGTGCTTTTTGCGAACGCCTTCGATGGTGAGTCTATCTACCTGGCACTGATAAATCCGGAAGGTGCGCTCCAAATCGAGCAGCAGAAAGTTACCACCGAATTTAAGATACCTGATAATCCGGCCGACTTTCTGGGAATTGCCGCTGGTATTGGAGGTTCTGTCCCAAGAGAACACTTTCCGCCAATACAGGATGTTACAACAGAAACATTGGAAGATGGAACGCTCGCTCGTGTCTACAAGCTGGGTTTCGCCGACCCCTGGGGAAAGGTCGATACTTACTATTTGTATAAGATTAATACTGATACCGACGTTATCGCCGAGATTGAATGCGTCGTTAAGGACAAAACAAACTGTATTCATCGGCGATTGGTTACTAAAACGGTGGATAGCCCCGAGTTTTCGTGGAATCTGGCCGAGATATCCGAGAAGCAAATGGGAAGCACGAGTGTAAAAATCGAAGCCGATGAGGAAGTCAATGTTGTTACTGCAGAACAAATGGCTCAGCGAGCTACTTCTTCCGTCTATCTCTTTGCGAAAAATCCCCCGTGGACATACGAATGCAAGATTTACGATTTACCCGACGAGATGAGCCCGCCCGCTCGTTTCTTTTCAACCACCTATAACGCAAAAGATGGTCGTGAAGTGGTACTGACTCAGGGTGAATCTTTCACCAGATATTTCAAGGCCATTTTTAGCAAGTTTCAGGAAGTGGAACAACCTTTTCCATGGACCTATGTGTCGGAAAACGGATTTAAGACGCTGCATCAGAGCGATAAGGAAGGCGAGATGTGGTGGACTGAGTTTTCGCTTAAAAGCTCAGGCTTTGAACCATCCGCCAATCGGGTCGGTTATATTCTCCAGTCACCTGCCGGGACCTATCTTGTACTTGCTGTTAATGGTCCTGTTAGTAAACAGGAGCTGCACAGTATAGTTGACAGCCTGGTTCCTGCAGAGGAGTTTGAGAGCAGCTCAAGGCATCCTTGAAACTAACGACATTGGTTTTACGTCAACTAAAAGGCCAAGCATTTCTGCTTGGCCTTTTTTTTATGCATTTTCACAATCGGAAGAATAACAGATAGTAAGGTCATAATTCGTTTGTAGCTTCGACGTTTGTCAAGCAAGGCAACAAAGGCAGTCACGACCAAAAAGTCAGGGGTATCGTCTCAAGCAGAAAATATGTCAGATGACAATAAAATCTGAAACTAACACATTAAAGCTTTTGCCCTGTCTGTCCGTCTGTACCGTATTTTTCTCTGAGAAGATCACCGAGTTTGCAGGTAACAACTTTGCCGAGTGTAATGGACCGGTCGATCTGTTTACGAAAAGAAATTGCAAAATCGTCTGACTTTAAAAAAGAAACGATGGAATTCTTGTTCGTTTCGGCTGCAAACAGGCCTTGGTTTTGGTCTGCAGAGCCGGGCACAAGTGCATAAATCGCCGTCGCAAAACCCGCAAAATAAATTACCAGAACTTTAACAATCTTCCCTCTCCAGCCGAGCATACTTTCCTCCCTCCGGAAAACATCAATTCGGCTCCTGCCGCCCCAATTTTCTACGATTAGCTTACATCATTACTTTAAGATATAAGGGGGTTTTTGTCAAGCTCCATGTTGAGTTTTACTGGTACTTTTTAGCATATCAGCCGTTTATATCTAATTTAAACATAAAACCGGTCCAGGCACCGCTTCAGGGTTGTGCTGACCGTTGTGACTTCGTCCTTACTCAAATTATTGTAAAACGGCAGCGCAATAGTGCTGCTACAAACCGATTCGGTAATGGGAAAATCACCGGCTTTGTACCCGTATTTTTCAACCATAAACGGTTGTAGATGCACAGGGGGGAAGTAATTGCCCACCTGAATGCCGCTATCAAGCATTGCCTGCAGGATTTTATCGCGCTTTTGGCCGTTCGCCTGAGCAAGTCTTACCACAAACACAAACCAGCTAAAATCACAATCCGGTGCAGCCTTTTGTACAATTAATCTCTCGTCGCCGGCCAACTGCTGCTGGTACCATTTTGCCACCTGGCTGCGTTTGGTCTTGATTTCTTCTATCCTGGAGAGTTGGACTATACCGATTGCGCAGTTTATATCGCTTATACGGAAGTTATAGCCTAACCTCTCATGCGCCAGCCACCCACCTGCTTTTCCCCGTCCCTGATTGCGAAGCGACAGGCACAGGTCGGCCAGCTCTTGCCTGTCGGTCAAAATCATCCCACCTTCGCCGGTTGTTATCTGCTTGTTTGGATAAAAACCGAAAACGCTTATTGTGCCAAATGAGCCGACCTTTTTTCCATTGAGCGCCGAGCCAAGCGCCTCGCAACTATCCTCAATCACTTCAAGATTGTGCTTTTGTGCCACTTGGCAAATCTCGTCCATTCCTGCCGGATTACCGAATACCTCCACCGGCAGGATAGCCTTCGTATTTTCATTGATTTTCGATTCTATTTGCGCAGGGTCTATGTTTAAACTCACCGGGTCAATATCCACAAAGACCGGTTTTGCGCCGGCCATCATAATAGGAGTCGCTGAAGCGATGAAGGTAAACGGCGTAGTAATGACCTCATCGCCGGGCCCAATTCCCATCGCAAGCATACATAGGAAGAGACCGCTCGTTCCACTATTGACGGCAACGGCATATCTGCGGCCGATATAGGAAGCAAAGGCCTGCTCGAATTCGATTAATTTCGGCCCCAAGGCAAGATTAGGCCCGCGCAGCACAGAGCAAACCGCTTCTATCTCAGCCTCGGTGATGTCCGGTCGCGACAAATATATTTTCATCAACATCTCTCCTGAACACACCTACAAAAAGTATGTTTATAAACGGAATATTCTACTTTATGTAAAGTGGTTTTCTATTTGTGTTTTTTGAATTCCTGCTGGAAGAGGAATTAACTAACTAAAAACTAATCCTCTCGCTTATCCTGCAAATCTGTATACGTACCCAGGATTTGCCCATCTACTTTCCCATAGATAGTCACAACCTGGCATTTAAGGTCCAAATCACCCTGCAGATGGGCCCCGGGCTCGATTGTGAGCATCTGACCTCTGAAGTAAAGCGTGCCGTCCACCTTCCCGTGTATATGTGCCATCTGAGCTATGATGGCTATATCATCACTGCAGTCCCCGATTATCTTGACCATCTGGCCTACGTAAAGCTTACGTTCAGTTACATCCCCGGTCACCTCAATACTTTGTCCAAATTCATTTGTTTCCTTGACAAATCCCTGCTGTTCGAACTCACTACTCATTTCATCTAATTTCTTCAACCCATATTTAACCCCGTACACTCCCAGTGCAACAACAAGAATAAACAGAACCAGAGCCACCAAACATCCGATACCGCAGCCAATAATCCACTTTTTTTTCTTGGATTTTTGTGGTCTGGATACTCCAGCATCCACCTGTAAAACATTATTGTTCATTGTTCGGCTCTCCTAAACACAAACGCAGTATAACTCCATAATGTACGCATCACAACAACTTTATGAACTCCCAAATCGCTGTAAAAATTGGGGTCTGTTTTCAAGTTACGCAGCGTATTTGGTGGGCATTTTCAGTCAATTTACCACAGACTATATCGCCCTTTTTAATAGGCTGGGCAGAATCGACTTCCACTTTGAAATACCGCTCAGACCTGCCGCTTGGAGGATTTAATCGCTCGATAAGTACACTTATCTTTTCGCCGATAAATTGTCTTCGGAACCTGTCCTGCAACTGTTTGTCTAAATAACGAAGGATTATTGAACGCTCTTTTATAATTTTAGATGGAACGACTGGTTGCATTTTCGCAGCAATGGTCCCTGCACGAGGGCTGAAACGGAAAACGTGAATCTTTGCAAAGCCTATATCCTTTGCTGTCGCAAGACTTTGCGCAAAATCCGCATCACTCTCACCTGGGAATCCCACTATGATATCAGTTGTGATGGCGGGCCGGTCAAGGCTGTGTTTAATTTTTTCAACAGCCTTGGTAAATTGGTTAATTGTGTATTGCCTTCTCATCAGGGCTAAAATCCGCTCTGAGCCGCTCTGTAACGGCAGATGCAAGTGGGGCATCAGATTTGGCCATTTTGTGTAAGCCTCGAGCAGTTCATCGGTTACATCACCCGGCTCAAGGGAGCTTAATCGAATCCGTGCCAGGCCCGGCACAGAGGGAATTTTCTGGAGTAATTGAGTTAATCGATTCTGATGAAGTTGACTCCAGTTTTTGCGTCTGACCGTGTTTTGACCGTAAGCTCCGATAAAAATGCCTGTAAGCACTATCTCCTTGTGACCAGCTTGAAACAGCGCGTTTGCTTCTTTTAGGACCAGCTCAAGAGGCTTGCTGTGGATTTTAGGCCGAGCGCGGGGTATGATGCAGTATGAGCAGTTACCGTCACAGCCGTCCTGAATCTTGAGAAAAGCCCTTGTTTGGCCCTTGAAACAGCTAAGTGGTCCAAAAGTCGGCCGAGCCTGCGATTCGTTTTTATCCTTGATTTCGGGCCCATTTGTTGCTTTAATAGAGGTAGGCTTTTTGCTTAGTGGCGGGTCCAACGAGCGGGAATAACCAGCCTTTCCTTGGGCAATCAGTCGAGTAAGCTCATCAACGATATTATCCTGATGGCTGACAAGGTGAAGGTCCTTAGCAAGGCCGGTCAACTCGCTTTCCGGAGCAGAGGGTAGACAACCTGAAACGAGGAGCACAGCAGTCGGGTTCAATTTTTGCCCTCTACGAATAGCCTGACGACTTTTAGCCGAGGCGGTATGTGTAACACAACAAGTGTTAATAATAAGCAGTTCCGGTCGGGCGTTCGATGCGACGAATTCGAGGCCCTGCTCTTCAAGCAGTTGCCTGATTTGCTGGGTTTCGTATTGATTAACCTTGCAACCAAGTGTCTCGATGGCAAAAGTTTTCATGATTCCGTATAATGTATTCTATCAAGGATTAACAAACAAGCCCGAAAAACCAAAAGGAGGACTCCATTATGGCGTCAAAGTCCGGCGCAGTCTGGGCAATTGACATTGGCACAAACTCAATGAAGGCGCTGCGCCTGCAGGTAACTGAGAATCGAGTTGAAGTAATTGACTTTGATAACATCGAGCACGGCAGAATATTAGCAGGTCCGGAGATAACCGCCGAGGAAATGAACGAGGTGGTTACAGCTACTCTGCACGAGTTTGTGGGCCGTCATGGACTGAGTAAGGATGAAGTCATTATTTCAATTCCGGGCCAAAACAGCTTCGCACGTTTCATAAAGCTTCCCCCGGTCGAGCCTAAGCGGATTCCGGAGATTATCCAATTTGAAGCCATTCAGCAAATACCATTTGATATTAACGATGTTGAATGGGATTGGCAGCTTATGGGAAAGCCGGAAAGCGCCGGTGTCGAGGTAGGCATCTTTGCAATAAAGAACGAGCTTATCAACGCAGCACTTGAGCCGTTTAACAGGGAAAACGTAAAAGTTAGTTTCGTACAGATGGCGCCGATGGCATTATACAATTACGTGTTTTACGATCGCAAGGAAGTCGGAGAGACTTCGACGAGCTCAGACGAATCGGGCAACAAGAAGGCCCTGATTGTGCTCGATATGGGTGCAGAGAACACCGACTTAGTCATTTGTACACGGACAAGTGTCTGGCAAAGGTGTATTCCGCTTGGGGGTAATGCCTTCACACGAGCAGTGGCCGATACCTTTAAGCTTGACTTCGAGAAGGCCGAAAAACTGAAGCGGACAGCACCGATGAGCAAATACGCCCGGCAGATATTCCAGGCAATGAAACCTGTTTTTACGGATTTCGGCGCCGAAATTCAGCGCTCGCTGGGCTTTTACAAAAGCGCCCGACGGCAGACCAGCTTCAGTAAAGCTATAATTCTGGGCGGTGGGATGAAACTCCAGGGTATAGGAAAGTTCTTACAACAGTCCCTTCAGCTGCCGATGATAAAGCTGGACTCATTTGAAAAACTCACCGTATCCTCGACGGTCTCGGCAGCCAAGTTTCATGAAAATGTTTCTGATTTTGGTGTTGTTTACGGACTTGCTTTGCAGGGACTCGGTCAGGGCAGGATTGAAAGCAATCTGCTGCCGCGCAAAGTGGCACGGGCGGTGTTATGGGCAAGGAAGGCCAAATACCTTACCGCAGCAGCGGCAGTGTTTCTCGTAGTTTGTATGGCGTGTTTGGCACGTGGTATTTACGACCAGAGAAGATACCAAAGCAATGAAAATATACGAAAGAAGGTGGCCGGAATTATAAACACCGCAGAAATTGCTAACAAAAAGCTTCAGGAGGAAAAGAAACTGGATTCTCAGCATGAGGCCGTGATAGAAAAACAACTGGAGCTTTTTAAGTATCGTAATGTGATTCCATTGCTGTGCCAAACAGTCATTTTTTGTCTACCGAACGCCGAGAGCAATCCCGAACAGGCAGAGTTGTATAAGGCATTTTCTTCCAGTGACATTGAGGGAATAAAGCAGTTTCGGCGTGATGAGCGGAAGCAGATATTTGTAACAAGTCTTTCAGTCAATTATGCACAGGATGTTGTGCAGGCCCAGTTTAGCGATGTGACAAGGTCGCCGCTCATGAGAACTGTTCCCGGAATGCCGGGTGGACCGGGGGCAGTCGGCGGCAGAATAGCGCCTGGAATGCCGGGTGGAGGCGGGGTGCCCGGTGCGATGGGAGGTGGACGGACACCTACAAGAAGCCGCAGAAGTCGAAGAAGAAGAGAAGATGTAGAAGAAAGTGAATCGGAAGACACCACAGCAGGCTTTGTGATAACCATAGAAGGCTACAGCCCCTTCGAGAAAATTTCGGAGCTACTCGACCCTGTTGGAGTCAGCAAGACAAGTTCAAAATGGGGTGTGGTAACGCGGCTTATGAATCTTGACAAGATGTTCTATTGTGAGGGATGCGGCAAGATAATGTTGAGCCAGAAGCCGGAAAAATGCCCCAATTGTCGAGATGAGCTTCTTAAAGCCGTGCCCTTTGAGTTGTTCGAGAAAACCAGTATAACGCACTTTAGACTCGAGACGGGGGAGGTGGAAATGGGTAGTCTTGAAATGCCCGAGGGGATAGGCCTTGAGCAGGATGCTGACGCTTCAGAAAGCCAAGGAAAGGATGAAGGTCGGGCATTAAAGAGAGCCTGGACTATGGGCCCAGCAAGAAAAGCAAGAACGCTTTTGGTTGACCCGATGACCGGCGAGATTATCAGTAAGGTTGTCGAAATAGATGAAAATGGTAGTGAAAAATATGACGTATTCGGCAATCCATTGTATGAGGTCAATGACCATTGGTTCAGAATACAGGCTAAGCTCGTCTGGAAAGAAAAACAGCAGCAAGAGAAAACAGAGGAAAAAGCCAAGACTTCTTCAAAGCGAAAACGCCGATCAAGAAGAAGATAGTTAATAAAGTGGCCGATGGGAAAGGATTTTTTGAGTAAATGACGGCACAATAATGAAAGTATTAACAGGATAACTGAGGTAATACGAGAAGATGGGTTTTATCAAAAAACATTTTTTTCTTATAATCCCGACAACGGTCACGTTGGTAGCTATAGTGCTTCTTACGGTTAGTATACTGATGGCAGAGTCACTGCAGCAACAACTGGAAGAAAGCGTTTCGTTGGGTCGTCGAATTGCTTCATACAAGGACCAAAAAATCTCATCTTCCCAGTGGGAACTGGAGCGCCAGTACCAACAGGTTCATGGACGAGATGCTAACGAGATATCAACCAGGGCCAGAGAAAGTTCACAACGGGAACTTTTAAGCTACAAGATATTTCCCGAACCCAAAGAAACTTCTACACAAATATTCATCAATTTTGGCCGCAATTATCGTCAGGCCCTGGAGAGTCTCATCGGAAGTATAGGGGCCCTTGATCGTCTGACTGATGCCGAATTAAATAGCTTGCTTAAACAGCCCACTAAAGAGGGTGAAAGCCGAGCGTGGGGCGGTCCTGCCACCCGGGGTGACCTAAGATTGACAGGCAGAAGAGATGAAACGGAAAGCACAATAATAGAGCTTATTTGCAAACAGCGTGCAGACACCATACCTGTTTATGGCAATCCGGCAAAGCTGAGTGGCTATGAATTTTGGGACAAGTTTACCTACGCCGGCAGGCAGGACGCTATCGAGAAGTGTTGGTATTCTCAAATTAGCTTTTGGATTCAGAACGACATTATCGATACGATAAAGGCGATGAATGCCGGTTCGAGCAGTGTTTTCACTTCCCCTGTGAAACGAATATTGGGAATAAGCTTTAATAGCCCTGTGAGAGAACAGGTAATCGCCATAGAAGATATGCCGAGATATGTTTCCTCACCAACTGAGGGGCTTGCGACACCTTGGACGGGCAGGATGTGTAACGATGATATAGACGTGGTACACTTCAATGTCTCCGTAGTGATAACGTCAAAAGCCATACTCGATTTTATGCAAGAGCTGTGCAGCGAGAAAGAACATTTCTTTAATGGTTACTTCGGCAATAAGCAAACCCAGAAACTGAAGCATAATCAGATAACGGTTCTGAGGCCCGAAGTAAGGCCTGTGAACCCGGTAGAGTCGTCAATTGAAGGTTATTATTACGGGAATGATGCAATAATTCGATTGGACCTGACCTGTGAATACATCTTTAATCGAGGCGGGTACGACGCGATTAAACCCAAGTCGATAAAGCAGTTTTTAGGTCAATCTGAGGAAGACGAGGAAACTGACGAGGATGCCGGTTCAAAACGGTCACGAAGAAGACGCAGAACATAGTAAAGAAGAACAAAATGAATATAAAGTATAGTGAGAAACTACAAGATGCGCCGAAAAAGTAGCAATTTTCTGGGACAGTATGCCGACAAGTTTATCCTGGGTATATTTGCAATTGTATGCATTTGGCTGCTTATTTTTCATATTTTAGGCAGTAGTAACTCCGTAGAGTATGATTCCAAAAGTTACGGACCGGGCAGTATAGATAATTATATCGAAGCAAAGGCACGAGAACTGGAAGAAAGACTGAGTATGGAACCGGACAAGCGGCGTAAATACGAAAGCAGACTGGATACATACAAGTCACTGCTTGGCTCGGCAATAAAGGGCGTTGATAGCGGCCTGTTTTTACCCATACCCAATTTTGGGACTAAAGTAGTTTATGGCAAAAGAAACTATGATATTCCTCAAGTAGGCCAGGTAGAAAATATTGCAGTTCAACTGATCAGAGGTGTTGCTTACAATCCGCTGCAGGAGTCCGGCAGGGGTGATGACATGCTGGTCGATGAGCTGATTGATGTAGACCTTATCACAGTACAAGGCTCGTTTGATGTAGCGGAGTTGTCTGCAAGATTCTTCGAGAATTTTGCGGGTAAAAGCCTGCCTAAACAATGGCGTGACAAGGGGCTTGCAAGGCCGGTTTTCGCAGCGGTTCAGTTGGAAAGACAACAAACAACAAAAGAGGGTGATTGGTCCGAAGAATGGCAGCGGATAGCTCGACCGAAAATGGATCCATTAAAGGACCTTTCCGAGATTCCGGGAAACGTTTCTGAACTGCAATTAGGAGTGGAGATTCTAATTGTTCAGTTTGATAGGCTGGAGGTTAAAGTTGGTCTGCTGCAGCCCGGACCTTACGACTTCGCAATACCAGAGGAAGAGTGGCTGCCGCCTTCACTATTTGCAGAGCGCCAAGAGCGTCTGGAAAAACTGGGGCAGGAAGAAGAAAGAATCCGAAAGGAGGCAGAAAGAAGGCGTAAAAGACGGGAAGGGCATGAGCGCGATAGTAGACAAACGAGAGGCATTGGCGTGCCGGGAGTTCCCGGTGGCGTAGGTATGGGCGGTGGTCCGGGTGGTGGTGCTCGACCCCGACGTATTACACCCGACCGGACTGCAAGGAGAGAAAGCGAAAGAACCCGTAGAGTACCAGGCGAATTAAACCGTGAAGGAATAAAAGGCAGATTGGACAGAAGTGAAAAGAAACTAGTCAAGGATGAGCTGACGCGATTCGAGGAGATTAAACTAACCGAAATTATTAATTTCGAGGAAATGGAGGAGGCTTTGGTCTTTTGGTCTCACGATGATACGGCCAAGCCGGGCCAAACTTACAGATATAGGATGCGTATAGGGATTTTTAATCCAATAGCAGGCTCAGAGTGGTTTGGCGAAGAAAGCCAGCAGCTAAAGGAGCAGGTCATTTTATGGAGCGATTATTCAGACATCACCGGATCAATAACCGTACCAGAGAAACTATACTTCTTCCCGGTCAAAATACGAGAAAGCGACAAGACGCTTACGGTTGATGTAAGAAAGTATTCGCTCGGCAAATGGTATGATAGGAATTTCATGGTCAAGCCGGGTGAGGATATAGGGCAGGTTGTCAAGCTGCAAAAGACTGATGAGGGTAATGAGTTTGGGTCCTCGAGCATCGACTACCGGACCGGAGCGACTTTATTGGATGTAGTAAACGTCAGTGACTGGTTTGGGACAACAATGCTGCGCCGAAGAGATTACTCGGATGTTCTTTATACACAGGATGGAATCCGTATCGAACATTTACCAGTACAGGCACGTTATTGGCCCAGTGAGCTGCGTAAGAAGCTCGATGAGATTAAGAAGAAGCAAGCTGAACAGGAACAGCTGACCCTACGAAGTAGAAGGCAACAGGGGCAGAGAGCCCCTGGGGGCCCCGGAGCGCCTGGGCGAACGACACCCGGAATGCCTGGAGGGGGAAGACCCGGCGGTATTAAATTCTGAAATGTAATGAATTATTGCAGGGCGGCAGCCACCCAGCAAAACCGGACGTTGGGCGGCAATGGGTGGGATGGAGGGACGGAATCTATGGTTATTTCAACTTCCCTACCAGGCATCAGGTCTATAAAATTATCACTTAGCTGGGCGTATGGCTCGGTAGTTATTTGCACGTCCTTGGCCATAGCATTTGTCTTAAGTTTTAGCTGCCATCTATCCTGTTCTATTCGGGCAAGCTGTGGAGTAATCTGAACTGTAGGCCAATTGATGAATTTATCCGGCCAATAAAAGAAATTGTTCTTAGCGATTTCTTTGCCGTCGCTTTCAAGGGCAAGCTGAACATAACAGTTATCCGGCTCGGCCGGCTGCACCATTGCTTTGGGCAAAGCAAAAGGACTCGAAGCAGCGTATGGACTGATAGCAACAGGCAGACCCGTCTTGTCAATCTCATTACCATAAAAATCAGCAAGCCTGCAACTCAGCGTAGCGGTAACGGGCCTATTAGTCTGATTGACGGCAATGATTACCGCGGTTTCGAGGATTGGAGGCAGATTCTGGAAGTGTTTTTTGTATGTTGGCACAATAACGAGCAGGATTGGAGCAAAGAAACGAGAAGCGTAGTAGTAGAGGGCTTTTTGTCTTCCATCAAAATCGATAGCGGCCCAGCTTATTGCGGGAAAGCAATCGTTTAACTGCCAAAAAATCTGGCCATAGTTTCTCTGACGGTGAGCACGTAGGTGTTCCACAAAGGTTTTAACACCGCGTGCCTGAGTAAGCTGCGATAAGTAGATAAACTGTTCAAGATTTTTTGCCGGGCCGAACAGCTCAGTTATATAGCGGTGCAAACGAGTGTTTCCGTTGAACTGGTAGTTATGTTTTTCCACAACAAGGCTTGTGGTGTTGAGTTTTTCAACCTGCCCGAACCGGTGGGCCGTTTCGATATGAGGTGGGCTGGCAAGACCGAATTCCGTAACAAAGCGGGGGATTTTTTCAGGTGACAACAGATAATTATTGATTGGTTCATCGCCGTTCCATACGTTCCATTGGTGTGTTGTGCCGCTGTTTGGCTCTTTGGGTTTCAGCGGAGTAGTGGGGATATAATCACGGCCGGTGTCGAATTCGGAAACCAGCTGTGGTAAGAGCTTATGATATATGGGCTTGCCGTAGAATTTTTTTCCTTTACCGAGGTGGCCGGCTTCGTGTAGCCATTGGATTTCGTTATTGCCACACCACAACGCGAGGCAGGGATGATTACGAAGACGTTTAATAACGGTTTGGGCCTCGGTTTCGACTTGTTTAATGAACCAGTTTCTGTCGGGATAATAGGCGCAGGCGAACATAAAATCCTGCCAGACGAGTATTCCGAGCCTGTCGCATATTTCATAAAATTCGCTATTTTCGTAAATCCCCCCGCCCCAGACCCGAAGCATATTTATCCGGGCGTCTCTGGCCATTTGTAAAAGCCGTTCGTAATCGGCAGCGTGGGTATCACCGGAGAATATAGAGGCTGGGACCCAGTTTGCGCCATGTACGTAGATGGGTTGGCCGTTGACGACAAACTGGAATTTTTCTCCATACTCATCGCTGCTTCTGTCGATGTGCAGCGTTCTTGCGCCGAATTTTTCGGCGGCGGTATCTATGATGTGGCTTTCATGAATTAGTTCCACCTTTAGGTTATACAGGTATTGGATGCCATAACCGAGCGGCCACCACAGGAAAGGCCTTTCGATGCGAATCACGGCAGAATGGGAATCTTCACCTTCGGCGAAATGCAGGTCGTGCTCAATGTTCAGGCTGCCGCCGTGAACAGTCAACCTGCATAAATACGGTGCAGGATGGCAGTTTTGAAGCCTCACGGCTATGCGAATGTCCGCGTAATGCTGATTACATTCAATAGTGCGGATGTGAACTTCGTCTATACGCGATTTTTCCGTGCCTTCAAGCCGGGCTGGACGCCAGATGCCACAGCCGGGCAGGGCCGGACACCAGTCCCAGCCGAACTGGTATTGCGCCTTTCTGATATATACCCGCTGTGGATTGCCGAGTACGTGGTCGCTTATGTGTCCGTAACGTCGCTGCAGCATCTCGGCCCAAACCAGGGCCGGCTCGAACTTTACGAAAAGGTGATTGTCTTTCTTCTTTAGCAGGCCTGCCACATCGAAACGATGTGAAATAAACATATTTTCAGTCCTGCCGACGAGTTTGTCATTGAGCCATATCGAGCTTATTGTGTCAAGTCCCTCGAAAAGCAGCTCAACTCTGTTGCAGTCTAAGAGTTCATCGGGTGCATCGAAGATTTTTCTGTAAGCCCACGGCTTTTGGCTGACCCATTCGAAATTTTCGGGATTCGCAAGTAAGTCAGATTCATCGATACGCCCGGCCTGTATGAGACTTCGAAAAATAGAGGCCGGCACATCTGTTGGAAACCAGTTTCCCTTATCAAGGTCGCGTATTCTCCTGGCGGATATCGGATATTCCTTGAAGTCCCATTTGCCCGTAAGGTCCAGAGTTATTTTCGGCATCAAGCCTGCTCCTTATTGATTTACAGATATCCCGCTTCATTAAAACTATCCGGCAGCAAGAGCGATATTATAAGCGTATCGTAACAGATAACCAAAGGTTTTAGACGATTGAAGAGGTGCTTTATAAATGCAATAAGACTACTACAACTCAGCCATCCAGTTTTCAACAAATACAGCTAAATCGAACAAATCTACCACACCATCACCCCCATTGGGGGCAATGTCGGCACAATGGATACAGACTTGCAACCATTTTCATCGCCTTGGTCATTTCAGCCGTATCGTAAAATAGCTGACTTCTATAGACGCAGCGTATCAGCCGCCTTTTTTTGTGATTTATCATCTTTGTTTTTAAATATACTTGTTATTATATTCGGCTGCTCGTTTTCCATACGCCTTGCTTCAATAGCACCTACAATTAAAACGCCTAATATAGTTACAATGCCAACAATCACTAAAATTAAAAACATTTTACTTACTCCTTATTGTTTAGAGCTTAAGTGCATTTGTAACTTTAATTACATCAACCATTTCAGCCACATCGTGGACGCGAACGACTGAAATTCCAGCGACGGTGCATAAAGCAACCGTTGCAGCAGTGCCGAATATCCGCTCTGAAGGTTTTTCTTTGCCGGTAAGCTTACCAATGAAGCTTTTGCGACTTGTACCGACAAGCACCCGATAACCGGTCTCAACAAACTTATCGATATTTCTCAAAAGCTCGAGGTTGTGTTTAATTGTTTTACCAAATCCGATGCCCGGGTCGATAAAAATTTTATTTTTGGAGATACCAAATTTTTTAGCCCATTTTGCCCGCTCCAGCAAAAATTTTAAAATCTCTTTAACCACGTCGCCATATGTGGGATTGTCCTGCATCGTCTTGGGCCAACCCTGCATATGCATCAATACAACCGGCACGTTTTCCTCGGCCGCTAACCTTCCTATCCGCTCATAACTCAGAGCGGTAATATCATTTATCATCGCCGCTCCCACATCCAGTGCGGCCTTGGCAACTTCATTATTGTACGTATCGACACTAATCGGCACATTGACCTTTTTCGCAAGCGTCCCTATCACCGGCACAACACGTCTTATCTGCTCATCAACTGATACGGTTTCCGAGCCCGGCCGGGAAGATTCTCCACCCACGTCTATTATCGCGGCACCCTCGGCGGCCATTCGCAGCCCCTGCTCAATTGCTCTATCGGTATCTAAAAACTGCCCACCGTCGCTGAACGAATCCGGTGTAATATTCAAAATCCCCATCACAAGAGTACCCGACGAAAAATCGAGCTTGCCTCTCGGCCACTCAACAACATCTTTGTATCTCATATCCCTCATAAAATACCTCATATCTTAGTCGCTACTGTTTTAAAAAGCACCTTTCAAGGACGACAGACTCCTCCGGCTATCATCCATATTCCCTTTGCGTGATAAACTGTAGGTTCGAATCCCGCTTCGTCAAGCAGCTCTTTAAATTCCTCCTCACGGTAATAGTGAATTCCCCAGAATTTCTCATCGAGGGATGCTTTAAGCCTGTTGAAAGCATTTGAGCTGCACAGGCATAGCGCCGCTGAAAAACGCCCATTAGGTTTTATCACTCGCTTAAGTTCACTCAGCACCTGACGTATATCTTTGAAAATATGTAAAGCACCACAGCGGTTGGCAACATCTATCGATGAATCTTTGAGCGGAAGATAATGAGCATCGCCGTGCATGAATGCAATGTTTTCAATGCCACATCTCCTGGCCTTCGTGTTTGCATACCTTAACATCGGCCAGGAGAGGTCAAAGCCAATTACTTCTTGGTCGATACTTTCCACGGCAAAAGGCCGAGTAAACACACCTGGGCCGCAGGCGAGGTCAAGTATCCTGTCTGCAGGGCCGGTCTTTGTGATTCTTTTGATAAGCGCAATCTCATCATCTAAGCTGATTTTCAAAAATACTTTAAATAGTTTACACCCCCTCCACCATTTGCCCTCATATATCTCCACCATTTTCTCGGATTCCATAAGCCTCTGGCCGCGTCCTTTCTCAGCGCTGTTGGAGGGCAAGAAATCCACCACACCATCCACAATAGGATATTTAAACCTGCATTCAATACACATATAATGCTCAGCGTCAGCCTGCAAATTACATTTGCATTTCGGACAGCAAACGAACTCTTGAAGTCTCATCACGAAAACCTCCGAATCCTGTATTCGCTTGTTACATTTTTTATGAATTTCATTCTCTTATATACTAAATCTTGAATCCGATTCCTACCAGTTTATCAGCCGTTTTTTTGCAGGAACTATCTAAAACTATCCGTGTATTTTGAAATTCTCTGCGGACAGGATAATTTTTACGTAAATCACTAAAGTATTTCCCTTTTTTCTCTGCCGGTACGTTCAAAATCTGCCGGAGTTTCGAGTCGTCTTCGCCAATTTTGTAAATTTCCTCGACAGCTTGCGACAATATTTCTTGTTCATTACTGTTTCCCGCATTTATCTTAAATTGCGGCACTTCTGGCTGAGGCACAAAATCCTTAATGTCAAGCTTCACCTCAACTCCGAAGTATTCACACATCGCTTTATATATCATTATCATCCCTGCAATCTTGCCGTCCAGCGAATAACCCGCTATATGCGGTGTGCCGATATCAATCATTCCGAGAAGTTCGGTATCGATATTCGGCTCATTCTCCCAGACGTCCAGAACCGCTGCTTTGATTTGGCCGGTGCTAAAAGCATTTTTTAGGGCTGAAGTATCGGTTACGCCGCCGCGTGAAGTGTTTATAAAGATACAGCCGGCCTTCAGTGGACTAAAGAATTTCTCGTCGGCCAGGTGATAAGTCTTATCAATCCCTTCAAAAGTCAACGGCGTATGAAGGCTTATAATATCACAGTCGAAAAGCTCTTCGAGCGGGAGAAATTTAGCCTTGCCGGTTTGCCTGCGAAGAGGTGGGTCGTTAAGCACGACTTTCATACCCAGCGCAGTACACATTTTTTCGACTCGGCTGCCGACATTTCCCACCCCGACAATACCGATTGATTTTTCCTGCAAATGGAATTTGTGTTTTTTTGCGAGATTAAGCAGAGCGGCAATGATATATTCGGCAACAGAGTTGGCATTGGAGCCCGGCGCCGAGGCAAAACCGATGTTATTTTCGGCAAGCCAGGCAGTATCTATGTGCTCGAAGCCTATGGTAGCCGTCGCCACAAAGCGGATGCTGCTGCCGGCCAGCAAATCGGCGCCTACCTTCGTAACGCTGCGTACTAAAAGCACATCGGCGTCCCTAATAAGCGAAGGCGTAATTTGCCGCGCAGCACAGCTAATTACCCGGCCGAGTGCTGCAAAACACTCGCCGGCAAAGGGTATATTCTCATCGGCAACTATCTTCATAGCGTCCTATAATACACTAATAAAGCAAAAAAAGCTGTAATGAGTTGCTTCATTGAAGAAGCGGCTTTTTGTCCATTTTAACCTAAATTTCGCTGATTGCACGTGCTTTTCTCTTGTCTTGAACTGTTCGAATGTGTAATTTTTATTTTTTTCTATTTGACAAGTTATGAGCATATGCCCATAATATAAATAGAATATAAATAGGAAGAGTAATAAACGATTGACCTTTTTTGAAAGGAGAATTACGATGCCACGTGGAGATGGAACAGGTCCTGCGGGTATGGGGCCGATGACAGGTAGAGCTGCCGGTTTTTGTGCCGGCTATCCGGTTCCCGGTTATATGAATCCTGTTGGCGGGCGCAGTTTCTGGGGCGGAGGCAGAGGTTTTGGAGGCCGGGGCGGCGGCCGCGGCTGGAGACACTGGTTTTATGCTACAGGCCAGCCCGGATGGGCAAGAGCCGGATACGGCTGGCCGGCCTGGGGCAATGCCAATTATCCTGATGCGCCATATCCTGCACCACCTGCTCCTGCAATGACGGCCGAGCAGGAACTTGCCGGGCTGAAACAACAGGCTGAGTATTTTCAGAACGCGCTTGATGAAATCAGCAAGCGGATAGAAGAATTGGGAAAGCCAGAACAGAAGAAGTAAAATAGTCAGGAAAGACCCCCGTAATCGTATCCGAGAAATCGGTTAAGACTAAAGGAATCGCTGCCAATGGAAGTTTTAGTTAAGTATGAAAGCGGATTCCGGTTTTCAGCTATCTGCAGAGGATACACTATTACAACCGGGCGTGGTGAGGATGGCAACAAGGAGCGGGACGGGATGTGGCCGGCTCAGCTTTTCGAAGCCTCTATCGGAATGTGCATTGGTGGTTATATCGTCAAGTTCTGCAAAGAGCAGGATATTCCTTACGAGGATATGACGATTGAACTGAGCCGCCGCACGGAATCTGAGCCTTCGCGTACCACAAGAATCGACGCCAAGATTCACCTTGGCGCAAAGCTATCCCTGGAGCAAAAACAAGGTTTTTGCAGGCCGCTGACCTTTGCCACATAACTGAGAGCATAAGAGAGGGGATGCAGATTGTTTGTTCCCTGACCGAGGATAAAAACGGGTAAAAATGATTTAACCTGGAGTAAACGATGCCAATATTTGAGTACAAGTGTAAAAAGTGCGGGCATATAACTGAATTTCTGGAAAAAAGTGCAGGAAACCATAAACATATCTGCGAACAATGCAAAAGTCCAGACTTAGAAAAACAACTGTCAAGTTTTGCTATGGGCCATAGCAGTACCTCAAAATCGCAGAACAACAGTTCCTGCCCGACCGGCACTTGTCCGCTGTCTTAGAAAGGACAAACTATGAAAATTGCAATTACATCGACCGGAAAAACACTGGATTCACAAGTTGACCCGCGGTTCGGAAGGGCGGCTTGCTTTATCATTATTGCCACCGACACAATGGAATTAAGTGTGATTGATAATGAAAATGTCGCGGCGGCAGGCGGGGCCGGCGTTAGTTCAGCCAAGGCTGTAATCGATACCGGCGCCCAGGCTGTGTTGACAGGTAACTGTGGCCCCAATGCCGAGCTTACTTTGAGTGCTGCCGGTATTAAGTTATACACCGGCGTGAAGGGAACAGTTGCAGAAGCTATAGAACTTTTTAAAAGCGGCAAGCTGGCTGAGGTTGCCGGACCGAATGTTCAATCACACTTTGGCACAGGTAAATGAGATGAAAATTGCTGTTGCCAGCGGTAAAGGCGGCACGGGTAAAACAACTATTGCAACAAATCTTGCCTGCATAGTTGCTAAAACCGGCCGGAAGGTGCAGTATCTTGACTGCGATGTTGAGGAGCCGAACGGACATATTTTTTTAAAACCAAATATAGAAAAAAAACAAGCTGTAACAGTCGATGTGCCGGAAGTTGATTTGAAAAAGTGTACAGGCTGTGGCAAATGTAGCGATATTTGCCAGTATAGTGCGATTGTACATCTCAAAGAAAATAACGTACTGACCTTTGAGCAGCTTTGTCACTCTTGCGGCGGTTGCTTGCGCGTCTGTCCGACCGATGCAATTAAACCAAAGCCGCTTAACATCGGGGATATTGAGTTTGGCAAGGCCGGAGGCATTGACTTTGTGCAGGGCAAACTGCACATAGGAAACGTACGAACACCATCATTGATAAAAGAAGTAAAAAAATATATAGAAGGGGATTGCCTTGCTATACTTGACGTTCCGCCGGGCACATCCTGTCCGGTAGTTGAGGCGGCCAAAGGTGTAGATTACGTTTTTCTGGTAACTGAGCCTACGCCATTTGGCTTAAATGATTTGAAATTAGCTGTTGGTTTGGTCAGGGAAATGAATTTGCCCTTTGCTGTTATCATCAACCGTTATGGAATCGGCAACGAGGATGTGGAAGAATACTGCAAGGCCGAGAATATAGAGATTATGTTGAAGCTGCCTGATGACAGACGCATTGCCGAGGCATATTCATCCGGGCGAATAATTTTGGATGTCTTAAGCGAATACAATGAGGAATTTTCAGAATTATATGAGAAAATAAAAAGCGTAAAGGCCGGGATTGGTGATAAAACACGATTATGAGTTTGGTGAAAAAATAACTCGTTACCTGCAAGCTCACCGTGCGGCACATAAAATCCTCGGCGTTGAAGAAGGCGTGACTAAAGGAGCACTGAGAAAAGCATACAGGCGGGCATCTTTGAAGTATCACCCGGACCACAATCCAAATGACAGTGAGGCAGATAAGAAATTTATGCTCATCAAATGCGCATACGAGCTTTTAGCAGAAGATGAGCCTTGCGAAAGACTATTAGAGGAGATCAAGTCCTGGCCCGGTGTTCCGGAAGATGGCGAATATAATCTCGACAATCTATGGGGTCACTTTTTGTGGTGGCGTGAAAAGTTTTTCGGTTGAGGATTTACTGTTATGGACAAGTATCTGCAATCCTGCAAAACGGAATTTTGGAGGAATGTTTTCAAGGCCGAGTTGGACTATATTTTGCAGGAAATAAAGGGTGCTAAAGATGTTTTGAGTGTAGGCTGTGGCCCGGCAATTATAGAAACAGGTTTGGCTGAACACGGTTTTAATGTTACCGGCCTGGATATTTCAGAAGAAGCTTTAGCTCAGGCACCGGACGGTATAAGAACGGTAGCAGGCTCAGCAGAAAATATGTACTTTGCGGATTCCAGTTTTGATGCGGTTATTTATGTGGCGTCTATGCAGTTTATTGAAAAATATCGAGAAGCTGTAAAACAGACTTTTCGCGTCCTAAAGCCGGGCGGCAAGCTTTTAGCTATGTTGCTCAACCCTGAGTCTGAATTCTTTAAAGAAAAGACCAGGAAGCCGGATTCTTACATAAACAAGATTAAACACACGAGCATAAATGAGATTGAAAAAACGATTGCAGAGTATTTTACTATTCGAACCGAACTTTTTTTGGGAATCAAAGGCAAAGATATATTTGAAAGCTGCAGCCCTGATTTAGCAAGTCTTTATGTTATAAAAGGAAAGAAGAATTGAAGGAAATAGTTGTCATAAGCGGCAGAATTAGAACCAGCAAAATAAGCTGATTTCAGGTTACAACTGAATGCAAATTATGATATTATGATTGGAATTCAGTAGTACAGAGGTTGTTGAAACTTTTAGAGTAGAAAAAACAAAAATGACCAGAAAAGAAAAAACCGCCTTAGTAGCCCTAACATTGAATATAGTATTGACGGCCCTGAAATTTGTAGCCTTCTTTTTTACGGGAAGTATTGCGATTCTGGCGGAAGCCTGGCACAGTTTTTCAGATATTACTACATCAACTCTTGTTTTTATCTCTGTAAGAGAAAAGCCTTTCTTCCCGGCCGTTTCCGAAGAGAGCAAAGATGAAAGCAAATTAATCCCCTTGGAATATCACATATCATTCTTAATAGGTTTGTTTATGTTTTTCATTTCAATGGCCTTGATATGGAAAACACTAACGGGAAGGACGCTGGCAATCGAATACTCACTTATTTCGGGAGTCATATTTATAATTTTTGCCGTTGCATCCTACATTGTATATCGTTTCGAGACATCTGTCGGGCAGGAAGAAAACTCCATCAGCCTTATAGCCGACGGAATGCATGCCAGGGCTGATATGGTCAATTCTCTTTTGATAGGATTCTCTCTGGTAATCTACAGGATAGGGCTCAATATAGACACACTTATTGCGTTTATAATCGCTCTGCTCATATTATCTTTTTCGATTGAAACAATAGTTAATGCCGTGATGGCGCATAAAAGGCAGGAAGACAAATATATCTTCCGGTACAAATCCACGACAATCATTCTATCACTTTTCGAGAAAAGGACATGGGCCAGGGCGGGAGAATACTTAGAAGGACGACTCGGTTCAAGAAAGATAAATTTTTCTTTGCTGAGAAGGATATTTAAATGTTGTTGTGGATTTGTTCTTTTGATTTTGGTGTTAGCCTGCGGCTCTATGTGTATTTATACAATAGGCCCATCCCAGGAGGGAGTAATTGAGCGTTTTGGCAGGCCGTTGAATTATAAAAGAGCCGTCCAGCCTGGTATACACTTTAAGTTTCCCTGGCCGGTGGATAAGATAATAAAAATAAATTCGAAAAGCATCCGTACTAAAAGCATAGGAAATATTACCGACGAAGGCAGTTTTGCCCTGCTGTGGACAAAAAAACACGGTACGGAATCAGCCTTTATTTCCGGTGATAACAACTTTTTCTACCCCTACTTTGTCATACACTACAGAATAAAGGACGTTTTTAAATACAGATATAATCATATCGACCCTGAAATCCTGCTCGACAGTGTTGCAAATCGGATCATCTCAGGTATTTTTTCCAAAAGGACCTTTTATGAAATAGTTACCTCATACAGAAAGTATTTTGAACCGGATTTAGCAGAAAATATCCAGGCTAAATTAGACAGTCTTAACAGCGGGCTGGAAATTATAAATATAAATATGAAGGATGTGCATCCACCGATTTTCATTTCTTCTTCTTTTGAGGAGGTCATCGCCGCCTATCAGCAAAAAGAAGAGATGATAAACAAGGCGCTCAGCTATAAAAATGAATCTATACCGCAGGCGAAAGGAAACGGTGTAAAGCTGCTTAAGAAAGCCGAATCCTACGTTATAGAAAAGACTAAAAGAGCAGAAGGCGAGTCTTTGAGGTTCATAATGCAATCAGAAGAATTTCAAAAATCAAAAGATTTAACGGCAAAGAAAATGCATTTTGACTTTATAAAAGAAGCTCTCTCCGAAAATCAAAAAATCATTGTGGATCCATCGGTAGGCCTGCCTGAAATATGGCTGGATAGTAAAGACCTTCTAAAATCTTCTAAATTTGGATGGGATTGATTATGAAAACGAAATTACCGCTTTTAATAATTATAGTTATAGCGCTCATACTGGCTCGCTATTCATTGTTCACCGTAAACGAGAAAGAGTTTGTCGTCGTCACCCGATTCGGCAAACCGGTGAGGACACTTGAGCAGGCGGGGCTTTACTTTAAGCGGACAGGTTTTTTAGAAACTGTCAACCGGATCGAAAAGCGAACAAAGGTATTCAAAACTCAGCCCATTCAGCTTTTGCTTGGAGACAAGAATCCACTGATTATCACCTGTTATGTTTGCTGGAGAACATCCGAACCGCTAACGTTTTTGCAATCCTTAACAAGCTCGGACATCGTAGAACAAAAAATAGGGGATATGGTCAATTCGTTGTTGGGAAGTACCCTCGGTGATTACACCATAGAAAATATTATTAATGTACGACCCGAAATGGTTAAGCTCGAGGAAATAGAAACGGGGATTATGGCCGAGTCGAAACAGAAAGCGATTGAAAAATATGGGATACAAATTATTGACGTCGGGATTCGTCGTTTAGCCTATCCTGAAATTGTGACGCAATCGGTCTATAACAGAATGCGGGCGGAAAGAGAAAAAGAAGCCAAGAAATACCTGGCCGAGGGCAAGGAAGAGGCGGCCAAAATAGAGGCCCAGGCCGATAAAGAGGTTTCGCAGATAATCGCCGAAGCAAACAAAGAAGCTCAGATACTGAAAGGACAAGGTGATAAGGAAGCAATGGGCATTTACGCTGAAGCGTACGGCCGGGATGCTGGTTTTTTCGAATTTACCAAATCGCTTGAGGCTTGCAGCGAAATCCTGAAAAAGAAAAGCACTTTAATCTTATCGACTGAATCAGAAATTTTTAAATACCTTAAATATAGAGAAGAAACTGATGAGAATTCCGCCATAGGCAAGTGAATTACTTTCTTAACAAAGGAAATTTCAATTGGAAATGAAAAACGCAATCTTAAGCAGCAAAAGATTTGTACTCTACATTTTAATTGTTCTCGTTTTGCTCTATATGGCATCCGGCATATACTCCATCCCTCAAACCCAGATAGGTGTTCACCAAAGATTCGGCAAAATAATAAATCCGAGCGTCAATCCGGGGATACATTACGCTTTACCCTGGCCGATTGACAAAATCGATAAAGTTTCCGTTATGATTTTTCAGCGAATTTTGATTGATGATTTTTCAAGTAATCTTGAAAGAGATTCGATACCATACACTTTCCACAGGATGACGGGGCTCACGCCGAACTGCATCACCGGAGATAATAATATTGTCAACATTATTTGCGCTATCCAATATACGGTTTCCAATCCGGTTGACTACCTTTTCAAAGTAAAAGACAATGAAAGGCTCCTCAGAGATATTGTTTGTAACTCAATTATTAAATCCCTGGCCTGCCTGCAGGTGGATGAAATACTAACTTACGGCAAAAGAAAAGTGGAAAATATGATTAAAAAACTGACGCAGGAAAGATTGGATGATTTACGCTGCGGCCTGATTATTTCGTTCGTCGAACTTCGAGACGTCAGACCACCCCGCACGGTTCAGAGGGCTTTTGATGATGTAATAAATGCGAAGATTGACAGAAGAAAAATCGTAAGCCAGGCCGAATCACGCAGAAACGAACAGGTCCTGCAGGCAAAGGCAACAGCGACAAGAACAATTGAAAAGGCCAAATCATATAAACTGGAAAGAATTTTGACCGCTCAAGGTGAAACGCAACGCTTCAAGAAGCAGTTAGAAACATACCAGAAAACGAAAAATGTTACGAAGAAAAGACTGTACTTTGAGTTTATAAAGCAGGTTTTCCCTGAAATAGAAAAGGTGTATATCATTGATAAGCAGGGAAATGAAAATCCCGCCAAAATCAAGATTTTTTCGAACGACCAGTAGAGAGACCTGACAACTGAATCAGATATAGGATACATCTGATGGGTAAAATTGTGTTTTAATGGAAGCGAGGAGGCGACTTTTGAAAGAAATTGTTGTCATAAGTGGCAAGGGTGGAACAGGTAAGACAAGCATAGTCGCCTCATTTGCCGCACTTGCGAAAAATGCCGTACTGGCCGATTGTGATGTAGACGCGGCCGACCTGCATTTGATTTTACAGCCTGATATTAGACAAAGTTTAGATTTTTCCGGCGGAAAAAGGGCTTCGATTATCACCGATAAATGTATCGGTTGCGGCAAATGTGAAGAGGTTTGCAACTTCGATGCTGTTACACTCAACGGCCCAGCTAATGATGTGGCCGGGAAAACTTATGTCATCGACCCTATTTCCTGTGAAGGTTGTAAGGTATGCGTGGAATTCTGCCCGGCAGATGCAATCAAATTCGAAGATTGTATAAACGGCCAATGGTTTGTATCCGATACTCGGTTCGGACCGATGGTTCATGCCAAGCTCGGAATAGCTGAAGAAAACAGCGGGAAATTGGTAACCCTGATTCGTAAAGAAGCAAAAAAAATTACTGAGGAGCAAAAAAAAGATTTGATTATTGTTGATGGCTCGCCGGGTATTGGCTGTCCGGTGATTGCATCGATTACAGGAGCCGACTTGGTTCTTGTCGTTACAGAACCCACGCTTTCCGGCAAACACGACTTGGCACGCGTCGCAGATTTATCGGCAAGTTTCGGAATAGCAACCTTAGTCTGTATAAATAAATCCGACATTAATCCACAAATAGCGGCTCATATTGAAGAAGATGGGCGCAACCAAGGCTTAAAGCTGGCAGGAAAAATACATTACGACGAAGCGTTTACAAAAGCACAGATTATGAAATCCACTGTCATTGAATACACCGACGGCGTGGTATCTGAAGAAATTCGGGCTTTATGGCACAGTGTTATCGATGCATTAGGTTGAGTGATATAGGAATAGATTATGGCAAAAGAATCAACAGCAATCAGAACCATGCAAAATCATAAAAACAGGTTACAGCTTGAGCAAGTACAAATTGCCGGAAATTTGCAGCAAATAGAACACAAAATACTCGTCCTTTCCGGCAAAGGCGGAGTCGGTAAAAGCAGCATCGCCGTTAACCTGGCGGTTTGGCTATCGAAGCGGGGCAAAAAGGTCGGTCTGCTGGATATCGATATTCACGGCCCAAGCATACCCAAATTGCTTAATCTCGAAAACGCAAAGCTTAAAGGCAGGGATAATAAAATTGAACCGATTTTATATAACGACACGCTTAAAGTGATAAGTATAGGATTTTTGCTACAGGATGGAAACACCGCTTTGATTTGGCGGGGTCCTATGAAGCACAATGTTATAAAACAGTTTATCTCAGAAGTTTCCTGGGGCAGACTGGATTATTTGATAATCGACTGCCCGCCCGGAACCGGCGACGAGCCGTTATCGATGGTTCAATTACTGAGTAATGCAGGTGGAGCCGTTATCGTTACCACACCTCAACAGCTTGCTGTCGTTGATGTGAAAAAGTGCTTAACATTTTGCAGGCAATTGAATCTGCCGGTTCTGGGGATTATCGAAAATATGAAAGGCTTCGTCTGCCCGCATTGCAATCATAAAACAGATATTTTCAAAGGCGACGGCGGCCGGCAGATGGCTGAAGATTTCAATGTACCATTCTTAGGCAGCATACCAATAGACCCCAACATGGTCCCTGCTGCTGACTTGGGCAAACCATTTATCTCTTGCAACAACCAGAGTCCGACGGCTCAGTCTCTTAGTCGTGCCTTTGAGCCACTATTACAATCCAACAAAAGACAAACTAAATCGAATAACAAGGAGCAAATTAAAATGAGAATAGCGATTCCATTAACAGGCGGAAAATTATCAATGCATTTTGGTCATTGCGAGCAGTTTGCCATACTCGAAATCGACAGCGAAAGCAAAAGCATCGTTAATACCGAATTGGTTTCGCCGCCGTCCCATGAGCCGGGCGTTCTGCCTCAATGGCTGGCGGGACTTCAGGTAGAGTTGATAATTGCCGGTGGTATGGGACAGCGGGCCCAGCAGCTATTTACACAGAACCAAATCCAGGTAGTTGTTGGCGCCCCCGGAGACAGCCCTGAAGAACTGGCAGCAGCCTATATTGAAGGCAGGCTGGAATCCGGAGAAAATATTTGTGACCACTAAGCACTAAATGAACCTTATGGAATATACAGAAAAGATAACTAAACGTTTTTCCCGCCCACGTAAGGTTGACGAACTTCCTGACGGTCGAAATGCTACTACTATCACAACATTGGTAGATAATATCGCCTCCGAAAACCTTGTCTCCGAGCATGGCCTGTCTTTCTGGATTGAATATAACAACAGGCATATCCTTTTTGACGCGGGTCAAAGTGATATTATTGTAAAAAATGCGAAGCTCCTCGGCATCAAGCTGGCCGACACGGATGCAATCGTAATAAGCCACGGCCATTATGACCACACAGGAGGTCTCGCGACTGTACTTGATATTGCTCCTAAAGCGACTGTTTATATGCATCCTGCCGCGTTTAAGCTAAAATTCAGTCGAAAAGGCAACAGAGTCAAAACGATTGGCATATCAGATTCAATAAAACAGGTCCTTCTTCAAAAAGCCGGTAATGGAGAAGTTATCTGGACAGAGAGTCCTACAGAAGTTTCCGCAGGTCTTTTTATCACCGGCCAAATACCACGAATAGCGGATTTCGAAAACGCCGCTACTTCTTTCTTCGTTGATGAGGATTGCCAAAAAACCGACACCCTGCCGGACGACCAGGCAATGTTTTTCGATTCGCCAAAAGGCACAGTTATTGTTCTTGGCTGTGCACATGCAGGCGTGATTAATACTCTGGATTATGTTGCAAAGTTAAGTGGACGAAAGCGTATTTTTGCCGTCATTGGTGGAATGCACTTATTGAGTGCCTCTCTGGAACGGATAGAATGCACTATTGATACATTCAGACGTTATGACGTGCAGAGAATTGTCCCAGCCCATTGCACAGGTCACAAGGCCATCGAAAAATTTAAAGAAGCTTTCGCTGAACGGTGTTTTATCTGTTCTGCTGGAAACAGAATATATTTATAGGAGACGATAAAGTGCCCACATACGAGTACAAATGCCAAACTTGTGGCCACACATTCGAAAAATTTCAAAATATCAAGGACAAACCCGTTTCAAAATGCCTGAAATGCAATCATAAAGTACAAAGGTTGATTGGCGCCGGAGCAGGCGTAATTTTCAGGAATTCAAAAGCGGACTATAGTGCCGGTGGGACCACATCCTGCAATCGAGAAACACCTTGCTGCGGCCGAGATGTCCCCTGTGACAAGAGGCCATGTGAGTCATAAAAATCTGTTAGATACAACAATGGAATTTTGTTATGCCCAGACCAAGAAATTTCAGGCGAGTTGGTTGTCTGCCGCAGGCTAATTACTATAAGCCCAGGGGGGTCCCTCTGTCCGTCCTGCAGCATATCACTCTTACAGTGGATGAGCTTGAGGCAATCCGCCTGACCGACCTTGAGGGGCTTTATCAGGAACAGGCCGCCGAGAAAATGAATATCTCACGCCAGACTTTGGGAAGAATCCTCGAATCCGCCCACAAAAAAATTGCCAATGCCTTAGTCAACGGCAAGGCCCTTTCAATCCAGGGAGGCTCTATCGAACTTGCTGTTCCTCCGGAGTCGATTTCCGAACCCCCACATCGTTTTCGCCGCGGCCGAGGTCGGGGCCGTGGACCTGGATAATAGCACTAAAATCAACGCCGATGAATTTGTTTTACCTGTGGCAGGCAGCTTTTGGGGATTGGCCAATAATAGCCGCGTAAAAATCAGTCAAATTGAGTAAATAAAATAGAATCATACGGTCGGAATCAGGCAGTTAAATCCTTTTCATCTTCTGTCAGCATTTCATTCAATGAGCCGGAGCGGAAGCCCCAAGGACCAGCAGTAAAACGAAGTATTGTAAATATGAATTTGACAATTCCTCTTGCCCTCTACGATAATACACACAATAATACACAAAACAAGAGTTTTCAATCTTCGGTTTTTGGTTTGTTACTTAGAAGGAAGAAATACGATGACGGGTAAAGAATTCGTTAACCGGATCGCCAATGGAAAATCTGACATCATACAGATTCTTCTGGACATTTTTTCTAAGACGGATTCACGGTACTGCTTAATCGGAGGTCTTGCCGTGAACGCTTATGTTGAACCGGTCGTGAGTCTTGATTTGGACATCGTTCCCGAAGCGGGGGACCTCGAAGCTATTTGTGAAGCGGCCAAAGAACGAGGTTTTAAGATTAAGGAATTTGAGCACAGCGTCAACATCACCAGCCCGGACTCCGACCTGCGGATTCAGCTTCAGGTTGACCCGCGGTATCAGAGTTTTGTTTCAGATGCCCAGGACAGGAACGTGCTGGGCTATACGATGAGAGTTGCGAAGATTGAAGACGTGTTAGAGGGGAAGGTATGGGCGTATATGGATAAGACAAGGCGAATGAGCAAACGGCAAAAGGATTTAGCCGACATCTTTCGCATTATTGAGAATTATCCTGAGCTTGAAACATCTTTGCCGCAAACCGTTCGGGAAGAATTGGAGAGATAAGCGAGGGGCCGCAACAATGGCAAAGAATCGCCTTCCTCCCGGTCAAGTTTATCAGGCAATCGATTTTTCATAAAGACTTAAAGAGCCTGAATTGTAGATTAGAATGGCTGATGAGTTGATTGGTGCGGCTTTACGTAAATATAATAAAACCATACGGTCGGAATCAGGCGGTCAAATCCTTTTCTTCTTCTGTCAGCATTTCATTCAATGAGCCGGAGCGGAAGCCCTGCAGGTCAACGGTTACAAACTTGAAGCCCAGCGATTTCAATTTATCAACGACTTGAGAACGAGCCGGCTCTATTGTAATTTTGCTTATGTCCTGCGGTCCGGCTTCGATTCGCGCAATAGTATCATGATGGCGAACACGAAATTCAACCAGGCCCAACGACCTTAGAAAATCCTCGGCCTCTTCGACTTGCCTTAGCCGCTCTTCGGTTATCGCCAGGCCGTATGCGATTCTTGACGCAAGACAAGGCGAAGAAGGCAAATCAGCAGTGGGCAGTCCCAGTTCCCTGCTTAACTGACGGATATCGTTTTTCGTCAGCTTGGCCTGGGCCAGGGGAGAGTGGATGCCGAAGATCTTCATTGCTCGATTGCCGGGACGAAAGTCGTCAAGGTCGTCGTAGTTGGTACCGAAGGCTACATTCTTAAAGCCTTCTTTCTTTGCAATATCTAAAAGAATTTTGCAAATGTGCGACTTGCAGTGAAAACATCTGTCGGCCTTGTTGGATGCGTATTGAGGGTCGTCAAGCTCGCTGCTTTCAATAGTATGCAGGCGGACACCGATTTGCTTCGCTACCTTTATGGCGCGTTCAAGCTGAACCTGCGGCTCGGACGGGCCTGCATTTATGCAGGCCAGAACATTCCCGGCTCCAAGTGTATCGACAGCCACCTTCAAAAGAAAGGTGCTGTCCACACCGCCCGAGTACGCGATTACAACCTTGCCCAAGGCCTTCAGTGCTTGCTTCAGTGATTCATTTTTTTCGTTCAGGTTCATAAAAATCGTATTATTTACGCGAATCCGAAATTGCCTTTTCAAGAAGGTTCATTCTCTTTAGTTCCATAGACTTTATTATAGAGGTCTTCTCCGAGGTGTTTTTTGGCCCAGATGTGCCAGACCTGTTTGTCCGTAGCGGCAGGATTTCGCATGCGAATGCCAGCCATTGCCAGCAATCGGCCGGTACGGTAGGCATCGAAAATTAGTGCAATTTTCCTGGCCGGTGACATCCGGCGATATAGCTCGAATTGTAACTGCCGGGCCTCCGGAGTTGTATCGCTTATTTGCATAAAACCACTCGTTTTAATAAATTTATCACAGGCTCAGGCAAGCATCTCTTCTAAAATTTCCGCCGCCGACTTTACAAACTCGGGGCACAGTTGTTTAAACAAATCTTTTTTCTTCGCCTCTTCATAACCTTCCGGAGTACTTATATTACAACCTATAAGCTCCGTACAGCCGATAGAGCCGTGATGCGCTGTAAATTTTTTTGCGAACTCTCTGGTCGCCTCAACCATTTTCATCTTGGCATCCATATCATCGGCCCTGGTTCTGCCGAATTTTAATCCGATGACCATAAACGCCCCCGTCACCGCGCCGCAGGCCTGATCCAGGTGCATACCACCTGCAAAGCCGCTGCTGATTTTATATGCCATCTCCTTATCCAGGCCGAACTGCTCGCAATACGCGCCTAAAACCGCCTGTGAGCACGACAGGCCTTCCTTAAAAACCCCGACCGCTTTTTCCACGTCACTCATATTATGTCTTTTCGCTACAAATTCTGAAAAATTTCAAAATGAAATATACTTAATCTTTCAAAAACACACAGCCGATGGTGGGAATCGAACCCACAACCCCAGCTTTACGAAAGCTGTGCTCTACCGTTGAGCTACATCGGCAAACCGAAATCCATCATACGTACAGGGCCGTTATTTGTAAAGTGTCATTATGCCCAATGATAAACCATATTAACCATAAAGACATACGAAGACAATTTGCTGTAAGAAAAGAAAAGTTGTTGTATGAATGAGTCTGGGCCGTTATTTTGCCGGCAGAATAAACACGGAAAAGTAACCTTCCAGGATTCATAAAGAAAGGATTTAAACGTGAAATCGGCACTGTTTGTACAGGGCGGCTGGCAGGGCCACGAGCCCGAAAAATGCGCGGAGATTATCTCGACGTGGCTGGCCGAACAAGGCTATCACGTGGAAGTTTCCGATACGTTCGATTCGTTTGCAGACCGGGAGAAAATGATGTCCTTGAGCCTTATCGTGCCCGCCTGGACGATGGGAACAATCACCGATGAGCAGGCCAAAGTTCTGACGGAGGTGGTAAGGAGCGGCGTGGGACTGGCGACATGGCACGGCGGGATATGTAATTCCTTCCAGGAGAATTGCAATTATCAGTTTATGTTCGGCGGAGAATTCATTGACCATCCCGGCGATATCGTTGACTACAAGGTGAGTATTGTGAAGCCGGACGACCCGATTGTGGCGGGGCTGACTGACTTCGAATTTCATTCAGAGCAATATTATATGCTCGTCGCCCCGGACAATGAGGTTCTGGCAACTACAACGTTCGACAATCCGCCGAGGGAATTTGACTGGATAAAGGGATGCGTGGTGCCAATGGTTTGGAAAAGAAGATACGGCCAAGGCAGGGTTTTTTACAGCGCGCTCGGACACGTTCCCGCTGACTTTCAGGTGCCGCAGGTTCTGGCCATTATTCAGCGCGGTATACTCTGGGCAAGCAGATAGATTAACCGGCCAAGGCTATATTCTTTCCGGTATCGCCCGGCTCAAAGATATGAAAATTTTCAATATCGAGGTACATTCTCACCGTTTGCTCGATGCGCATATCGGCATGCGGGTCGGTGCTGGCGATGAATTTTTGCCCGTCCTGCGTGGTCAGATACACCTCCAACCTGTCGCCAAGCGGCTCAATCACATTAACAGTAGCGGGCAGCACACATTCAGTTTGGCCTTCGAACATATCGGTAGAAATATCTTCCGGCCTTATGCCAAGGACCATTTCCGCTCCGCGGTAAGCTTCCAGCAGAGGGCCCATACGTCTTGGCAGCCGGACCGAGTCGGCCTCAGTAACAAAGCAGGCCTCGCTGTCTTTGAACTCGACGCGGCCGGCAAAAAAGTTCATAGGAGGAGTGCCCATAAAGCCGGCCACAAATTTATTAACGGGTCTGTCATATACTTCCAGCGGCGGCGCAACCTGCTGAATAATGCCTTCGTACATTACGCAAATCCGGTCACCCAGGGTCATCGCCTCGGCCTGGTCGTGCGTGACATATATTGAGGTAGTCTGAAGTCTGTGATGAAGTGATTTCAACTCGGCACGGGTCGTTACGCGCAGCTTCGCATCGAGATTGCTCAACGGCTCGTCGAACAAAAAGGCCTTGGGATTTCGCACGATTGCTCTGCCGACCGCCACCCTTTGGCGCTGGCCGCCGGACAGGGCCTTCGGTTTTCTTAAAAGCAGCTCCTCAATGCCCAGCAGGTGAGCAGTCTCCTGTACTCTTTTTTTGATTTCCGCTTTCGGGTATCTGCGCAGCTTAAGCGCAAAGGCCATATTCTGGAAGACCGTCATATGCGGATACAGGGCATAGTTCTGAAAGACCATAGCGATGTCACGGTCCTTGGGTGGGATATCATTGACCACCGTATCACCAATCGATACAGTCCCGTTGGTGATTTCCTCCAGCCCGGCAATCATTCTCAGGGTCGTTGTTTTGCCGCAGCCCGATGGGCCGACTATCACCATAAATTCGGTGTCCTTCACATCGAGAGTGGCATCGTCGACGGCGGTAACCTTGCCCTCGAATACTTTCGTTACGTTTTGCAGGGCAACACGTGCCATAATATAACTCCTCGTAGAGATTGTCTTCCCAACCTACAGGGCCTAATAATATATGCCCTTGCCCCAGTAATTTCAACTATATTTCTGTGCAACTCTCCAGGATATCGGCAAGTTGAAACTATGGCAGAAATTCAGGGCCAAGCAGGGGAGACAAGAATGTGGACTCCGAGTATGATTTTTCCTGCAATCCTGAGATGCAAACAGTACAGTAACAAGCCAATTCTACTACAGGATTGTGTCGGTGCCCGAGAGGCTAAGGGGAACGGGCTATAAACCCGTTAGTGTAAGCCTACGTTTGTTCGAATCCAACCCGGCCTATTACACAAATTTGCGTCTTAATCAAGTATTAGCACCCCAAATACATTATTTTTCATCTTGGATATGTCGTTTATAAACAAAGATTACGTAATTTTCCCTCTGCTGAGTTACATTCGCAAATTGACGGAAAACGTTTGACTCAGACTCTAAATTATGGTACATTAATCGTTTGTATAGCATCAAAACTTGTTCCTCGCCTGGCGGTTTTTTTGGCGCATCGTGAAGGGGAGGGTATCTATCTACGATAAAGCACTAAGGAAAAACGGAGGAAGGTCATGTCATTTCTAAAAAGCAAACACCACACCAAACATTGTCCAAGAACAGATAAACTCATTCGGCCGATTCGCAAGTATAGGTGGCTTGTGTTTTTGTATCCCTTTATCGGCCTGGCCGCACTTGTATGGTTCCTCGTCCGCGTACTACCCAAGCCCTCGCGCGCAGCATATCCCTGCCAGAAAGTGGCGTTTCCGCTGGCATCGGGTTTTATTGTCTGGCTGATGGGGATAACCGGCTCAGCCATAGCATTTAGAAAGGCAAAACACGCGTTTGCGCGAGCACGTTATATCCTGGCGGCAATTTGTCTTATCCTTAGTGTAGGTTTTATCTGGGCGGCTATGAACAACGCCGATGAACAAATTGTTTATGCTCACGAGCCAATTGTTCATAACAGTCCTATAGGTAATGCCAAGGGCGTTTATCCGGGCCGAGTCGCCTGGATACACGATGCCGACGCGACTAGCTGGCCTGGCGGCGATGGCGTAACCACACCACCATACTGGCATTCTGACACATGTACCGCCCCGGATGTTGTTGCCGAAATGTTCTCAAAGGCGCTTCGGGCCTTGACCGGCAAAAGCACCGATGCACAAGCATGGGACGCTATATTTAAGAACTTCAATCAGCAAATGGGCAGGGGCTATGTTGGCTACGCATCGGGCCAGAAAATCGCAATAAAAATCAATTGGGTCTTAATGATTAATAAGAATAATGGTACCAAAAGTTCCTCGGATTACGACCAGATTGATAACTCCCCACAGCTTACGATAGCGCTTCTCAGACAACTAATCGATAACGCAGGCGTCAGTCCCGGCGATATAAGCATTGGTGACCCTCAAAACAATGTGGCTGACTACTGGTACGATATGGTCGAAGATGAGTGTCCCGGCGTGGTCTATTTGGTAAAGAGCGATTCAACTCTTCCCCACGGAACACCCGTTTCTCCTGATACAAATGCACCATTCTACTGGAGTGACCCCTGTGCAGCACATTGGACCGGAGTTACGGAGCAGGACTATCTCCCGGATTATTTTGCACAGGCGGATTACTTCATAAACTTTCCAATCCTTAAAAGCCACAATAGTTCCGGAATCACGGTCAACGGTAAAAACAACTATGGCTCTTTGATGAGAGCGCCAAACGCCTCCGGTTACTATAATATGCACCACAGCAGACCGTATAATTCTGACGGTTCTCCGTATTCTACCCCCGGGATGGAGTACTACAGGGCGAATGTTGACCTGATGGGGCACCCGAAGCTCGGCGGCAAAACTCTGTTAACCCTGATTGACGGCCTTTACTCCGGCCGAAGCTGGGATTCCCATCCAATACGATGGGATATGGCGCCATTCAATGGCGATTGGCCGAGCAGTATCTTCCTTTCGCAGGACACGGTTGCGGCCGACTCGGTGGCCTTCGATTTTATGGACAATGAATGGGATGCCAGCCCACCCAATAACTCAAATATGAATGGATACCCGCAATATTCCGGAACAGATGACTATCTGCACGAGGCGGCGCTTATCCCCGACCCCTGCTCGGGAGCAACTTATGACCCCAATAACGATGGAGGACTGACCGAAAGCTTAGGCGTTCACGAGCACTGGAACAACGCGAGTGCCAAACAGTACTCCAGAAACCTCGACCCTGTTGAAGGGACGGGTATTGAGCTGGTAACGGAACCGGGCGTTTTCGGAGATTTATACATAGACGGGATTGTGAACTTTAAGGACTTTGCCGTTCTCGCAGCCGCCTGGCGAAGCGAGCCTGGCGACGGCAACTGGGACGCAGACTGCGATATGTCGCTGCCCAGTGATAATGTTATCGACGAAAAAGACCTTGCCATATTCTGCTCGAACTGGCTTAATATTACCGCTATGGACCTTATTAAGCCGGGAGCGACGCTGCAGGAGGTGTACTCCGATACGAGCACATCTTTCGAGGGGCCTATGTGGGACCCCGGAAGCGGCAAACTGTTCTTTTCGAAGAGAACCAGTCCATATCAAACATTACGGCTTGATTCACCCGGCAACGTAACGGTCTGGAGGAACAACTCACCCGAGACAAACGGGATGTTTCTTTCTCTGGAAGGTCGAATGCTGGCCTGCGATGAAAACCCGAGGCAGGTATCGAGTCATCGTATCGACCCCAGTGGCCCGGGCGATTCTCAGGTTCTGGCCGATACTTCGGACGGCTTTACGAAAAAGCCGAACGACCTTTGCCAGCTAACCAACGGTAATATCTACTTTACCACCCCCGACTGGAACTGGGGTGTCACGCCGGCCCAACAGGGTACATGGATTCTCGAGCCTGACGGAACAGTAACGCTGGTGAATAACACTCTCAATCAGCCGAACGGTATTATCACTTCGCTCGATGAAACTAAGCTCTACGTATCGGAAGCAAGCACCAATCCTGCTTATCAACGCTGGTGGGTTTTCAATATCGATACCGACGGCACACTGGACGCCGGCTCCGTCTTTTTCGACCCGACAAGTCCACCGAGTACCGGTAATGTGCCGGATGGTATGACCATTGACGAATTGGGCAATCTGTATTTCAGCGGTCTCGGCGGCGTCTGGATTGTCTCGCCACAGGGCCAGCAGCTCGATTTTATCGACACTCCTGAGTCGATTTACAATGTTGCTTTCGGCGGGCCGAACGGCAGGACCCTGTATATGACCTGTGAAGACAAAGTGTACTCCCTTGCTATGAACGTTCGCGGAGGCGGGAACCACAGCTGGTAGTGTACGGTATACAAAAAGCAGCTGAAAAGTGGAAAAATAAGAGCCGGAACCGGCCGGTGATTTGATCACTGCCCGGCAATCATTCTCAGAGTTGTTGTCTTGCCACAGCCCGATGGGCCGACTATCACCATAAATTCGATGTGTTCCTGCCCCTGTTATTTCAACTATTTTCTGCGTAATTCTCCAAGCTATAGAAGGGACAGGCTCCGAGCCTGATTTTTCTTGCAATACCGGTCTGCAAACATTAAAGTAGCGAACCAAATCCTTTTTGAGGATTGGGTCGGTGCCCGAGAGGCTAAAGGGGACGGGCTGTAAACCCGTTAGCGTAAGCTTACGATGGTTCGAATCCATCCCGGCCCATTACGTAAATTTCCGCATTAATCACGTCCGATCAGGCACAAATAATTCTTTTTTCTCAGAAATACCGTTCATCGGCCAAATTATGAGGATTTCCCCCTGATTAGTGAAAATTCGCAAATTGACGAAAGAGATTCGCAAATTGACGAAAATATTCGCAAGTTGAAGAAAAACATTTGACTCAGATTCTCAATTATGGTATATTAACCACTAAAATAGCATCAAAAAAGCGTTTTTCTTCGCCCCGCGGTATTTTTGGCGCATCGTGGAGTAGAGGGTGTCTTTCCAAAATAAAGCGCCAAGGAAAACGGAGGAAAATCATGCCGTGTGTAAAAGGTAAACACCCAACCAAGCATAGTTCCAAAACAGCCAGATTCATTCAGTCAATTCGCAGGCATAAATGGCTCGTGTGGTTGTATCCATTTATCGGCCTGGCCGCACTTGTCTGGTTCCTTGTGCGCGTACTACCGAAGCCCTCGCGTGCGACATATCCCTGCCAAAGGGTGGCATTTCCACTAGCGACGGGTTTTGTTACTTGGTTGCTGGGGATAACCGGTTCAGCCATAGCCTTTAGAAAGGCAAAACGTGAGTTTGCGCGAGCACGTTATATTCTGGCGGCAATATGCATCACACTTAGTGTTGGTTTTATCTGGGCCGCTATGAACAACGCCGACGAAGAAATAGTTTACGCCCACGAGCCAATTGTTCATAACGTTCCTATGGGTACGGGCATAGGTGTCCATCCCGGCCGAGTCGCATGGATTCACGACCCCAATGCTACCGACTGGGACGGCTCAGGTCCGCCTGACTGGCATACCGATACCTGTACCGACCCGGATGTCGTGGAAGATATGCTTTCAAAGGGTATTCAGGCCCTGGCGGGTAAAGACAGCGATGCTGCTGCTTGGGAGGCCATATTAAGAGAATTCAATCAGCGGCAAGGCAGGGAAAATGTCATTGACAGATCGGGCGAAAAAGTCGCTATAAAAATTAATTTCGTAACAATGAACGAAGGTGGTGTTAACCCAAGTCCCTGGGTCACCGGAATTAAACCTGATGCCCGGAGCAACCAAATAGATAACTCTCCCCAGCTTGCGATAGCCCTTGTTAAGCAGCTAACCGACGTTGTGGGCTTCAGTGAAAGTAATATATGCTTTTTAGAGGTTACCATGTCAATAGCCAATTACTGGTACGATATGGTCTCGACAGAGTATCCGGATGTCGTCTTCGTAGTAAAAAAGGACTATCCCCTTCCCGGCAGGGAGGAATGCGTCTATGACACCAGTGCGCCATTTTACTGGAGTGACCCTATTACCTCCCGTACGGCAGGCAAAACACAAGACTATATTCCGACACGCATTTCTGAGGCGGATTACTTTATAAACTTCGCTATCCTAAAGAGTCACACTGACGCCGGCATGACAGTCTCCGGCAAAAACCACTACGGCTCATTGAGAACGCCAATCGAATCAGGCTACTACGATATGCACCTTACCAGGCCGTTAGAAGAAGGGGGAATGGGGCATTACAGGGCGAATGTTGACCTGATGGGCCATCCGAAGCTGGGCGGCAAGACAGTGCTTGCCTTAGTGGATGGCCTGTATGCCGGTACAGGCTGGGATGCCAACCCATTCGAATGGGACATGGCCCCGTTCAACGGCGACTGGCCGAGTAGTATCTTCCTGTCACAGGACCAGGTTGCAGCCGACTCTGTGGCATTCGATTTCATGGACTACGAATGGAATAATACGAATTACACCCAAAGAGATGGTTACAATCAAAGACCAGGCACGGACGATTATCTACACGAGGCGGCACTTATCCCCGACCCCTGTTCGGGAGCAGAATATGACCCGAACGATGACGGAGGACTGACCGAGAGCTTAGGTGTTCACGAGCACTGGAACAATGCAACCGACAAACAGTACTCCCGGAACTTAAATCCGATTACCGGCACGGGTATTGAGCTGGTAACCGGGCTCAGAAAAACCGGAGATTTGTTTGAAGATGAGGATGATATTGTGAACTTTAAGGATTTTGCTGTTCTCGCAGCCGCCTGGCGCAGTGAGCCCGGTGATGCCAACTGGGATGCCGACTGCGATATGTCGCCCGACGATATTATCGACGAATATGACCTTGCCGTGTTCTGCGCAAACTGGCTTAACTAAGCTTTGATACAATTTAGAACAAGATTTTCAAACACCACGGCCGGCGATTTTTTCGCCGGCCGTTTTTAGTTCGGTTTTTAATTTAAACCGGTTAATTGTTTTTTGGTTATTGACAGAACTAAGTATCCGGGAGGATTACCTGGCGGATTTTTAACGGCAGTATCGTTAAGAACTATTACGGTTTTATTGTTGTCTGAGTCGTAAGCACTTTTCCGGTAAGATAGTCCGTAAAGTGTGCCTTCACCGTGAACTCTTTTGTTTCTTCAACTTCCTCTGCAAGGTTAAAACTCAATCGATAATAGTGTGTCAGAATCCCGCTGACCCAAAGTTTTTTTAACTGGTAAGGCTCAACGTGCCATTTGGCCAGAAGGGCCTCTTGTGGCTCTCGATTCAAATCCCAAAGCTCTATCCGTACCTGGCCTGTGGCCTTGAAGGCATCACTTTCATCGTCGAGCGGTCGAAGATATACAATCAAATTTTCTTTTTTGCCGTCCTTGTCTTTATCATACAGGCCTGACCGCTTGGCAATTACAAGCTTCTTAAGGCCATAGAGCTCATCAAGATTGACATCAGTCGGCAGCTTTGAAAGGACTGTCATTTGTTCCTGTAATTGTTTGTTGGTGGCCTTAAGTTTTTCGAGCTTGGTCTCAAGGTCGCTTATCTGCTGCCTTAACTGCCTGTTTTGGCCCCAGTCTGTTGTATCCGGGCTTTGATTGCTTTCACATCCTGCAGCGATAAATGCTGCAAATCCCACAACGAGAACAATGACTGGTTTCATTCTCGAAGCCTTTCAGTTAAATTATTGCTCTTGGTCGGTCTCGTTTCTGATAACCTCCGGCGCTTTTTGCAGAATCCTGTCTGCCAGCCCATAACTGATTACTTCCTGGGCCTCCATCCACAGGTTTCGGTCACAGTCTTTTTCTATCTTCTCGGCCCTCTGGCCCGTATGTCTTGCCAGTATTTCATAAAGCCTTTGCCTGAGTCTAAGGATCTCCTTTGCCTCGATGTCCAAATCAGTGGCTACACCGGTCAATATACCTTCTATCGACGGCTGGTGCAAAAGTATCCTGCTGTTGGGCAGAACGTATCTCTTGCCGGCATGCCCGCCCGCAAGCAGCACGGCCCCCATGCTCGCGGCCTGCCCGATACAATATGTTGCAACTTCACATCGAATGAATTGCATAGTATCGTAAACGGCAAGTCCGGCAGTAACACCGCCGCCGGGAGAATTGATGTAAAAGTGAATGTCATTTTTACTGTCTTCGTTGCTTAGGAACAGCATTTGTGCGATAATCAGATTTGCTTTTTCGTCGTCTATCGGCCCGCCAAGAAAGACTATCCGGTCCTTAAGGAGTCTTGAGTAGATATCGTAGGCCCGTTCTGTCCGCCCGCTTTTTTCTATCACTATCGGCACTAAACTCTGATTCAGTGTCATATTATTCCTCTTTCGTCTTGGTCTGCTTTTTCTTTCCTTTTTTGTCCTGCCCTTTTTCCGGTTCGCGCAGGATCTCATCAATTAGCCCGTACCGGAGAGCTTCGTCGGCCGTCATATACCTGTCGCGTTCGGTCTCGCCGGCAATTTTTTCAATGCTTTGGCCGGTATGCTTTGCCAGAAGCTCGTTTATCACTTTTTTTGCCTTTAGAATCTCCTCGGCCTGTATTTTTATATCCGCCGCCTGACCGGTAACCCCGCCCCAGGGCTGATGGAGCATAATCTTTGCGTGTTCGAGTGCGTATCTTTTGTCTTTCGTGCCGGCAGCCAGAATAACTGCTGCTCCGGACTGTGCCCGCCCGATACAGTATGTCGCAACTGGTGAGCTGATAAAGCCCATCGTGTCATAAATGGCCATTGTATCATCGACGCTGCCGCCGGGAGAGTTGATATACAGGCTGATTTCATTTTCGCGCTTGAGATTCTCAAGATGCAGCAGTTTCATAATCACCTCTGTCGCCAACCTGTAAGATATCTCGCCAACCATAAAGACAATTCGGTTCTCAAGCAACAAGTCATCCAGGCTCATTTCACGGATACGCTGATACTGGGGATACTGAAGATGAGGGTGTATAGTCTCGGCTAATTTCATTTTATATTGGTTAAGCATTTATATCTCCCTCGGTCTAACTACACGGCCGACAGAATAAAATTGTTACGTGGCGAACGAAAGATACACCGGCTAACCGGGCACATCAAGCGTTTTATTTTTTGTTGGAAGTTTTCTTCAATGCCGGCTTTTTTCGGCTTTCTCTGGTTTTACTTCTGCCCAAAAAATCAGCCTTTTTCTTTGTTTTAGACTTCTTTTCCGGTTCAACTTCCTTTATGACAGCTTTCTCGAGCAGTTTTTCCGTACATTTTGCCTCCCGCACCTGCAGGGTGAAGTTTGCAAGCGAGCCGTCCTTGAGCATCTCTTCCCTCATTTTTTCAGGACGTCTTGCCTGCTGCTGGGCAAGCCTTGCAATATGGCCGTTGATTTCCTCTTCATTCACTTCAACACCCAGCTTCCCGGCAATCTTCTCCATAATGAAGAACAGCTTCAATTGTTCTACTGCTTGCTGTTCACTGCTCGCTTCGAACTGAACCATTTGCTCTTTAATTTGCTCCTGAGCAAGACCACGCATACGCAGAATGTTATATTGCCTTTGCAGAAGCCGATTTGACTGGTCGGCAACAAGCTCTTCGGGCAGGTCGAAGTCCGTGTTCTCAAGCAAATACTTGTAAACCTGGTCCTCCATCATATGCTTGACCTGCTGTTCGCCCCGACTTTCGAGGTTTTTTCGAAGGGTTTGTCTCAAAGCCTTTTCGTCTTCCATGCCAAATCGCCTGCAAAAATCGTCGTTTAATTCGGTAGCCTCTAAGTATTTAATATCCTTTACAGCAACTTCAATATCAACTTTTTTGCCTCGGTATTCCTCATTGTAGAATGTTTTGGGAACCTGAGTGGTGATTTTCTTCGTCTGCCCATCCTTGGTCCCCACCAGAAACTCGTCAAGCTTTTCGACCGGCACAGGCCCGACAAGACCGTTCTGTTTTATGTTTATTTCAATATTCTCGAGCCTTTTGGTTTCTGCAGCTTCCCCGGTACTGATAAGAACGTCAGCTATTACCAGGTCTTCAAACTCAATTGAGCCTTCCTCCCGGGGCTTCCATATTCCTGCCTGCTTTTGCAACTGATCGATTTCTTTGTCGAGCATCTCATCTGTAATCTCCAGCCTGAACTTGTTAACTTTGATCCCTTCGAGTTCGGGCAGTTGAAAATCCGGTCTGACTTCAACTTCAAAATCGAATCGTAATGAACCGCTTTCGGGCAATTCTATGTTTTCATAATCGATGTCCGGCTCATTGAGTGCGTTAAGCCCGCTATCTTTAATAGCCGTTTCACTGGCATCAGCGAGCAGTTTTAACTTCACCTGTTCTTTTGTTTCCTTTCCAAATCTTTTTTCCAGCAGGCGCAGCGGAGCTCTGCCTTTTCTAAAGCCCGGTACCATCGCCTCTCTCTGCAACTCGGTATATTGCTCATCCAGCGCAGCTTTAACAGCCTCTTCGGGTATCTCTACGATTACCTTCTTTTTGCAGGGTCCAGCTTCTTCTGTAGTAACGACGTTTTTTGCTTTCTGGACTGTTCCCTCTTCACTCATCTAACCGCTCCTAAACTAAACTGTGGCAATCCTCAAATAAACAAAAAGCCACAGGAAAGCAAGTTCCCTTAACCAAATACTTTAACGTGTCCCTCACAAAAGCCTCGGGTTCAGACTGTTGTAGCCTTAGTCTCCAAGTTATATGCAGCTTGTGGTTATTTCGCACCATATCACGAGCTTCCATTTTTATGGTGTTTGAAATATACGTCCAAAGCCATATTTTCCATCCATGAGTACTAATAATGGAGTCCTTGAAAAGCGGGTGATGGGACTTGAACCCACGACATTCACGTTGGCAACGTGACGCTCTACCACTGAGCTACACCCGCGTTTCACGAAAAAGCAAAGTCAATTATAGAACCTGGGATTCAACTTGCAAGCGGTTTTTTGCTAAAAATAGCCTTTATAGGTATCCCACGACGGCTATTCCCAAAGGCGATCCACCACGGTCCCCGTAGCTGCTGCCATACTTTCTTTAGCTGCTTGAAGTGTTTATCCGCCATACACTATAAATTTACCAGGGGGAAACTTTGTTTCTTGCCCATCCCTAAAAAATCTACAACACACTTGACGGATTGCAGGCGGATTTGGATGTTGGGCTCAAAGAATATAACGAGTGATACCCGAACAGCGGCTGGCACTGTTTTGGGAAAACGTCGATGCGGGCTCTTTTAGTTTCAATACCGCTGGTAAAAGAAAAAATAATGAATAAAAACTTAGAGACGGAAGTGTCGTGTCTGTTAGATTAAGTGTTGGTAACTAAAATATTGGCTTATGTTGGGCTTTTTAAGCAAGTTGTGCTTTACAGTATTATTTTTTCTCGTATACGTACTTCTTGATGTATTGAACAATACTCTTTTTCTCATCATTTGGGAGTAACAGGAGAATTTGGGGATTTTCACCTGCTATGATTTCCCAATACAATATTGCGTTCAAATACTCGTTAATTGCATTATACAATTGCTGCTCCTGAGCGGAAATGTCCTCCTGTTTATCTTTTTTGGATGCAATGACAACAGCTTGATTGAAAAGGCATTCTTTATACATATGAATTTTGCTGTTGATTGCGTTTTGCTTGTCGTTTAATAAATTCTGAAACGAGGGTTCCATTTTCCAGCAGGCCAGGCAATTTGCTATAGGCATCCAATTCAGGCCTTCTTTTCCCCGAAAAATTATTTCGCATTCTTTGTCGTCTATTTTTGTTATCTGGAAGGGAAGCTGCAGCCTGTCCGTCTTTATCTTAAGATTGTTTTTTTCCAATATGCCGTTTAGGAAAATTATGGCATTTGGATTATTTTTATTCAGCATATATGCGTATGTAATGTATTCGAGTGCTTTTTGATTATTTCCGATTTTATCGTAAACATCTGCCAGGAAATAATGTTCCTGATAGCCGATGTCGTTCAATTTGAGGGCCTTTGAAAGGCATACTTCTGCCTTGTCGTATTTGCCTAATTGGTAGTAAGTCTCGCCCAGGTTGGTCCAGGTTTTGAAGTAACTGTTGTCCAGTTCAATTGCCTGGGTGTATAACTTGACTACATCATCGTATTCGCCTTGACTCAGCTTTTCAGCCGCCAATTCGTGAATTGTTCTAATTTCACCTTTTGGTTCATCAATTATCAGTGTTATATTACCATCTTCGGTATACTCTGATCTTGAGTAAGGATTTATGGAATATGGCTCGGTACCGGCGATAAGAAGATCAGTTGGTTTAACAACCTCTTTGGTCTTGAAAGTATACGTTATTTCACTGTTGCGAATTATTTCAAGAAATTCTTCCGGCAAGCGATATTTAGAATCACTGGTTGGGTTTTGTGCGGTTGCCGGGATGAAAGTATATATTAAACAAGAAACAAAAATTAAAGCTGCCAAGGAACGTTTTTTCATTTTGTTTCCCTTTCGATTATATCATTAATAAAGATTTAAAATCGTTCCATTTTGTCATTTGCGGGGCAAGGGCTCATCTTAAAAGGAGTAATCTTGTGTAAGGTTTAGTCTATTTCAAGAAGCCGCCCAACACAAACATAAGTGTAACAAAACCATTAGCCGCAATTGCTATCGGAGCTATTACGAGTATTGTCTTATTTCTTTGGTCCTTTTTTTTCTCTCTGATGACTGCACTTGCTCCAAGAGCCAGCCCGATAACGGGCAGGACGACGGGCACAACAGTGAGCAGACTTAATGCAGCCAAAATCAGTGACACAACGGCTAAAACCATACTTTTAACTCCTTTTTTTCTCAAGAGCTTATGCGCATACGCAAAGAACGATATTAAGCTTCGACTTTTGCAGTGCGGGCCTTTAATGGAAAGCGGGTTTTTGGGGATTTTCCGCGTGTATAAGGGCAGGATAGGCCGATTTCAGCAGCTTTACTGGCCCTTATTTTTAGAGAAAGATTGCCGATATTTTTACGATTCTCAAACCATCCAGGAATCGCGTTTGGGAGGCGCTGGAGATTTTAATCAAGTATGAGATTACGTACTTCAGGGCTAAGGCGGACATTTGGCGCAGATTGAGCGGAAGAGCATTGTGCTCAGGTATCGCTCGCCGCTGTCTGGTAGAATCGTGACAATTGTGCCGGACGACATATCTTTAGCAATACGCAGAGCACCGGCCACGGCTGCACCGCTCGACATTCCGACAAAGCCCCCTTCCTTGTAGGCAAGCAGCCTTGTAGTCTCGAAGGCCTCACCGTCATCGATAGTAATCTTCTCATCCAGCCTTCTTTGGTCGTAAATCTTCGGCACAATAGATTCGACCATATTTTTAAGGCCTTGTATCGCGTGTCCCTCCGGAGGCTCGATACCGATGATTTTTACCTGCGGCTTTTTCTCTTTCAAGTATCTGCCCGCCCCCATTATGGTTCCGGTTGTGCCCATGCCGGCAACAAATACGTCAATCCTGCCTTTGGTTTGCGAATAAACCTCCGGCCCGGTCGATTCGTAATGGGCCAGTACGTTACTCTCATTGGAGAACTGATTGGGCATATAATACTTATCCGGCTCGGTCTTGAGAAGCTCGTGGGCTTTTTTAATCGAGCCGCCGGGATTGCTCGATTCGAGTTTACCGAAGATTCTCACGTCCGGCTTTTTACTGTTTAGGTTACTCAACTCAATAAGTGGTGTGTTTCCAATGGCGGATAATATGCTCATAAACACTTATCTCCTGAACCTGGCTTTAGTCGGCCTGCACAATAGCCGAGGAAGGCCGAGATACTTTCCAAAAATGATTTTGCCTTACCTATTCTATATGTTAAATTGAGAAAAACAAAGCCAAATCCGGTTACTAATGGAGACAGCAGTGAGCAAAGAAAACCTTAAAAGGGCGGTATTGTGGCAGACGGCGGATGATAAAAAGGTCCGCTGCAGCCTCTGTAACTGGCGGTGCCTGATTGATGACGGCAGGATGGGCAGGTGCTGTGTACGTAAAAATGAAAACGGTGTATTGTATTCGCTTAATTACGATAAGGTTTGCTCGGCCAATCCCGACCCTATCGAGAAAAAGCCTTTGTTCCACTTTCAGCCCGGCTCCAGAAGCTTCTCGATAGCCACGGCCGGCTGTAATTTCCGCTGCGTTTTCTGCCAGAACTGGCAGATAAGCCAAATGGCCATTGATAGCGGCCACATCGACGGTCAGGCCATAAGCCCCGAGCAGATTGTTACCTCCGCGGTCCGCTATGGCTGCAAAAGTATTGCCTACACCTATACCGAGCCGACGATTTTTATGGAACTTTGCAATGACTGCGGACGACTGGCAAAGCAGCGCGGCCTTACTAATGTCTTCGTCAGTAACGGCTATATGACTAAAGAAGCGATTGATTTTGCCGCTGAGTGGCTTGACGGAATAAACATTGATTTGAAGTCCTTCAGCGAGGATTATTACCGCGAACTTTGCAAGGCCCGCCTGCAGCCGGTGCTGGATTCAATCGCATACATTGCAAAAAAAACCGATATCTGGCTTGAAGTTACAACGCTGATAGTTCCGGAACAAAATGATTCGGACGAGGAGCTCAAACAGCTTGCTGATTTCTTAGTCAATTCTGCCGGGCCGGACGTTCCCTGGCATATCAGCCGGTTCTATCCGAGCTATCAGTATATGGAGTCGCGTCCGACACCTTCAGCCACGCTCGAACGGGCCTGCAGTATCGGTGCCGCCGCCGGCCTGCATTATATTTATGTGGGTAATCTTCCCGGCTCGAAGGCTGAAAGCACCTTATGTTACAACTGCGGCCGGATACTTATTGAACGGCTCGGCTACGAAATCCTCGCCAATCACATAGTTGATTCGGCCTGCCCCGACTGTGGCACTAAAATTGCGGGTCTCTGGCATTAAAAGAAAATGCACATCCGGCCATTAACTTATTTGCCGAAATAGCCGGCAACTATTAGAAATCATTATAATACTCCGGCTTGCCGTCGTCGGTGTCGTAGGCTGCCGCTTCTTCATATTGCTGAGTGACACAAATTCGTTCAATCCGCTCAGCTTTTTTTTTATTACTGTCAAGGCTGACGAGAATACCGTTTAATTTGACGTCACTATCGGCAATATCGAACGGCACAGGCATCTGCGTTCTGAACGATTTGAGTACATTTTCGACCTTTCTACCAAGTATCGAATCGTGCGGTCCGGTCATCCCCAAATCCGTGATATAGGCCGTCCCGCCGGGCATAATTCTCTCATCAGCGGTTGTAACATGTGTGTGCGTACCAAAGACGCAACTGACTTTTCCGTCGAGATGATAGCCCATAGCAAGTTTCTCACTGGTTGCTTCGCCGTGGAAGTCAACTATGATAACCTCGGCTTTGCGGCGCAGGTTTTCTAACAGGCTGTCAATCTTTGCAAACGGGCAATCGGCCGGCTTCATAAATATCCGGCCTATCAGCGCCACGACCGCCACGGTCGGCCCTTTTTGGGTCTTGTATAGTGCGAAGTCCTTTCCCGCAGCCTGCGGTGAGAGGTTTGCCGGGCGGACAATGTTATCTGCGGTCTGAAGAACTTTGATTATATCTTTTTTGCGATATGCGTGGTCGCCCAGCGTTATCAGGTTCACGCCGTATCTGAGCAGCTTCTCATAAATTTGGGGCGTCAGGCCGGAACCGCCTGCCGCGTTCTCGGCATTTGCAATCACACAGTCGATATTGTATTGTCGCACAACCGAATTGAGCTTATCAGCGAGGATACGTCGGCCCGGCCGGCCCACTATGTCGCCTATGCAAAGAATATTCAGATTCATTTCTGGTTCTTACAATTCCGTTTAGTTTCGTTTTTCCAGCCTATATCAAGGCTTGCTATTGGCCGCCTCTCTTACCGTGCATACTCGACGCAGCGAACTTCGCGTAACAGAGTCACCTTTATTTCGCCGGGATACGTCATTTCCTCTTCGACCTTTTTAGCCACGTCTCTTGCGACTTTCATAGCTGCCTCGTCGTCAACACTTTCGGCGTCAACGATGACGCGTATCTCACGTCCGGCCTGAATAGCGTAGGCGTTCTCGACACCCTTGAAGCTGTTGGCAATCTCTTCGAGTTTTTCGAGCCGCTTTATGTATCTTTCCAGCGTCTCGCGCCGGGCTCCCGGCCTGGAGGCGCTGACTGCATCTGCCGCGGCGACCAACGGCGTGTAGGGGTTGTCGGCCGGTATGTCGCCGTGGTGTCCCGCTGCCGCATTCAATATAATTGGCGATTCGTTAAAACGCTTCAGGTAATTCGCGCCAATCATTGGATGTCCACCTTCAATCTCGTGGTCAAGCGCTTTGCCGATGTCGTGCAGGAGACCCGCCCGCCTTGCTATTGAGCCATCCAGCCCGAGCTCATCCGCCATTATCTGTGTCAGATAAGCTACCTCAATACTGTGACGAAGCACATTTTGCCCATAACTTGTTCTGTAGTTCAGCGAGCCGAGAAGCGTTAATATTTTGTTATTTAGTCCGCGTACGTCTGCCTCTACAGCCGCTCTTTTGCCTGCCTGCAAAACCTTGTGATTGACATCTTTCTTGGTTTGCTCGACCAGTTCCTCAATTCTTGAGGGATGAATGCGTCCATCCTGGATAAGCCGTTCCATCGACAGTCTTGCCACTTCCCGCCTGACCGGGTCAAATCCGCTTACGACAATTACCCCCGGCGTATCATCGACAATTACATCCACACCGGTTGCCTTTTCAAATGCCCGGATATTACGGCCCTCTCTGCCGATGATTCGTCCCTTCATATCGTCATTTGGTATGTCAACGGTAGAGACTGTCACCTCACAGGTCTGCTCGGCTGCATATCGTTGGATTGCTTCGCTTATAATCGCCCGGCCCTTTTCTTCTGCCGTCTCCATTGCCTCCTGGGTAGTCCGCTGGATTACCACTGACATTTCGTGCTCGCATTCCTCTTCAAGCCGCTTCAACAACAGCTCCTTAGCGTCTTCAATCGCCATACCCGTCAGCTTCAGTAACTGGTTTTTCTGTTGTACTATCAGGTTTGTCAGCTGTTTGTCCTTTTCATTGAGGCTTTTTATCTTGGCCTGAAGTTCTTTCTGATTCTGCTTTAACTCTGTTTCTCGCTGTTGCAGCAGTTCGTTTTGACGCTCAAGGTTGTCGGACCGTTTGCTTAACTGGCGTTCCACTTCGCGCAGCTCTATCCGCGTTTGATTAACCTCGGCGGTGAATTGTTCCTTTTTTCTGATAGTCTCCGTGGCTGCCTCGAGTTGAGCAGACTTAATTATATTCTCCGATTCCCTCTTTGCCCCTTCAATGCGCCGCTGTAAATCCTCTGCGATTGTCCTTTCCTTGGTTTTGGTAACAAGCTTCTGGACGATGACCGCAATAAGAATACCGAAAAAGACCCCTACGAAGGTAAGCATTAAACTCTCGATACCGGTTGCCGCTAATATATCCATAGGACTCACCTCTCTTTGCCAATGCCCTTACGGGTCACAATTGGTCTGTAAATTGATGATTGGGGTTGACAAGTCGTGGCGGCGAAAGCCCCGCTAAGTAACGAGAACAAACCGAAATCCCTTCCAAAAAAAGCGTGAAATGTCTCTAAGGAGCTGGATTAATCCACTTCATCAGTCTCACATTACACCACTTCGATTTTTTTTGCCCAGCCTTGTTCACTTTTATCCTATGTTGATTGTCATGAAGACGCCAATAGTTCAAACGCTTTTTCAAGCAGATTTCGTTTTGACTTCTCATTTAAGATACCGAGGCTTTGTGTGAATCCTTCGGAGTAATGTATCTTTTGTTGTATTCTGGCACACTGACACCTCCGGCTCTCTTGCCTTTACTCCACACCATAGAACCTTACAGACCTCTTGTTATTTGTTTTACTTTATCTGCTAACTTGACCTTGTTTGTACTGAACAATACGATATAGTATGAACCTTTGTTCACACGCTAAAGCATTGTAATGATAAAACAATTTCTACTTTTCGTCAAGAAAAACAATCTATATTTTTGGAAAAGACAAGGAATATTATATCCCCTTGATAAAGTTGAGGTTTATGCTGGATAAACGCTTTAGGGGCTAAAGAAGCTATGGCAGAGGCTGGACAAAGGCTCTGCCGGGTAAGTCCCATAAGAAAAATTAGCTGGAAAATGTTGCCCGGTAGAAACAGCCACAATCCAGCCTTTGAAAAATGACTGAGGGAGTGAAAATACTTGTACAAGGTTGGAGGCTGTGTTATAAGGTTTGATTCAACATAAAAGGAGATTATAAGAGGAGTTCTACCCTATGGAAAAGGCTGGCCCAACCTCACCACTTCAGCAGTACGACCCTCAGATATATGAGCTGTTGAAGCAGGAAGAGACTCGACAAAGCGGTTGTCTTCGCATGATACCCTCGGAAAATTACGTCTCGAAGGCGGTGATGATTGCGAGCGGAAGCTGTCTGACTAATAAGTATTCGGAAGGATATCCCGGCAGGCGATACTATGAAGGTCAGCAGGTTACCGACCTTATCGAAATCTTAGCAATTCAGAGAGCGAGGAAGATATTCAAGGCCGAGCACGCAAACGTACAGCCGTACTCCGGCTCGGTAGCTAATTGGGCCGCGTATCTGGCATTGGCTGAGCCGGGCGATACCATTATGGGCCTGTCACTGCCGCACGGCGGGCACCTAACACATGGCTGGAAAGTAAGTGTTACAAGCAGGATATTTAAATCCGTCCAGTATACGGTCAGCCCCAAGACAGGCAGATTCGATTATAACAAGATTGAAGAGATGGCCAAAAAACACAGGCCCAAAATCATTATATCCGGAGCCACGGCTTATCCGCGAGAGATAGACTTCGAGATATTCGACCAGATAGCGAAGAGCGTTGATGCCTATCATGTAAGTGACATAGCCCACATTGCAGGTCTTGTCGTTGCGGGCATCCATAAAAGCCCTGTCCCATACGCCGATATCGTCTCGACCACTACCCACAAGACGCTGCGAGGCCCACGAGGCGGGATGCTTCTTTGCAAAAAAGAGCACGCAGATAATGTCGATAAGGCTGTTTTCCCGGGTCTGCAGGGCGGTCCGCATATGCACACACTGACGGCTGTGGCCGTGGCGCTGGCTGAGGCCGATACCCCCGAGTTTGTCGCATACGCAAAACAAATCGTTAAAAATGCGAAGATTCTTGCTGAGGGGCTGCTCGAGCAAGGCTTTGACCTGTCGTCCGGCGGAACGGATAATCACCTAATCTTAATTGATTTGAGGAATAAAAAGGTATCCGGCAAAAAACTCGCAAAAGCACTCGACAGGGCAAGAATCGTTACCAACTACAACACTACTCCCTTGGACCCTGCTCATCCTGCTAATCCATCAGGTCTGCGAATGGGTACTCCGGCCGTAACCACCCGCGGGATGAGAGAGGACGAGATGCGGCAAATAGCTGAGCTTATCAATAAAGTCGCCCAGAACGTGGACAGTGAAACAGTTATTGAGAAAGTCGGCAGGGAAGTGCTGCTGTTATGTTCACAATTTCCCGTGCCGGACCATTTCATTCTACCGAACAAAAACAACCGACTCTCACACCTGTTCGGAGGATAGAGATAAGAGGGCTGTCAAAAAACGGAGTGCTGAAAAAAGGAGTGCTAAGTGGCCCAGGAAGAGCAGGTATTGGTTGTCGAGCGAAGAGTCTTTGAGCAGGTAGGAATGTTTAATGGGCTCGCTTTCGATGTCGAGCGCTACCTCAGCAAGATTTTCGCTTCCGGCAATCCCCGCTTCATAGCGAGGTCGCAGGCGGAAAAAGACCCGTCTTATAAGCAGCTTATTCCCTATGTAATAATAACTCACGACGGCAAATACCTTAGCTACGTCAGGGGAAGGCGGGCCGGGGAGACTCGGCTTGTAGGACTGCGGTCTATCGGGATAGGAGGACATATAAATCCTGCCGATGATATGCCCTTGTTCAATAATAACTTTTACGAGGCCTACCTTTCTGCCGTTGAGCGTGAAGTAGCTGAGGAAGTATCTGTGGACACCGCTCACACCGACCGCGTTGTTGCACTACTCAATGACGAGTCCAACGAGGTAGGAAGTGTTCACCTCGGAATAGTACACTGTTGGGTTCTGCAAGCTCCTAAGGTCGACAAAAAAGAGCAGATGATTACGCAAATGACCTTTATGACACCTGCCCAGCTGCAGGAAGTCCGTGATGCAATGGAGACGTGGTCACAGTTATGCCTCAGTCAGCTTGACAAAATAGCAGACAATACTGCAGATGATGAGAACTTAAAATATCGGGTATCATAAATTTTAAATTTAGCTGCGTTTTTGCTTTTTGAAGTCGTCAAAAAAAACTCAATAACATTGAGTTATTCAGGGATTTTAAAGATGGCAAATAATACTATTACATCGCCTAAGGGATTTTTAGCGGTAGGTATGCATTGCGGGATAAAAAAATCCGGCAAATATGATTTAGGATTACTTGTTTGTCCGGACGGTGCGAGGGCGGCGGCAGTCTTCACCACCAATAAGATTTCATCGGCAGCAGTACAGGTAAGCAAAAAGCATATAAAAAGCAGCAAAATCTATGCAGTCATCGTCAATTCCGGTAACGCCAACGCCTGCACCGGCCAAGAAGGTATCAAGAACGCGATAAAGATGTGCAGCCAGATAGCTACATTAATCGAAACAGACCCGCACAATGTACTTGTCGCCTCGACCGGTATTATTGGCAGACAGCTTCCCATCGAGAAAATAAAGGCGGGCATCACAAATGTAACCGCGAGGTTGAATTCAACGGCCTCGGCAGGACTGGATTTTGCAAAGGCGATAATGACAACCGATACCAGGCCGAAACAAGTCATTCGCCGTATAACTATCGGGGCACGAGCCACGGGGCACGAGTCACGAATAACGATTGCCGGTGCGGTCAAGGGGGCCGGTATGATTGCCCCTAATATGGCGACTACGCTTCTGTTTATTACGACCGATGCAGCTATAACGAAACCGCTGCTTGCGAAAGCATTGAAGTCGGCAATCGGAAATTCGCTGAATAAATTGACCATCGACGGCCATCAAAGCACAAACGACACGGCTATAATCCTGGCATCGGGCTTAGCAGGAAACCGGCCTATAGTAAGCCAATGTCCGCGATACAGAAAATTCGCAAAGGCCCTAACAGAGTTGTGTGACGATTTGACTCAGCAAATGGCTCTCGATGCCGAGGGCGGGACAAGGATGTTTACTGTTCTTATAAAGGGCGCAGCCAATAAACAAGATGCCGAAAAGGCGGCGCGTGCCGTAGCTGATTACCCTCTCGTAAAATGCGCCATTCACGGTAAAGATCCAAACTGGGGCAGGATTATTTGCGCGGTCGGCTCGTCAGGAGTCAAACTGAATCCGGCTAAACTTACGTGCAAAATCGGCAATATAACCGTTTTCAGAAACGGCAGGCCTGCAAAATTCGACCCGAAAAAGGCAAGGAAAATTATCTCGCAGGCCCAGCACACAATTACCGTGGACCTGGGGGCGGGGAAGAAAAGCGACTTTTGCTACGGCTGCGACCTGAGCAGGCAATACGTGGCAATTAACGCCGATTACCACACTTAGCCGAATCAATCAACTGCGCAGATTTTAGCCAAGTCAGAATAAAAAGTTGATTCGGGGGCAATGGTGATTTATACTCTGCCGTTTTAACAACCTATATATCTATCCTGTGTAATTTAATTCGAAAGGAAACTCGTGCGGTTCTTAAAAAACAGCATCGGACTCATCGGTCTTTATCTTTTATTCCCCACCATAGCGACGGCAGAAAACGGCGAATCTTACGCAGGCCATGTACCGGCCAGTTGGTGGATTGCGCCGCTTGGCTCAATAATGGCACTGATTGTCGCGTACTACTTCTACAGAAAAGTGATGGCAGAGCCTGAAGGCAACGAGACAATGATAGAAATCGCCTCGCACGTTCGCGAAGGGTCTTATGCGTACCTGTTCAGCCAGTACAAGATTGTCTCTATCGTGTTCGTAATCCTCTTTGTTCTCTTTGGGATCCTTGCTTACTTTGGAGTACAAAATCCCTTTATACCTGTAGCCTTTTTAACAGCCGGCTTTTTCAGCGCTCTTTGCGGCTTCTTAGGTATGAAGACCGCCACTAACGCCTCGGCCCGAACCGCACAGGGGGCTACTCACAGTTTGAATAACGCTCTGCAGGTGGCCTTTCGTTCAGGGGCCGTTATGGGTCTGATTGTCGTTGGCTTCGGCCTGCTAAACATCACACTATGGTATCTGATTCTCGACAAGCTCGTCTATACGGCCGAGCATATGAGAGAAGGCCTCCAGTTTCTGGGCCTTACGCTGGTACCGAAAGGTATGTCTGCCGACTTTAAGCTAAGCGAGATTACCGCCACTATGGTCACCTTCGGTATGGGCGCATCGACGCAGGCGTTGTTTGCCCGTGTGGGCGGCGGCATTTACACAAAGGCCGCCGACGTCGGGGCCGATTTGGTCGGTAAGGTCGAAGCGGGTATTCCCGAAGACGACCCACGCAATCCCGCTACTATCGCTGATAATGTGGGCGACAACGTCGGCGACGTTGCAGGGATGGGTGCGGACCTGTTTGAGAGCTACTGCGGCTCGATACTTGCAACGGCGGCGCTCGGGGCGGCCCTTTCGGTGAACGTGCTGGCGGCAAAAGGGATGGACCCGTTAAAAGCGGTCCTTGCACCGACGCTTGTCGCGGGTGTGGGTATTATTCTATCTATCCTTGGCATTTTTCTCGTCCGCTGCAAAGAGGAGGCAACACAGAAGAACCTGCTGCACGCGCTGCTTATCGGGACACTAAGCAGCTCGGTAATGATTGTTGGTGCCGTGGCTGTAATGGCCTTGACGGGATGGATTAGCTGGGGCATCTTCGGCTCGGTCGTGGCCGGCCTGTTTGCTGGAGTACTCATCGGCCAGTTCACCGAGTATTATACCTCTTCGGATTATTCACCGACTCGCGCCGTTGCCGAGCAGGCCCAGATGGGAGCCGCCACGTTAATTATCAACGGTTTCGCGACCGGGATGTACTCGTCGGCCCTGCCGGTTGTCAGCATTGTCGTCTGTATTCTCTGCGCATTTGGTTTTGCCGGCGGTTTCAGCGATATCGCCTTAGGTCTATACGGCATAGGCTTTGCCGCTGTCGGTATGCTGGCCACACTCGGCATCACACTTGCCACCGACGCTTACGGCCCAATAGCCGACAACGCGGGCGGTAATGCTGAAATGGCGGGCCTCGGCGAAAAGATACGTGAAAGGACCGATGCACTCGATTCCCTGGGCAACACCACCGCCGCGACGGGCAAAGGCTTCGCGATAGGCTCAGCGGCCCTGACGGCTATGGCGCTTCTGGCGGCCCTGCTTGGCAATGTTCGTATCTGGGTCGGCCGGCTTGCTGAAAAAAGCCCGGACGGGCTTTATACCGTTGGAAACGTCTCATTTTTCAAAGGTGAGCCGGCTCAACACATCGAAGGTGCCATTAATGTAGCAACCGCCTCAATTAACGAGTTTGTCGCCGCATACGACCTTAGCATAATGAATCCGAGGCTTATTTGCGGGCTGTTCCTTGGTGGTATGATGGCCTTTGTCTTCTGCGCTATGACAATGAAGGCCGTTGGCAAAACAGCTGGCGACATGGTTAATGAGGTCCGCCGACAGTTCAGGGAAATTCCCGGCATTATGGAGGGAACCGGCAAGCCCGATTACGCCCAGTGTGTTGCCATATCAACCCAGGGTGCCCAGAGAGAGATGATTCTGCCGTCGCTTCTGGCTATTATCGTGCCCGTATTGGCCGGGCTTTTTCTCGGCATAGCCGGCCTTATGGGCCTGCTGGCCGGCGGGCTAACCTGCGGATTCGTGCTGGCAGTAACCCTCAACAACGCAGGCGGGGCCTGGGACAACGCCAAAAAATACATTGAAAAAGGCGCCCTCGGCGGCAAAGGCTCGGACGCTCACAAGGCAAGCGTGGTTGGCGATACTGTCGGAGACCCATTCAAAGACACCTCCGGCCCAAGCCTGAACATCCTAATCAAGCTGATGAGCATGGTCAGCGTCGTATTCACCGGCACCATAGTCAAATTCTCTCCTATCATTGGAAGCTGGCTCGGATTCGGCAGCTAAATGGCTTATGCCCAGCAAGTTCAGCCCCCAATGGTTGACTTCAAAGAAGATTGGACGTAATCTAATAATGTTAAAGTCTATCGAACCAGCTCGATTTACAAAAAAACAATATGAAAGGAAAACTTGGCCAAGAAGAAAGACCCAGCAAAAAAAACGCCCGGGGCCGACCAGTTTGCCGTGATGGCCGCCAGGGTTGCCGCTGAGAGGCGTTGTAAGGATATTGTCGTACTTGATTTGAGGGGTAAATCACCCGCCACCGACTATTTCGTAATCGCCACAGGCACGAGTGACCGGCAGATGAAAGCTGTGGCCGAAGAGATTTGCCAGGAGGCGAAAAAAATGCGACTGCAGCTCTTCGGCCGGGCAGGCTACGAGCAGGCACGCTGGATTCTGCTGGATTTTGTGGACGTAGTGATTCACCTGTTCGACAGCGAGTACCGCGATTATTACGATTTGGATTTGCTCTGGGGAGACGCAGAGAAATTGATTATCGATTCCTTCGACTCCGCTCAGGACAGGGATTGATTATTGATTATTTTTTACTAAAAGATGAAATCCGTTATTGAAATACTCGAGGAAAGAATAAGTTTAGCGATGGGTGCATCAAGCGGGCGGAAGGATTGCGCTGCTATTGTCGGGCCTGCTAAGTCTCCTGAATTCGGCGACTACCAGGCCAATGGCGTGATGGCCCTTGCCAAACAAATAAAAACCAATCCGCGCAAATTAGCTGAGCAAATAGTAGAAAAACTCGACGTAAGCGATATTTGCGAGCCGCCGGAAATAGCCGGGCCGGGCTTTATTAATCTGCGATTAAAGCCGGAATTTGTCGCCGCGAATCTTTTAGAAATAAGCAAAGACACCGAACGGCTTGGCATAGATAAAACCGCTAAGCCGCAAACCATCGTTGTTGATTTCTCCGGCCCGAACATCGCTAAAGAAATGCATGTAGGGCATCTTCGCAGCACAATCATCGGCGATTGCATCTGCCGAATGCTCGAATTTACCGGCCATAATATAATCCGCCAAAATCACATCGGCGACTGGGGAACGCAATTTGGGATGTTGATGGCTTGGTTGGATGAGGAATCACGCAAACAAGATGAATACGGTGTCGGCCCCCATACAGCAGAGCAACTTAAGTTGCCCCTTGTTATATTCGAGCACTTCTACAGACAAGCAAAACAAAGATACGAGAGCGATACACAGTTTGAAGAAGCAGCGAGAAAAGCGGTCGTTTGTTTGCACAATAATGACCCGGAATATACTGTGCTCTGGCAGATAATTGTTAATGAATCTCGCTCTCATTATCAGGCAATCTACGACACTCTCGGAGTGAATCTGAACAAACAGCATGAACGCGGCGAAAGTTTTTATGCAGACAAAGTTGCTAATGTTGTTGAAGATTTAAAGAAGAAAAATCTTGCTGAAGAATCCGACGGTGCAATTTGTGTTTTTCCGGAGGGATTCAAAAATAAGCAAGGCGAACGGCTGCCTTTGATTGTGCAGAAATCCGACGGCGCGTATCTTTACGCGACGACAGATTTGGCGGCGATTCGATATCGCGTAAATGAATTAAAAGCGGACAAAATAATTTACGTTACCGATGCAAGGCAAAAGCTTCACTTCGAGATGGCATTCAAGGTCGCGCGAATGGCAGGATGGGCCCCGGACAAAGTTGATTTAGCACACGTTACCTTTGGAAGCGTACTTGGTGAAAACGGCAAGCCATTGAAAACGCGCGAAGGTGAAAATGTAAAATTAAAAGAGCTGCTGGATGAAGCGGTGCAGCGCGCAAAAAGCATTGTCGAAGAGAAGAATCCCGAGCTGAGTGATGAAAAGAAAGAACAAATCGCGGAAGCGGTCGGCATCGGCGCTGTTAAATATGCCGACTATTCGAACAACCGGACAAGCGATTATATATTCAGCTTCGATAAGATGCTGGCGATGGAGGGTAACACCGCCCCATATATGCAATACGCATACGCAAGGATTAAATCCATTCAGCGAAAGGCCGGCCAGAAGAATATCGACTTTGCAAAAGAAACGAAGGGTCTTAAAGAGCTGAACCTGAACGAGCAGGCCGAGATAGACCTGGCCAAGCATCTTATTAGATACGGCGAAGCGCTATCGACCGCGGAGGCGGATTATCGCCCGAATTATATCACGGCATACTTATATGATTTGGCCCAGAAGTTCAGCGGATTTTATAATGACTGCCCGGTACTGGATGCCGGTAAAGACAAAAGACCTACAAGGCTTTTGCTTTGCGAGCTGACCGCAAGAACCATTCGGCACGGGCTGGATAACCTTCTCGGAATTAAAGTCGTAGAGCAAATGTAGAAAAAATTAGACATGGATTAAAACGGGATTTATACTGTTTAAGACAGGGACAAACAATCATTATAAGGTTTGTAAGATGGCTTATTTGCTCGAACAGAAAATATCTAAAAGTAAGCTGATGGATTTCTGCAAAAAGAATCGTATCAGGAAGCTGTCCGTTTTCGGGTCTGCTATTTGCGGTGAGCTGCAGCCGGAAAGCGATATCGACCTTTTAATAGAGTTTGAAGAAGGACATACTCCCGGCCTTTTTTCAATTATCAAAATGGAAATGGAGCTTACAGAAATACTCGATAGAAAGGTCGATTTGCGAACCCCGGAAGACCTAAGTCAGTACTTCCGTGACGAGGTAATGCAAAATGCCGAACTCCAGTATCAAGCGTGAAGACAAGGTCAGACTGCAGCACATGCTGGATGCAGCGATTGAAATCCGGCAATACGTGCAATCTTCAACTCGTGAGGATTTGAACCGTGACCGAAAGCTGGTTCATTCTCTCGTTCGCCTTTTCGAAATCATTGGTGAAGCGGCAACACAAGTGTCAGAGAAACTTCGTGACGATGCTCCAGAAATTCCCTGGCCTGTTTTGATTGGCATGAGAAACCGACTTATTCACGCCTACTTTTCCATTAATCTGGATGTTGTATGGAGCACCTCAACGAAAGATATCCCCTCGCTTATTACAGAACTGGAAAAAATTCTTAGCAAAGGCTGATAGAATAAACTTTCTCATACACAGAAAAATCTTTGGTTATAAAGTGAAAATTATTGAAAAGACTTTCAGCGTCGGCACTAAACAACGATGCCAGATGATTGATATTACCGGCAAGGTTCATTCCCTGCTACGCGAGTCGGGCATCCTGCAGGGCGACGTGATTGTTTACTGCCCTCACACCACCGCGGCGATTACTATAAACGAGAACGCCGCCCCTTCGGTGGTTCACGACCTTTTACTAACGCTGGAAGAGCTTATCCCGCAGGGCCGCAGCGGCTACCGGCACTACGAAGGCAATTCCGACGCACACGCTAAAAGCTCTCTTCTCGGTTGTAGTGAGCAGGTTCTGATAAAGGACGGCTCATTAGTACTGGGTACCTGGCAGGGGATTTATTTCTGCGAATTCGACGGCCCCAGAAGCAGAAGAGTGATTGTCCAAATCCGCGGCGAGTGAGAAACCGACTACGAACTATTAGATGATAATGGAAGAAGACCCGCCAAAAACTCCGTTTCGCAACGTAATTCTGCTTAGCGTTGTAAGTTTTCTCAACGACCTCAGCAGCGAGATGATAATGCCGATTTTGCCTATGTTCCTGCAGTCGCTCGGTGCCACCGGTCAGCTCATCGGTCTTGTTGGAGGATTGCGGGACAGCCTCGCCAGTATCCTGAAGGTGCCGTGCGGTTACTGGTCCGACAGGACCGGCAGGCGAAAAATCTTTGTGTATTGGGGATACGGTGTCTCGATGGTCTTCAAGCTGCTGCTTGCTTTTTCGAAACTATGGCCGAGTGCGGTTGTTTTTTCGGCAATGGAGCGGGTGGGCAAGGGTCTGCGGACAGCCGCCCGTGACGCAATCATATCGGAGTCGGCTGCCGCTCAGCGCGGTAAAGCGTTCGGTATTCATCGCGGTTTTGATACACTCGGTGCCATTTTGGGCTCGGCAGTGTCTTTTTTATTGCTGTGGTTTCTTGGGTTGGAGATTCGAACAATCATTGTTATTGCCGCGGTTTTTGGCCTGGCGGTGCTGGTTCCGATTGGTTTTGTCGAAGAGCCAAAAATCGAGCGGCGAAAAGTGGGTCTGAAAATCAGCCTTTCAGTGCTTGCGAAACCGTTGAAGCTTTTTATTCTGATTTCCGGGATTTTTGCTTTGGGCAATTTCAGCTATATGTTTTTTGTAATGAGGGCGCAGCATTTGTTTACGGGCCGGGCATCGATAGCCGCACCTGTTTTTTTATATGTGCTTTTCAACGTTTTTTACAGCGCGCTGGCCGTGCCTTTGGGTTCCATTTCGGATAAAATCGGGCGCCGGCCGGTTATTGTTTTCGGTTACGCTTTGTTTGCGCTTGTGTCGCTCGGTTTTGCCTTTTGTAATTCGTTGTGGCTGTTTGTCGTTTTATTTTCTCTTTACGGAGTGGTCTTCGCGGCCATCGACGGCACGCAGCGAGCTTTTGTATCTGACCTGGCGGGCGCCGGATTCAAGGGCACGGCCCTGGGAGCATTTCATACCGTTACCGGTCTGTCAGCCTTTGTCGCCAGCTTCACAGCCGGTCTTTTGTGGCAACACGTCTCACCGGTTGCGACCTTCCTATTTGGCGGTGTAACGGCTGTTGTTGCGGTTATTGTATTTCTGATTTTGTACGCCGGCTTTACTGAGTAGGGGGCTGCAAATCGAGCTTGATGTGTCTGGGGCCGAAAATGCGCATAAAAATGGCGAGGTGGTGGAACCGGCTGGGGGGGGAACCGGTGGGCCACGCTCCCTCGCCGAGGATCATTTCGCTGCTTATACAGCGTTATAGTCCAATTTTCGACGTTTTTAGTATATACTCAAGTACTACTTTTGTCAAATAAAAAGCGATTCTTCTAAGAAATTTTTTCTCCCTCACGAGGCCGCAATCCCCTTATAAGAAACAGTATAAGAGTTAAGGACACAAAAAGCAAGTCTAAAAGTACCATATTAATCCTTTTTTTAATTTTCACCATAAAGTGTCTGCTATTAAGATGGGCGGGCTCCGATAAATGTGCTTGAATATTAGCCTTTTCTGCAATAGATTGCGAGCATTACCATTGCGTTTATAAATCTTTTAGGAGTTTCTCGAATGCGCAGAACATTGAAAGCCCCTGTAATTGACAAAATCACCAATACTGCAAAGGACATCCACACAAAAATCCTGAAAAGACAAAAGCCTTCGATGAGCACACCCGTTCGCTCACTTTCCAACGTCAGGTATAATGTTAAGGCCGGCTATTTCGAAATCCTGAGTAAAAGTAAAAAACGCACTCTCACCGTCGGCACCGTCAAGACCTTTGCCCAGGCGCTGAAGATGATGGCTCTGTCGAAGGAGCTTATCGGGGCCGATGATATGGCAACGAAGCGGGAGGCATATTATATCTCGAAGAACTGGGGCAAGGCTGGTTTTTCCGAACAAAGCGAATCCGACACCATCATAGACGACGTAGAGGCGATGTTCGGCGTCAATCGAGAGCAGCTAAAGTTTATTCCCGAAGAGAAAGGAGGTGACATCGCCGGCAGATTGATAGTCATCGATAGGGATTCAAAAGGTAAAAGCGTGAAAATAGACTGTACTAAGTTCGGCTCAGGTGCATATTCCATACCTATTGATGTTGAGAATCTAAAGTTTCAAAGCAAGGCTAAGTTTATCCTGGCCATCGAAACTGCCGGTATGTTCCAGAGACTCGTAAAATACGACTATTGGGCTAAAAAGGACTGCATCCTGATTAGCATGGGTGGCGTCCCGACACGAGCCTGTCGCAGATTCATACGCAGATTATGTGAAGCACTGAAAGTACCGGTATACGCCTTCGTAGACGGAGACCCCTACGGATACTTCAACATCTACCGAACTTTGAAGGTCGGCTCCGGAAACGCAGCTCATCTCAATCAATTCTTCTGCGTGCCATCAGCCAGACTGCTTGGCGTAACACCACAGGACATTATCGACTACAAACTGCCCACGCATCCCTTAAAAGAAGTGGACGTAAAAAGGGCAAAAGATGCGCTCAAGAACGACCCATTCGTCAGACACCACAAGCCCTGGCAGATTGCAATTAATCATATGCTAAAAATGGGCAACCGCGTAGAACAACAGGCTTTCGCCAAGCACGGCCTGGATTTTGTAGTAAGAAAATATCTACCTGCCAAGCTCAAGAATCCCGCAAAATTCCTCCCTTGATTTTTTTTTGCTGGTAAATAATTTTAACGGTGCTATTTTAATGGTGTTTATTGTTTAGAGATTGCAGATAATTTATAATAGTAAGCGTTTTTAAACCGTTTTGCTCTATTATGATAAATATTACCGACAGAATCGACGAGGTTAAGGACAAAATCGCCTCTTCTTGTGCGCGAGCGGGTAGAGAACCGGATGAAGTGAAACTTGTTGTAGTTACCAAGTCTGCTCCACTTGAGACAGTCAAACAGGTCATCGGACTCGGTTTTACGGATTTAGGGGAAAATCGTGTTCAGCAGTTAAAAAAAGTCGCTGCTGAAATTGAGACCTTCCTGCAGACTGAGACAGACCAGGCCGGGCTTCCCGAGAAGGTCAACTGGCATATGATTGGACACCTGCAGCGTAACAAAGTCCGCCAGGTCCTGCCGCTGGTTCGCATGATACATTCGGTTGATACGCTTCGACTGGCCGAAGAAATTGATGAGATGGCCGGAAAGGCGGGACTCTGCCCCAGGATACTTCTGCAAATCAATGCTTCAAAAGAGCCCCAGAAACATGGTGTGGCCGTTGGCGCTGTGACGCATCTGGCCGAGCAGATTGTGACACTGCCGAACTTAAAGCTGGTGGGGTTGATGACAATGGCTCCGCTGACTCTTAACAAAGACGTTGTCCAGGCCTGTTTTTCGCGTGCCAAAGAATTATTTATAGAGATTCGGGGTGAGAAAATTGCCGGCCCGGAGTTCACCGAACTGAGTATGGGGATGAGTCAGGATTACGAAATTGCAGTTGAGGAGGGAGCGACGATTCTGCGTATCGGCTCGGCAATCTTCGCCGGCTAAAGACCAATCCTGTTCAGACATACCTTGATGCGCTGTAGATTAAGCATTGCGGGGCGGTATTTTCAGAAAGCTTCGTTCTACATACTGAACACGTCAAAATCGGGGCCGAACTGCTTCAGGTAATAAAGAGAATAAGACCGCTTAAAAACAAACACAGGCAATAGAATGACGGTTCCGATGTATGGTATAAGCAGCAACAGGCTTGCACAGCAGAAGCAACATCCTATGCAAAAGCCGACGAAAACAATTGTCCCTATTGCTATTGCTATGACAATTTGAAAGAGGATGTACAGCGCGAAGCGGACTTTGTTGACAGAGAGGATTGCCAGGAATTCTCGCCAGCCGGCCATACAATTTGCCGTTCGCAGAAACATAATCGGCACGACGAAATCGAATGTGAATTTTTTCGCCAGAAGCAGCACTATTGACAGAGCAAATATAATCAAGCCAAAGATTATAATCCCTGGAATGGAAGCTACACCTGGAACAGCTCCGGTTACCATCATAATAATAAAAAAGACAATACCAAGGACAGGCAAAGCCACTGCAAATAAGCTGATTATGCACAAAGCAATTCGAAATATAAAGAGACTGTTGGCGTGTTCTCTAAATTCGTGCCAGGGGGCTTTGACTTGCGATTTGTCTGTTGCAACGCAATGAAGAAACATAAATCTGCCTCGACTATTAAGCCAGGCGATAAGAAGGCTAATTCCTATTATTATAACCGCCACAATTACGACTACAGGTATAATCCAGAACAAATTATCAGAGATGAATTCTTTTGCGGCGTTAATTCCTTCTGTTATCTGGGCCTGTCGTTCCTGTGGTTTGTTGAGTGCTTTCCAATTGGAGCCGCCCCCGCCTCCTCCGCCACCTCCTCCGCCACCGACATTGGTTCCCAAATATGCCAGCCAGGCACAGAAGCCTATGACAAACCATTTGCGCAAATCAAAGGGCCTGAAAAGCATTACCTTTACCCTTTCGAAAGCGGGAGTTATGGGGTCAATTACACTTACTCTATTCGGTTTTTCGGGGGTCATAATGTATGTTCTCCAAGATAAGTCAGCCAGTTAAAGGACATAGATAAGATAACTACTGCTTCCAGGAAGAAGTTTATTTTCAATAAAGTAGATGCTACAACAGCAAGCACTGCACCACAGCCGGCTACGACCATAGCAGCCCAGCCTATAGTTTTCTCCCACCGGCTTGCATTCATTATTTCCTGTTTCTTTGCCATCTTTAGCTGTCCAAGCTTGCCGAGAGCATTATTAATCAATGATTCGGTGAATGCTTTGCCGGGTTTATTTGAATCGTTGGTGAGTTTCACCAGTCGCAAGATATTTTCATCTTCTCGTTTCATAATTTTTTATTCATCCTCGTTCGAAGGTGCCTTTTTTTCAAGCTCCTGACGAAGGGAAATTTTAGCTCGATACAATAGACTGTGCACAGCTTTTTCCGTAATACTCATTTGTTGGGCGATGTCGCGTGCCGGGAGGCCTTTGATATACTTGGCCTTTAAAATGGCTTGTTCTTTACTTTCCAATCTTCTCAATGCCAAGCGGATGGCTGCAACTGTTTCTTTTCGTTCGAGAACTTCGTCGGGCAGCGGCCTGGTGTCAATCGCATTGAGGTAGCTGCTGATATTGCCGTTAAAGGCCGGTCGGCTTGCCCGTTTTCTTATCTCAAGGCGGATATTGTTCCGGGCGATGCCGAAAATCCATTCTTCGGGGCTGCCCCTCGACGGGTCATAACTGCCACATCCACGTACGGCATCGAAAACCGTTTTTTGCACTAACTCTTCAGCGAGCGAGGGATTTGGCCAGCGCTTCATAAACATTCCATAAAGCAGGGGAATCTCTCGGCAGAGAAACTTTCGCCATATATCACCATTGCCTTCGGCGAATCCTGCCCGGTTTTGTTGTTCCAACTCATCATTCACTTGTTTAAAAATTGTCTTTCCGGCACCAGCTTTTATTAAGTATTATGCGCGGTGAAGGCGAATTACTCACACTTTTTTTGATATTTTTCTCCACACTACCCCTGCCCATCCTTGACTCTGTAAATTGAGTTTTTGACAGGTTAAATTACTAACTGAGTTTGACAGCCGTGCCGTAAGCGAAAAGTTCGGCGGCACTACCCACAACACTCGTGGTCATATAGCGAACATTGATGATTGCGTCCGCCTGCATCTGGGCCGCCTCGTCAATCATCCTGTTTGTCGCCGCTGACCGGGCCCTTGCCATCATATCTGTGTATTCAGTTAATTCGCCGCCGAGGATAAGTCTGACCAGGGCAGAGAGGTCCTTGCCGAGCCAGATAGCAAATACCGTATGGCCCTGAGCAAGGCCGAGAACCTCCTTAATCTCTCGGCCGGGTACCTGGGTGGAATTCAGAAGCATTATTTTATGCTCCGGCTCAGCAGGCTGCGGCTGCTCTGGAATTTTATCTTTTCTTTGCTCGAGAGCCAATGTCAGCAGAACTACAAGGATACCGCCCAGCAGCGAGAAAATAGCTATCCGCAGCCACCAGGGTATGACCGGGTCATCTTCAACGAGCACGTGCCAGGGCACGCCGGCAAAAATAGCAACGAACAGCCCCGCCACAAACGCTAACGAACCAATTTGTCGAAGTGCTTTCATAACTTTCCCCTTAACATACGAGCTTATTTTACATTCCACATACCATCGTCGTTTACAACCGTCCATTGCCCGTTTTTCTTTTCAATCTGGATTTCCTTGGATGCCCCGCCTTCGGGGCCGACGTAATAGCTGACATAGTATTTATTTTCATCTATTGTCGAGACATCGATAATGGCACCCATTGCTCTTGTAGTTTTTGAATAGTGGCACAAATCCGGCCCTTGCTCTAAATTGTTATAAGCTTCAATTACAAGGTTCAAACTGTTTGTTCGAATAATATTTCCTACCAAATTTAAGTTTTTATCATCATAGGCTGCAACTAAGGTCAGGCTGTCGTCCTGAATTTTCCTGAGAAGGAATATATAAGCTACTTTCAACTTCTCGACTGCCGAGACCCATGTGAGGTCTGTTTGATTTTCCCACGGCGTCAGTTCTCTGGCGATATATAATACTGTTCCATCTTGAAAGGTAAGTGTAGCAAGGCCGCCCGGCCTTAGCATCCATTTGATTGCGCTGCCGTCCTTCAACTTAATTGTTCCGGTTCTGTCTCCGAACGCGACGTGGCTGTAGCCGTGCTGCCAGTGCTCTTGTGAAACTCGACACCAGGTACTCAGGACCTCTTCGAGGTCTTTTCTTTCGACCTTAAAATCTTTAAAAGGATTTCTTGCAGGATGGGAATCAGCGCTGAACTCGATAATATCACCCGGCTTTGGGTATACGGCACTGACAGTAATTGTGATTATGTTGGAATTCAGCTCTTCATACTCACAACTAAACTTGTAGTCTCCCGCCTGCCGAAAAACGTATGGTTCGTATCCGCTTTGCTCGTTATAATACCAAATCCCGTCGGCTTTCAGTTCTATCGTTTTTTTGGCTTTCAGCTTCCGTGTCGGCATATCTCGCGGGTCACGGCCGGTCGGCATAGCAATGCACATAGGTACAATCATCTTATCCGGCTGCGCAAGCATACACTCAATAACGGTGTTCGTGGGGCCAATCAGGTCAACGTCTGCATCCGTGCTATTTTGGATTTTCACTCCTGGCGCAGGCAGCTTCTGCCCAACGGCAAACCTGGTTTGTGCCATTGTACAATAGACCTGAAGTCCTTCATCTTCGGATTGCGTCTTGGCAGCTTTCGGCTTTCCGCAGCCGGCTATAATTACAAGAAGTATCACTGGGAGTATCGTTTTCATTTCTGCCCCAATTAATAATCTTCTCTTAATGATACTCTTTTCGACAATCGGCTATCTGTCCGGTCCTGTTATTCTGTACGGCTGGTTATTTCAACTAAATGAAATCCGAACCGAGTCTTGATGGGGCCGTGAACTTTTCCCACTTCCTCGCCGAAGACAACGTCATCGAACTCCTTGACCATCTGGCCTGGCTGGAATTCGCCGAGTTCTCCTCCATTCTGTCCGGAAGGGCACGTAGAATGCTCGGCGGCCATTTCAGCAAAACCGGCACCGGCTTCGATTTGCTTTTTGATATCCTCGCATTTCTCCCGCGTGTCAACTAAAAGATGGCGTGCTGTTGCTTTAGTCATAATTACTCCTGATTAATTATGTTAACAGACCTTTCAGGGCCGATATCCTACGATTGTAATTCAATTTTCAATTAGTGCCATTATGACAGGGATTCGAAAAAAAGCAAAGAGGTTTTAGTCGCTGCCCATTGCCCAGGCTTTGTGAAGCCCGGGAGCACGACGAATAAAATTACCCGCCTGGTTGTTAAGAACCAAACGCGCTTTTGCAGTACAAAGGTTTAAACAGTGCCGATTATTTCTTTTTCGGATACCCGACGGTTTGTGCGAGGATGATTTTCTGGTTCGGCCGAAGTTTCATCACCTTTGCCAGGGCATTCTTATCCACATACGCACGCACGACGGTGGCTAATCCTTCAGAAGCACAAAACAGATAAACATTCTGGCTGATAAAACCGGAGTTAGCGGCTGAAAAGAACGCCTTATCTTTGGCCGCAACCTTGCCCATTTTTGAATAATCCGCGACATAAATCAGATTCACAGGCGCATCCTTAACGAACGGCTGACCGCCTGTCATAGCACGGATGTCCTTTGATAAAACGGGCTTGAATATATTTTCTTTGGCATCATAAAGGTAAAGGCCCTCGGCAAGGGCGACATAAACATCTATTTCCTGCAGGTTCATTGCGGATGGTGCCGTGCGCTTTCCATCAGGGCGATTGATTCCCCATGCCGCCCATAGCATATTCGAAAGGACCTGCAAAGGTAGTTTTTCATTACTGAATTCGCGTGAAGACTTTCTGGCCTTCAAAACCTGCATAAGGGGCTTGCCGCCGTCTGTTTGCGGCTTCAAAAGCTCGATTGGTTTGAGTTCCTTCATAAGGTGCTCCTTGTCTTTGAGTTCTGCGGATTTATCAGAAAGTTCAGCGGGTTGAATAATCAGAATTGTCAATGCCATTCGAAAGACTGTAAGCAATATTGTATTTATCACGATTCTCCTTAAAGATTAATAATTATTGAAATCGTTATTTATGGCCTGCTTACTCTAACCTCCGAACCAGCCACCAGCTTCTTTTTTAGCGGTTGGCTTAATCCAGATAGATTTCGAATACATAGAGGCCATCAACCGAAAAGCCTCGTAAACAAAGAAAGTTAACTCAAAATGAAATTGCGATTAGTACTATAATAAATATAAAAAACGTTATCCAAATAAAACGTAGTGCCCGTTTGTATTCAACGATGCACTCTTTTATATATGGATCCGACGTAGCGGGCTCTTTCAGAAATTGTTGAAAGCGATATGGATTTATCATGATTCCAAACAACCATGTAATACGTTTCCATTCATCTGGGTCAACGTCTTTTAATTTCTTCATAATTTTCCTTACAATACTACAACCTTGCATACATGCGGCACAATTTACAATTAATAAGAGAATAATTATCAATAGTGGCATTGACATATCCTGTTTCTTTATTCCTGAACCTTTTTTATATAATGTCCCCTTAACAAGAAGCTTGCTGTTGTTGCCACATTCATTTTAATCCTAATTTCTCTCCTTTTGCAAGAAGGGCAATCGATTCTTTTATTCTTTTGACTTTCGTTTCCGGGTGTTTGGCTATTGCAATCCAGCCGATATAGTGCTTGCGATAAGAAGGAGCGAGTTTGTCGAAGTTTTCCTTCGCTTTTTTATTATGAGCTAAAGCCTTTGCAAATTCCGGAGGAATATCCAAAGGTATTCGCGGCCTGAGCTCTTTGTCCCAAAGGCCGGTCTTCTTTGCTTTGTTTATTTTCGCGAGTCCATCAATAGTCATTTTCCCTTTCTTTATCATTTTATTGGCTCGCTTCCTGTTAAGTTCCGACCACCTGCTGTTATCCTTTCTGGGAGTAAATTTACGGGCATACTTTTTAGAGTCAATTTTCCTGATAATACTGTCTATCCATCCAAAACATAACGCTTCTTCAACAGCGATTTCATAGGGAATCGTCGGCTTGGATGTTTCTTTTTTGTAAAAGATTAACCATATTTCTTTTTCTGAGGTATGATGCCGAGAGAGCCAGTCGCGCCATTCATCTCTGTTTGTAACGTATAATTTTTTCATCACACAATGGTATTCAGCAGGAAGGTGGGATAAATTCCATCCTGTCGTTACTATTACTATAGCATTGGCCGAGAAATTATCAATCAAGAGTCTCAAAAACACAGGAATTCCAATCAGAATAACGCGATTTTGCGGAAAGATACATAAAGGCAGGACGGAAGTAGCAAAGTCGTCGAATGATTGGGCCGAAGTATTTAGCGACAGCGGGTGGGGACTGTCCAGGTATTCGCTGTTAGCGAAGCCGGGAAGGCCCCATAATAAACTACGAAAAAAGAACGGCAGACTGAGTAGATGCAAAAGACCAGGACGCGAAAAGAACAGATAGATGTATTGCTCCTTACAGGAAATAAAGAAAGCTGTGCGCCGATATTATCCTTGCTGGCGGATAAGGAGATGACTTTTTCTGTCCTGCCGTTGGAACGCTTTTTCGAGATGGAAGACCGTCTCGAGCTTATCGGAACTGTCGTCATCGATGCGGCAGGTATTCCAGCCGACCAGCGGGTTGAATGCGAGCGAATAATCAGGGTTCTGGACGCCGCAAATATTGCCGTGATTCTTCTGAATAGCTGGGTAAGCCTTGCCGCTGAAAAGTTCGGTCTGCTGAGACAACTTCAGTCGGCGTCACTTGGAGAGCTTTGGGGCAGAATAAGTGCAAATATAGCATACCGAATGAGAATGCAACGGCAGAGCTCGGTCGCGGACACCGAACGGACAGAAGTCGAAACTTACACACCACCGGTCATGGAAGACCTGCACCAACAGTTTGAGATGGCCGGTAGGGTTCAGCGTGATTTTCTACCCAAACGTTTACCTGACAGCGATAAGATGTGCTGGGGAGCTGTGTTTGTACCTGCACAGTGTGTTTCAGGAGATATTTATGATATAGCCCGACTGGATGAGCAACATATAGGTTTTTACATCGCCGATGCGGCGGGTCATTCGATGCCGGCGGCCCTTTTGACGATGTTTCTGAAGCACGCGCTGGTTATGAGGGAGACGATTGGCAATCATTACCGCATATTCTCTCCGTCGCGGGTTCTTACAAATCTAAATGTCGGCATCGCAGAGCAGCAGCTCTCCGGCTGCCAGTTTGCCACATGCTGTTATTGTCTGCTTAATACTCAGAGTCTGCAGCTTACTTTCGCTCGTGCAGGACACCCCTATCCGGTCCTGTTCAGAGGAGACAGAGAGCCGATACAGCTAAAGTCACGCGGCTCACTTCTCGGCATCTTTCCCGAGGCGCAGTTTCTGCACAAGACAATAAGACTTCAGCAGGGGGATAAACTATTTCTGTACTCGGATGGCGCCGAGGAAATCATCGGTAGAGTGGATGATGCGGGCAGCTTCAGCTTCAACATGGAGTTTAGCCGTATGAAAAAATGGACACTGAAGCAAATGATGGAAAGGTTCGAAGAGCTCGTTACAAATTACCTTCCTCAATTAAATGAGTCCGACGATGTTACTGCAATTGGGCTGGAGATACTTTAGCAGCCTCATACTCAGGATTCCCTCCTTTCTGAAGACCATTCGTTAGTTGTGCATCTGCAAGTCAAGGTTCAGGATTTTGGATTGACGCAATTGCCGCAAACAGGTAGATTGTACGCGGAGATAATTAGCTTCGGCAGCGAGAGCTTATAAGGATAACGCAGGCAATGGGTCAGTTTTCGGGTGAGCATATTAAAAAGTCGGGTAAGATAAAAGTACGTTACATTGGATTGCTTTGCGCCGGTTTCGTTTTTGCCATAGTATGTTTCCTGGCAATCAATGCGGCAATGGAGCCTTTCTCAAGTTCTGAGTACTGTGGCAGCTGCCACGAAATGGAAACTCTGTACGAAGGCTGGAAACAATCAGGCCATTACGTGAATGTCAGCGGTACAGTTACTGAGTGTATTGACTGTCATCTTCCGCCAAAGGAAAAGTATTTTAGCCACCTGAGCATTAAGGCCTACGAAGGCCTGAGGGATTTGGTCAGGCACCACCTCGGACGTCCCTATGACGAGGAGAAGATGCGCGAAAGTGTCTTGGGAAAAATACCTGACGAGAGATGCACGAGGTGTCACAGCAATTTATTAGGCAAACCCAGTACACCCGCGGTTGCTATTCTGCATACACCCTCAGCGGAACCGAATGCACCTACCTGCGTTGACTGCCACAACGATATGCACCCCCGTACCGATTCATCGGGAGAAAGCGCCCCAGGCGAAGAAAAGCCCGACGCCAACACCGGGCAATAAAAACATTGCAAAAGGCCGGTTACCCGTTACACTTATTAGCGAAATTGCGAGTTGATTTTCGCATAAACTGAGGTTTGAAGCAATGCCGGGGAAAAAAGACGATCATCTGCAAAAGATAAAAGAGTTGATTGAGCTGATGAAAATCAATGACCTTATCGAACTTGAAATTGTTGATGGGCAAAGCAAGATTCACCTGAAGCGTCCCCAAGTCCAACCGCCAAGCGTAACAGCACTGCCGGTGGCCATCCCCGCAATACCTCAGGCAGCCAAATCCCCTCCTGTAGAGTCACCCGATGTTAAAACAGCTCCCGGTGAGTCGGAAGAGCTGGAAGAGATTAAGTCACCTATGGTTGGTACCTTTTATTCGGCTCCAAGTCCTGATTCCGAGCCTTATGTGGAAGTTGGCTCGGAAATCGAGTCTGAAACAGTCGTGTGTATAATCGAAGCTATGAAGGTAATGAACGAAATAAAAGCACAGCTTACCGGAACGATAACCCGAATAATGGTGGCTAACGGACAGGCGGTAGAATACGGGGAGGTGCTTTTTAAGGTTGAGCCGCATTAATCCCCGGTGAAATAGCTTTTCTTGTTTTTCTAAACTTTTTTCGACAGGTTGAATTTAGATGTTCTCCAAAATTCTGATTGCCAATCGCGGCGAAATAGCCTTAAGGATTATTCGGGCCTGTCATGAACTGGGCGTCGAGGCGGCCGTGGTCTATTCCGAGGCGGACAAGGACCTGCCGTACATCCAGCTTGCCGATGAAGCAATCTGTATAGGGCCGGCGGCCCCGGCAAACAGCTACCTCAGTATCCCCCGCATTATCAGCGCTGCAGAGATAACGGACGTCGAGGCAATTCACCCCGGCTATGGCTTTCTCGCTGAGAACGCCCACTTCGCCGAGATATGCCGGGAATGTGGCATAACTTTCATCGGGCCTACAGTCGAGGCAATGCAGCTTTTAGGTGACAAGGTCGAGGCGAGAAGACTGGCGCAGGAAGCGCGGGTTCCTGTGGTACCCGGCTCCGACGGAGTCATCGAAAATGAATCAGAGGCCCTAAAACTTGCCAATAAGCTCGGATATCCGGTTATGATAAAAGCTGCTGCCGGCGGCGGCGGACGCGGAATGAGGGTAGTACACAATGACATAAGCCTTCGTTCAGCTTTTAGCGCAGCCTGCTCAGAAGCTGAAGCGGCATTTCAAAACGGGGCGGTCTATCTGGAAAAGTTTATTGTTGAGTCGAGACACGTTGAGGTTCAGATACTGGCTGATAAGACGGGTAATGTCCTTCACTTTTACGAGAGGGACTGCTCAATTCAGCGCAGACACCAGAAACTGATTGAAGAATCACCCTGTCCCGTCCTGGACGAGTATACGAGAGATGAACTTTGTAAGGCGGCCTTGCGGCTGGTTAAACAGGCTAAATATGTCAACGCGGGAACAGTAGAATTCCTGTTGGACAAAGATAAAAAGTTTTATTTCATTGAAGCAAATGCGCGTATTCAGGTCGAACACCCGGTAACTGAAATGGTAACGGGGTATGATTTGATTAAGCTGCAGCTCCAGGTTGCGAGCGGGCAAACAATCGGGCTGCGTCAGAGAGATATCAGGCACAAGGGGGTGGCGATTGAGTGCCGAATCAACGCTGAGGACCCATCGCGCGATTTCGCACCCTGTGCGGGGAAGGTAGAGAAATTTATCGTCCCGGGCGGGCCGGGTGTGAGAGTAGATACGCATATCAATCAGGGCTGCAATATCCCATCAAGCTACGACTCGATGATTAGTAAACTCATCGTGCATCAGAAAACCCGCGCGGAGGCCATAACCACGATGAAGAGAGCATTGAAGGAATTCAGAATAGAACCTATAAAGACAACCATACCTGTATGCCTGGATATCCTTTCACACAATCTTTACATTAAAAACAAAGTCGATACCGGCTTCGTTGAAAAACACTTTTAGGCCAGCGAAATGGAGCAGAATGCAACGCCGGGAAAATTCCTGGGTCTGGAGGGTGGACCCGCCGAGCTGGACAGCGCCCGATTTGTTGTCCTGCCTGTGTGTTATGACGATACGGCAAGCTTTCTGAAAGGAACTGCAAAGGCTCCTGCAGCTATAATAGCAGCTTCTGAACAGCTTGAATCTTTTGACGAGGTTCTCCTCGATGAATTTCATCATTGCGGAATCCACACCGCCGATACCATCAAGCCGGACGGAATAGCTCCGGAGCAGGTACAGCAACAAATATACGAAACGGCAAAGCGGTTTATTCAGGCCGGGAAAGTTGTGCTTACCCTCGGCGGAGAGCATTCAATCACGGTGGCACTGGTCAGGGCAGCTGTTGAAAAATTTCCGGATGTCTCAGTACTGCAAATCGACGCTCATGCCGATTTGCGGGATGAATACGAAGGCAGCAGATTCAGCCATGCCTGTGTAATGCGGCGAATGTATGATATGCACATACCAGCCGTCGGTGTGGGAATCAGAAGCTTCGATAAAGCCCAGTACCGGTTTATAGATGAAAAGAAGCTGAAAGTCTTCAGCCCAACCGTCATTGCCGAAGACAAAAAGTGGATATCAGAGGTGCTCGCCGGCCTTACCGACAATGTCTATCTGTCCCTCGACATTGACGGCCTTGACCCCGCCTTCGCGCCGGGTACAGGCACGCCTGAGCCGGGAGGACTGACTTATGAGCAGGTAACTGACCTGATTCTGGCCGTCGGCGGATGCAGAAAAATTGTCGGCGCCGACATTGTCGAGGTGATTCCCGGAATAGCCGGCGTTACAACAGAATACTTAGCCGCCCGATTGGCCTATAAAATAATCGTCGCTGCACAACTGAAAAAGTAGCTGCTCGGCAATTCTGCGCCCGTAACTCTTAGAGAATGACAAATAACGAACCTAAGATAATAGAAATCGCACCGGTGCTGATGATTGTCTCGCCGTGAGGATTTCTATTGCGTTTCCATAAAATCAGGCCGGCTGCTATTGCAACAACTGGAAGTATATTCTTCGCAACGAGAAAATCGAAAGGCCCTTGCATTGAAGCTATTGTCGAATGTGACAGGAAAGACTCGATTGCGGGGTCATACTGCTGCCCATCGGTTACAATCCCGACTATCGCCAGAAACTGTAATCCGATAAGAATCCATGCTCCAGCCGAAATGCGGTTTTCACTTGTCTGTAAGAGGTCCTGTATCATTTATTTCTCCTCATCATTAAATGCGTGTCCAAAAAGCCGGGATGGCTTATTTTCCCTGAAAATATTTACATTTTTTGTGTATCGGCAAAAAACAGGCCTAAATAGAGCAAAAAGTTCATTATTCAGGCCGAATCAACTTCCGATAAAATAAATGCCTCTTTCAAATTTACATACACGTAGAAACTGCTGCTAAAAAGATGATTTGGGCAACTCGATTTTATTCGGGATAGGTAAGGTTCAGGACAGGTTTAGTGTAGGGCAAGCGAGTCAAGGCCTTTCCAGAGCTGTTAAATCCTCATAGGTTTCACGTTTTCGGATGACCGAGAATTTACTGCCGTCGACGAGTACCTCGGCGGCTCGGCCGCGGGCGTTATAGTTGCTGGCCATACTAAAACCATAAGCACCGGCGGTAAAAATCGAGAGCAAATCGCCGCGTTCGACCTGTGGCATGGCGCGGTCTTTTGCAAAGAAGTCTGCACTCTCGCAAATCGGCCCGACCACATCAACAACCTGGCTGCCTGCCATTTGCAAATCCTCATCCCGCCTTTGGGGCACAAAATTCTCGGCCACTACTACAGGCCAGATAAAGTGAAAGGCACTATACAGCGGCGGACGAATTAAATCATTCATGCCGGCATCTACGATTACAAACCTTTTTTCGCCGCCTTTTTTCAAATATAAAACCCGCGTCAACAGCACTGCCGAGTTTGCGGCAATGCTTGCGCCAGGCTCGAGGATAAGTTTTAAGTTTTTTCTTAAAAGTGAAGGAACAATCGCTGCGGCATAATCGTCGGCGCTCGGTGCCGTGCCGGTTACATAGTCGGCTCCATAACCACCGCCAAGATTCAGGGCCTCAATGGCAAATCCTTCCTGCCGCAACCGTTCAATCAGCCGTACTGCCTTTTCGACAGCTTCAACATAAGGCTCAACGGTCTTGCCGGCAGAGCCTAAATGAACGTGGATAGCGCAAAGCCGTATCGCACTGTTTTTTCCATAATCGGCAAAGACCTTTGCCGCATGCTCAATATCAACGCCGAATTTCGTTTCCTTCAGCCCTGTTGTTGTGTACGTATGCGTCCTTGGGTCAATGTCGGGATTTATCCGAAGGGCGCATTTAGGAGTCTTGTTATTTTGCCCGGCAAGTCTAATTAGATTTTCCAGCTCCGCTTCGGATTCGATGTTGAAATATCCAATCCCGGCATTGAGTGCCTCGACGATTTCCTTATCGGTTTTGCCGACACCTGCGAAAACAATTTTTGCCGCCTCGGCGCCCGCCTGCCTCGCCCGGTAAAGCTCACCCCCGCTTACAACATCGAAGCCGCTGCCGGCCTTGGCCATAAATTTAAGGATGTTTATATTCCCGCAGGCCTTGACCGAATAACAAACGGTCGTATCGAGCGCAGAATATGCCTCGCAGATTCGGCGAAAATGCTCCAGGAAAGTTGCCTTGCTGTAAACATACACCGGCGTGCCTGCCTGCTCGGCAATTTGCTGAATATCAACCTCCTCGGCAAACAGTCTGCCATTTTTGTAATTAAAATAGTCCATATAAGCCGTCCGAACATTTTGTAACTTTATATATCATAGGGATTACGTGTAGAAATGCAAGCAGCCGATGAGTACAAAGGCACATCTTTTCTCAAAAAAAAGCACTGCGGAGGTAACTTCAAGATTGCACACTGCTTCGCTACTCGGCCGCTTCCGCAATACGTTTACCGAGCTCCTTCAGTGCTGATACTGCCTTTTCATCTGGTTTTTGCTTGATGAGAACCGGCTGGCTTACAATCCTGAACTTGAAGGTACTGCATATATTCTTTACGCTTTCGATGGCCCTGCCTCCGCCTCCGTGCGTCATAAAAATCCCGCAAGGCTTCTCTGCCACCTGCTCTTTTGTGGGATAAAACGTCCGGTCGAAGAAGTCCTTCAATCCGCCCGCCATATAGCTGAAATAATCCGGCGTTCCCACAGCAACAGCATCGCAGGAAAGCAGGTCATCTCTCGTTGCTTTCATTGCCTCTTTTATGAAAACTTCCGTTCCGCCGACTTCTTTCGCGCCCGCGGCAACAGCCTCAGCCGCGGCCTTGGTATTTCCGCTCTGAGAATGGTAAACAACCAAAACCTTCCCCATAATCTTCCTCCCATCGTGAAGTCCACTATTTTCCCCCAACAGTACCGGCATAAAGACGGAATAACAAGAGTGCAGTAGCTCGGCGCGTTAAATCTCCTCCTTTTCGATAAATATGCCTTTGTCAACTTTATAAAAAAACTTTTGATAATACTCAGGGTCATCAACCTGTCTAACGAGTACAACACCACCTTTATTATTCATTACCTTGACTCTGAAGTTAACTCTCACACGCATCTCGTCACCGAATTCCGTTATATTCGCGGTAGCGTCAATAACCTGGTTCTTTTTGTAAGTTGCATCTACTTTCCCACGCCAAAAGGTTTCCCAGAATTTCTCACCCGAATCTTCCACGTCAACTTCCTTTTGAGCGTAAAAAAAACCCAAATCCACATTCACCTGCTCAATAATAAAATTGTCGTCCTGCAGAACATTTAGCATCGCTTTCATAACCAACAGTCTATCTTTAACCTGATATGTTCGAGTTTGTATTTGCCGCATTTCAAGCTGTGTTTTCTGTGGAGCATTTTTGGCTAATAACATTCCCGGGATTTCGCTGGAGCTACAACCGGATTCCATCAAAAGCATCAAACAAGCAAAAGTTAGTGCGAGTTTTCTCATAATTAATTCCTGTTAAAACTTGCTCGAATGATAAGAAAGGGTTTTCACTAAACCATTATCGTCGAATCTTATCACAACGGTAAGGGTCTTTTGCGTCGAGGCTGCGGCGCCGGCGGATTTTGAATAGCCGGCTCCACCAGCCGTTAATATCCGCCAGTTGTTTATGCCGGTACCTACACCGCCCATTATCCCGCCTGAATCCCGCGAGTACGAAATCTCCGTGGCTATCTTGTCGTAAACCCAGGATTCATTACCCTTACTGTCTTTTGTAACTATATTCGGCGAGCCGAGGGTTTCAGCCACATCCGTCTGGGGCATACCGACATAAATTTCCTTTTGGACAACACCAAGAATCATTTCTCGCTCCCTTGAAGAATGAAGTGCCTGCTGGTGTTCTCCCGCCGTCATGCAGCCGCCGACAAATAGAATCGATAGAAGTAACTGTATTTTCGTCATCTCTGACTCCTTTCGAAACGACTTGGATTTGGTTTTTTATGATTATATAAACTTCGCTCCGGCAATCAAGAGTAATCATGGTGATTTTTGGCCCTGTACCTGAAAATTCATTTTGCATTTTACGCACAGCTTCGGCCACATTATAATAACTGCCAGTTATCCGGGCCGTTATGAACGGAGGCATAGGTTTGACAGGCAGACTGATAATTAGCGGAATCAGGTCAGGTAATCCCACTTCGCTTGCCTTTTTAATCCTATTCAACCTGATTCTTTTTGCAGGCTGTAATTCCCCAAGAGACCACTTGGCCGCTTTTAACAGGCACTTTGAAAATATGGACTATGAGAGTTCCGCCCTTTTCGCCAGAAAAAAAATACACAGCTGCAATAAACCAAAAGGCGAGGATTTACTCTGGGCCCTGCAGCTCGGGACGGTGGAGAGAATCCGAAAGAATTACCCCCAAAGCACCGAGTATTTCGATAAAGCCGAACAGATGCTTAAGTTCTATGACGAGCGGTCTGAGATCGGAGATGCCATCGGCTCGACAATCGCAAGTGACAACGTGGTTCCTTACAAGGGCGAAGAGTACGATGGTATAATGGTAAATACATACAAAGCCCTGAATTTTATGGTCGAAGGCAAATTAGACCTGGCCAGAGTCGAGTTCAATCGGGCCCTTGACAGACAGAGACGAGCAAAAGAAAAATTCATTAAAGAAATACATAAACTCCAGTCCGAACTGCAGCAGAAACAGCAACAAAACAAATTTACAAAGGCCAATGTTGAAAATCCGAAAACGCATCAATTATTGACACAAAAATATCCTAATCTGTACAATTTTGAAGCCTATCCCGATTTCGTCAATCCCTTTGCAACCTACCTGGCAGGCGTGTATTTCAACCTGGTCGGCGACCACTCCAAAGCCGTGGATTTACTTAAAGAGTCCTATGGGATGGTGAAAGATAATGTCTATCTGGCCGAAGACCTGAGAGTTACCGAGGAGATACTTGATGGAAAAAGCAGGCTAAAAGATACTATATGGCTGATATTTGAAAACGGACTTGGCCCTGTAAAAGAAGAATTCAGACTGGATATTCCTTTATTTCACGCGACAAATAAAGTTAAATATGTGGGGCTCGCTTTGCCGAAATTAGAATTTAGGAACAGGGCCTGTCCACATCTGATTGTAGAAGCTGATTGTAAGGTTTATCAGACACGCCTGGTCTCGGATATGGACAGGGTTATTCAGACGGAATTCAGCAAAGATTATGCAGGTATATTAACGAGAGCTATTATATCGGCGACATTGAAGGTGGCAGCACAATACGCTCTTGCAGAGCAGGATTCGGATACCGCTTCGATTGCATCTGCCTTTATGGCGGTATACAGCTTTGCGTCAACCGCTGCGGATGTCAGAATATGGACGAGTTTGCCGAAAGACTTCCAGGTCGCCAGGTTTGCAAAGCCGAAGGACGGCAAATTAAAAATTACTCGTCCGGGTTCTATCCCGGTTAATATTGATATTCCTCATTGTAATAATGCTGTTATATACGTTAAAATAACAACCGACTTGGCCGAGCCTGTGTATGAGGTTATGGTTTTTTAACCTGAAACTTTCTATTAAACAGGGGTAAAAGATGAAAACGATTACAAACATAGTACTCCTCGTTCTTTTGGTCGTGTTTACGGGCTGTTATGACCCGGCTGACCCCAGGGTTAACTTAAGGGAAGGGGTAGGAAGCGACGATATAATAGATAATATCGTCACCCGCCCGGTGGCCTACGCTTTTAGCGCGTTGATTGGGGAAGGTATTGGAGTTACACAGGCCGTTACGAGAAGAAACGATGCCGGTTTTCTTGAGCTTCACATCAACGGACACAACCGCTCACAATTTACCAGGAGGTTTCAGTACAGGGTGGAATGGCTCGATGAAAACGGTTTGTTGATTCAGACCAAAACAAGTGTCTGGCAGCGATACTCGGCGATGGGAAAATCACCCTTCAGCCTTAAAGTTGTTGCGCCAAGAAAGGAAGCCGTGAATTTCAGAATGGATACCAGAAAGTGGGAGTAAATTATGAAAACAAAAATTTTAGAAATCATTATGTTCTTTACTGTTTTGATTGCCGGTTGTGCACAGGAAACCGCATACATCGACACTATGCACGACGACGGCAAAGCTGTTATGGGCCTGGATTACAGGGATTTTGACCAGGCCGCAAGCAAAATGGTGCAGTCTATGCTCGGTTCAGGTACTCTGAAGAAAAAGGATGCAAGCAGATATGTTATGACAACAGGTCGTATCATGAACGATACAATGCAACGAATCGATACCGACCAGCTGATGGCAAAAATTGAACAGGAGCTTTTAAACAGCGGCCAGGTCGTAATGACCTCTGCCGTCGGCGGAAAGGGCGCACCCGACAACATGGTTTATGAGATGAGAGACATTAGAGATTCGGCCCAGTCAGATGAATTTAATAAAGATACCCTCGCCGCCAAGGGGCAGTTGATTGCACCGGAGCTTAGCATCTCAGGCAAAATTCTTCAACGAAATATCCGCTATAGTAATAACGTGCAGCAGGTTGAGTACTACTTCCAGCTTAAGATTACAGACCTGACTACCGGACTTAGATTCTGGCAGGAAGAGACTCTCATCGGCAAACGAGGCAGTAATAAGTCTGTATCCTGGTAATAAACTTATTATATTACAATTAAAGCGGGGTGAACAATGAAAAAGATTTACGCATCTTTCATTGTGGTGGCCTTGTTTTGCTCGCAGTCATTTTCCGCCACCAAAACAATAGTTCGCGAAACGACGGGCCGCGGCGTTAATAGAAGCGAGGCAATCAAAAAAGCTCTACAGGAGGCTATTGCCCAGGCCAAAGGTGTAAAAGTGAGTTCAGGCCGGTACGACTTCGATTATCGTTCCGCAACTTCAGACATCGAAAGAAAGGACGCCGGAAAAGCGGTCGAATTTGATGCAGTGTCCGTTCAAACCGAAGGCACCGCTCTTAGAACCGACATTGAAGGCCTGATAAAAACCTATGAGGTTTTAGATGAGAAGAAAATCGACGAGAACACGTATGAAGTAACTCTGAAAGTATGGGTATACGGCTATGAGGCTCCTGATAAAACCACCAGGACCAGACTTGCCGTAATGCCGATAAGAACACCGAGCGAAAATTACCGCTTTTGCAATCTCGTAGTTCCATCCTGGTATATTTCACAAAGGCTCTCGCAGAAGTTGGTTATGACCCTGACGGAAACAAATAAATTTGCTGTTTTAGACAGGGAATATATTCAGGAGTTTGCACGTGAAAGAAACATACTGCTCTCGGACGATACCTCTCTTGAGGAAAAAGCCAGGCTTGGCCAGGTTCTCGGTGTCGACTATATGCTTGTAGGAACAATCTCTGATGCAGGAGTCAAGGAAAGCCAAAGAATGTCACCCGTCATCGGCCATTCGATAAGTGAATACGAGGCCGACTTCAATTTCGAGTACCGCCTGATTATTGGTCCCACAAGAGAGTTAAAGTTGGTCGAAATCGTCGCCATATCACTTGAAACCGATGAAGTAAAAAAACTCGTTAAGGAATGGGAGCCCAAAAATCTGAATTATATGGAAATGGTTGATAATCTCGCCTCGAAAGTTGCCAACAAGACGGTTGAAACAATTATCGACAGGCTGTACCCCGTACGTATTGCGAGTATAGACCAAAATGGGCGGATTATTATAAACCAGGGGGGCAAAAGAATTTCGGAGGGTTTGGTTCTCGATGTTTTCACCCAGGCAGAGCAAATAATTGACGTCGATACAAAAGAATCATTAGGCAAGACTGAAATCCTTATTGCGACAATAAAGGTTGATAAAGTAGCGCCGACATTTTCCTATGCAAAGCTTATCGAAGGCGATTTGTCGAAAGTTAAGGTAGGCTTAATCTGTCGAAACAAACCGATAGAAGCTAAAACTACTCAGGAAGGTTTAAAGAGCAGTATAAAAACAACTCCTAAGGGTGGTGTGAAGCTGCCCTTTGATTAATAATATCATTATCTACGGCATATCCGACGGCGCCACTGATTTTATGCATATTGGCAACTCGGTTTCTGGAAGAGTTTCATTTCCTGCTGAAAATAAGTTTCTTGACCATTCCTGTTCACGACTTTTATACTTTCTGCGGTGTTTGAGGGAGTCTTAAATGATTATTGTAGGATTGACGGATATTCACGGCCATACCAAGGTCCTTTCGGAGTTTCTGCCGAAGCTTCCGGACGCGGATATTATACTTCTGGCCGGCGACTTAACGCACTTCGGTGATAAGCAAGACGCCGTTGAAGTATTGGATATAATACGGCAGTACAATGAGCGAATCTTTGCTATCCCCGGCAACTGTGACCGGCCGCGAGTCGGTAAATACCTCAAAGACGAGGGGATAAGCCTTGATGGCAACTGTCTAAATATCGATAACGTTTCGTTTCTGGGTGTTGGCGGCTCGCTACCCTGCCCCGGCAGAACCCCGAATGAGCTGGCTGAAGAGGAATTTAAAAAACTGTTGCAGCAATGCAGCCGTGATATTAAGGCCGATACGCACGTCGTTCTTCTGACACATCAGCCGCCCTATGGAACACAAGCAGATTTGATTGGAACGGGCCGGCACGTCGGTAGCACTTCGATTCGCAGATTTATTGACGAAATCAAACCGGCTGTGTGTATCTGCGGCCATATCCACGAGGCACGCAGTAAAGACACGGCGGGCAAGACGGTCGTACTCAATCCCGGCCCCGCCAGCCAGGGATATTACGCCTATGTGGAAATAGATACCGAGTTGAGAGTGGCCGAGCTCCGCTCGGTGGGGTAATAATTATTTGCAATAACCAAGACGGAGATTACTTCATATCGCTGTCAATTATATTCATTAATCGACCCACAACAAACCACAACAAAAAATCAGGCTGGTTCATAAATCCTCAAGCCAATACTTGCAAAAGTCGGCGTTTTTGATATTGTGCCGATATGAATTTTCCGCAGCATACAAGCGTACAAACTCACACCATAACTATCAGGCCGCGCTACGCTGAGACCGACCAGGGTGGAGTGATACATCACACCGTCTATCCGGTCTGGTTCGAGATGGGCCGAACAGAGCTTCTGCGGGCCAACGGCATAGCATACAAAAACCTCGAAGAAGCAGGCATTTTTTTCGTCGTTGCACGTCTGAATATTAATTACCGACGACCGGCCGGGTATGACGAAGAGCTGCAATTAACCACGAGCTGCACGCTGGTCGGTGCCTGCAAGGTGGAGCACAGCTACAGACTTACACGAGCCCTGGATGGCTCTTTATTGGCCGAGGGCTCGAGTGTGCTTGCCTGCGTCGATGAAAAGGGCAGTCCCCGCAGAGTTCCCGATTTTATGTACCCGGGATAAATCGCTGTGCAGCTCTGTATATCAGCGCGAAGCGGCCCGGAAAAATCGCAAATCCACGGTATCGTTTCCGGTAATCTTGTAGAAACTGCAATTTTATCAATTTTCTGTTTCATTTCCTGGAGATGAAACCGTGTGATACCGAATTATCTTGCTTTTGATTTTGGAGATTTGTATTTTGTCATCGTATTTATATAGCCTCGTAATAAAGAGGAGATAGTAAGATGAGGCGTTTAATCGGTGCTATATTTGTCATTTCAACTACCTTAGGTGTGTTCAACGTTCTCGGCTTGGCAGAGCGTTTTCGAGGCGCTCGTGAAGGTGTTGCTGCAGTTCCTGGTTCAATTATAAGCTGGGGCAATAGGATTACACATTCTGAGCTTACCAACCTTCACGCCATCTCCGCCGGTGGCCAGCATAATCTTGCTGTAAGACGGGATGGTTCCGTGGTTGGCTGGGGCAGTAATTCCTGGGGGCAGGCCACCTCACCCCGTGGGAACGAATTTATCGCCGTGGCTGCTGGTGAGTACCATAGTCTGGCCTTAAAGAAAGATGGCTCAATCGTTGGCTGGGGCAATAATTACTTTGGCCAGGTTAATCCTCCTGTTGGAAACAATTTTGTCGCCATAGCTGCGGGAGCTCAGCACAGCCTGGCCTTGAAGTCTGACGGTTCTATAGCCTGCTGGGGTTCGAATGGTTTTGGTCAGGCTGCTATAATTGCCGGATATGACTTTGTTGCGATTGCCGCGGGCGGGGCACATAATTTGGCCTTAAAGCGCGATGGCTCTATCGTTGGCTGGGGCCGGAATGATACCGGCCAGGCTACTCCACCTGCCGGGAAAGACTTTATCGCCGTCGCCGCTGGCGCTCAGCACAGTCTGGCCTTAAAGAACGATGGCTCCATAGTTGGCTGGGGTCACAGTGATTTGGGGCAGGCTGACCCACCTGCAGGAAAGGATTTTATTGCCATCGCGGCGGATGGCCGGCACAGTTTAGCCCTGAAGAAAAACGGCTCTATTATCTGCTGGGGCCGGAATAGTGATGGTCAAGCTGCTCCACCTGCCGGAAATGACTTTCTGGCCGTCTCAGCCGGCGCTCGGCACTGTCTGGCCTTAAAGACCAACGGCTCCGTTGTCGGCTGGGGTGATAATAACTTTGCGCAGGCTAAACCTCCAATCGGAAATGATTTTATAGCCGTTAGCGACGGCAGACTTCACAGTCTTGCGTTAAAAAAAGATGGCTCCATTATTGCCTGGGGAAATGATGCCGACGGTCAGGTCAGCGCTCCTGAAGGAAACGATTTCGTCGACATCGATGCGGGCGATTATCACAGTCTTGCGTTAAAGCAGGATGGCTCTATCGTTGCCTGGGGAAGCAATATTGATGGTCGGTCAAACCCACCCGAGGGCAGCGACTTTATCGCCGTTAGCGCCGGCGGGACGCACAGCCTGGCGTTAAAGAAAGATGGCACCATTGTTGGATGGGGCACTAATGATTATGGTCAGGCTATTTCTCCTGAAGGCAACGACTTTATCGCCATTAGCGCAGGCAGGGAGCACAGTGTGGCCTTAAAGAAAGATGGCTCAATCATTGCATGGGGAAGCTTTATTGATGACCGCACAAGCCCTCCTGAAGGAAACGATTTCATCGCCATTGTCGCAGGCAACAATCACAGCCTGGCCCTAAAACGAGACGGCTCTATTGCCGCCTGGGGTGACGATTACCATCGTGAATCCAGCCCTCCTGCCGGAAACAATTTCCTCGCCGTTGCCGCGGGAACTCATTATGGTCTGGCTTTAAGGCCTAATGGTTCTGTTATTGGCTGGGGAGAAAACGACCGAGGGCAGAACAGCTCTCCGCCAGGATATGAGTTTCTCGCTATTGCCGGTGGCCACGAAAACAGTCTTGCTATTGTCAAATCCTGCCAACGGTTACTTTCCGATGATATAAACGGCGATAGCAAAGTTGATTGGCAGGAGCTGTTAATATTTGTCAGGCAATGGCTGGGCCGGCCTGGATGATTTATAGTTGCCGCTGATTGGCCGGGCGGATGTAACTTAAATCTAACCTACCTGCCTGAATTACTGCTGGGTCACAATCGAAAATCAGTTTGAAAATTCATCGGTTTGCTGTAAACTGTCCGATGCTGAATAAAAATGTCATTTATTTACGAGAGATGTTATGAGTGATTTTGAGATTGAACCGGCACAACGGATTAAGCGGCTGCCGCCGTATCTGTTCGGCAGACTTAACGCGCTGAAGCTGGCCAAACGGCAGCAGAATATCGATATTATCGATTTAGGGATGGGTAATCCCTCCGACACGGCACCAAAGAAAGTCATAGATAAACTCTGCGAGGCTGCAAGGGAGCCGCGTAATCATCGCTACAGCGCCAGCAAGGGCATTTTCAATCTGCGGCGTGAGATGGCCAGGCGGTATGCGGCCAAATGGGGTGTGCAGCTTGATCCGGAAACGGAAGTTTTGGCGTGTATTGGCTCAAAAGAGGGATTCAGTCACCTTTGCCTTGCAATGTTGGGGCCCGGCGATACGACAATTGTAGCGGATCCGGCCTTTCCTATCCATAACTATGCGGTCGCGCTGGCGGGTGCAAACGTGATTACTGTGCCCCTGGGGAATGACGAGCAGTTTCTAAAAACGGTCGGGATGGTTTGCGAACATTTGTATCCCCGGCCGAAGCTGCTGATTTTGAACTATCCTCACAACCCGACGGCGATGACAGTCGACGAGGGTTTTTTTGAGCCGCTTGTGGACTTGGCCAGGAGGCTTAAAGTAGCGGTGATTCACGATTTTGCCTATGGCGAGACGTGTTTTGACGGATACAAGGCCCCGAGTTTTCTTGCGGCGCCCGGGGCTAAAGAGATAGGCGTTGAGTTCACTACGCTCAGCAAACCGTATAATATGGCGGGTTTCCGGGTCGGTTTCGCAGCAGGCAATAAAGCGATGTTAGATGCGCTGGCGACGATAAAGGGATACTACGACTATGGAATATTTCAGGCGGTCCAGATCGCGGGGATTATTGCACTGCGTGATTGCGACAATGAGATTATCGAGCAGAATAAGAAGTACCAGTCGCGTCGTGACGTCGTTTGTGATGGCCTTGGTAGACTCGGCTGGCAGGTGGACAAGCCCAGAGCTTCGATGTTTGTGTGGGCAAAGGTCCCGGAAGAACATTTGGCAGGCAAGGGAAGCATCGACTATGCGATGGACCTTATGGAGCATGCAAACGTTGCGATTGCGCCCGGCAGGGCGTTTGGCGAAAACGGCGAGGGGTATATGCGTGTTGCTTTGGTGGAAAATGAACAGCGTCTTCGCCAGGCGATTCGCAATATTTCGCGGTTCGTCCAGCGAAAGCCGTTAAAGAGAATACGGACAAGCAGAGAAGATTAGTTTGGGGGAAGATTCTCGGATAAAGAAAAATCGCCGAGGTTCTATCGGATGCGGTTACAGAGTTTTATTAAATTGGAATTTTTTCAAAAATCTTCGGGGGAAGCGCCGGTAAAATCAGCGTTATCGATTTAAGGATAATAAAGTTACCGGACAATGCCTTTTCAATCATAAAATCAAGCGCTGTGCACGAGGAAAATACTTGACTTTTTAAGGCAGATGTGTTCTAATATGCTCAGCTTAACAGACCAAGTAATGGGTGGAGTAAGCTCTTCATACAGCGTGTATTTTTCTGTGTCTTTTTTACTTTCTTGTTAAAAAATACACAGCGTAGGGGGAAGAAAACTCACTAAAAAAGGGCATTTTTGCCTTTCAATGCTGGTGGTTTATCAGCGTGCATCTTGAGGGAGAAGAGAGGGGAAAGGTCTAAGAGGAATAGGTGTATAGGAGTGAATTACTTTCATTGGCTAAGGCTCATTCGCGAAAGTGTTTGAGCGGCACAATCCGGGGTGGGCGTAGAGGCTGGCTTTTAATGCTCTTATTTCTTACGGGAATACTGACGCACAACGGTTACGCCATACCAGTAGGCGGGGATGTGATAATGTCCGGCGAAGAATTTTTTCACACAGGCAGTTCATACGCACCGAAATGCATCGATGCACGGGTCTGGTATGAGGTCGTCGGGTATGATGACGATAACGATGACAGCTACGACGAATATTTTTACACATACCGTATATTCAATCAGGACGATTCAACGGTAGGGCTGGAATTATTTTCTGTTGGTGTATTTGAGGGGGCTGATGCTTACAGTCCCGGCTTCGAGTACGGGCTGGGAGGTGGAGAGGTAGCTCCCACTGCTCAATACGTTATTGGCGAGCCAGCCGAGAGTGTAACGTTTCTGTTTCTGCTTGGACCACTTGATGTCGGTGAATACTCTGCGCTTTTGACTTTCTGGAGTGATGATTCGCCGGAGATGGGGTATGGGTCGCTATGTGGTGGAGGCATAAGTCAGGTAGGCAGCCTGCCGGCTCCGGTTCCTGAACCGTGCAGTATTTTATTGTTTGGTGCAGGAGTGGTGGCCGTGCTTGCTGGTAAGGCAAACTCTTTAAAAAGGCGAAAATAAAAATAACAGCGTTCAAAGAGACTGAATTAATAATTAGACAAATACTTGCAGAAAAGAGGAGGGTAGATGATGGGGAAGAAAATTGTGGCCCTATGTGTGTTGGCGGTCGTGTTGTGCAGCGTACAAGTAGCCAATGGACTGCCTTACACCGGCAGTGTGTATTATGACTTCACTGACGGCGAGAGGATTCTGAGCGGGCGTGTAGACTTCGGTGTTTTCGATAGGCAGGTCGACGGCTTTGCTTTAACGCCACCTGGTGATGGTCGATACATTTACGCATACCAGATATGGAACGACCAGGGAAATGCTCAGGAAGCAGTTGGATATTTTTCAATCCTTTTAGAAGGAGCTGTTGTCGATGGCATCGGTTCAGAAGCTCTTGGGAGTGACCAAACGGCAGTGGAGCCGAGTCACGAGGAGATTTACAGAGGAGACGCGGTCTTTTTATTCCAGATTTTTGATTTCTCTTCAGGTTCCTTTCTTGGTAATGACTTCCTGGATCCGGGTGCACATTCTTACCTTCTTATGTACACCAGTGACAGCGATTGGGTGGCCGGCGATTATGATATAGGCGGCGGGGGCCTGGGTGATTATGACCCCGATTTTTCTGTATCTCCTCCTGGAGAAGAACCACCGGTAGAAACCCCCGAGCCGGCAACAATTTTTATACTTGGCATGGGGGCTGTTTCAGCTCTGGTGATGAAAAGAAAGTCGTCATAAACAGTTTTCCCTGACTGTGAATCTGCGAATAAAAGCGAGAAAAATGAAATCGCACAGTTCAATAACTATTGCAGCGTGGTCGGTCGTGATATTGTCTGTTGTGACAGCGGTGCCGGCTTATTGTCAGGTTGATGATTACGTTCTCCTGATAAGGCAGACACCGGTGCAGGGCGGTCAAGTAAACCCGTCAGCGGGGGTTCACAGATTCGGTCTGGATGAGGTTATTACGCTCACAGCGGCGCCTAATCCGGGTTATCAGTTTATGTACTGGATGGGGGACGTTACTGAAGTGACCAGCAGCAGTACTATGGTATTACTTGACGGACCAAAAATAATCGTAGCAGTTTTTGAACGAACCGATTTCGTGTTTATTTTGGAAGAGGAACCACCGGCCGTCGGGATTGGTGGTTCATTAATGAGCAATAATTTCGTATATCTAGGCGGCGGGGGCGGCGGTGCAGGTTCTTATAGGGCACCGAAGGAGTTTAGGTGGACTCCACCGGAAGAAGGTGATTTTCCTGTACCTGAGCCTCCTGTACAGGAATTCCCGGTGCCGGAGCCGGCCTTTCCTGTGCCGGATAATGAGGTGCCGATTCCCGAGCCGGCAACAGCTTTTCTGCTTGGCCTCGGCGGATTAATACTGCTTCGCAAAAAATGCAGAAAACATATTCTTAAAGAAAAACAAGGATGAAAAAATCAAGGATAATTTGGGTGTTGTTGCTTGTTGTGGCATTATTTGTGCACGGAACGGCGTTTGCAACATCTGTTTTGTTTGATTTTGAGGATGCTCCATTTATGGGGGGCGCTGGGGACATTGAGGAGTATATGGAAAGCGTGTACGGCTCCGATGTGACTGTGATAGGCGGTAGAGTAGCTAATTGGTCACCTGGGCCTCATGGACCCTTTGGTCCCGGGCCTCTTGGGCCTGACAATTACATACAGGCAGGGCCTGACTATTGTCCATCCTCGTGGTTCTCGTTTTCATTTAACGAAGTTCCAATAACGTCGTCATCTTTCGATTGGGGTACAAAGTTAGGTGTCGAGGGACCTATCCCTCTGATTGTCTATAGTTTCGACGTTTTGGCTGATGACGTTGGGATTTTCAGTATAGAGTGTGGTTTTGATGACCTTTCTGGTAATACTGGGGCGTTATTTTTCGATTCGCCTATAACAACTTTGAAATTCACAGTGGGTCCTTTTGCTAATTTTGAGATCGAAGTTGACAACCTTATGGTGACGCCGATTCCCGAGCCGGCAACGATTGCTTTGATGGGTTTTGGCGCTTTGGGATTAGTCCGGAAGAGGTGGTTTGGATAAAGTCCTTATAATATAAAACAACAACCAAGGCAGGATTTCGATTGGTATATCTTGTTTTTTAATGCTTTGGTTTCCAGATTTTTTTTGGGGATTTAGGGCAAAAAGGCGCGGTTTAGTATCCCCGAAACCGTATCTTAAAGGGCAGCCTTGGCTGATCGGAGGAAGGGGCCAAGGAACCCAACAGCCAGGAGGTAATTTTACCTCCTGGCTTTTTTGTTAAATTCAGGTTTTTGGTGGATTACTGTCGGGTGGGTCAGGACTTTCTAAACACCGCGACTATATTTTCCAGGTCCACAACAAAAAGGCGATTGTCGCCTTCAAAATCGACTGGTATAGCGCCTTTGGGGTTGAATAGGACCTTGTCATATTTGCTGAGTGGCACATCGGGTGAATTTTCAACCTCGGCAGAGACGGCCACAATCCGGCCTGTAAGGGTGGGAATTTCTATATTGTCGGGCAGTTGTATACCTCCTTTTGTCTGTTTTTTATCCTCATCCTTGCGGATTAGGACTCGCCTACCTATCGGTTCGACGGTTTCAAGCTCGGAGGCCTTAATTTGTTTATCTTTCTGCATTTTTCGCACTGCCGTTAAATTAGAGAAGATGACCAGCTCACGATGCGCCTCGGGCCAAACTGTTACCAAAAGTATTATATATTACCAATGGTGTTTATTCAAGTCTGCCCCATTTTTCTAATCTCCGAAGAGCTGCAAGTGCAGTCTTGGGATGCAGTTAGGGTCCTGGAACGTCAAAAATGCGGTTTGGCAGCGGCTGCTGCTCCGCGGCCGAGGAAATCAGGAAATTATTTTGCAATTCAAGTTTCAAGAAGCGCTTTGCCGATAAAATTTGAAGAAGTTATATTGAAAAGTGCAATTTTCTTCCTCCTCCTCCGAAGCAGTAACGTGTGTTCACCGTGCGTTACTGCTTTTTATTTAAAGGCGGGTTTTTTCTGTTTGCTTCCCAGTGCCTCGGCAAGCTGTTCGGGATCCTCAGGGGGCCAGTTCCCTTCCGACTGCATCTTTTTAAGCTCCTCAACCTTTTTAATGGAAACGATAGTTCTGCACCTCGGGAATCTGTTACAGCCAAGGAAAGGCCCTCTTTTACTTTGACGTATGACTAATTCACCCTTCTTACATTTATGGCACTTTAGGCCGGTCGGCTCGGGCGGCGGCGAGGGTGGAAGAACATTGCCTTCTTTATCAATTTTCAGGACGGTTTTACACTCCGGATAATGTGAACAAGCAAGAAAAGGCCCGTATCGGCCGTGTTTGATTACCATAGCGCTTCCGCAGGTCGAGCACTTATGTTCCGTAGGCTCATCCTGAAGCATTTTGCCCTCTTTATCGCACTGAGATGTAAATTTGCAATCCGGATAGGCCGAGCAGCTAAGAAACTTGCCCGCTCTGCCGAACCGATATTCGAGCTTGCTTTTGCACTGTGGGCAGTTGTATGGGCTGGGCTTGGTCTCTGCCTTTGCATGTTTCATCAGTTTAGTGGCTTTGTCGAGGTTTTCTTTGAAAGGTCCATAGAACTCATTAAGCACACTGAGCCAATCAAGATGCTTTTCTTCAATCTCGTCCAGTTGCTTCTCCATATGCCTTGTGAAGCTGAGGTCCATTATCCTCGGAAAGTATTCATTGAGCTTGTCGGTAACGACTTCGCCGGTATCGGTGGAGTGGAACCTGCCGTTTATTTTCTCGACGTAACCTCTGGTCTGAATTGTCGAGATGATGGCGGCATAAGTACTGGGCCGACCGATATCCTCCTTTTCGAGCGCCTTTACTAGAGAGGCTTCTGAATAGCGTGCAGGCGGCTTCGTGAAATTCTGAACAGCCTGTATATCGACGGTTCTCAAACGCTGGCCCTGCTCAAGCGCCGGCAGCGTTTGGTCGTTTGAATTATTCGAATGCCAGAGATTCATAAAACCTTCGAAAAGAAGAACCCGTCCGGAGACTTTATAACGACAAAGCCCCAGGTTGGTTTGCGCATCTATGTGTGATGTTGTTACGTCCCACTCTGCCGGTTTCATCTGACAGGCAAGAAACCTTCGCCATATCAACTGGTAAAGCCTGTACTGTTGTTCGTTTAGGAAAGGCTTGATGTCGTCCGGCGTAAGGTCGGAGTCGGTGGGTCGAATTGCCTCGTGCGCCTGTTGAGCACTCTTTTTTGCAACGTATATGTTGGGCTTTTCCGGCAAATAATTGCTGCCGATGTTGCGGCCGATATATTTGCGTGCATCGTCGAGGGCCTCCTCGGAAAGATGAGTGCTGTCGGTTCTCATATATGTAATCAGCCCGAGGGCGCCCATCGAACCAAGGTCGATACCTTCATATAACTGCTGGGCAACAAGCATAGTTCTGGCTGTGGTGAAACTTAATTGATTGGCAGCGGCCTGCTGCAAAGTCGAAGTGATAAATGGTGCAGAGGGCTTCGATGTGGTTCGTTTTGTTTGCACCTCGCCGACTTTAAATTCGGCATTTTTAAGGGCCTGGAATATCCGGTCGGCTTGTTGTTGTGTAGAAGCGTGAAATTTTTCGCCATTAATCTCGGCCAGCTCCGCCTTGAAGGCATTACGACCGGAAAGCCAGTCGTGCTGTTTGGCAATTGTAGGGGGCTTGTCTTCGGGCCGCTCTACTTTGATAAAATCAAGCCACTGCTGTTGATAATCCTCGTTTAAGTTAGTAGTGAACACCGCAGGAATAAGCCAGTATTCCTCCGGTCTGAATTGGGCAATCTGGCGTTCACGTTCGACCACTATCTTGACGGCGACCGACTGCACCCGGCCGGCGGAAAGACCGCGTGCCACTTTCTTCCACAACAGCGGACTTATCTGGTAGCCGACGATTCTGTCCAGTATCCGCCTTGCCTGCTGGGCCATAACTTTATCCATATTGATTCTGCCCGGCTGGGCAAAAGCGGTTTGTATTGCATTTCTTGTGATAGCATTAAACACTACCCTGTAGGTTTCCTGCTTAGGCATATTGAGAAGCTGGGCGACGTGCCAGGCGATTGCTTCGCCTTCGCGGTCCAGGTCGGTGGCAAGGTAAAGGGTTTGAGAGTTTCTGGCAACAGCCTTCAGCGAACTTACGATACGCATCCGGCCGGGCACCACGTCGTAGGTGGGCTTGAAATCATTTTCGATATCGACGTTAAGTCCCTTTGCCGGCAGGTCACGCACGTGCCCCATCGATGCCTTTACCTCAAACTCGGGGCCGAGATACCTGTTTATCGTTTTGGCCTTGGCTGGTGATTCTACGACTACTAACGACTTTTTTGTTTTAGCTGATTTTGCCATAAATGCTGTTTACTCTTTGGTTTTTATTTCCAGCGCTATCCCCTCATCGGCTTTTTCCACAATAAAATTTAGAATTGGACAAATATAATCGATGTGAAAAAATGTCAAGTAAAAACAAAATTAGGAAAAATAATGACGCGTAAAATCGTGAAAAAGCGGCGGATAAAGCGCAGGAACGGCTATTTTAATTTTTCTTTGTGTTGTTTTAATAGTTTCTCGAGTATTGGTTTTAATTTTCGGACGGCCTTGCCGCGATGAGAAATCGCATTTTTCTGTTCAGCAGTCAGTTGAGCAACGGTTTTGTCTAACTGCGGCAGGGAAAAAATCGGGTCGTAACCAAAGCCATTCCTGCCGATTTCTTTTTCGGATATAATGCCTTCCAGCGTGCCCTCGGCCTGGGCCAAAATATTTTCGGTATCGGCCAGGCAGAGGTGACAAACAAACCTTGCGGCTCTTTTTTCTGTCGGTACGTCCTGCAGAAGCTCCAGGACCTTTGCCATATTCTTATGGTCAAGCAGCGTTCTTTCTTCGTCTTTTACACCTGAAAATCGTGCGCTTTTTACTCCTGGAGCACCTCCGAGCACGTCAACTACAAGCCCTGAGTCGTCGGCGATCGTCCACAGGCCTGTCTGCTTCGCATACCCAACGGCTTTATTGCGTGCATTCTGGGCAAATGTTTCACCATCTTCTTTCACTTCATTTAAATTCGGAAAATCCGCCAGCCCCATCCATTCGACATCCAAATCCAGCATAGCCGATAGCTCAGCAACCTTCCCGGGATTAGTCGTAGCAACAAGAATCGTTTTCTTCATTGACTGCTTAACCGTACTATTTCCTGCTTAATTTCTGAGATTACTTCGGGGTTGTGAATGATTTTATTTTTGCCTTCGGTTATCGAAATAATATAGAAAACTTTACCCCCAAATTTTTTTGTAAATTCTTCATGAGTGTTCTTCTGAAATTCAAGTTCATTTATAATCTGCGTAATATAAGCATAACCAGCCGGCTTAATTTGCAAACCTATATATTTCCCTTTAATATCAATGTAAAAATCAACATTATATCCTCTGTCCCATTCATCAGAAGCAGGCTGAATTCTTGCCCCCAGTTCCTTCTCAATACGACCATAAATAGTTTGAATTTCAGAACTATAACCATCAAACGTTCTTGAAATTACAAGATTGATTACAAAATCAATACAATCCTGTTCGGTAATAGTTTCTATCTCGGCTTGACAAATTTCAGTTATCTTTATAAATAATACTCTCCCAAGCTGCTCCAGATGTTCGTGAGGATAAACTTTAGTATAATAGTATTGTTCCCAGTCCTCTAATGACTTAGGGGCACATTTTCTTATATGCTCAGCTACTGGACCAACTTTATTCTTACGAGTAAGCCCCCATCGCATATTTGCGCCATTTAATATCCATTCTTTTGCCATAAGAAGCCCTGAATTAATTTAACGACCAGACGAATACGAACATAGCTTTGGTAGACCAAACTTCTCACGCCACTTCTTTTCTATATATTCTGTGTATAGAGTCTCTAATCCAGTTATGAAATATACCTTGAATGAGTGTTTTTTATGTTTAGTTTCAAAAATATTAATTCCATTTCGAAAGCAATATTCTTTTTTGTTACTTTTTTTAAGAAAACTTTTCTCTTTTCCAGACAAAAACATTTTTAATAGCAATGTTTTGTCTCTAATGAGCTTTAGCTCATCGTTTCTTCGTTCGTTACCAATATCAGACGGACATTCAATATAAGGAGCCTTCCCCTTCGCTGACATCGCCTTTTTTCTATGAGAGACAGATTTTTGATAATAAATATCCAAACTTATTCCCGACCAACGAGCATTTTGTTTCCCAAGCAAATGGTGCATTATCCTGTTTTGAACATTATCCTTCGCTACGCCATTGTATATGATTTCTCCCTCGTGTATTTTCTTAGGAATTTTATTTCGATGGAATCTGTGCTTTACAGGTTCATTAGTCCATATCCAATAACATCCTCCTTTATCTGGGATAAGGTCAAAATCATTTCGTTTTTTGAAAGAAACACAATCAACATCATCTAAAGATTCATTTGGAATTCTAATTTTCGCCTCTAATCTCTTAAATTTCTCCTCCTCTATTTTCCATATAGATTCAGAGAATCGATTTATTGTAATTGCACTCACTTTGCCCCCAGTTGGTTACCCGAAAATTTTGTTCGTAATTTACTATTTGTTGACGTATCTACACCAACCAAACCCGCTTTGATAAGATGAGCATTAAGAAAAGTTCTGTTCTGCAGATATAGATAACACAACAGATTATTTTGACTGTCGTGCTTAAGTTGACCGAATTCCATAAAAACTTTTTGGCCCTTTGTTTTTGACTGCAAAAATTCAATGGCCTGAGCTTTTTTCTCAGCTTTTTCCTTTACTCCAAGCAAACGTATTCGAAGACCGTCGTCAAGTTCAAGCTCCGTAGGAGAAATGACTTTTTTGACTTGATGATACTTCTGCCTTTTGCTATCGCCATTGATTTTTGAGCCAAACTGTAATTTTCTAGGGTCAATCTTTTTATCGAATTTTACAGGGTCTTTAAAAATACAAGGGAGCTTTCTTATTTCCGCTTTCCAGTCAATCTCATCCTCCCTGTTCTGTGCGAGCTCAAAACTAAACTCATCGAAGAATCCTTTGTCTTTCAAGCCCAGTTTCTTCTTTATAACGGGCAAATAACCGGGATTTATCTCATATCCTATCGAATTTCTTTCGAGATTCTTTGCCGCTAATGTGGTTGTCCCGCTTCCCAAAAACGGGTCGAGAACAGTATCATTAACAAAGCTGAACATCCTGATAAGACGACGAGGAATCTCTTCCGGAAACATAGCCAGATGGCCATTTTGCTTTTCGCCGGGGATATTCCAATGACCTGCAAAGTACTGGTTCCACTCGTTCACAGTCATCTTAGACTGTTGTTTAGCCTTTTTACTCGCGATTGGGGCTTTACCATGTTTCTTGAAAAGTAAAATAAATTCGTAATCTATTTTCACGATGCCGTTGCGTGGATGAGGGAAAGAACCCATTATGGTCGCACCACCGGTAGTGTTACAGGTGGTTACCTTCTGCCAGATTATGGCGCCCATATAATCGAAGCCAACCGCCTCACAAAACCTGATTATCTCGGTCCGTATCGGAATAACCTTATACCTTCCGTAATAAACCGAACGCGCGAACTGGTCGCCTATATTTATGCAAAGTCGGCAGCCATCGTGCAAAACGCGATGGCACTCATTCCAGACAAGATTGAGATTATTAATATATTCCTCATAGCTGTGGTCAAAGCCAATCTGGCCGCCGTTTCCATAGTCTTTTAGCTGCCAGTAAGGCGGAGAGGTGATAATAAGATGTACAGATTTGTCCGGAACCTCTGTCATACGCCTTGAGTCGCCGATAATTATCTTGTGATGTGTCATGACTCAGCTTTCGTCAGAAATCAAACAATACTAACTCTATCCTGACAACATTATGCCTAAAAACCGCTGAAAAGTCAAACTCCCCGACAAATGGACAAAACCATTAGCTCATTAGTTTTTTTAGCAGCGCACGCTGGAAGTGGAGCCGGTTCTCGGTCTGGTCAAAAATGATGGAATTTTCGGATTCAAATACTCCGTCCGTGATTTCATTGCCGCGGTAAGCGGGCAGGTCGTGCATAATCTTGGCGCTGCCTCCCGCTAATTTGACCAGCTCGGTGTCGACCTGAAAACCTTCGAAATCTTTAATACGTTTTTCCTTTTCTTCCTCCTGCCCCATACTTACCCATGTATCGGTGTAAATGATATCGGCGCCGACAACGGCCTGGGCCGGCTCATTGATTTGATAAATGCTGTCGGCTGATATTTTATTTACCGTCTCGATTGTTTCGGCATCGAGCTCATAACCTGCCGGGGCAGCAATAACCATTTTCATTCCCAGCTTGGCACACGCAAATGCAAGCGAGCGAGTAACGTTATTGCCGTCACCGATAAAGGCAATTTTCACTCCCTCCAATTGGCCGAAGTACTCACTGATAGTCAGCATATCTGCCATCGCCTGGCAGGGATGTGACCAGTCGCTCAGCGCATTTATCACGGGCACGGAGGCATATTTTGCCAGTTCAGTAACTATTTTATGGTCGAATGTTCGAGCCATTATGCCATCGACATACCGACTCAGGACGCGGGCCATATCTCTGACCGGCTCGCGCTTGCCGATTCCCCCGATGTCCTCCGGCTTAATATAGATGCCGTTGCCGCCTAATTGTGTCATCGCCACGTGGAAGCTCGCGCGAGTTCGAAGGCTGAATTTCTCAAAGAGCATCGCCAATGATTTACCGGCAAGACACAAATCACGTCCGCCGGCTTTGTATGTTTTTTTCAGCTCACTGCTGAGCGAAAGCAACTCTTTGAGCTCTTCGGTCGTACAATCATTTATTGTGAGAAAATCCTTCATACTATTTCACCTCGCCCAACACGCCGTCGAGTATCTCGATGGCATCATCGATTTGGCCCTGGGTAACATTCATCGGGGGCATAAAGCGCAGAACGGTCTCCTGGGTGCAATTTATTCTAAGGCCCATCTCAAGGCATTTGTCGACGATTTGTGTTCCCGGCCCGGTCAGTTGAACACCAATCATCATGCCGATGCCGCGGATATGGTCAATAATAGGGTGCTTCTGCTTCAACTGCTGGATTTTTTCTTTTGCATATGAACCGAGTTTGGCAGCGTTTTGCAGGAGGTTTTCTTCTTCGATAGCTTCAATTACGGCAACGGCCGCGGCGCAGGCAAGCGAGTTACCTCCAAAGGTTGAGGCGTGCGTTCCGGGCACAAGTGAAGCGGCCACATCATTTTTTGCCATCATTGCGCCGATTGCAACCCCGCCCCCCAGCGCCTTTGCCATTGTCATAATATCAGGCTCGACGTCAAAATGTTGGTATGCGAACCACTTGCCCGTTCGGCCGACGCCGGTCTGCACTTCGTCAAGAATCATCAGTGCATTTTTCTGGTCGCACAGCTGGCGAATGGCCTGCAGATATTCTTTTGTTGCTATTTTTATTCCGCCCTCACCCTGAATCGGCTCTACCATAACAGCAGCAACCTCGTCGTTAAATGACGATTCCAGCGCCTTAATATCGTTGAACGGAACATAAACGAATCCCGGCAGCATCGGCAGAAAACCGTTGTGATATTTCGGCTGAGCGGTGGCGGTTACGGTTGCGAATGTTCGGCCGTGGAAGCTGCCTTCGGCGGTTATAAATTTATACTTCTGTTCGGGCGTATGTTTGCGGGCAAGTTTAAGGGCCGCTTCGTTGGCCTCGGCACCGCTGTTGCAGAAGAAACACTTCCCGCCAAAGGCCCGCTCGGATAATAGCTGAGCTAATTTGCCTTGCTGTTCGGTGTAGAAAGTGTTGTCCATATGAAGCAGTTCAAGCGCCTGAGTGCGGATGGCCTCGACCACTTTCGGATGACAGTGGCCGATTGCGCTGACGGCCCAGCCGGGAAACATATCGAGTATTTTATTGCCGTCGGCGTCAAACATATAACTGCCGCTGCCTTTTACTATCACCCGTGGCAGGCGTGTATAGTTGCCGATAACATATTTTTCAAACAGCTCAATTGTCGTTTTAGTATCCATTGATTTTTGTCCTACGATAATGTTAATTACTTAACTATCTCGGTGCCGATACCCTCATCGGTGTAGATTTCGAGCAGCAGCGAGTGAGGTATACGGCCGTCGATAATGTGTGCCTTTCTGACACTACCCTCAAGGGCGGTTAAACAGGCCTCCACTTTCGGCATCATACCTTCGGTTATAGTAGCTTCGGAAATCATCTCCTTGATTTTCTCTTCGCTCAAACTTGATATTTGCGTGCCGGGGTCGCTACGGTCGGTGAAGATTCCGTGAGTGTCACTTAAAAAGACGAGCTTCTCGGCCCCAACGGCGGCGGCAACCTTACCGGCAGCGGTGTCGGCATTGACATTCAGTTTCCCGCCGGTCTTATCGAGTGCCACAGGTGCTATAACGGGGATAGTCCCTGTAGTGCAAAGCGTTTTCAGGAGCGTTGTATTTACTTCGACAATTTGGCCGACCAGGCCGAGGTCCACTTTTCTTCCGTCCGGGCCCGCAAGTCTTAACGGCTCGGCAAATAGTACGCAACTACTTAGCGAGTGCAGGCCCATTGCATCACAGCCCAGCTCAGCCAGAGTTGTGCATATCAGGGTATTGACCTTGTGGATAAGGGTGTGCTCCACTATTGTAAGGGTCCGCTCATCGGTATATCGGCGCCCCTGAATCCACACCGGTTCCAGGCCGGCCTCGTTCATCGCCTTTGTTATGGCCTTTCCGCCGCCGTGGACGATTACGGGCTGGATGCCGACGGCGGCCATAAAAGCGACGTCACAGAGCAATTTTTTTTGCAGCGCGGCATCCTCGAGAATACTGCCGCCGAGCTTTACCACGACTATACGGCCGGCAAAACGGCGGATGTATTCCATTGCCTCGATAAGAGATTCGGCTTTTGCAATGGCCTGTTCCAACTGAATACACTCCAAAAAAGTCAACTTAGGAAACCCAAAAGCTTATTGTTATTGGCGGTGAAGGTCAAGTGAAATCGAAATTACTCGGATTCGGTTTTTCAGGGTCGGTTGAAAAGCCAACGGTCGGAATCGAACCGACAACCCCTGGTTTACAAAACCAGAGCTCTACCGTTGAGCTACGTTGGCAAAAGTAATCTATAGGTCAAATTTCCGCCGGAACCAAATTTAATCTACAAAGGCACAGCCGATATTGCAAGAATATAAGTTTAACCCTCACCGAATGCAGCGGCCTTTCTGATATACTGAAGGGCAGCTCAATAGGGCTGCGGGCTGATGTTCGCAGCCCTTTATTATATGTTCCATTGCCATATGTGGACTCGTAATTACCCCTGCCGTAAGCGGCGGAGCTTATCAATGGTAAATACCCGATGTTGTCGGAGGCAAATCCCGCGCCAAGTTATAAGTTATAAGACCCGTGTGTAAAAAAAGCCGGCGGGAGGGAGAGTGGCATTCCTATAAAAAACGAGTCGAAGGGTGGGTAAAAAGTAAATCATTCCTACCAATCGTAAAAAAATCATTTTTTTCGGCGGTTTACAATTAACTCGAGCCCTTGTGCTGCCGAATTAGCTTACACAAGGAGATTTACAAATGTCAGATTTTGAAGAACGAAGAGAAGAGAAAAGACTGCGTTATCACTGGCCTATCTGGTTTGCCGAGGACGCCGGTAGCCAGCTTTCACAGGGACAGATGGTGGACCTTTCCAGCAGTTCAGCGGCTTTCAGTTGCTACACCGAGAATTGTCCTTATCCGGGCCAATGGATAATGGCCCGTTTCAGTGTACCACAGTACGGCCAGGATAACTCCTTTGATTTGTCAAACTATGTCCGGTCGGGTTCTGTTTGCAGAATCGATGAGATTAGCCAGTTTTTGCGCCGAGTGACGGTGCAGTTTGCCGATAAGCTGCCTTTCAGGCCGGGCGAACAGGATGTAAGCTGGGCCAACGGCGAGGAAGAACTGGAGATTCTTTCCGCATAACAAGCAACTGCGAAAGCGAGTCTGGCTTCGGAGAAGAGCCGCTCTAATCAATGTCACTATTTTATGCAGCGTCATGCAGCCTTTGTAAGTGCGGCTGCCTTATTACAGACAACTCCTTTATCGCTGGTCTGGAAAACCGGCGGTATTTATCTTGGCCTGCCCCCCAAAAACTGGTAAAAAAAACAGTTGGGCAGGCTGCGCGCAGGGCGACGGCCGGTCGATGATTTGCAGGAATATAAAATGACAGAGCGGAGGTATCGAATGAAGGCGGCCAAAAACGCGAAGCTGTTTTCGCAGGCACGGCGGGTGATACCGGGCGGCGTGAACAGCCCGGTGCGGGCGATGAAGGCGGTTGGGGCAAAGCCGATATTCGTCGAAAAGGCAAAGGGGGCGCATCTTTACGATGCCGACGGCAACCAGTACATAGATTATTGCTGTTCGTGGGGGCCGATGATACTCGGGCACGCACGCAGGGAGGTGCTTAGCGAGGTTAAAAAGGTGATGGCCAAAGGGACGAGCTTCGGCATACCCACCGAGCTCGAGACGCGGCTGGCCCAGATGATTGTGCGGGCCGTCGGGTCAATCGAAAAGGTTAGACTCGTTAGCTCGGGTACAGAGGCGGTGATGACGGCGATTCGGCTTGTGCGGGCCTATACGGGCAGAGAAAAAATCATAAAATTCATAGGCTGCTATCACGGACACGTGGACCATCTTCTTGTTAAGGCGGGGTCCGGCCTGATGACGCTTGGGGCGCCGAGCAGTCCGGGTGTGCCAAGAGACTTTACGAAACATACAATATTACTGCCTTACAATAATATCGAGGCGGTAAAAAACGCGTTTGCAAAATACGCGGGGCAAATCGCGGCGGTGATTGTTGAGCCGGTGGCGGGGAATATGGGAGTCGTGCCGCCTGCGAAAGGTTTTCTGCAGGGGCTTCGAAAACTTTGCAGCAGCAATAAAAGCATGTTGATATTCGATGAGGTGATAACAGGATTTCGACTTTGCTACGGGAGCGCTCAGGAAATGTTCGGCGTCAAGGCGGATATAACCTGCCTTGGTAAAATCATCGGCGGCGGTTTTCCAATCGGGGCGTGCGGTGGCAAAGCGCAAATTATGAACAAGCTCGCGCCCGACGGCAAGGTCTATCAGGCGGGAACGCTTTCAGGGAATCCGGTTTGTGTGGCGGCAGGTATCGCGACACTTAAAATACTAAAAACTAAAAGGCCATACAGCGCTCTTGATAGATATACAAAGAATCTCTGCGGGCGAATTAGTGAGACTCTCGGCCGAAAGGGCATTAGACACAGCATTAACCAAATCGGCTCGATGTTTACCGTGTTTTTTAATCCCGGCCCGGTGAGTGATTACGAATCGGCGGTAAAATCGGATACCGCAATGTATGCGAAGTATTTCAGGGGGATGCTGAAGAACGGCGTTTATCTACCGCCATCGCAGTTCGAGGCCTGTTTTATCTCGACGGTGCACACGCAAAAAGACCTTGCCCTGACACTCTCGGCACTGGAGAGGGCGGTTTAGTTAATTCCGCCACAGGCGGGAAAGTTAAAGTGTAAAAGCCAAAGCCACAGTTAAAAATTTAAAATTATTGTGATTGGTAAATGGTAACTTAGTTAATTTTTTATTCCACAAGAAGCGGTTCCTGCCGGAGGCCCATCGCCAAGGAACTCTGTGACAGGTTAATAGGGTTTACACCGAACCAACTGAAAACTTTTACCTCGCCTTATTACGGTCGCTGAGCCGCTCTTTTCGTTCCGGATATCAAGTTAGTCCTGTTGGGTTTCGAGCTGTTCTTTTTTTACTCTGGGCCTTGTTATCCTGGGTTACCGGGGTGGGAGCTTTTTGAGTTCACCCCGACGCCTCCTACGTCTTTTGGGCTCCGGCTGGGGTTCCTGCCGCTCTTTGGCAGATAGGCAGGCCGGGTCAGCCTCTCGCCGAACACGTACATACATATGGTTGAACCCCGCAAAACCTCCAAACCTAGCGCCAATCTCAACTACCCTTACAACAGTCATCTTGTCAGGATACACGGGTGAGTTATCCTCCGGTAAAGCATGGATGGCATTCATAAATGCCTCATCAAATGAGAAAGACTCGGAATAACCCATTGCTATAGCGGCTCCGCAGTCTTCTTCCAGTTTTGTGATTAAATCGTCTTTAGACCAATTGAATTCGTAGGTGACGCCATCAAGTTTGACCAGGTTCGGCTCCGGCCGGTCAATCACCACCGGATCACCTGCATAAGGTTGAAGTTTCGGCTCCGGCGGGGGAATCGTAACTTCGTAGAGGCCTTGAAGTTTCGGCTCCGGAGCACCTGCATAAGCAGGCAGGAGTATAACTGCCAGAGCTGCTAAAACCAGTAAGCTCGCTACAACTGCTGTTTTGACGTAATTGACTTTCATTTTCCTATCCTTTCAAAATAAGTTAATATCTATATCATACCTGCTGCGCAGGGAGATTAATTTAAAAAGGACATAAACTCACAGGCTTGCTGGCCCTCATCTTGCACTTTGCCCTCTTTTCTCTCGTGCAATAGAAAGCTACAAAAGTCGATATGATTATACACTTTCGGGCATGACAAGCAAGGATAAAAACCTTCCAGTTTATTCCGGCAATCCTTCGACTCCTTCGATTTCGCTCAAGGCAGGTTGCGCTCAGGATGACAAACAGGAAAATAGTAGGGTGACTTCACCCTATGAATTATGGTTTGTTATTCGGGCATTTGGAAGATTTCGCCGGTGCGGAGTAGTTCTTTCTGTTTATTTTCATCAAGGCCGATTTCGTCATCGGTAAGGTAACAGGCGGGGTCGGGGGCCCAGGGGTCATCGTAATACAAATCGGCGCGCACGCGCAGGCTTCCGCCGCAGGCGTCGAAAAACTTGCACAGCCTGCATCTGCCTTTAATATATGACCCGCGGTCTCTCAAGGCTTTGAGCAAAGGCTCAGTGTCGTCGGTCCAGATTTCGCTAAAGGGTCTTTTGCGCACATCGCCAAGGTCGTAATGCCACCAGAACTGGTCGGGATGGACCTTGCCATTAAAGTCGATGCAGCCGATGCCGACGCCGCTGCTGTAGAGGCCGCCGCCGTTCCAGGTTAGAAGTTTCCAGACGTCCTCGGCCCTTTCGGAATTTTCCGCAAGCAGTTTTAGATAGATATATACGCCGTCAACGTGGTTATCGACGGTGAGTATGTCGGTTTTCCTGCCGGCCTCTTTTAGCTTTTCGGTGCCGGCAAGGATTGTCTCGACGGCGGCACGGCTTTGGGCGTGAGTAAGTGCCCAGTCTGAAAGTGCCGCGCCTCTTCCACTCGGGACTAAATGATAAAAACAGGCGCGCTCGATTCTTTCCTTCTCGAGAAAATCAAAGAGCTTCTCCAAGTCCTGCACGTTTTGTTTGGTCAGCGTTAATCTTAGGCCGGTCCGCACATCCACGTTTTGGCAGTTTCTTATACCTTCCACAGCCTTGTCAAAGGCGCCGGCCATACCTCTGAATTTGTCGTTAATTTCGCCGATGCCGTCAAGGCTGATGCCGACATACGAGACGTGGTGCTGCTTTATTTGTTTTGCCATGCCGGCGGTAATGAGCGTTCCATTGGTTGAGAGGACCGTGCGCAGGCCAAGCTCCTTTGCAAACTGCAGCAGCTCGAAGATGTCCCGGCGCATTAACGGCTCGCCGCCGGAAAATAAAATTACGGGTGCGCCAAAGTGCGCGAGGTCTTTCAGAACGCTTTTTGCTTCGTCTGTTGAAAGCTCGTTATCTGCCGGGCCGGGGCCGCTGTTGTTGTAGCAGTGTATGCACTTTAGATTGCAGGCTTTGGTTATATTCCACACGACAACAGGGCGGCGTTCGGAGGCTTGTTTAGGCGCAATCTCATTTGAGCCTTTGCTGCCGTAGCGGAGCCAGTCGCCCGGCGTAGGCTGGCCACAATATAATTTAGTGATGTTTATCATTGGTTAGTTTTCTTAATGCACCACGTCCTGCGGAACGTATGCGCAGAACGGCTCTTCGGCCATATAATTGCCCGTTTTGGCATATGCCCTGGCTCGGCAGCCGCCGCATACTTCGCGATAACCGCACAGGCCGCACTTGCCTTCAAGCAGATTGGCGTCTCTGAGCCGGGCGAGGTCCTCGCTGTTTTGCCATATACTTTTTAGTTTTTTTTCGAGTATGTTGCCGCAATTTACCGGCAGATAGCCGCAGGGAAAAACGTCTCCTTTGTGGCTGACGAAAAGTATTCCTAATCCTGCAAGGCATCCCCGTGAGGGTTTACCACCGGGATGTCTTCCCGGCACGTTGCCACCGGGGGCGATGCGGTTTTTGTTTAGGCCCTGCTGTCTTATTACGCGCTCATAGTGCGGTCCGCAGGTGACTTTTATTTGTAAGTCAGCCTGTGTTTCCAGACGAAATATTTCGATTAGCATATTCTCATATTCCTGCGGCGAAAGCATATCCGTCTCGGCGAGCGCTTGGCCGCAGCCGACCGGAACAAGCATAAATATATGGACCGCTACGGCCCCTAATGATTTGGCAAGCTCGTAAATGTCGTGCAACTGATGGGCGTTGTGTTTTGTCAGTGTGATATTTATCTGGAAGGGCACCTGCCGGCTGCGCAGGTGTTTTGTGCCATCGAGGGCCTTTTCGAATGAGCCCTTCGAGCGGCGAAGAAGGTTATGCACCTCGGCGGTTGCGCCATCCAGACTTACCGCGACCCTTGCGAGGCCGCTTTTATGTATTTGTTTTGCAATTGCCGCATCTATTAATGTTCCATTAGTTGCAAGCGCGGTTGTTAGGCCGGTTGACTTTGCCTTCCTTAAAAGCTCGAACAAATCCTCGCGGCACAGCGGCTCACCTCCTGAAAAGACCAGCACGGGCATAAAAGGCTGGTCTTTGCCAAGTTCGGCCAACTGCTCTATCAGGTCTTTTGCCTGCGTGGTTGATAAATCTTTGCCGAGCGCCTCGCTGGTTTCCAAACGCCGACAGTGCGCGCAGGATAGATTGCATTTGATAGTTGTCTCCCAGAATAACAGCCGCAGTAGTGGTTGCAGGGCCACCTGTGTTTTACTCCGTATTATCTTTTTTGCCGGTTGTCTCGGCTGCTATTTCCTCGGCGTGCTGCACGATGCCGCCGGCCAGTTTTGCCGCTTCGCCGGGCCCGTGCTCTTTTGCTATAGTGTTTACGTTTTTGACCACGCAGTGGAGCATCTTTTTAACGAGGCGATTGACCATTGCTTCGGTCGCGTCGCGGTACGAGGCGTCGCGCCTGTTGCCGACAAAGAAACGCTCGAGCTCGTCCCGGCTGATTTGTGTGAATTGTTTTCGCATCCGCCCGATTAGTCTGCCGATATCTCTGGCATCGAACCAATCTATAAAATTAGCCACTTCTTTTTGTACAATGTCGGCGCCGATTGCGATTTGTTCGCGGCGGGCCTTTATGTTTTCCTGAACGAGGGCTGAAAGGTCGTCGATACTGTAAAGGTGCACGTTTTTTATTTCGTTTACGGCGGGGTCGAAATTGCGAGGTACGGCAATATCAATAATGAGCAGCGGGTCGCTTTTGCGCTTGTTTATAATTTTTTTCACCAGCTCTTTGCTGAAGAGGTATTCCCGCGTAGATGCCGAGGCTATAACGATATTCGAATCGAATAACTGCTGCTCAAGCTGCTGCCATTTTTCCGCCTTAACTGCGAAGGAATCAGCATTTTCCAGAGCGCGTTTAAACGACCTGTTAACAATTGTTATGTCTTTACAGCCTTGCTGCAGGAGGTGCTGAACCAGGAGCTGGCCGGTCCGGCCTGCGCCGATTACTATGACTTTTGCCAGGCTGATATCTTCGAAAAGCTGCGTCGCAAGCTGGACAGCTACTCCGGCAACACTAACTTTTCCGCTCGAAATTGATGTGCCTGAGTGGACTTTTTTGCTGGTGGTAAAAGCGCGATGGAACAGACGGTTCAAAATCCTTGCCGTGCTGTTTACGCTGCAAGCCAGGCGGTAGCTATCCTTGACCTGATTGGTTATCTGCGTCTCGCCGAGGACCATACTGTCAAGGCCGCAGGAAACAGTTAAAAGGTGCCTGACCGCGTCTTTTCCCTCGTATGTATATAAGAAGTCTTTGAAATTATTTAGCGGTATTTTGTGAAAATCCGAAAAGAACCCGGCTAATTCCCCGGCTACCGGGCCTCTGGAGAGGGCGGACGCACAATAAAGCTCTATACGATTGCACGTTGAGAGCAGGACAAACTCAAATCCGTCAAATTTGTCTTTAAGCTGTTGAAGAGCCTGCGAAGTCTGCTTAGAATCAAACGCCAGCCTTTCACGGATACCCACCGGAGCGGTCTTGTGATTTAGTCCCACAATTGTTATTATCATCTTTCTGTTTATTTCCGTATTACCGGCTTATGTAGTGGATAATACTGAATCTAAAAACCAGTTTCTTTTACCTGAATGTTTTTGATGTTTCTTTTCCCAGTGGCATAAGCTATTTAGCTGTAAATAAAAGGATACCACATTACCTCACATTTTGCTATATATAAACTTGCCGAGACGACCTTTAATCCAGCTTTGGAAATTAAAGTTCCCCTTAGATTGTGCCTTCGCTATTGATTAGAGTTGCCTGTCGAAAATGCAATATTTTCTCAGTCTAAGGTAATTTTGTCGGCAGGATAAATCGGGAAATAAAGACAAAGCAGGCCTTCACAACTGCCGATATTTAGAAAGGCCGGGTAAGCATTGATTCTTTTCTGATGTAATATTTTTGCTGATTGCCTTAGCCCGATAAACCTTGTATCATCGTAATAATGTATGAAAGAGCTTTTGAGAAATAATTTGACAGAAAGACTTTCGGATGAGGTTTGCTGAGAAAATTACTATTGATCCTGCGGTCGACAATACTCAGGAAGAGTCATACGAACGTTACCACGAGCTAAAGCTTCCTGAGGTCATCGGCGTATTGCCGATAAGAAGCACCGTTGCTTTTCCCGGCACCGTTTTGCCTTTGGCCATCGGCCGAGAGCGAAGCAAGAAGCTGATGGAAGATTTGACTCCGAGCGAGTCCGTGATTGGCCTTGTTACCCAGCGTGACGCGGTAATTGAACGGCCGGGCCCCAGGGATATCTATCGCATCGGCACAGTTGCTTCGCTGCTCAAGGTAATCAAGATGCCGGCCGGCTCACTCAACATAATTGTGCATGGCATCGTCCGCTTCAGGATACTCGAGATTATCAGCAACAAACCGTATATCAAGGCAAGAATCCGCATCCTGACTTTCAAGGATAAAACAACCAAGAAACTGCAGGCGCTTATGGTCAATGTTCGCCAGGCTGCCAATCGTCTGATTGCCCTTAGCCCAAATGTTCCGGAGGAAGCCTCCGTTATGCTCGAAAATATCGAGAATCCTTCGGCACTGGCCGATTTTCTCGCGGCCAATCTTCACAGCCCTGTTATGGAAAAACAGCAGTTGCTCGAAGAGCTCGACCCTGAAAAACGCCTGGAGAAAATATCGGTCTCGCTTGCAAATCAGCTTGAAGTGCTTGAGCTTAGCAACAAAATCCAGGGCCAGGTTCGGGAGTCTATCGATAAAAGTCAGCGCGAATACTTTCTCCAGGAGCAGCTAAAGGCTATCCAGGCTGAGCTTGGCCAGGCCGACCGTCAAACCGAGGAAATCAACCAGTTGCGGAAAAGTATAAAAGAGGCCCGGATGCCGGAAAAGGTCGAGGTCGAGGCCCTGCGTGAGCTCGACCGGATGAGCAAAATACCGCTGGCCTCACCGGAATACAGTGTCATTCGCACGTATCTCGACTGGATTTGCGAGTTGCCCTGGGACAACAGCACGAAGGATATGATTGAGATAAAAAAGGCCGAGCGAATACTGAATATTGACCATTATGACCTGAGCAGCGTAAAGAAGCGTATTCTCGAATTTCTTGCTATACGCAAGCTCAATCCGACCGGCAAAAGTCCCATTCTTTGCTTCGTCGGCCCGCCCGGCGTCGGGAAGACCAGCCTCGGCAAGTCCATCGCGCGCGCTATGAGCAGGAAATTCGTCAGAATCTCACTTGGCGGTATCAGAGATGAGGCCGAAATTCGCGGCCACCGAAGGACGTATATCGGCGCCTTACCGGGCAGAATTCTACAGGAACTTAGAAAATGCAAGAATAATAATCCCGTCTTTATGCTCGATGAGCTCGATAAAATCGGCGCCGATTTCAGGGGCGACCCGGCCAGCGCGCTTCTTGAGGTGCTCGACCCTGAACAGAACTTCAGCTTCACCGACCATTACCTCGACCAGCCGTTTGATTTGTCGAGCGTCTTGTTCATCGGTACCGCAAACTATACCGAGCCGGTTCCGCCGGCCCTTCTGGATAGAATGGAAATCATAGAGCTGCCCGGCTATACAGAGCACGAGAAACTAAATATCGCCAAAAAGTACTTAGTCCCGCGTCAGCTAAAAGAGCACGGCCTGAATAAAAGTAAACTGACTCTAAAGGATGAGGCGATTCTTGCAATTATTAACAGCTATACTCGCGAGGCCGGCGTGCGGAACCTCGAGAGAAATATAGCCTCCATCTGCCGGGCCGTCGGTACCCAAATCGCAAAAGGAACAAAAAGGAGCGCTACCGTCGGCAAAAGGAACCTTGCGAAAATACTCGGTCCGCAGAGATTCGAGTCCGAGCTTGCCCTTCGGACCGCTATGCCGGGCGTCGCAACGGGCCTTGCCTTTACGCCGGTCGGAGGTGAGGTGCTGTTTATCGAGTCGGCGATGATGCCCGGCAAGGGAAATCTTACGCTCACCGGCCATATAGGTGATGTGATGAAGGAGAGCGCACAAGCCGCCTTCTCGATTGTGAAGGCAAATGCCGAGAAGCTAAAACTCCGGGCCGATGAAATCGGCAAGTATGATTACCATATCCATGTCCCGGCTGGAGCCGTTCCGAAAGACGGCCCGAGTGCCGGGGTCACAATGTTTACCTCTCTGGTTTCGCTGCTTACCAACAAATCCGTTCGGCCGGACGTCGCGATGACCGGCGAGATAACCCTTCGCGGCCTGGTCCTGCCGGTAGGGGGCCTGAAGGAAAAAATCCTGGCTGCAAAGCGGGCCGGGATAAAAATTGTTGTACTGCCCGCACGAAATCGAAAAGATATGACCGAAGTCCCCAAAGAGGCCAAGAAAGGCCTTGATTTTCAATTCGTCAAAAGAGCGAACGATGTACTGAAACTCGCCCTGGACTCACGCTGAATTTGTAACTGGTTATTGGTAAATGGTGAAATACACCAATCCCCTCATGTCTCGTATCCTTCGACTACCGCACAGGATAGGCGTTGACTTGCAATGACAAGAAAATGAAAAACCTTTATCGCGGGTGCGGATTTGTGTAAAATCAATAAGAATTAATACCAAAGCAATTACAATAGAGACTCTATAAATGGATAAAGAGGTAAATATATTGGGTATCGAGACGAGCTGTGACGAGACGGCGGCGGCGGTGGTGGCGGACGGGCGAGTCATTAAATCCTCAGTTATAGCATCGCAGGCAGAGCTTCACGAAAAATACGGCGGTGTTGTGCCCGAGATTGCCTCGCGTGCGCATATCGAAAAACTATACCCGGTCCTCTCAGAGGCGATGAAACAGGCAGGGCTCGAGAAAAATGATATAGACGCGGTCGCGGTTGCCGACCGGCCGGGGCTGGTGGTGGCATTAATTATAGGCGTAACGGCGGCGAAGACATTGGCAATGGTGTGGAAAAAGCCGCTCATCGCAGTCAATCATCTCCACGCCCATTTGCAGTCGGCAATGATATCTCAAGACAAATTAGACCTGCCTGCGGTGGCGCTGGTTGTCTCGGGCGGGCATACGAGCCTTTATGAGTGCAGCACGCCGCTGGATGTGAAGCTGTTAGGAGCGACAATCGACGATGCGGCGGGTGAGGCGTTCGATAAGGTTGCGACGATTCTGCACCTGCCTTATCCTGGTGGGCCGAGCATTGAAAAGGCGGCAGAAAAAGGTAATCCGAAGGCGATAGAATTTCCGCGCTCGATGCTTGAAGCGGGGTCGCTGGATTTTTCGTTCAGCGGAATCAAGACGGCGGTTTTGTACTACTGCCACGGGCAGGATATGAAGGGGCAGGATAAAGTGCCATTTATGAGCGAACAGGAAATCGCGGACATAGCAGCATCGTTCCAGGCGGCGGTGATAGACGTGCTGGTGGCTAAGACGGAATTGGCTGCGGATAAGCTCGGAGCGAAGACAGTTTTGTTAGGCGGGGGAGTTGCAGCTAATACATTGCTGCGAAAGGCGCTCGAGCAAATGTGCGAGGAAACGGGCCCTTCGACAGGCTCAGGACGAAGCAGAAAGCTGCTTGTGGCACCGAAACCTTATTGCACCGACAACGCGGTTATGGTAGCTTCTTTGGCATATTACAAGTTCAAGGCAGGGCAGTTTGCGGATATGACTCTGGAACCGAAGGCAAGGGGCTGAATAAATGGAAACTGAACAATTAAAGGCGCTTCTCGAGGAGGTTAAACAGGGCCGGTTAAACGTCGATGAGGCGATAGAACGGCTGCGGCATCTTCCGTTCGAGCAGCTCGGCTTTGCGACGATCGACCACCATCGCCAAATCCGCTGCGGCTTTCCGGAGGTGATATACTGCCCGGGCAAAACGTCCGAACAGATAGTCCAAATCATCGAAAGACTCGCGGCCAAAGGTAATAATATCCTTGCCACACGCGCCGAGCCGGATGTGTTCGATGAGCTTGAAAGAACCGGCAAACATCCGAAGGCCCGCTACGATAAAACCGCCAAGGCGATAGTGGTCGAGCAAAAGCCAATAGAGCTTTCGGCCGGCGCCATCCCAATTGTTACGGCGGGGACGGCTGATATTCCGGTCGCGACCGAGGCGAAGGTTACGGCCGAGATTATGGGGCAGCGTACGGAACTTATCTGTGACGTCGGGGTCGCGGGGCTGCACCGGCTGCTCGGTCATACCGAAAAACTGCAGCAAGCGAACGTGATAGTTGTGGTTGCCGGGATGGAAGGTGCGCTGGCAAGCGTAGTCGGCGGATTGGTAAGCTGTCCGGTGATTGCGGTCCCGACGAGTGTCGGGTACGGGGCGAGCTTCGAGGGGCTCTCGGCGCTCTTGACGATGCTTAATAGCTGTGCGGCCGGGGTGGCGGTAGTGAATATTGATAACGGCTTCTCGGCGGGTTTCATCGCGGCGTTGATAAACCAAAAAATAGAATCATATAAATCCGGAAGCAAGTGAGTGAGAAAGCCCTTTTTGTGTCATTTCGACCGAAGTCCCGACTTATCGGGACTTCGGTCGAAATGACAATTACGCAACACTTCATACTCAAAACCAAAGACTAACAACCCGCCGATAGACAGGTGCGATATTATCCCTATCTCACATTTTTGACAAAGCCGCTAACGCTCCGGTTCAGGGACAGCCCTACCGGGCTGCCCCTTGAAACCCTTTGTTCGGCTCTTGATGTTCCTATTATCTATAGTTTGCTCACCGGCGGCAACTCTCTTCCTTCGTCAGTCCGGAGTGCTTTCATCAACTTCTCAAACTCTTGCTCGAAGATAGCATTGTCCTTATCCCATCCTTTGAATTTGGCAGCAATGCGGTCTGTGATTGACGTCTTCAGTCCGCTTTCCCAGCAATCGAAAAGGTATTTGTCGAGATCTAACGGAATTAAGCAGCGTACTCTCTGTCCATCCTTTTGCTTACTTAACATCCTCTCCTTGTCAAAGGCTGTCTTGATCTCTTTTTCAACCCACCAACTTGTCAAGGATGCCTTCGAGCAACAAAGAAGGACCTTATCCCATAGTCGAATACCACGGTTGATTTCCTCGTAGATATCCTGGCCAGGAAGAAGTTGATGCTCATCCAGCCAGCAACGGATACCACGGCTTTGGAGAACATCATATAAACGGAGAGCAAACAACTTGTCCTCATGGCTGTAACTAATAAAACATGAGTAGAATTCCAAGGATTGGCCTATAATCGAGGGCAAGTATTCAATTAGCATCTCTGTGATGCCACACCCACGAAGAAAGGCTTTGGGAACTTGCTTCCCTGACCTCAGTAGGGTTGAGACATCCAGAAAGGATGTCCCATTGTGTCGGACTGTATCGAGACCTTTGCAGGTTGATAGATCGCAGTCCATAAAAGTCGTTAATCCTATCTCGGCATTTGTAAAATCCGTGTTCTCAAGTACGTCGTAGACACGCCCAGTTCCAATTCCCTCAACCAGTAGCTCACTGAATCGAGCTCCCCATAGGTTAGCACCACAAAGCCTTGCATTTTTAAGGGGAACGCAAGTCAGATCGGCTGCCTTTAGGATTGCGTCCTGTAAATTTGCGTTATCCAGAATCGCTTCAACGAGATTTGCACCAGTGAGATCGGTTCGGCTTAGGTTTGTGTAGAGCAGGTGGGCTCGACTGAGGTTGGCATAATGTAAATCTGCATCGCTTAGATCTGCATCACGGAACCCAACAACACTAAGATCAGCATATGAGAGATCCGCTCCTTTGAGGTTTGCTCCCATTAGTTTACAATGAGGGAACTTTGCATGACTGAGATTTGCATGGGCCAAGTCCGATTTATTCAGGTTGACCTGGAAAATCATTGGCGGATCGATTCCAGGATTGTTCTGACGCCAGTCATTCCACGACCTCACACCTTTTAGCCCACCTCGTAGTAACTTTAGGGCTTCATCCTTGTCCATACTATTAACCTTCGAGTCTATATATCTGTTCTGACATTGATCCATTTATGCGGATATGCCGAACAATGATTATACAGTCTGCATAAATCGAGAAAAGCAGACAGTTCATTTCTGTATAAGAAATTCCCGAGTCTTCTTGCCTTTTCGTACAGCGTCTTTCATGACTTTTCAATTAGAATAATTCTTTGATTAAGTCGGTTTTGTTTATTTTGAAATGGGCGGCGATATCGCTCAGGATACTGCTCAATGTGCCTATTTTAAGATGCTTATGGGCGGGGATAGTGATGTGGTGCTCGCCTTTCTGGGTAGTGGTAAGCCGTATGTGACTGCCGGTTTGGCGGGTTATTTCGTAGCCGTATTTTTTGAGAAGTTTAGCGAGTTCTACGCCGCTAATTTCCCGTGGAAGTTTCATATTGCTATTACTTCATCTTTTACTATGTGTAAGCGCACAATATGGGGAATTTCATTGTCATCAAAGTGGCATTTTATCGCATCTTTGACATTTTCCTTTAACTCGTCTAATGTTTCGCCTTCGGTATGGATAGAGTGGCCGAGAGCTTTAGCGGTGTAACCACCTTCATCAGAATTTTCAACGATAAATATAATTTCACTCATAGATTTTAATCTCTAAAAAAACCGGCGGATTCCTTCACTGCTGCCGCCCAATAAAATCTTCACTTTACATCCTCATTATAAACCTTTTTGTCTGTCTGTCAAATCTTTTATTGACCATATCATATACCATTTGTAATATATTGCACGAAACGAGTTGTCATGCAGATAATAGAAAATATCCCGAAACTAAAACCAAGAGTGGCCGAGGCGCACAAGGGCGATTTCGGCAGGGTTTGCATAATTGCCTGCAGCGTTGGTATGAGCGGCGCGGCGGCGCTGGCCGGTACGGCCGCCCTTCGCGCGGGAGCGGGATTAGTAAGAGTCGCGGTTCCGGATGTTATCCTGCCTATTGTCGCGGGAATCGAGCCATCTTTTACAACCATACCGCTGCCCAGTGATAACAAGGGGCGGATTGCAGCCAGGGCGGTACGGGCTGTGCTGGCTGCGGCGGAGGATAATGATGTGCTGGCCTTTGGCCCCGGGGTGTGTGTTGCGGCGGGTCCGCGGGGAGTGCTGGAGGAGCTGCTCAGACGCGAAGGACTGCGTTTGATAATAGACGCCGACGGCCTAAACAATCTTGCAAAAATCAAGGACTGGGTAAAAACAGTAAAGGCCTCGGTGATACTGACGCCGCACCCAGGTGAATTGAGACGGCTATGGCAGGGACTTTTCAGGGAGAAGATGCCGGACGAGCGAACGGAGCAGGCAGGCCGACTGGCGACCGAGAGTAATTCGGTCGTGGTTTTGAAGGGTGCCGGCACGGTCGTAACCGACGGTCAAAAACTGTACGTCAACACAACCGGCAATCCCGGTATGGCGACGGCAGGTTCGGGAGACGTTCTGACAGGCGTAATCGCAGCCTTGTGCGGGCAGGGACTGAGTAATTTCGACGCCTCGGTTCTGGGTGTGCACGTTCACGGGCTTGCCGGTGATATCGCTGTGAAAGAATTAGGACAAGTCAGTCTGATTGCGCGCGACCTGCTCGATACGTTACCACAAGCATTTGTGAGTTTAGAAATAAACCCCGGGTGAAACCCGGGGCTAAATATAAAGCAATATTTATGGCGAAGACATTAGGTTATATGATTACCTGGACAACATATGGTACGTGGCTACAAGGTGATAAGCGCGGATATGTAAAGAAAGGGAAGATTTACCCCAAGAACGAAAACTTACTACAATCGAACAAAAAATTAAAATCACAGAAAGCAATCAAACTATCAAAAACCCAACAGCAAGCGGTGCGTAAAGCAATTATTGAAGAAGCGGCTTTACAAGGTCAGCGTATATTTGCGCTTACTGCAACGTCAAATCATGTGCACCTTGTCGCGGAGTATATAAATAAGCCTATAAGTAAAATAACAGCCTATTACAAAAAAGCTGCCCGGCTTGCGCTGAAAGCTATGGGGCACAACGGGAAGCTATGGACGAGGGGATATGATAAAAGGTTTTGTTTTGACCAAGCAACCTTAGAGCAAAGAATAAAATACGTTCAAAACCACAATTTCAAGTGAATCGTGAGTTGGAATTAATCATGGGTAAAATTCAAGGTCAAATAATATTTAGCCTGCGGTTTTACCGCAGGTTATGATATAACAAAATATGACTTACGAAGACCTGAAGGGCAAGAAAGTTTTAGTGACCGGTTCGAGCAGCGGTATCGGCGCGGCAACGGCAAAGATATTCGCAAAGCAAGGCTGTTACGTCGGCGTGCATTACTTTCAAACCAAACAAGGGGGCGAGCAGACGCTGGCCGAAGTTAAAAAGTGCAGCGACGGCTGTCTTCTTTGCGCGGATATGCGTGACGAGAAGCAGGTCGAGGAAATGGTGAGCCGGTTCGCCGAGACGGCAGGCGGGATTGACGTGCTGGTGAATAACGCGGGAACGCTTATCGGCAGGATGCCGATAGAGACCGCGACTCTGGAATTTTTCGAGGACGTTTTCGCGACGAATACCCGAAGCGCTTTTTTAGCAACGCGGTCCGCAATACGTTATCTCAAAGAGAGTAAGGGTAATATCGTAAATATCGGTTCCATCGCAGGTCACCACGGCGGCAGTATCGGCTCGGGTATTTACGGCGCGGCCAAGGCCGCGGTCGCGACAATGACTATCGCTATGGCTAAGGAGTTCGGCAAATACGGCATCCGGGTCAACAGCGTTCTGCCGGGACTGATTGAGACGCGGTTTCACGAGCGGTTCAGTACGCCTGAAAGAAAAAAACGGGTGGCGCAGCAAACGCCTCTGGGCAGAAACGGGACGGCAGAGGATATTGCGAAGGTAATATTATTTTTAGCCAGCGAGGCGGCCGGGTTCATAACGGGCGAGTATATAGCGGTAAACGGCGGCTTATATATGAGAGCGTGAAGAGCCGGTAAGCGTTTTAGGCTTGACGAGAGGGGGGTTTTAGCGTAGTATTTCCGGATAACTAAGACGAGATTTCTCGGAGGATTCAGGGACAAGTGCGGATTCCTGCACGGAGGCAAAAAATGGACTGGCTAATAAGGCCTGCTAACAGCCACGCGGGTGAGCTGGCGCGAAAGTTGAGGCTTTCGCCGTTATGTGCGCAGGTTTTAATAAATCGGGGGATACAGACAAGCGAGGAGGGCACGTCGTTCTTGCGGCCCAGCCTGGGCGGTCTAATCGAGCCTGAACAAATGCCGGGTCTGAAAGAGGCTGTCGAACGAATTGAACAGGCGATTCGAAAGGGCGAAAGGCTTACAATTTATGGGGATTATGACGTTGACGGCATCACCGGCGTTGCCATTTTGTGGTACATTCTGAGGTTGCTGAATGCGAAAGTGGATTATTATATCCCACACCGGATTGAGGAAGGATATGGCCTTAACTGTGAGGCCGTTGAGCAGCTTGCACGCGATGGTACTGACGTAATAATCACGGTCGACTGCGGAATCAGCTCACTGGAAGCAGCACAGCGGGCCGGCGAGTTGGGGCTTGATTTGATAATCACCGACCACCATCGGCTGGGGGCAAAACTGCCTAAGGCGGCTGCTATAGTTCATCCGTTGCTTGAGGAGAGTTACGAGAATCCTCATTCCGCGGGTGTGATGGTGGCTTTCAAGCTTGGCTGGGGTCTGGCCAACCGGTCAAGAACAAACGGCCAACTTGCACCCGACCTGCGACAGTTCCTGCTCGATGCGACGGTGCTGACCGCGATAGGTACTATCGCGGACGTCGTGGAATTAGACGGCGAGAACAGGATTATAACCAGCTACGGGCTAAAGGCTGCCGGGGACTGTACATTGTGCGGATTTCAGTCGCTGATTGAATCGCTGTCTCTTAAAAACGAGCAGCTCGGCAGCTATGAGATAGGATTCCGTGTGGCGCCGGTTCTGAACGCGGCCGGGCGAATGGGGCATGCCCGTTTGGCCGTGGAGCTTCTGACCAGTAATAATGAAATGCAAAGCGGAGAAATCGCACAGTATCTAAACGAGCAGAACAGAAAACGCAGGCAGTGCGAAAGCAAGATTCTCAAGCAGGTCCGCGAGATGATAACTGCCGGAGGGCTGGACCGGCCGAAGCAAAAGAGTATCATTCTGGCACATCCGGACTGGCACATCGGCGTAATAGGGATTGTGGCCTCAAGGATAGCCGATAGATTCGGCAAGCCGACAATTTTGCTGAATAACGGTGATGATATTGCCAAGGGCTCAGGGCGGTCGATTCCGGGCTTCGATTTGTTCAAGGCCCTTGAGTCCTGCTCACGGGAGCTGGTTCGTTTCGGCGGGCACAGCGCCGCTGCCGGTGTTCGCATTGAGCGTGAGAAGATTGAGCGGTTTGCAGCGGCCTTCGAGGAATACGTCCGCAACAATCCGAGCGAAGAAGATACTCTCGGCAGGCTTTCAATCGATGCTCTTACGAGCATGGGAGAATTGAGCCATCGGGTTGTGCAGGAACTGCAATTACTGGCGCCGTTCGGCCGGGGTAATCCCGCACCAGTTTTTGCAACGAAGGGCGTGCATCTGATTTCGCCGCCGAGGAGGGTCGGACAAAGAGGTGAACACCTGCAGCTTTCGATAAGTGATGAAGGTTCACTGCCGCAAAGCGAAGCGGTCGGCTCGGGCCAGAAAGGCGCGGTTCGCTGTATCGGCTTCCGGATGGGTGAGCTGGAAAAACAGCTTTTAGAAAGGGATTTCTTCGACGTCGCATACGAGCCAAAGATAAACAATTATAAAGGCAGCAGCAACGTTGAGCTCGTGCTTACCGATGTCCGATTCGATTAAACAGCGATAGCGAAAACACTATATATAACGTCAGAGAAGGATACGGGCTTTTTGTTTGTTTTTGTCGAACTCAGTTCTGCAGCTTACTAAAAACAGTCAGGGTCATACGGATTGCCACAAGTCAGCCATTCGGCAAAGGCAACAGCCAAATCTTTGAAGTCAACATAGCAATCACCGTTTAAATCGCCGGCAAGTGACCGCTGACATATAAATATAGTAAATTGCCCGTCACTGGTGTCATTAACATCTGGGTCGTTGGCATCACTGACGCGAACAAGACACTGTGTAGAATTTGCATCAGGAACCAGCCATTGGTACGTGCCGCTATTACCCACATTGGGCGGCGAAACAGCGTCCCAGGCCTGACCATTATTTGTCGAGTATTCGACCAATACCTCTGAGACAGTGCCTTGGGTTTCCCAGTGAATCGTCTGCTGCGTACCGGACGCGAAGCTTTCACCTCCGTTCGGTTCCAAAAGTAATAATGCCGCCTCAGGTGCAACATAGAACGGTAAAGAGAAGTAAGCAATTGGATTATCACAATAAAAGAGCCATTGTCCTTCCTCCAGCGGTCCAAAGTCGCCCCCAAGCCCACAGACCGGGTTCCACAAAGTCAGGCACACATCCGGTGGTGGAGGCTGAAACCAAAGCTCCACGGTTTTGGAGGAATGGTTAATGCTGATGGTGGGCGAACCCCCAGCCGCCCCTTCAGCATAACAACCATTCGAATATGTTTGGTTCAACGGCCCGGAGAAATTAATTACATCTGTAGTTGTGGGTTCGTCCGGTTCTATGTACCACGGCCCTGTGCAGAATTCACCGCCAATCCAACCCAAACCTGAGGTTGTTCCAACCTGAAAGGCAAAGAATCCGGCAAGAAAAACTACGCTGATAAGTCTCCTCGGTCTCATTTTCGTCCTCCTTATCAATGTAGTTAGTGACTATCCCCCATATAACTAAATTATACTCCATGATTTACTCAATGCAAAAAATTTGTGGACTTTTTAATTGAAATATGCAAACAATTGTTTATAAGGACAAACGAGTCGTCATAAAACCTTATTTTGCACAATGTTACGACTATGAAAGGATTAGATCCAGAAATTGGAGTGAAGCTGAAGTAGTTTTGCGGGAAGCTGCTGCTATTTTTTTATTTTAATGTCGCTGATTTTAAAATTGCCAATAGTTGAGAGCAGCTCGAGAAAGCTTTCAAGATTACCGTTGCCGCTGGCCAGCGCAATGTGCCTTGCATCATAGCCATTCGGCGCGCGTGTAGCATCCAGGCCGACCCATTTGTCGCCCAAATATACCTGCGTCCAGGCGTGTCCGCCGAAGATATTTGCAAGGCCGGCGAACTGCTCAACATACATAACCCCCATAACAACCTCGGCGGGGATTCCGACGGCCCGGCACATCGCGGCGGTAAGCACGGCATGCTCAGTGCAATCGCCTTTTTTGCTGGCGGCAACCTCCGCGGCGGAGGCATAACCGACCGACAGACTCATTTCATCAATATAACTGCCAACAAAGGTCTCAATCTTTTTCGCGGCCTGGGCCGCATCTTTTGTTTTGCCGACGGCAAGTCGTGCAAGTGCTGCAATCCGTTCATCTTTGCTTTGCAGGAATCTTGACGGCTTCAGTGCCTCCAGCGCGCGTTTATTTTTTCCTTTATAAGGAAAAGCGACACCACTTGGCGGCGTAACGGGGCAAACCGTCAGGATTACCCCACCCTTTCCGTCGGCCCGGGCGGTTTGATTGGCATTTGGTTGAATCTGCAGCTTATTATTATTTTTCGGGACGATGTGATAGGTTATCGACTTTGCGGATTTGGCATCGGCCAGCGAGACAGGTGAGGGTATAAATGTCTGATTTATGAAATCGACGGGGTCGCTGGGACTTAACGCAAAGTCTTTGGCACAGGCAACCATTTCGACTTTTATACCTGCTACGGGCGTTATGATTTTTTGCTCTTTGAGCTCGTCATCCACATAGCTGGTACTGAAACTAAGCATATCGCCGGTGGAGGATTTCATAGCGCTGGTTATCTCTGTCAGCGGGACAACGCGCCCAAGCAAATCCACGTTTTTCTTTGGGCCGACGCGTATTTCCGTATCGATGGCGGAGAGCATGCTGGGACTAAAGACTTTAACGGTAAAGGTGTCTCCCTCCTTTAAGCCCTTTTTTAAGTGAAACAGCCGCAGAGCCTCACTCATCATAGCCCCCTGGGGCCATTGCATTGTGTTTTTTTCTACCATACCCATTGAGGTTGTTGTTAGCTGTATGGCTCCCTGCTTGTCTATCGTCCCCTGAGTCTTCGTCGTCATAGCGGCGAGGTCCTGAATGACCTCAAATCCCAGAGGTTTGCCTTGGATTGTTTCGATGGCAGTCTCAATCATATTGATTGAGAGAGGTATAGTGGCCCGACTCATCGTTAACGTAACACTCTGGATGGTAGTAACTTTGTCGCCGGATACTTGCCGTGTTATAGCCGTATGGCCCGCCTTTTGGCCCGCCATAAAAACCGCGAAGTACTCGGTTTCAGTCTCGGCCGCGGCCGGATAGACCATTAGTAGAATAAAAGTCACACAAATAAGAAGACAAGTCCGCATTGCTAAATTCCTTTCCTGAATATTTTCATCTACCTGCGATTATTTTAATGAAAAAAGCCCGACGATGCAATCATTTTCCAGTCTGAGGGCGGCTTGTAAACGCGTTATATAGTAGAAAGTTGCATTATTGTTATGCCAGGTTAGAATGGTGAGAAAGTTGTATAAATCGGGCAGTGATATGAATCTAAGTAAACTTTTGGAGCTTGTAACTCCGCAGAGTACGCAAGTCGGACGGCGGATTTGCGCCGATTCACGCCTTGTAAAGAAGGGAGATATTTTTGTTGCGATAAAGGGAAGCACTCTCGACGGGCACGACTTTATAAATGATGCAGCTATCAACGGGGCCGAATACGTTGTGGTCCAAAACTCTCAAAGCGGATACGAAACCTCAGATGCAAAGTGCAGGATAATAGCAGTTGAGGATTCCGCCCGGGCTTACGGCCTGCTCGCCCAGGCAAGCCGGGGCAATCCCTCGGCAAAACTAACCAACCTGGCCGTTACGGGCACAAACGGCAAGACGACCGTTGCATTTTTGGTGCGCTCGGTGATAGAGCAGGCCGGGCAGAAGTGCGGACTGATTGGAACAGTCGTTTACGAGACCGGCTCTTCAAGCATCGAGGCGAATATGACCACGCCGGACGCGGGGATTATCGCCCGGATGTCGCGTGAAATGCTTGACAGCAGGTCGAAGTATATGATGATTGAGGCAAGCAGTCACGCGCTTGCGCAGAAGCGCCTGGCAGGTGTGGAATTTAAGGCCGCGGCATTTACCAATTTATCCGGGGAGCATCTTGACTACCACCAGACAATGGATGATTATCTTGCAGCGAAAATGAAACTTTTTCAGGCATTATCCGCCGATTCGACCGCGGTGTTGAATAAACAATCGCCGCAGGCAATACAAATCGCTCGTAATACAAAGGCCAACATTCTCTGGTATGCCCTCGATGAAAAATCAGACATAAACGCTCGCATTGAGTCGATGGATATATCGGGGACGGTTTTTGTTTTGGAATACAAGGGACAAAAACAAAAAATTAAGACCGCCCTGCCCGGCCGGCATAATGTTAGTAATCATCTTGCGGCCACGGGATTATGTTTGGCCGTGGGATTCGATTTGCAAAGCGTAGCGGCAGGGCTTGGCAGGTTTGATGTGGTGCTGGGCCGATTAGAGCGCGTTGAGTGCGGCCAGAGATTCCATATATTTATCGATTACGCGCACACCGACGACGCCTTGAAGAATGTATTGGCGACGCTGAAGCCTTTGTGCAGGGGAAAACTAACGATTGTTTTTGGCTGCGGCGGTGACAGAGACCGAAGCAAACGGCCGAGGATGGCAAAAGTCGCGGAACAATTAGCCGATTCGATAATCGTTACCAGCGACAATCCGAGAACTGAAAAGCCGGAGGACATTATAAATGAAATTGTTGCCGGCTTTTCACGAGGCACCCCCATTACGATAGAGGCTGACAGAAGAAAGGCCATCGAATTGGCCATAAAAAACGCTGATAAAGACGACATTGTACTGATAGCCGGCAAGGGGCACGAAAAATACCAAATCATCGGCAGTAAAAAGATAGAATTCAGTGACCGAAAGGTTGCTGAAGAATGTTTGCAAAAGGTTAATCTCAAGCAATGAAAGAGTATTCGATTGAAAAATTAGCTCTAATTATTGGCGCGAAGCCGACTGCGCACAGCGACGGCACGATTGCCGGCGTAAGTACGGATTCGCGAACGACCAGGCCGGGCGATTGTTTCTTTGCTATCAAGGGCAGCAACTTCGACGGGCACGACTACATCGATAAGGCCTTTTCGAATGGTGCGGCCTGTGCCGTGGTAAGTAAAGAGGGCAATTATCAAGGCCGGCCCATTCTGCAGGTTGCCGATACAATCAAGGCGCTCGGCGAATTTGCAAAAGAGTACCGAAAGTCAGAGAATTTCAAGGTCGCGGCTATTACCGGCTCGGCAGGCAAAACCACAACGCGGGAAATGATATATCACGTCCTTAAGAACCATTTCAACTGCCATCAGGCACCGAAGAGTTTCAATACCGATATTGGCGTGCCGCTTACGCTTCTGGGAACCGAAGCCGACTGCCAAATAGTTATCGCGGAGTTAGGCAGCAATCATCCGGGCGAAATCGCCCACCTGAGTAAAATAGCTCAACCCGACATTGCTTTAATAACCAATGTGCAGCCGGCCCACCTGGCAGGTTTCGGAAATCTCCAGGCCATAATCAAAGAAAAAGTTTCTATCGCGCTCGGCCTCAGGGAAAAAGGCACATTGATAATTAACGGCGACATACCGGAGTTGATTGAATTTTGCAGGAAAAAGGGGCTGCAATCCCATACTTTCGGCACAGCAGCGAGCTGTGATTACCGGGCTGAGAATGTTAAAGTTACAGCCTTTGCAGGAAGTTTTACAATTGAAGAAACAGAAGTCACGGTACCACTTCCGGGTGTTGGCAATCTGCAAAACGCACTCGCCGCATGGGCCGTGTGTCATAAGCTGGGTATCTCGATTCGGGATTTTGCCGAAGCGATGCAAACAATTCAGCCGGTCGACGGCCGGCTGCAGGTGATAAAAGCGGGGCCCTTGTTCATACTGGACGACTGCTATAACGCAAATCCGGGCTCAATGAGAAACGCACTTGAGTGCCTTGCTAAAATAAACTTGGCAGATAAAGGCAGGGCCGTTTTTATCTGCGGCGATATGCTGGAACTCGGTGACCAAAGTGAGCAACTGCACAAAAAACTCGGCGAAGCGATTGCAGCAGCAGGAGTCGAACTGCTGCTGGCGGCGGGCGAGTTCGCAAAAATCACCACCGAGGCTGCGAAAAAGACAGCAGCTCACAATCCAGAAACCGCCTGCTTCGACGATACTGCTTTACTCTGCGACGAGTTGAGAAAATTCATAAGGCCCGGCGATATAATATTGGTAAAAGGCTCGCGCGGTTGTAAACTGGAGAGAGCAGTTGAGAAACTGAAGAAACTTTTTTCCTGAAAATTGTTGTTTACTTTTTAGCTTTTTAGTTAATTCCAAGTTCCGGGTTAAAATTGATATACCACATTTTATGGTCATTGCGTGACGTTATAACTCACAGGCTCGGCTTTTATGCCTATCAGGACGTGATGTTCCGCTGCATAATGGCCGCGTTGACAAGCCTGCTTATTGCGCTGCTGGTCGGCCCTAAAATTATCCGCTGGCTGATGCGAAAGAAAATCGGTGATTTGCCCGAGTTTCATCACGCGGCACTGAACGAGCTTATGAGAGAACGGGCCAACACACCCACAATGGGCGGCCTTATAATTTTGCTGTCAATCTTTGCCGGCACATTCTTCTGGGCCAAACTCAACAACCCATTTGTCCAGAAGGCCATCTTCCTGCTCGTATGGTACGGCTGCCTTGGGGCCGTGGATGACTGGCTAAAACTGACAAGCAAGATTCGCCACCGGACCCGTCACGGCCTAAGGCCGTGGGAGAAACTGGTTTTTCAGTTCGGCGGCGCGGTGCTCATCGCCTCTTTTTTGTACTGGGACTTCACGAATATTCAGGACGGAAAATTATTCTGGGTGCCGTTTTATAAGCACGGCCTGCCGCTGGCCAACTGGGCGTTTGTTACACTCGCTATTTTATATATATCGGCTACGAGCAATGCCGTGAACCTTACCGACGGAATGGACGGCCTGGCGACCGGGTGTGTAGCCATCGTGAGTGTGGTGCTTATCGTGCTGTGCTATGTCGCATCGGAGACAATGGCGCGAACAAGCCCGGTGACATGGGCAAGTTATCTGCTGCTGCCGCATATACCGCAGGCGGGCGAGCTTTGCATTTTTTACTCAGCCATATTAGGCGGCACGCTGGGCTTTTTGTGGTTCAACTGTCATCCTGCGCAGGTTTTTATGGGTGACGTCGGCTCGCTGCCGCTCGGAGCGGCAATGGGTTACGGCGCGCTGGTGACGAGAAACGAAATTTTACTTTTAATTATAGGCGGGGTCTTCGTGATGGAGCTCGGCAGCGTAGTTCTTCAGGTTGGCTTTTACAAATACACTGGGGGCAGGCGTATTTTCAGATGCGCCCCGATTCACCATCATTTCCACTTAGCCGGCTGGAGCGAGCCGCAGGTGGTCGTAAGATTCTGGCTTCTTGCCGCCGCCTTTGCGGCGTTCGCACTTGCCACCCTAAAAATTCGCTAATGCCGAGACTATGCTATTTTACAGCTTATTCCAGGCTGGTTGAATCCTGAAGTTCACTTATACGCTTTTTGACCCATTGGTATATACCTTCACCCATTCGGCTGAACATCTCACGGCCCGGATACATTTGCCGGAACTGATGGCGATAAGCCTGCTCGATTTGGATAGCCATTTGGTACTGCTCAACGGCAATGGCCGTTTCACCGAGCTGCTTGGCCAGATGTGCAAGTACGATTCTGAGCGTGCTGTTACCTGGATACCTCTCGACGGCCTTCCAGGCCGAATCGTAAGCCTTTTGAAGCCAGGCCTGATTATCCGGAGCGTCTGTGTTTGTCGCCAGAAGACGGTAAACTTCCGTGAGGTTTTGAAAATTCTTAAAATCAGCTTCGTTTCGAGCAATTGTAGTTAGCATTCGCTGCTCAGCCAGCAGGAGCAACTCCGGCCGTTTAGTCTGCGCCTGCCAGAATTGCTGTATATATATTTTGGTGTCCAGAGAACATGGCTTGGGACTGTGGGGGTCGAGCTGCGCAGCAGCATCCAGCAGATTGTGCGCCTCGCGGAAAGCATCAGCCATTACGGTCGATGCGCTAACAGGGTTGGTTTTAGCCTGGTTGGCAGCGGTTTGTAGTTCTTTTTGGGCCCGGTCAATCTTAGCGGTACTCCTGACGGCTGGAATAACAGCATAACTCAGGCAGGCCCATATCGATGCCGCGATTAGTATCAAGCCTATTATCCTTAAAGGGGACCCGACTTTGATAAGCTTTGGGGCTCGGTGCGTATCGAGAGAATCGAGAGCGATTAAGCAGGCTGCTATGGCCCAAAAAGCCGTCATCACTCCCGGTTCAAAAATTGCAAAATCCACACAGTTGTGAATTAGTACACTAATAAGGCCGTAGAAAAGAATTGCCTTACTGGTGGTACTCGGCATGGCTTTATCGCCTTTGAGTGAGAGAAGCAGGAAAGCGACAGAGAAAATAACTACAGGAATAATAAAAAGGAATGAGATAGCCCAAAGCACAATGGTTATATCTCCCCCAAGATTACTGGGCAGCACCATTGGTCGAACAATCAACAAGACCGGAGCGATTATTAGCAGAAAGGCCGGCATAAGGTTCCTGGTTTTTTGTGCAGCGCTCGGGCTTTCGGCGTTAGTTGGCTTCTTTCGGGCAAAAATCATCCATCCTGCAGGTATAAGGAAGGCAGCGATGAAACCAAGCAGGCCGAATGGGCCGTATTGTGAAAGGAAGCTTAGAAGAAAGTTGTGCGGGTCTTTAACGGTTTCTGGCGCCGCGTGGTTTTTATAATGGGGATAAAAATCGGCGAAGTTTGCTCCACCGACGCCTGTTAAAGGCTGGTCCCTATACATCTCGGCAGCGCCGGTCCAGTATTGCCATCTTACAAGCATAGAGTTGCCGCCCGGTAGTCGGCCGTGCCCTAAGCCATACCAGATAATCAGGCAAACAATTGCAACGAGAAACACCAGACCTGCAAGAACAACGAAGCTTTTATAGCAGTTCAGCCACTTTGATGCCAGACGATGTATAACAAACATCATCACGGCAATTATTGCGGCGGCGATAGCACCTTTACTATGGGTAAGCAGCAGCCCGAAGATAATGAAGGCCGTTATAAAGGCACGGATGATCAAAATGGTAAGCTCCTCGTGATTTAACTTTAGATTCTTTGCCTTTTCGAGGAGTAAAACAACAGCGGCGGCAAGTGCCAGCAGCGCGAAAGAGCCGGCGGAATTACCGGTGGTAAAGTAGCCGCGGACATCCTTTGAATAGAGCTGGTGCTCAAAAAGCATATGGCGATAAGTACCCGGAATAATACCTATTCTGTTGAGCATACCATTGGGGTCGTTTTGATACTGCTCAATAGTTATCTCGTTACTGGCAAAGAACTGGTCGGTACATTCATAAGCCTGCATAACACCGAGGGCGGTGATTACGTAAAGAACCAGTTTTATTTTTGCGGGTGAATTGAGCAATTGAACAAACAGCACGGCCATTAAAAGAGCGCCCGTCAGAAAGGCAAAATCTGCAATGGCCGGGCGTTTATTAGAGGCGGCGGAAATTGCTGAAAATCCTGCGAGGACGAACAAAGCCAGACCAAACTCGATGCCGGTTAAGCGATATTGAAACCTCTTGCGGCAAAGATTAACGGCCAGCCAGACCAGGGCCGAGAGAATGAGTATACCTGAAAGCACGGCATTGTAAGTAACCGTGGCAAATATATCCTTTCCGGTATAAAGCACGCTTGTGATGCCTTCCGATATGGTTGCCCTGCAGGCGAGCACGGCCAGGCACACGGCAAGTAACAAATAATCAAAGACTCGGTTTTTTTTCTGTGTGCGCGGGACAGTATTATTTTCGGAGCTGGTCATTCTCATTGCCTTTATACCGACGGGGGAAAGCTTCGAGAATAGCAACTATGGCCAGTATCATAATTGTCTGCAGGAAGATTAGTATCGCGCCTTTCAAGTTAACCTGGTTCAAAAAAGTGGCGCCCAGGCCCGTGCAAAGCGTTGCGAGGTAAAGGGTCAAAACGGTTTGCCTTTCGCTAAGGCCACGTCTCTTAATACGATGCGAGAAGTGCTGTGTATCGCCGACGAACGGGCTTTTGCCCTGGAATATCCGCAGCAGCGTTACGGAGATAAAGTCGTACAGCGGCACGGCCATAACAAGCAGCGGCATAAAGATGGCATACCATTGGCCGCTGCGGGCCTCGTGATAGTAGGTGGTCCTAAGGCTGAGCAAAGCGACAATGCAGCCGACGACCATCGAGCCGGCGTCGCCCATAAAGATTTGGGCCGGTGGATAATTAAATACGAGGAAACCCAAAAGAGCCGCAATAAATACTACCGCAAGAGCACCGATAAAAACCTGGCCGCTGACAACAGCGGCGTTGAGTAAAATCAGTGAAACCAAAACGGCAATGCCGGCCGAAAGCCCGTCCATATTATCAAGGAAGTTAAACGCATTTATTATGAGTACTATCCATATTGCGGAAATGACGGAAGTTATAATTTTGTTGGTGATAAATAGCTCGACCCGGATATCAGCGAATATGGCAAGCGCGAGCGCTACTGCGAACTGGACGGCGAGCTTGATAAAAGGACCGAGTCCGATTTTGTCGTCCCACAAACCGCACAGATGTAATATGAGAAGGCCCAGTAGAACAATTATAAGCTTATCCGTCTTCTGGAGAAAACCGGTGGCGTGAATAGTTACACACTCTCCCAGAAAGTCGAGCCGGCCCGGCTCAAGAAGAAATTTAACAACGGCGATACCGCCCATAAGAACTATAAAAATGGTGGCAAAGATAGCGATGCCTCCGCCAAGCGGTACGATAGTGCGGTGATATCTATCTTCTGTCGGGCTGGCGATAAAGCCGACTTTAACGGCAAGCCCTCGAACAACCGTGGTAAAGATGGACGAGAGGGCAAAAGTGCCAATAAACAGAGTTATTGCCAAGATTGTAAGTGTCACTGTTTTAATTGCTCCAGCAGCTTAGTTCTGATTTTGGTAAAAAAATCATGATAACACCTCTGCTTGTAATCAGGATAGGTATATTCAAAAGACTGCCAAAGGCCTTTTTCGTAAGTCAAAGTAACCTCTGCATACATTTCGCTGCCGATATATATACGGTGCGCGTAATTTTTTGTCGTGGCCAGAACCAGTTTCGACGGCTCTATTATACCCGGGTCAAGATTGACCGGCCTGGGCAAATTAGTATTCAACCGCGCTGCCAGCTCTTTTTCCAGTACGTTCGTCCTGTGCTTGATTTCTGCAAGTTTGCCGGGGTCGATTAACCCTTCGATGCCGACAAATTGTCTAAGTATATTCTCGCCGGTCTGGTCTTTATAATAATCAGTCTGGGTAAACGGCCAAATATCGCTTATTAAATCAACCTTGCCAAACTCGGACCTCAGCGCCTCAATCGCCGAGTGCAGGCAATTCTTATCAGCCGCTAAAATTCCAATGAACAGCTTTACCGGCTCGGGCTTCTTAAGGTTCCACATTCAGCTCGTCTTTCAGCGAATCGACGATTTTAGCGACAGCCTCAACTACTTCTTTAACAGGAACTTTATCACTTTTTGTTTCGCAGCGCAGCTTTATTTCGACCTTTCCGTCGGCGAGTGATTTTTTGCCTACGGTAACTCTAAGCGGTATTCCGAGTAAATCGGCGTCTTTGAATTTCACGCCGCCTCGTAATTCGCGGTCGTCCAGCAGCACGTCAAGACCGCGGTCAAGCAACTGCTTATAAATATTCTCCGCTGTTTTGGCGACCTCGGCATCGTCCTGATTCGCCGAGGTTACCAGAACTTCAAAAGGAGCGATGCTGACCGGCCAGATGATTCCATCCTTGTCGTTGCCCAGCTCGATGGCTGATGCCATAATCCGATTGATGCCGATGCCGTAACAGCCCATTATGCAGGGTTTTTCGGTGCCGTCCTCGTCGAGAAATTTTGCCCCTAATTTATTGCTGTACTTGGTACCGAGCTTGAAGACCTGTCCAACTTCGATGCCGCGTTTGAAAAGCAACTTCTTTCCTTTATATGTATCGCCTTCGACCGCGCTACGTATATCGGCGATGATTACATTTTCGCCTTCGAGGGAGAAATCTCTGCCGGGCACTACATTCTTAATATGGTAATCGGTCTTGTTTGCGCCGGTTACACCAACGGGCATTGCTGCCACTGCGTGGTCGATTATTAACTTATCAACATCAACATTATCTAAAAGCTTCATTGGACCAGCAAAACCAACATCAGCGTCGGTAATCATTTTAATAATATCCGGGTATTCAACCAAACCAACTGGCTTTCCCAATAATACGTTAAGCTTCTCTAAGTTCAATTCGTGGTCGCCTCGAATCACGACAGGAAAAATTTCATATGGACCAGCAGCAGCAACAGACCGTTTGATAGATTGATTAGAACCATCTTTATGCGTTGCTGCATATTCATTCATCTTTTTATGAACTTCAATATCTGTTGCTGTCCAACAAATCAGTGTTTTAATCATATCCTGCGGTCGGGTTTTTAAGAATGCGCAGACCGCTTCGATACTGCCGACGTTGGGCGTGTGAACCTCCTGCATAGGTCCAACTTCTGAGTTGGCTTTGGCTTTTGGCAGCGGGTCAACGGCGGCCTTTTCAATATTAGCGGCGTATGAACCGTCTTCGGTGCTGACGATTATGTCCTCTCCCGATTCGCAGGGGACGGTGAATTGATGCGAGCCTGAGCCGCCCATCTCGCCCGACTCGGCCTCGACGATTACATATTTCAGGCCGCAGCGAGTAAAGATTCGGCAATATGTCTCGTACATAATTTTATAAGTCTCGTCGAGACTTTCGGGCGTTGTGTGGAAGCTGTAGGAGTCTTTCATAATAAATTCGCGCGACCTTAAGACGCCGAAGCGCGGGCGAAATTCATCACGGAACTTAAAGCTGATTTGATAAAGATTCATCGGAAGCTGCTTGTAGGAGTTTATCTCGCCGGCGGCCAATGATGTGATGACCTCCTCGGCGGTCGGCGCCAGCACGTTTTCCCTGCCGTGCCGGTCCTCGAACCGCGCCATTGTCGGGCCGTAATCGACGTCCCTGCCGGTCTTTTGCCAAAGCTCCATTGGCTGAACGGCGGGCATCAAAAGCTCCTGCGCCCCGGCACGATTCATCTCGCGGCGGACGATATCCATAATTTTTAAGAGAGTCCGCCAGCCTAAGGGAAGATAAGTATAGGTCCCGCTGGCTAATTTACGCATCAGGCCGGCCCGGAGCATCAATTGATGAGACGTGATTTCGGCGTCGGCCGGCACTTCCTTTACCGTCGGTATGAAACTTCGGCTGTATTTCATTTTCGGTCCTTCATTTTTTGAAGGGTACGCATGGGGCGTATAAAACTGTAAGTAGCTATTGATAAAGGTTATAGCTCAGCAACGGCCGGTTTGCAAGATAATCTTTGCTTGCATAGAAACGAGTGAGTAAATATACTTCATGACATTCCGAGAAAACAAATTCACAAAACCGGAATGACGCTGAAACCAAGACTTGCCGACAGGATAGTCCTGTCTCCGGAGTCTATCACTAACTATTTTACAGGAGGAAATGCAATGAAAACTCGTTTTATTTATGTAGTGATTATTTTTGCCCTGGTCTCAATACAATCTCCGTCCACGCCTGCCAAAGAAAAAACATGCAAACGCCAGACAATTAAGAATGATACGGGCGGTCCGGTCAACGACCTAAAGCTCAGGCTCAAAAAAAGTAAAAACCAAAAATCAAGTAAGTTTTCAGAAAAGCCTAAACTGTGGCATACAGAAGATTCTGTTGATACCAATAAGGACGACATCAACGACGATGGAGAACGTAAAGAGGCCACTTCCTTATCAAGTGAGGGTGAATGCGCTCAATGGGCGCAAAATTCTTTCGGCACGATTCCACCCGGTGGAAAGGCAGATATTGATTATAGATCAACAAAGGAAACAAACCTCGATGCCAAAAACTCTAGGTGGACATTAGACGGCAATGACGTAAACAGTGTTACAATCCTCGGTGAGCCAATGGAGGTAACATACGTTCTATCAATAGGAGAAGGGTCCGCCCGCTTCATAAACTCCGGTGATGTTGCCATTACCTACGATAATATAAGATTGTTCAAAAATAACTCTTTGTCAAACTTCAACATTCTGGACTTTATGGACCCCACCGGCACACAGGTATCGGCTCCAAACAGCGTGCGGCTTTACCCTAATGAATCCGTGGTCCTGTCCTTCGGTATCGTCGATGTAAACAACACCTATCAGCTATGCCTGGCAGATGTATATGAAGATGCCGACCCCAATAACCTGTTCGAAATTGCTTCAGGAGCGTACTGGATGCTCGAAATCCCCGGCGATGTTGACGGAGACAGCTATGTCAATTTCATTGACTTCGAGATATTAGCCGACAATTGGCTGCAATGCAATGAACCGGAGGACCCGAATTGTATCTGGGAGCCATAACAGGCGTCGATACCAAGATTAAGATTATCGCTTATACGATAATGACATAAATTCGTAACTACTTCAGGGTCTATACCGGCTGGTTCGGTATAGGTCCCTGTTTTTTTTATTGATAATTAATCATTGATGACTGATAATCGTTCATTGGTTAATCAATTATCAATTAACGGAGCTGACGATGGCACATAAATTTATCAGTGAACTGGATGCGGGTCTGCAGATTGATGATATTTATATGGTAACTCAGCCGATACTGCGGAGCACGACACGGGGTGATTTGTATATAGCGATGTTTCTTTCAGACAGGACCGGCAGATTGAATGGTAGGATGTGGCAGGCGACGGAGGAGACATACAATCTGCTGCCCAAGGAAGGCTTTATTCGCGTCAAAGGCAGGGTCGAAGTGTATCAGGGCGCGCTTCAGATAGTGGCAGACCATATGAGTGTTGTCAGCCCAGAAAGGATTTCGCTGGAGGATTACCTGCCGCGGACTGAGAAGGACATCGACAAAATGTTCGCGAGAGTGAAACAGCTTGTTTCGGGCATAAAGAACCGCGACCTGAAGGCGCTGGTCGGGTCTTTTTTGGCCGACGAGGAATTGATGGGAAAATTCTGCACGGCCCCCGCGGCAATGGTGTATCACCACAGCTATCTCGGCGGACTTCTGGAACACACGCTGAATATGTTAGAGGTTGCCACGGCAATACTGCCCTTTTACCCCAAGCTGCAGGCGGGGCTGGTTCTTGCGGGGATATTCCTGCACGATATGGGAAAAACAGTAGAGCTTTCATACGAGACCGGGTTCGGCTATACGGACAGCGGCCAGCTGCTCGGCCACATAACCCAAACCATCACTATGATAAACAAGAAGGTTGATTCACTTGCTCAGAAAGGTACAAACATCGACGGGGCCATTCTCGATAATATCCAGCACATCATCCTGTCGCATCACGGCAGCTATGAATTCGGCTCACCAAAACTGCCGGCAACGACTGAGGCGTTTATGGTTTGCTATATTGATGATTTGGATGCGAAGATGAATCAAGTAACCAAAGCTATCGACAATCAGCCTGGTGATTCGAGCTGGACAGATTACAAAAAATCACTTGAAACCCGACTTTACAGGCGGCGTGTGCTGGAATAATAAATTCTCCCCTCTCCCGTTCTGCAATTAATCAGCCACACACATTTACAGTTATCTATTTCTTACCTGCCGGGCCCGCCCCCTCATAAACTTGAGCCCGGCAGGTTGCTTTCAGCTTCCTGCTTTGCCGATGCCTCCTGCTTTAGTTCTGCCAAGCCTGTGTCCTATAATGTCGGCATTTATTTTACGTAACCTTATTTTTATTTAGCTTCCTGTGTCAGGTGTATGTCACTACCTTTTATAGAATCCGCATTAAAGGTTATGCACCTGTAAAAATGATTAAGTGCAGGGGAAATGTTTGTAAATATAGGCTTTGAAAGATTGGGGAACTTCTCGTTCGACAGCCCGCTGAGCAGCTTCAAATACTTTTTCGAACTATTTTGGCGCCTACGGAGTTTAGTTTGTTTTCAATGCTTTTGTAGCCTCGGTCAATGTGGTATACGCGGTTTACTATAGTCGTTCCCTCTGCGGCCAGGCCGGCCAGAACCAGAGCGGCTGAGGCACGCAGGTCCGAGGCCATAACCGGGGCAGCCATCAATTTCTTAACGCCGGAAATAATCACACTTGGACCTTCTTTTCGTAAACTGGCCGCCATTCTGTTAAGCTCGGCAACGTGCATAAAACGGTCGGGGAAAATCTTCTCTGTGATAACACTGTTGCCCTCGGCAAGAGAAAGCAAAGCCATTAACTGGGCCTGAAGGTCCGTTGGGAATCCTGGATATGATTGAGTAGTAACGTCGGCGGGTTTGAGACCTCCGGTGCGTGTAATGATGCAGCCATTGTTCTGCGATTCGATAGTTACGCCAATGTTGCGGAGCTTATCGACCACAGCCATCATATGGCCGAGGGGGCAGTTCTGAAGACGCAGCTCGCCGGCAGTTATAGCCGCAGCAACCATAAATGTGCCTGCTTCTATACGGTCCGGGATAACGGAGTATTCGACGGGCTTAAGACAGCTTACGCCTTCGATGATAAGGCGGGGCGAGCCGATGCCGCTTATTTTTGCGCCCATACGGTTTAGACAATTTGCCAGGTCGGCTATCTCCGGTTCGCAAGCCGCTGCTTCGATAGTGGTCCTGCCCTTTGCCAGTGTTGCCGCCATTAGGACATTTGCGGTTCCGAGTACAGTCGAGCCGAATGGACCGCCCAGGAAAATGTCGTTGCCTTTTAATCCGTCCGGTGCCTGGGCGACTATATAACCGGCCTTGAGATGGATTTTCGCCCCGAGCTGTTGCAGCCCTTTCAGGTGAATGTCCACGGGTCTGTCGCCGATGGCGCATCCACCCGGCATTGAGACCTTTGCCCTTTTACAGCGAGCAAGTAAGGGGCCCAGAATGCAGATGCCTGCCCGCATTTTTCGCAGTATATCATACTCACCGATGGGATTATCAATCACAGTTGAGTCGATGTGTAAATCGTCATTTTCGTTCCGGTTGAGCTTGGCACCTAACTGACTCAGCAGCCGGCCCAGAACAGTAACATCGGATAGCCGAACTGCATTTTTAATAACCGATTTTCCGGGCGCCATAATGGTTGCCGCCATTATGGGTAGTGAGGCATTTTTAGAGCCGCTGACAGTTATTCGACCCGAGAGTCTGACCGGGCCGGTAATGTGAAAGATATCCATCATGAAATTCCTCGAAAACCACTTGCCAGTGTAATCCAAATCAGATATATAATCAAGCTCGTCAGGGACACGAATCACAGGAGAGCCGGGGGAGGGGCAGCAAATTATGCTAAATCTAATACAAAAGGTGGTCGATGGGTACCAGGTTCGTGTCGGTCCCGCGGAGGTTCTGGCGGGGTTTGTCTGCTTAGTGGGTGTTTTTCTGTTTGCCTGGTGGGTAGTCAGCACTTCGGGTGGGAAGAGAGCTTTATCATATACACCACAAAGACGAAACAATATGCCTTTGTATCTGCCGTTGCTGCCGATAGGATTTTATGTAGTTCTTCGCGGGGCGGTGAAACTAATTATTGAAAGTGCATTGCTGGATTTAGATGTCTGGCAGAAGATATTTCTGGATATGGCATTCGGCTGTTTCTGCGCTTTGCTTGCAATTGCTGCCATTATCGCGGTGGCGAGGAAGAGTTTTGCACGGCGGCTGAAAGGCTTCGGGCTTCAAGCGGGTACTATGGCAAGAGACTTCGCCGCGGCGGTAGTGAGCCTGGTCTGTATCTGGCCAATTATAACAATTGCGGTACTGCTTACAATACTGGCTACCCACAGCCTTGGAGTAACAGGCTCGGGGGTGGAAAAACACGAGATGCTCAAAACGTTTATTCTTTACCGGCAACTACCTGTCAGGTTATCGATGATTGCATTTATGGTGGTAATAGCGCCGGTTTTTGAGGAGCTGCTTTTTCGGGGCTTGTTTCAGACGTTAATCCGCAGGTTTGTAACGAGTGTGTGGGCCGCAATTGTCATTAGCTCGGTGTTATTCGCCACCGCCCATCAGAATTTCACGCACTGGCCTGCTCTTTTCGTGCTGGCTTTGTGCCTCGGTTATTCTTACGAGAAGAGCGGCTCACTTTTCCGACCAATTTTTATCCACGCCCTTTTCAATGCTACCAACGTTGTCAGCGCGATGATGTTAGTTAGTTCATAGTTTATAATTCATAGTTGGGTTTATTATTGCCGGCAGCGAAAATCCCGCGGGTCTTTACGATATACCCAACACATCAGCCATTGAATATAGTCCGGGCACTTTGCCGATTAGCCACTCGGCGGCCCGCAGGGCGCCGCTCGCAAAAGTCTTTCTGCTGTGAGCGGTGTGCGAGAGAGTTACGGTTTCGCCCAATGTGCTGAATATCACCGAATGCATTCCGGTAATGTCGCCGGCGCGGACGGCGTGTATGCCGATGGTGTTTTTACTTCGCAGGGCTTCTCTTCCCTCTCTTCCAAAGACGGCGCAGTCGGGCCAGTCTCTGCCGGTGGCGGCGGCGATATTTTTAGCGAGCGTAAGGGCTGAGCCGCTGGGCGCATCCTTCTTGAACCGGTGGTGCTGCTCAACAATTTCAATGTCGTAATTCTCGCCGAGAGCGTCGGCCACTTCCCCGACCAGTTTAAACAGCAGATTCATTCCAAGACTCATATTGCTTGCCTGGACGATACCGATATTCCTGGAAGCGGCCTGAAGGTTCTGCTGTTGTCTGTCCGTAAGTCCTGTAGTACCCAGGACAAGGGCTGCTGAGTTTTTAAGGCAGTACTCAACAGATGCATCGACCGCGTCAGGTACGGAAAAATCTATCACAACATCAGCGCCCGAAGGATACTGACAGGAGAGATTAATGTTTAGAGGGCCTGTACCGGCCAGAAGGCCGGCATCCTGACCGATTTGGGGGTGCTCTTTTTTCTCGATTGCTGCAATAATATCGAACTTCCGAGCGTCTACAATGGTGGCGATGATAAGCCTGCCCATCCGGCCGGCGGCGCCGTTAATTATCAGCTTCGGGTTCATTTTGACCCTTTCGATAAAAGATTAATAATCATATTGACGATAAATATAACAAAAGACACATATTTTACAAGAATGAACAGTCATCGGGGGTTTTACAGTATATAATGACGATTGGGAAAAGATTGGAAATTTGGCATAATTTTCTATCTGGAGGTGTCAAAATGTCAAAGGCTTGTTTAACAATTTTGATTATTGCAGGGATTGGTTTGGGTCTTGCTTTTACGGCAGGCTGTGAGAGTGATGCACAGACGGGAGGGGCCATTGGCGCCCTGGCCGGTGCAGGCATCGGCCAACTAGCCGGCGGCGATACGAAATCGACGCTTATCGGAGCGGCTGTGGGTGGTGGCGCGGGCTATGTAATCGGCAACGAGTCGGACAAGAAAAAAATGAAGGCCGATATTGCGTCGTCCAATCAGGCATCGATGACAAACACCGTTACCGTTAATGTGGTCAATAGCAACGGGTCAATCACACCAGTGGTTCTTAGAATTCAGGGTAATCTCTACATCGGCCCGAAGGGCGAGCAGTATATGAGCCTTCCAACCCCGGAGCAGCTTAAGCCGGTGTACGGCTTCTAAGAATTTTCAACGGATGAATACCGATTATTATTAAAGCGGTATCGTAAGCTGTTCACGCGGCCGATGGGAAAAGGTGCTTGTAAACACATCGCCCGAGGGGGACGGGCAAAGGGAGTTGATTTACATCGGGCTGTAATCGCCGTGGCCGGTATCGGGCAGGCCGTTGGGCCGATTGGGCCATTTCATCGTATCGAACAAGAACTCGCAGGCCTGACGTATCATAACATTCGGCATACAAGGGAACATTTCAAAGGCGGCAATGACGTCACTGTTGCTTCGATTGAGGGCCTGAAGCAAATAGTCCCAGTCTTCTCTCGGTATTCCTCCCGACAGTCCCGGAGGATTATGGTCGTCAGCCCGGCCATAATTATCACTCAGGTGCAGGTTGGCTATACGGTCACCTAACTCGTCGACGTATTGTTTAAACGAGTGGGCGGGGTCAAGATTTGGAACGCCTGTGTCGAAACAATACCATATCGAATCGAATCTTTTGCCCACTTCCTTTACTGCTTTTAGATTGCCTGTTTCAATGCATAACTTCACGTTATGCTGCTCGGCCATTTTGACAATCTCTGCAGCGAAATCCCAGTCGGCAATACCGAACTGATCGGATACACACAGGCTGGGCAGCTCGGCAACGATATTTGCGTTTAATATCTTAGCGCATTCAATCTGCTCGTTCCATTCATCGAGAGTCGGGCCGTCGTTGCGGGAGTGCATAACGACAAGCATGTCTTCAGTCGCCTCGGCGAGTCTGGTCCAGTTTCGCCTTCGGTAACGACACTCACTGGCACCCCTGATTGAGGGCCACAGCTCGATGCCAAAGCCGAGTGAGCGGAGAAAATCGCACTCCTGCTCGAAGGAGAGCTTGTTTTCCCGCCACCAAAACAGCATTGTCGAGATGACATACCTTATTCGCATCGTCGGGTCTCCGATGGATTCCGCAGGTTATTCTATTATTAGCTACTGTTTTGAAACGAGCAAAGTTTTCGGTTTTTGCCGGAAACCGGCTTTATCGGCCGTATTTAGCCCTGCCGGCCGAAGTAACGAACGGACCGAGTAGGGCAAAAGGGCCGTTTCCGGGTGATTTTTGCCCCTATTTCCCAAGATGCCGAAGCACCGGCCTTCTTGTGCTTATGTGCTGTTATCGTGAAAAACGGGTATGGTTGTTAAAAAATTGTGTTGAAATATTCAGGTTGGAAGGTAGTATAAAGTCTCTGTAATTTGGAGAGCTATTTATGAAAAAGGGAATTCACCCAAAATATCAAAAGGTGGTTGTTCGCTGTGGGTGTGGTAATACCTTCGAGACACGGAGCACCGCCAAGGAAATTCTCGCGGAGATATGCTCGGTCTGTCACCCGTTCTATACGGGCAAGCAAAAATTCGTGGACACAGCGGGGCGAATCGAGCGATTCCAGAGAAAATACGGAACGGACTATATTAAAAAAGCCGAGAAAAAACAAAAGCAATAGCCCGTACTGGAATACTTTTTACGCTGTTGGGTATAATTTTGACAGATTATATGTTCCGGCAGCGTAATTTTTTTGTACTCAAGGCAGCATACCCGATATATAAGCCGGGGACTTTTCTGAGTGAAGATTATGAATAAGTCTGGAAAAAAAGATGGTCTTCTAATTAAACTTGAGGAGCTGGACCGCCGTTACGATGCGATTGAAAAAGATATAAACGATGCCGCTATGGCCGGCCTGACGGGAAAGCTGGTGGCTTTGAGCAAAGAGCAGGGAAAGCTTAAACCAATCGTCGGCAGGTATCGTGAATTTAAACAGGCCGAGGAGGAGTTAGCAAAGACGAACAAATTGCTTGGGGAAACACGGTTAGAACGGGAGATTCAAGACATGGCTTTAGAGGAAGTACGTCAGCTTCAGGAAAGGCAATCGAATCTGCTTGATGAAATAAGGGACACCCTGGTAATGGCTGATGATGCGGCCATCGATTCGGTGATACTGGAGATACGAGCGGGTACAGGGGGCGATGAAGCGTCACTTTTTGCACGTGACCTTTACAATATGTATGTAAAATATGCCGAGAAGCGAGGCTGGAAAGTCGAGCAGCTTGATTTCAGCCCGACGGAGATGGGTGGATTTCGGGAGGTAATAGTCAATATCAAAGGGCCGAATGTATGGTCTTCTCTGGGCTATGAGGGCGGCGGGCACAGGGTACAACGCGTGCCTGTAACCGAATCGCAGGGCAGAATACACACCTCTGCAGCTACGGTTGCAGTTTTGCCGGAGCCACAGGAACTGGATATTCGGATTAATCCGGCAGATGTTGTCGAGCACGTCAGCAGGTCCAGCGGCCCAGGTGGTCAAAACGTCAACAAGGTCAGCAGCGCAATTCGCCTTGAACATATTCCGACGGGCATAACCATCAGTATGCAGGATGAAAAAAGCCAGCATAGAAACCGCGATAAGGCGTGGCGAATCCTGCGCAGCAGGATATACGAACATCACGAACGAGAAAAAAGGGCCCAGAGGGACAAGCAAAGAAAAACAATGATTGGCTCAGGCGACCGCTCTGAAAGAATCAGGACATATAACTTTCCACAGAACCGTGTTACCGACCACCGGATTAACCTGTCATTGTACAGCCTGGAAAAGGTAATTGCAGGCGAGATGGATGAGCTGGTCTCGGCGCTGCAGGATTACGACAAACGACAGCGACTGGAAAATCTTTAGGACACGACCCACGGCCCGTGTATCGTGAATCAAACTACAAGCTATGAACTATAAATAACAACGAGTCACGAGAGACGAGATATAAAATGATAGTTGTTGTCACCGGAATGATGGGCCTTGACAAGAAGGGCTACCTGCGTGATGTCTGCGCATTTGCAGCTCAAAAAGGCCGAAAGGTGGCTGTCTGTAATGTGGGCGATATGATGTACGCAGAGGCGCCTGATATTGCCAAAGGGCGCATACTCGATATTCCCCTGAAACGGCTGCACCTGCTTCGCCGAAGCGTCTTTAAAGATATTATCACCAAAGCAAACAAGACAGAGAACCTGATTGTCAACACCCACGCGACTTTTCGGTGGCGGCACGGGCTTTTCCCCGCGGTGGATTTCGACCAGATGCGTCAACTGAACGCCGATATGTATATTTGCCTGATTGACAGTGCCGAGGCTCTGCACATAAGGCTAAGCCGAAAGCATTCAATACAACACTCCCTAAAGGACCTCTTAGTCTGGCGAGAGGAAGAAGTGCTGGGCACCGAAATGCTGTGCCGAGGTATAAATGAGAAGACGCCGTTCTACTGTCTGGCACGAGGTTGTGATGAGCAAACAACAGAAATATTTTATAACCTCGTATTCGAAAGTAATCGCAAAAAAGCGTATCTGAGCTTTCCAATGACGCACGTTGTTGATATGCCGGAGGTAAGGGCCGAGATTAAGCGATTTCGTGAGTTGATGAAGCGTTCTTTCATCTGCTTTGACCCGGGGGACCTGGAGGAAGCATATCTGCCGGTTTATGCCCATAAGGCGACGACAAGAGGAGTTGATTTTGTCGAAGTTACGGCACTGAGCCAAACTGTAAGGCTGGATTTACAACAGGTTATGCAGATTGAAGGCGACATTAACAGCCAGATATACGCGCGAGACTTTATGCTTATCGACCAGTCGGATATGATAGTGAGCTTTATTCCAACGCCTCGAGACGGTCGGGCGGCGATTTCGAGCGGAGTAGAGCGTGAACTTCAGCACGCCCACGAAGCGGCGAAGGAAGTGTACGTTATCTGGACTGCAAGCCAAAGGCCTTCGATATTTGTGACACAGACAGCCACAAGAGTCTTTAAAAGTGTTAATGGTGCTGTACAATTCTTCAAAGAGAAGAAATATATCAACTAAAGCTGCGAAATTCTCTCCAAACTTCCAATAATAAACTACAATAAACAGTTTAAAAACAAACCTTAACGACAACTAAAGAAGCAGCTAAAAATTGACGACAAATTTAGTATGTTAAGCGAATATCTAAAGGCTGACAAAGTTGATATATCTACACCTCCAGAGACGGAAATGCCGGAGGTTTCATCCTGGAGCAGAAAGAAGGGTATAACATTATTTGGTTATTTTGGGCTTTTCGTCTTAGGACTATTTCCCCTAATAAAGGCGTTGCTGAAGTTTTCGGAAAGTGAACCGTCTGAAACTTTCTTTAGGTTAGGCCTTGGATTAGTTTATCTTATCCTTTCATATTATTTACTCAAACTTAGAAATTGGGCTCGCATTTCACTTATTATCCTAAATGCAGTTATGGCATTTTTTGTCGTCCTGGTCGATTTATTTGTCTTGCTCCTGACTTTTAGTCTGATGACGAAATACATTGCACTATTTAATGGAAGCAAAGCAGCGGCTTTAGTTTTGTTAAGTTCGGGCTATTTTGCCCTTGCTGTCTATAATTTACATTATATAGGTTTTCTCATTTATTTCAATAATTCGAGTGTAAAAAAGCAGTTTAAATATGTTTATTTCACTCAACCATCCGCATTACTGCAGAGTACAGAAAAGAGGAAGCTCTGGCCGGTTATTTTGATTATTTGTTTAGGATTAGCTATTTTTTCAGGAGTACTTGTATTCGCCGGTCCCTCAGAGGCCGAGATAAGTGATATAAAGATGAACACCAATCCTGAGCAAGACCCTCTTTCCTGTGCTCTCCTTGTCGCCCGGAAAATAAAATTAGAGAGCTCCGAGCAAAACCTGTTGTTGAAAAGAATAGCCGCTGCATACGCTGAAGCCGGGGGATACGACCAGGCGATACAGATAGCCAATTCGCTTAGTAAAGACTGCGACAGGGCCGAAACTCTGACCGAAATAGCTTGCTGCTGTGTGGAGGCCGGAGAAAAGGAGAGGGCATCTGACGTTCTATCACAAGCTCTGCAGGCGGCCAATATGATACAAGATGATATTATTAAAAGTGAAAAGTTAGAACGAATAGCAATCAAATGTGCGGAAATTGGGCAATACGACCAGTCTCTTCAGATAGCTAATACGATAAATCGCGCATTTAATAAAGTCAACGCTATGGCTGAGATAGCTTCCACTAACTCCAAAGCCGGCAAAGAAGATGAGGCCTTTGGAATATTAATTGAAGCCCTCGAGGCAACTCAACAAGAAGATAATCCCGACGTAAAAAATCGAAACATGGCTGAAATAGCTGTTAAGTACGCTGAAATCGGAGAGTATGACCAGGCTCTCCAGATGGCTAACATAATAGACCGCGCTTGTTATAAAGCCAAAGCCTTAGCTCGAATAGCCTCCAATTACGCCAAAACCGACAATGCAGATAAAGCCTCTGAATTATTATTACAGGCCTTCGAGGTAATCAAAAAAGAAGATAAAAACGCCGTCAAGAATCGTAACTTAGTTGCAATAGCCGTTGGACACGCCGAAATTGATCAATATACTGAAGCTTTAAGAGTAGTTTACACAATAAAGTCTGCCAATATAAGAGCCAGGTTGCTGGGCAAAATCGCTGCTGATATAAAACCTGAACAAACGAATAAATCCAATGAGATATTAGCCAGAGCTCTCAAGGAAATAAAAAGGATGGAAAGAGGTAGATCTAAGTTTGAAACACCGTATTTTATAGTCACCAGGTTTGCGGAAAACGGACTGTATGAACAGGCTTTACGAATAGCTAAATCAATAAAGGATACAAACTACAAAGCCGCCTCTTTTACTAAAATAGCCCATAGCTACGCTGAAGCAGGAAATAAAGATAAAGCCTTCGAAACTTTGTTACAGGCCTCTGAAATTGCTGTTGAATCAGACCCCAGGTCGGTCTTCGTGTTAGGCTCTGCAATAGCTTGCGACTACATAAAAATCGGTCAAAAAGAAAGAGCCTGCCTTATCTTAGAAAAGGTTTTACCGTTAGCCGATACAGTAGACGATGAAACTTTTAAAAATCAAGTTCTGTTGGATATTATCTCAGCATACGCAGAAGTCGGACAATATGACGAAGCCCTTCAGATAGCCAAGAATATTACTGTTCCGACTTTTAAAGCTAATGCGTTTGTTGATATAATCATTGAATATGCTCAGGCGGGGCAGAAAAAAGATGATAGTGATATAAATGTTTTGCAGAAAATCTCAGATGAGCTTAAATGGTACAAGAAATTATTTGCATTCGACTTCTCGTCGAAAAAAATAAACGTCTTTCAAAAAGACTTATAATTAGTCCTCAACTATCGAAGTACAGTTCACAAAAAGCCCAGCCTCGAATATAATACAGGTCAGCTCCGGGCGGTTTGAGGTGTTTCGGGCAGGCAGTCAACTGAATATCTTTGTTGTCGCAATTTGCGTCTTCCGGGACTTGACACATAAAACAGTTCTGATTTATACTACCGCTGAAAATCATGGATTATGGACATTAGAGAAAGTCTGTGCCATAATATATGTGAGAGTTGTGTTAAAATTTATCCGGAGAGAGGCTGCTCAAAGAGCCCAATTTTAAAATTCCCTTTTAAATATCGAACACTAAATGTCGAACAGCAGGAAAGAAATATCAGGTAAAGAGCTGGCAGATTGTATCGACCATACACTTATAAGTGCAAGTGCAACGAGTGAGCAAATCAAGCGGCTGTGTGACGAGGCAATGAGCTATGGTTTCTGTGCGGTAGCCGTCAATCCGAGGTGGGTGAGTTTGGCTGCGGACATCATGCATAGCTCGCCGGTGAAGGTGGACAGCGTAGTCGGTTTTCCATTAGGGGCCGAAACCACAAAGATTAAGGTTGAGCAGGCAAAGGAGCTGGTCCTGGCAGGGGCGGATGAGATAGATATGGTGGCAGACCTGGCGGCGATAATGGAAGCTGACCATAACTACCTTGCAGGGGAAATGACAGCGGTCCTGAAAGTCTGTCGGTCAATGAAGCCGGAGGTGGTGCTGAAGGTAATCATCGAGGCGGCGGCGCTAAGCAAAGAGCAAAAGGTATTCGCCTGCCGGATATGTCAAAACGCCGGTGTTGATTTTATTAAGACAAGTACAGGGCTGCACCCCGCAGGCGGGGCAAACATAGAAGATGTCAGGCTAATTAAACAGACCGCACCGAGATGCAAAGTAAAGGCCTCCGGCGGAATACGTACATTGAAAGATATACTTGATATGCTCGAGGCGGGCGCCGACAGAATAGGCACGTCAACGGCGGTAGAGATTATCGAACATTTCAAAGAAAGACGGTTAAAATGAAATCGGCCGTTGTTGCGGATACACAACAGATTTTATCGTGCAGGTTGCATTATAAAGAAATCTCTATCGACATAAACATGCCGGGGCTGAACGAGCTTTTTGCCTCTCGAAAGTTTGCTGCGATCCTTGGGGGTAATTCGTCTGATACGCAAGCCAACAGGTTTAGTTACTGGGCGGCGGAACCGAGGGAGATATTTGAATTTCACTCAGGCCAAAGTGACCCTTTCGGTAAACTGCACAAGTTTTTAAACAAATACAGGCTCGATAGCAACTGCCGGGCTGATTTGCCGGCCGAAGTTTTTTGCGGCGGTTGGATCGGCTACTTTGCCTATGAGCTGGGCCGATTCATTGAGAAACTTCCGGACCGAGCCGTCGACGATATAAAAATGCCGCTCGTTCGGCTGTGCTTCTATGACCACCTGATATGTTACGACCGTATTGAGAAAAACTGTTGGCTTTTTGCGTTGCAAATCACCGATGATAGTGAAGGTGCCGACAAGAAATTGGCCGGCCTGGAAACTATGCTGGCCGAGTCTGAGAAAATATCAGTGGCCCGGCCTCGTCGGGGTGATTTAAGAAAGATAGATTTTTCACAAGTACGTGCCAATATGAGCAGGGAGTATTATCTTGATGCTCTGGACAAGATAAAAAAATACATATACGACGGCGAGGTCTATCAGATTAACTTTTCACAGAGATTCGAATGTGACTTTAATGCCCGGCCGGCAGACCTGTTTTGCTGGCAGAATTTCTACAACCCCTGTCCCTACGGCGGATACATCGACGGCGGAGATTTTCAAATCGTAAGCGCCTCACCGGAAATGTTCATAACGATAACCGACGGCATCATCTCAACCAAACCTATAAAAGGAACTCGTCCGCGAACCGGCAGGGCCTCTGTCGATTCAAGAAACCTCAATGAGCTTCTCAGTAGCGCAAAAGAGCAGGCCGAGCTTCATATGATAGTTGACCTCGAACGAAACGACCTTGCCCGAATCTGCGAAGCCGGCACCAGAAAAGTCATTCAGCCTCGAACTATCGAGACCTATCCGACTGTTTTTCACGCGGTGGCCACGGTGGCTGGCAAACTCCGCCCGGAGGTTGATTTCTGTGATGTGCTAAAGGCCGTCTTTCCCGGAGGGTCGATCACCGGCGCACCAAAGGTTCGGTCAATGGAGATTATTGATGAGCTGGAGCCGACGCAAAGGGGTGTTTACACCGGCTCGATAGGCTTCATCGGCATTGACGGCAATGCGTGCTTGAACATTGCCATACGAACGATTATCATCAAGAAACAGAAAGCCTACGCCCAGACCGGAGGAGGAATAGTTGCCGATTCCGAGTCCGAAGCTGAATGGGACGAGACTATCACAAAAGCACGGGCACTGCTGGCAGGGATAAACAGCACGCGAAGGCCCGCAAGGCGAAGAGTACAAATACGAGATACGAGACAAAAACGGCAAAAAAAATATGTCAGAAAAAGTCTTTCTGAATGATAAGCTGGTTGACATCAATAGGGCGCAGGTCTCGGTAAGAGACAGCGGTCTACTGTATGGCGTGGGGCTTTTCGAGACGATGCGAAGCTGCAAGGGGGTGGTTTTTTCGCTGGCCGACCATTTGGACAGGCTTTTTTTCAGTGCACAATCATTAAACATAAACATCAGCTATACTAAAGAACAAATCACTGATGCCATCTACCAGACGCTTCTTGCCAACTACCTTGGCGATGCCCGGCTGCGACTGACCGTTACAGGCGGCATAATGAGTGAAGAGCAAAACCAGCGTAAAAGTACGCTGCTGGTCACGGCAACGAAGTTCCATCCCTATCCCGAGCAGTACTATCAAAAGGGAGCGACGGTAATATTGAGTTCGTTCAAGCAGAATCCGAGTGACCCGATAAGCGGGCATAAAAGCATAAATTATCTTCCGCGTATGCGGGCTCTTGATATAGCCAGGCAAAAAGCCGCTACCGAGGCCCTGTGGTTTACCGTCGATAATCGCTTGGCGGAGGGCTGCATCAGCAACGTTTTTCTGGTCAACTCCTCGGTCCTTTACACTCCGTCCATCGAGACACCTGTGCTTGCGGGTGTGGCGCGAAAAACCGTCTGCCAAATTGCCATAAAAAAATCAATTCAGTTAATTGAAAAAAATCTGTTTATATCCGATCTGTTGGAGGCCGACGAAGTTTTTCTTACAAACGTCATTATGCAAATTCTGCCGGTAACACACATCGAGGCCCATACCGTGGGCGACGGCAAGGTAGGAACCGTTACGAAGAAGCTTGCGGGCCTTTTCGATGATTTTATCAGGCAAAACTGCGGCCGGAAGCCGAATAAAAAGAAAACCAAATCGAAAAGACAAAAGTCAGGGAAAAAATGAAGGTAAGCGAAATTACCTCTGCCATCGAAAATACGATTCCACCTGCATTGGCGCAGGACTGGGATAATGTCGGATTCCTGCTTGGCGAGGCAAACAAAAATGTCAAAAAACTCCTGCTTACTATCGATGTTACCAAGGCCGTGGTTATCGAAGCGAAACGGCTGAAGGTTGACTTGATTGTGAGCTATCACCCGGTCATCTGGGATGGACTGAAGCATATTACGGCAAATGGGCCGGGCAGTCTGGTTTACGAGCTGATTCGCTGCGGCATATCGGTTTATTCTGTTCATACCGCGCTGGATGCAGCCAAGGGAGGTGTAAACGATGGACTCGCAGAGATGATTGGTATTAGTGATGGTCAGCCGATAGGCGATTTCGTGGCCCGGCCGGGCGGTGATAATTTCAAACTCGTTGTCTTTGTGCCGCTCGAAGCTGTGAATAAAGTGAGTCAAGCCATCTTTTCCGCAGGTGCAGGTGTTGTTGGTAATTACAGCCATTGCAGTTACAGAAGCGAAGGCAAAGGCACTTTTCTCCCGCTGGCCGGTAGCCGACCGGCCATTGGAAAAAGAGGGAAATTCGAAAAGGTGACCGAGGTCAGACTCGAGGCCCTCGTTCCTGCCACCAAGATAACGGAAGTGGTGGCGGCGATGCGAGGCGCTCATCCCTACGAAACACCCGCGTTCGATGTAATTAAGTTATATGATGTTGAAAGTAAGTTCGGATTAGGCAGAATGGGCAAAGTTGTTCCACCACGAAGACTGACAGAGATTATCAGGGCGATAAAAAAGTCAACAGGAGCAAAAGCCGTCGGCATAGTCGGAAAGCAGGCGCGAATGGTGAGGACCGCTGCGGTTTGCGCGGGCTCCTGCGGCAAACTCATAAATCAGGTCATTACGGTAGGATGCGATTTGTACGTTACCGGCGAGATGAAACATCATCACGCACTTGCCGCCCAGGAGGCAGACTTAACCTGTCTTTGCCTTAGTCATACAGTTTCGGAGCGATTTATACTCAAAAAACTCTCAAAGCAGTTGCAAAGTAAGCTAAAAAATGTAAAAGTCACGATAAGCAGAAAGGATGCGGACCCGTTTATATGGAAGCAGATATGAAAGAAGACCAGCAGCAGAAACTTGATACTGAGTCTGAAAGTTTGGATGCAAAAGAAGCCCGTTTACCACAGGAGAATAACGTTCAACCGATGATGGCGCGGGTTCTGGAAGCGGTTTTGTTTGCCAGTGATGAGCCGCTTAGTGCCGCGCGTCTGGCGGATATTTCCGAAACAGGCAACGTAAAAACGGTCCGCGAGCACATCGAAAAACTCAATAAAGAATACGAGGCGAATAATTCCTCTTTCAGAATTGAGCAGATTGCCGGCGGCTATCAGATGCTGACACTGGATGTTTATAACTCCTGGCTCAAGAAGCTGCATCGCGTGCGAAGCGAGAGCAAGCTCAGCCAGGCGGCGCTGGAGACGCTGGCCATTATCTCCTACAAGCAGCCGATTATCCGCGCAGACGTCGAGGCGATACGCGGCGTAGCCTGCGGCGAGATGATTCGCTCGCTCGTATATAAGGGCCTGGTGAAAATCGTCGGCAAGGCCGAGGTCCTGGGCCGGCCGCTGCTTTACGGAACGACGAGAAAGTTCTTACAGCTCTTCGGCCTCAATTCGCTTAAGGATTTGCCCAAGGTAGAGGAACTAAAAAAGCCGGAATGAAAAACACAACAGAGTTTATCCTGCGGTTCTCGCTTAACTGAGCGGCCCTGTCTTTGCAGATTAGTTATTCTACCTCGACCGGCTTTTCCTCTTTCTTGAAGGGCTTAAGGGACTCGGGCTCGGCAACTTTTCGGTATCCCAGAGCCTTTATAACCTCAAGCACTTCGGTCCAGGTTGGGAAAGGGCGGGAATTCTGTTTTTTATATTCGGAGATGGCCATTAGGAATTCGAACTGTTCATCGGTCATCTCGCCTTCTTCGGCGCTTTTACGTTCATCGCTTCTACGTCGTCCGGGCCCTCGCCTTCGGTCCAGCCCAAGGCGTCTGTCAACTACACTGCTTCTGCGGTCACCGCCGTCGCGACGTTCTACAATTTTTTCCTCTTCCATAGTATTTTAACCTGTTTAATTGCTATGTTTGTCTGCCGGGAAATTATTACGGGAGGTAGCCACTAGGGAATTACGTTTAAATCGTTTGACCGGCCTTACCTCCGGCAATACATTTGCCGGTCAAAAGTAATCATCAGCTAAGTTAGTGTCAAGCGACTCGATATTCTCGTCATCTTCGAAGGCTATGTCATAAAAATCATCGTATGCCTCCTGAGATTCGATAAGTACATGCGCTTCATCAAGGAAGTCTTCCGGCACCATTACCGCGATGCTCAGAGCACCCAAATCACCTGCAGAATTTTTCTTTATAACGGCCGGGATATCATTGTTCCGTAGTAATTCTCGGGACTGACGAGCCTGCTCAATGTCCTCTGTTAAAACCACCGTAACGTAATCCCGAACATTGCTGGCGTTACCGGCGGAACTTCGTTTTTCTTTGTGATGTTTTGCCATCTTATCTCTCCGTTCTATCCATACAAAGCACAATGGGGTACCAGGTATTTGTACTTTATTAAGACTTTATGCTAATTATCACGAAGGCCGGACCTGATAAGTCTTAAAGCCTGGTCCTCTAAATTTTTAACAAGCCACTCATATCCGTTTTTTTCGACAAAACGCATATAACAAATTATTAAAAACTGGCGGGATGGGGGGAAATTTGTATAGACTTGAAGGTATCGGCTGGACTGCGCCGAAGGAATTATCATTCTATCGGGCCTTAAACTGCAAAATTTTGCAGTTTGGGCATATTTTTTTGTTGAAAATCTACGACTGTGGATTGACAATAGCCGCCTGAATGGATTTTTAGTCGGTTAGACAGGATATTATTAAACCTTTTTTGACATGGAGGATTTAGAAATGGCAAAGCAAAAAGCTGCAAAGAGGCAAGAGTCGTTAGTTGTAACCAGCAAGGTTAAGGCTTATATTAAAAGCAAGAAGATGATGACCTCTTCGGAAGCGGTCGATGCCCTTAACCAAGTGGTGTACAGCATACTTGACAGTGGTATTGCCCGGACCAAGGCAAACCGTCGTAGCACCGTCAAGGCGCAGGACCTATAGTATATCCCTGTCAGTTAAGACCATGCCGAATCGCACATCAAGCGGCAGGTCATACGTTCTCCGTAGTCCGCAGGACGCCTTCCGGCGTAACTACGAAGGATGAATTGTCGAAAAAGCCGTTCCAGGCAGCTATATCTGTTTTGGAACGGCTTTTTCGCCGTGTGATGTCTATGCCGAAAGATGGAGCCTCAGGTCACAACTTCCATACGCGACAGTTAAAGTTGACTTGATAACCGATAGCGTCTAATAGCATTAAAATTTCGTTTTTGGGGAAAATTTCCTGATTTTTTAAGCATATAGGGCCGATATATATTAAGAGGTTGTTGTATGTATTGGAGTTTATCATCCTGTGTAAACAGGAGTGTGTAGGTTTCTCTCCTCGCTCCGGCAAGAGGCCGGTTTGTACGGGCAGTAAGGCCGGGGAGCGTAAAGAGTGTTTTACCTGAATAGGTTACGATAGACTCTGTTCTATCTGAAGTGAATATTATGGATATCTGATGAGTGGAAAGGATGAGTAATATATTGCTCTTTGGTTTAGTAAAGTTAAGGATGGGAGAAGTATGAAAGTGCTTATGTTGGGCTGGGAGTTTCCTCCTTTTATCAGTGGAGGTCTCGGTACGGCGTGTTATGGATTAACAAAAGCAATGAGCAATATGGGGGCAGAGATAATCTTTGTCCTGCCGACGATGCTTGAGGGTGATTTTGCCAGTCATGTCGAACTTCTTACCCCTGCTCGGATACCGACGATGTCGGCGGATTATTTTGGCCTTCCGGGCTTGAAGAACGTAGTATTTCGGACTATTAACTCTCCTTTGCAGGCCTATTCATCCCCTGAAGCTTACCATAACCGAGTTCAACAAAGCGCCGGACGAGGACAGGCAGGCTCACGGCATCGCGGCATTTTTGAACTTACGGCGGGGCAGATGTATTATGCCGGTGACATATTTGCCGAGGTGTACCGATATGCAGAGGAAGTTGCGCATCTGGCGACAAATGAGAATTTCGAAGTAATACACGCCCATGATTGGATGACGTTTCCCGCTGCTATAGAAATCAAGCAGTGTAGCGGTAAACCTTTAATCGTGCATGTGCATTCAACCGAGTTTGACCGCAGTGGAGAGCATGTCAATCAGGGGATTTACGATATCGAAAGAGAAGGAATGCACGCGGCGGATACAGTCATCGCAGTCAGCCATTTAACAAAGCAGATAATACTCAACCGATATGGAGTGCCGGCTGAAAAAGTCGAAGTTGTTTATAACGGAGTCGACCAGAACGGTAACGGGCAATTAAGGTCTTTGGAGACCGGCATAAGACAAGGCGAGAAAATCGTGCTGTTTCTCGGACGGGTAACGATGCAGAAAGGCCCGGATTATTTCCTGGCGGCGGCTAAAAGAGTCCTCGATGTTATTGATAATGTAAAGTTTGTGATTGCGGGAACCGGTGATATGGTGCACCGAATTATTGAAATGGCCGCGGGACTCGGTATTGGACACAAGGTGCTATTTACGGGCTTTTTGCGGGGAGAGGATGTTGAGAAGGTTTTCAGAATGGCCGATTTGTATGTTATGCCCTCGGTGTCCGAGCCTTTTGGAATAGCACCGCTGGAGGCACTGAACAACGACGTGCCGGTAATCATTAGCAAGCAAAGCGGCGTGGCTGAGGTGTTAAAGCATGTGCTAAAGGTGGATTTCTGGGATGTCGATGAGATGGCTAACAAAATTATCGCTGTTTTGAGGTACAAACCTTTGCATATGACTCTTCGAGAACAAGGCAATTTCGAGGTTCGCAAACTACGATGGGAGGGTGCGGCCCGGAGGTGTATTACAATATATAATCAAATGTTGAGTCCGGTTTAGCCGGTTTAGCCGGTTTTAAGCCAAGTGGAGCGGAGAATGGCATCAGTATGTTTTTATTTCCAGGTTCACCAACCTTACCGGTTAAGACACTATACGGTTTTCGAAGATAACAGCCGATATTTTGACGAGCAGAAAAACGCTTTTATCTGTAGAAAAGTCGCCAACAAGTGCTATCTTCCCGCCAACAGATTGCTTCTTGAGATTATTAGACAATACGGGAGTAAATTCAGGATATCGTATAGTATAACCGGCGTTATGCTTGAGCAAATTCACGAGTATGCTCCTGAGGTAATGAGCACATTCGATGCGCTGGCTCAAACGGGCTGCGTGGAGTTTCTTGCGGAGACGTATTATCACAGCCTTAGTTTCCTGTATTCGCAAGGCGAATTTGTTGAGCAGGTAAACAAGCACATCGATACTGTCCAGCGATTTTTTGGCCAGAGACCGCGTGTTTTCAGGAATACTGAACTAATATATAACAACGAACTGGCGCATACTGTTGAGCAGATGGGTATTTTCGATGCCATATTGAGTGAGGGCGCCGACCATATTCTTGGGGGCAGGAGCCCTAATTTTGTCTACAGGCCGGTTAACACCCAAAAGCTCAAATTACTTCTTAAGAACTACTCGCTGAGTGACGATATCGCATTTCGATTTTCAAACCGAAACTGGTCGGAATGGCCGTTGACAGCCGATAAATTCGCCCGTTGGATAAGCCGGTTCAACGGCAATGGACAGGTTGTCAATCTGTTTATGGATTATGAAACATTTGGTGAGCATCAATGGGAAGATACCGGCATATTCGACTTCATGCGGCATCTGCCCGCCGAAATCCTGAAACATCCCGACAACGATTTCAAGACCCCCGGCGAGGTCATTGCTGCATACGAGCCGGTAGGTACTGTCGATGTGCCCCACATAGTAAGCTGGGCCGATATCGAACGGGACCTCTCGGCCTGGCTGGGAAACGCTATGCAGTCGAATGCGATTCACGAGCTTTACCAGCTCGAAAGTGGGGTTAAGAAGAGTTGTGATTCAAGTATTGTTGATGACTGGAGAAAGCTGCAAATATCAGACCATTTCTATTATATGTGTACTAAATATTTTGCCGACGGTGACGTTCACAAATACTTCAATCCTTACGATTCGCCATATGAATCATATATCAACTTTATGAACGTCTTGAATCATCTTGACAACAGATGCAAACTTGCAGCAGACCGGGATGCCTCGCTTCATTTTGATGGGCAGGCGGTGGGCGAACTGCAAGCGATAAATCAGGGCAGTTTATAAATATGCCAATCGGCCTGGCTCCGGAATAAAAGCGTCCTGGTCGAATTGGAGCTTGAATTTGCTAACATTAAAAAAAACCGTCGCGCCTCAAATTGCCTCGCTCAGCCTAAACGGATTGTCGGTAAACGAGCTGTTGAGCAAGGAATGGCTTTTGACAAATGAGCGGGGGAGTTATGCCTCGAGTACCCTCATAGGATGTAACACTCGCAGGTATCACGGTTTACTCGTTGGTTCACTTAGACCGCCGGTAGATAGGATAGTTGGTCTTTCGTCCTGCCTTGAGACAGTGATAGTCCAGAAGGTTGCGCAGCAACTGGGCAGCTTTGAATTCGATGACAGGATAATGCCGGCCGGCTGGCGCAGCATTCGCAGATTTCGCCGTGATGGTGTGGGAGTACATTTCGAGTATAGTCTGGGCGAGATTGAACTGACAAAGTCTGTATATCTCGCCCCCCGGCAAGATACTATTGGGCTTGTGTACGATTTCAAAAGAATTTCTCAGCCGATAGAGTTTACCGTTCGACCTTTTATTGCCTTGAGAGATTTCCACACCCTGCAGAAGTCTTACGCGCGGCTCTATTCTGACTGGCTCGGAGATGAGCTGCTCATACGTCATAATGTCCCCCACAGCTGTGAATTATTGTTGCGCGCCGGGGATATGTGGTTTGTGCAGGACAGCCAATGGTGGTTTGAGTTCGTGTACCGCGTGGATAAACAAAGAGGACAGGATTTTAACGAGGACCTTTGGACGCCCGGTTTTTTCAAATGTTGCATCGAGACTCCTCGAAAAGTGGTGCTGTGGGCCAGTCTAAGTGATGGCCGGACAAAAAATAAAGTCGATATACCGGATATTGACGTACTGTGCGATGAGTTACTGAAACATTCCAACAGTACAATTGGAGCACTTAAAACTAAGGACAGAGAAATCCGGCAGCTTTGTCTTGCCGCCGAGCAGTTTATCGTTAAACGGCAACTTGACGAGAGTCGATATACAAGCACAATTTTAGCCGGCTTCCCCTGGTTTGCCGATTGGGGAAGAGATGCTTTTGTCGCGCTGCCCGGGCTTTTATTAACGAGAGGGAAAATAGACGAAGCAGGCTCAGTCCTGGCGACTTTTGCCCAAACCGCCCAGGATGGAATGATTGCCAATTGCTTCGACGATTACGGCGATACGCTTCATTACAATAGTATCGATGCTTCACTTTGGTTTATTAATGCAGCGTTTGAGTATCTAAAGACCGGCGGAAATGTCGATGTATTCGAGCAGGAGCTGCTTCCAAAAATTCGATGGATTGTGGATTGTTACTATAATGGGACAAAATTTGGAATTCATGCAGATGCCGATGGTCTTATAACGGGGGGGACCGCCGAGACACAGCTTACCTGGATGGATGCAAATTTTGATGGGCGGGTCTTCACGCCGCGACATGGAAAGGCCGTGGAGGTTAACGCTCTTTGGTATAACACTTTTTGCTGTCTTGCTGAATACTTCAACGAGAAAGACGGTGGCGTTGCCGAGCACTATAGCAGTGTTGCCCAACGAGTCGGTGAAGCTTTCCGCCGAGTGTTCTGGAATGAATCAGCGGGTTGTTTATACGACTGCATCTTTCCGGACGGGACTGCCGATCAGACTCTGCGCCCGAACCAGATATATGCCGTTTCGCTGCTACACTCGGCCCTGACCGACGAGCAGCAAAAGCGGGTTGTGGATGTTTGTCAGGAAAAACTTTTAACGCCTTATGGATTGCGAACATTGGATGTGAATGACCCGAGTTACCACGGGAGTTACGAAGGGATGCTTGCGCAGCGAGACGAGGCTTATCACCAGGGAACGGTTTGGCCGCATCTTATTGGGCCGTTTATAGAGGCGTATCTGAAGGTAAATAAATTTAGTAAAACGAGCAGGAAAGAGGCGACAGAATTCATCTATCCGTTACTGGAACATTTAACTGAGAACGCATGTCTTGGAAGCATTTCGGAAATTTTCGACGCCGAGCCGCCGCACTGCCCCAGGGGTTGCATCGCGCAGGCCTGGGCGGTGGCAGAGGTCCTCAGAGCATACCTTTTAATACAGGATTGAGACCAGCCCGCCGATCATACTATATATTTGTCCGTCTCTTGCCTGCCGAAGGCAGGGCGGCGGACCGGCCTGAGCAATCTACCTTAACAACTTCCTTCCCACAAGGCCAATAATAATTAATTTCATCTCTACATTTTAATTTTCTCAACAAAACAAACTCAATATTCGCCTTATATATGAAGACCTAATATATGGGTACGTTTTATACCCATCGGATTCTACACTGCTATAAAGCTCTACAGGAGTTTTGATGAGGGAGAAAGAAAAATGAGAAAGTCGAAAATGATAATTATTATTTTGTGTTTTCCCTGTATCTGTTTTGCAAGAGATTCGTCCGCCCTGAAACTTCTCAAAAAAGCTCCAGCGATAAAACAATACCGGGAAAACCAGAAAGCCGAGAAGGAAGAAAGCGGTAAATTTTGCCCAAAAGACCTGGAAAAAGGTAAAAATTCAAACAAAATGGAACGGGAGAAGCCAGTCAGTAAGTCAAAATTTGAAATGCAATTTGCTAACAAAAAACGCCTCGGCAGGAAAATCATCGGCGGAAAAAGCATCGATAAAACAATTGGATGGGAAGTAACCTCCACACTGGAAACGGCGGAGAAAATATCAGTTAAAAATACAAGTTCGGCATCAATCGAAATCGTCGGCGACATTACGATAAACACCAACACCGTCTGGGACCAGGATGTTCATATCGATGGAAGGGTTACCGTTGAAAATGCTATGTTATGTATTTTGCCGGAGGTTACTGTTTCCTTTGCCGGCGGAGCAAATTGGATAAAGGTCAGAAATAACGGCTTGATAATCGCGGAAGGCACTCCTGATGATTGTGTAATGTTTATTTCAGATGCGCAATCATCTCCTCAGGACTACGATTGTGCAATTAAGATTGAAGCTTCCGCCTCCCCGGAATGCAGAATAAATTACTGTTATATCCTTTTTGCAGAAAAGGGAACCTGGATAGAGGGCATCAGACTAAATCACCCCCTTTTTGGAAACAAAATACAGTATTGTTATGATGGAGTTTTTCAGCAAGGCCCTTTCTTAACAGATATTATAAATAATCGAATCATCGACTGTTATAGTGACGGCATAGAAGTGTATATGGAGTCTTATGACCCTTATGCACCGCCTACAACCGAGACACATATAACGATAGAACAAAATACAATAGTTGGTGACTTTTATTACGGCTGGGGGCAGGATTGCGGCATAAGGATTCATGGAGTTCAGGATTTTAATGACGTAGGGACAGTACTTATGGGTAATAATATTATTGCCGCAAGTTATTTTTATGCGTTAAATCAGGTGGATGGCTATATGCTGGAAGCTGATAGATATTGTCACGGGTATTACGGGAATTATGCTATCGAAAATCCCGGCAATCCTTTCAGTGACGTGTACCCTCAAATCCTGGAGGAAGACCCATTCGTATATGGTTACACAACCTCTCCGTTCTGTCTACTCCAGGACTGCAACCTCATTGATACAGGATACGTCAATTCCTCCATTCCCGACGACGCCCCATACCTGCTCGGCACAACTACGTCAATCGACGGAACTGCCGATTCCAACGTCGCCGACATCGGATTTCATTACAGTAACTGGAATTATTCAAATGCAGGTGATACAAACCTCTCGGCAGACTTTGACTGCAGCTACTCCATCGGGCCGAACGACCTGTTGTTCTTTCTGGATTACTGGCTCTACGACTATCAGGAAAATTATGAGCGCTGGTGGTGGGATTTTGATGACAGCGGGGCCGTTGACTATAATGACCTTGCCGTGATTGCGGATTACTGGCTTTCGTATTTCGATTTTTATGGTTTTGCGGATTTCGCCCTGCACTGGCAGAGGGACGTGGATTACCGATTCCAGGACTCAAGGCCGGACCTGAACGAGGACGGCTTTATTGATTTTGTGGATTTCTCAATGTTTGCGAGCCAATGGAAACAAATAGGAGACCTGGAACCTAACATACAAATTCAGATTTATGGAGATTCTAATGATGGGTATGTAGATGTTGGCGTAAGCGGATTTACATCCGATACACTACGAGTTTTTCTGCTTGTTGATGGTCAGTACATTGACGAAATGTTGTGGTTCAAAGAAGGAGCGCCGTTTTTGCTTGATATTTCAGCATTAGGGCCCGGCGTTCACCAATTAAAGGTGGTTAGTATAAGTACTACCGATAAAGTAACCTGTTCAAACCTGAAAGAAAGCACTTTCAATTGTTTCCTGAATAGCTGTTTCTGTTCGGATGCTTATGACTCCAACGAGCCGCATCACTTCTGTGCTTATTACTCAGGCTTAAACGATATTTCCGTTAAGGTGTATAATGAGGAAGAAGACCTTGTATGGTCGCAAACGTATACAGCAGAGAACCTTTGCGATTTCATTCCTGCTAACATTACTTCAGGAGACGACCTTGATTCTATTGTATTTGAAGAGGTTCCATCAGGCGGTATGATGACATTAAGTAGTTCAGGTTCGGGGTCGGTCGCAAAATCTTTGGGGCTGAAATTTAATCCCGAAAAAGTACCCGAAAATATCAGGGCTTTACTTATCTTACCCTATGGCTGGGTTAATTTATTCAATGATGTTGAAGATGAGGTTAAAAAGACATTTAAAACTCGCCATGTTCCGTATTGTAGATTGAAAGGATCAAATGCTACTTATAAGAATTTTGCATGGCTTGCCAGGAATCGTAATATCGAATACCTATACTACGCTGGTCATGGCAATTATGGAATAGACCCTAAAACCGGTGATTATTACTTTGGTGATGGTATTCTTCGAACTGAGATAGGGTTGTATAAGGGTAAGGCAGTATCGGCTAAATATTCTGATTTCCCAGGCGGGACAGCGCCTTCTTGGTGCCAGCCTTTGCCTGGCAGTTTAGAGCGAACGCGCTATAGCATTTACAATTTAGGTTTTCCACCTGGGCAATTGAAATTCGTCCAGTTCGATTGCTGCTTTAGCGGTAGATTAAGATTGACAAGTAGTGGCAATCTGGTCGAGAGCCCAGGAACAATTGATGGGATACTTGCTGGACCCGAGTCCGATATGAGCTGGGCATTACGTTTGACCGGCGGGATCGGGGGCAAATACTACCAAGGATGGTGGAAAGAAGCCGAAGTGAAACCAGGCAAATCAATTTACGAGATATTTTCTGTATTAGAGTGGGCTGAACTAAAAGAAGGTGAAAATCTTTATCAGGCAGTTTATTATGCTTCCCAAGAGGCACCGTTTGAAGCTGTTAGGGACTTCAGAATGTACGGTTTAGGGGATATGACGGCGGTAAAGATAGAATAGGAGAACGAATATGGCCAAAGTAAGGTTGTTGGCAAGAATAGTATCTATAACTGTCGTTACTATATTTCTAATGGTCTGTATTACTACCGTTATACTTCTGCTGATGTATCATTTTGCACCTGAAAAGTTTTTTGAATGTTACGATTCTAGTCAGGATTTTTATGCAGCAGCAAGATATTATTGTCTGCCCTATCCTCCCTCTGAGAATTGGATAGAGTGTAGCAAGACAAAATATGTGTGTCGATACCTGCGAAATGAAAAGGTAAAGAGAATTGCCTTTGGGAGAGTTGATGACCTCAAAGAAAACTTACCGGACAATTGGGGTTGTGAGATTGTAGAGCCAGAAAAAATAAGACAGACGTTGCTGCTAATCAGCAAAGCCAAAAAAGACTTAAATGTATCAATCGTTTGGTTGGGTAGAATGATTATTATCACTGATAATCATAAATTTACTATTCCCGTTGAAGTTGGTGAAAATGCGGTTTATGGTTTGGATTGGACATCTAAAGAGTTGCGCAAACAACTATGGAAATGGGATTGTGATCATAAAGAGTATGAATATGACCTTCCATCGAAGGAGCAGGTCGTGGTTATTTTACTTTATCCCTCTGAGGACTCTTTTCCTTTGGCAATATTCGGTGATAAAAAATTGGCGGAGGAAATTCTGTTTGAATTCAGGGAAGTTAACGAGACAGAGTATATTAAAGGTATGGAAAAACTTTATAAATTGGCTAAATTACGTCAGTTTGGAGTCAAGATGAGAAAAGAAGGGAAGGAAGTTGTTGCGAGCAACGAGCTTGAGCCCAGAAAAGTATTTGGAGACCGCAAGTGGGTGGAAAAAATAATAGATGCATATGAAATTGCATTCAAAGAAGCTGAGAATAGTGGAAAGTATTTCCCCATGAAATTGGATAATCCTGTCGGCAGGATCGTGTTTATGACTCAGGATAAGGATTATTGGAAAGAAATCGGTATTGATGCGAACGCAGTCTTTGATGATTACATAAAATCAGAGCAACTGAAGAAATACTTTGATGAGCTTGGGCTGACGGAGGAATTATCAGCGAATAGACTGTAATTTAGTCTTGATCCGATTGGGAAATAATTCTTGGAAAAGTTAGAAATCTTATGAAGCAATTTAGGCCGAGTAAAAAGTGGATATTAACCACTGTTGGAATTTTATTGGCCTTGTTAATTATTGAAATCACTTTATTTTTCACTGCTAAGCTCAACCTTTTAATCCAGGATTGAGAACAGGCCGCTGGTTATGTTATAATACTTTTCCGCCTGAGACGGTCCCACATTGAACGGCTTGAGAGAGCTTTGCCTGAGTACTTTCCGACAAATAGATAATCATTTGAATGCTGTGGCAGGCCGTCTGTGTGGAAAAAGTAATATATTCATTAAACTCTTAGGAGGATTAGACAATGAATCGTACCGCCGGAACGATGTTAATTATATTTGTTATGCTTGATTTATGCTTGGGCCTTGCGGCAGAGTTTGCTGAGGATTCTGCCGGCGAGGAGATTGCCGATGCCGTAGAAACCGGGTCCTCTGAGCAGAGAGAAGAAAAAGACTCAGCAAGGCTCAATGCTGTCAGAATAGTCAGCTTTTATCTGCTGAACGGCAGACCTGTGGCCGGGAGGCTTGTTTCTGAAGATAAGAATCAAATAACAGTCGAGGAGCTGGATGAAAGCAAAATCTTTGTATCAACCTATAGTAAAAAAGAGATAGACTCCAGAACTATACATCAGTCAAGAATGCCGGAGGTGAAGTACTACCTGGATACGGCTGAGTATTTCGAAAGCAGGATTTGGGATTTCAAAGATGACCCGGATGATTTTACACACGCTATGCGTTTTTATGAGAAGTCCAGGGAAATTATAGAGCAAAGCCAGGAACGGCTTCCCATAAGCACAGAGGAGATAGAGGATAAAATCAGACGGCTGCTGGAACAGAAAAATCTCTGGACAGAAAATGCGAAAACAAGGGCCCAGTTGAAAAGGCTGGAGTTCGAGGCGACGTTTGATGTCAGACTTCAGGAGCTTGATGATAAGATTGATGAGTTTGAGCAGGCACTGAGTGAGGTGGACAAACGATTTGACGAGGTTTTGAAAAGTTCGCAGGATAATTACAACAGATTAGACAGAACTCTGGCCAGGATGAACAGGGCTTTGGGCTCGAAGCTTCAAAAAATCGAATCCAGAATCGAATTGAATGAGCGAGAAATAGACCGCCTTTGGCGACGACGATACAGATACTACCCAAGATATTACCGTCGCCTGCCTCGAATAGATGACTCTGCCGCAGGTGACGAGGATTCACAGCAGACAGAGTAAGGTAACATATAAAGCTGTTGGTTTATTTTTCGAGTTGTGTAAGGGCTTTCTTAACGTCGCTTATAAATCCACTTAACTCGGTTAGCATCTTCTTTTTGTCCGCCGTAGGGCGTCCCTTAGTGGACTGCAGGTTATCTTCGATAATTTTTACTATACGACTGCCGATTATGACGCCGTTTGCGCCTGCTGAGGCGATTGCCGCGGCATGTTCAGGTTTGCTTACTCCAAAGCCGACGCAAATGGGCACACCCGTAATCTTCTTGAGTTTAGTAACCAATTGCTGAACCATACCGGATAACTGTTCTCTGGCCCCGGTAACACCCAGCAGTGAGACCGTATAGATAAAGCCGGTTGTTTTGTCTGCAATAACTTTCATTCTCTCTTCGGAGGTGTTCGGCGTTACCATAAAAACGGTATCCAGCCCAACCGAGCCGGCAGGAGCGGCTATTTCATCGGCGTCGTCGATGCTCAAATCGGCAATCAGTACGCTGTTGACGCCGGCGGTGTGAAAGTCCCTGAAAAATTTCTCGATGCCATACTGATAGACCAGGTTGTAATACATCAACAGCCCAATCGGAACATCCTTATGCGCCTTAACGGCACGCACAAAATCCAGCGCCCGTCGAACAGTCATACCTGCTTTTAGCGCGCGTATGTCTGCTTTTTGAATCGTGGGCCCGTCTGCAATTGGGTCGGAGAAGGGTATCCCTAACTCCAGAATGTCCGCACCGGCATCGATAGCTGTTTTGACAAGTTCGAGACTGGTTTCATAATCCGGGTCACCGATTACAAAAAAAGGTATAATTGCGGCACGACCTAAGTCGGCGAAGGTCTGTTTATATGTTTTCATTACTGTTATCCTCTACTTCAATGGTCGGTATTTTTCCACGATTCCCACGTCTTTGTCACCTCTGCCGGAAAGATTTACCACTGCAATTGTATCTGAGGGCAAAGTTCCTTTTTGACTCATCAAATAAGCCAAAGCGTGAGCGCTTTCGAGCGCGGGTAAAATCCCTTCCGATTTAGTCAGAACCTCGAAGGCGTCGAGGACCGCTTCATCTTCTGCTTCAACATATTGTGCCCTGCCGGTATCTTTTAATTGACAATGTTCGGGTCCGACGGCAGGATAATCCAGTCCGGCACTAACCGATTCGGTCTCGTGCACTTGGCCTTCTTTGTCTTGAAGTAAATACGCTCGTGCCCCGTGCAGAATACCGACTTTTCCTACAACCAGCGTGGCGGAGTGTTTACCGCTGCTAAGCCCCAGGCCGCCGGCTTCGACGCCGATTAGCTTCACCTGCCGGTCGTCCATAAAGCCGGAAAAAATACCTATGGCGTTGCTGCCGCCGCCGACACAGGCGACCACCATATCAGGCAGTCTTCCAATCTGTTCGAGGCACTGGCGGCGGGCCTCCGTCCCAATGCAGCTCTGGAAGTGCTTGACAATAGTCGGGTAGGGGTGCGGCCCGCAGGCCGAACCGAAAAGGTAAAACGTGTCGGTAACGTTTGCCGTCCAGTAACGCAGGGCATCGTTGATAGCGTCCTTAAGTGTTCCGGTTCCGCCCTCGACAGGAATTACCTCCGCGCCGCAAAGCCGCATCTTGTGTACGTTGACGCTCTGACGCTCGATGTCGACCACTCCCATAAAGATTTTCGTTTGCATCCCGAAGAACGCACCAATCATTGCGGTAGCCAGTCCATGCTGGCCCGCGCCGGTTTCAGCAATCAGCTTAGTCTTGCCCATATATTTGGCCAGCAAGCCCTGGCCGAGCGTGTTATTTACCTTATGTGCCCCTCCGTGAAGAAGGTCCTCACGTTTGAGATAAACTTTGAAGCCTACTTTCTCGCTGAATCTTCTTGCATAATAAAGCGGGCTCGGCCTGCCGGCGTAGGTTCTGGAAAGCTCCGATAGCTCGGCCGTAAATTTCTCGTCCTGGTAGAAACGATAAAAGGCCTGCTCCATCTCTTCCAGTGCCGGAATCAGAACTTCGGGCACATAAAAGCCGCCGTAACCACCAAATCTTCCTTTATGTTTCATAACGGTATCTTCCTCCGTAAGTCCACTAAGGGACGCCTTACGGCGGAGTCCCTGGGACTAACTTCTGAAATCCTGCAGACATTCGAAAAGTTTTTTCATTTTCATATGGTCTTTTTTGCCCGGTTCCGACTCGATACCACTGCAGACATCAAGCCCATAAACCCCAAGCTCCGCCGCGGCTCTGGCATTATATGGATTTATCCCGCCCGCCAAAAACACGCGTTTTCCGATATGGCCCACAATGTTCCAGTCAAATGTCATTCCCGTTCCACCATATTTCTCCGGATGGTATGCATCCAAAAGAACCGCGTCAGTGGCATATTCTTCGGCTTTCTGGATATCTTTCTCATCCTTGACACGAATCGCCTTCATAGTCCTGACGCTGAGCGAGCGAAGTGATTCGCAATACTGGGGTGTTTCATCGCCGTGCAGTTGCGCCCAATTCAAGTGGCCCTCGGCGACCAATTGCTGTATTTGAGTAATATCGGCATTCACAAAAACTCCGACAGTATCGACGTAAGCGGACAGCCCGTCTATTATTTTCACCGCAGCGTCGGGCTCGATATACCTCGGACTTTTGGGATAGAAATTAAATCCGATCAAGTCCGCACCCATCTCGGCCGCTGCCTGAGCGTCCCGCAGATTCGTAATACCGCAGATTTTAACTTTTACTAATAACATAATGGGTTCTCAATCATTCGAGACGGCAATTAACTTCTCGAGACACGCTTGTGCTTTGCCATTTGTGATTGACTCGGTCGCTAATTGAAGTGCCGAATCGAAATTTTCAGCCAGGCCGGCAACAATCACAGCGGCCGCAGCGTTGAGCATTACAATATCTTTTTTAGGGCCGGTTTCTTTGCCGCTGAGTATATTACGCAGGACGGCGGCGCTGTCGGCGGCGTCGGTTACCTTCAATTCATTAATATCGACCGGCTTGATACCTAACTCTTTCGGATTAAGCTCGCTGGTGTTGAGTGTTCCGCCCTTTAATTCGACGATTTTTGTCACGCCCGTTGTGCTTATCTCGTCCAGGCCGTCACTGTGGACGACCATTGCGCGTCGTGTCCCCAGCAGCTTCAGGGCTTCCGGAATAATCTCGAGCAGTTTCTCATCCGCTACACCCATCAGTTGGCAAGGCACTGAAGCGGGACTTGCCAGAGGCCCCAAAATGTTAAAGACCGTTCTGAAGCCCAGGCTTTTACGTATGGGCTGAACATATTTCATTGCCGGATGGAACATTGGGGCGAACATAAAACCAATGTGTGCCTCTTTTATACATTTTGCCACCACATCGGCGGAGGCGTCTATTTTAACACCCAGTTCCGCCAGTACGTCCGCCGAGCCGCAACTGCTGGTGATACCCCGGTTGCCGTGCTTGGCTACATAGGCACCGGCCCCAGCGGCCACGAACGCAGCAGCGGTGGAAATGTTGCTTGTCTTAAAACGCCCGCCGCCCGTTCCACAGGTGTCAATCAGGTTCTCGATGTCAACCTTTATCGGCACAGCATGGCTTCGCAAAGAGCCTGCCAGCCCCGCCAGCTCGGCGGACGTCGGGCCCTTTATCCGCATAGCGGTTAGAAATGCCGCAATTTGAACCTCAGGAACGTCACCTTCGAAAATGATATCCAGAAGCTGGCCGGCCCGCTCGGTAGACAAGTCATCTCCGTCAAGCAATGTTTGTATGTATTCGGTTATTACTGCCATTCTCTTAACCTCACTTTTGCTTCGTTGCAATTTTAAGAATATTTTCAATTATCTTTCCGCCGGTGGGTGTCAGGATACTCTCCGGATGAAACTGTACACCGTAAATCGGCAGGGTCTTGTGCTGTACGGCCATTACAATGCCTTCGAATTCGGCCGTCTTTTCAAGACAGTCCGGCAGAGATGCCGGTGCCGCGCAAAGACTGTGATATCGCCCGGCCTGTAGTGGATTCTCAAGTTCTTCGAATATTCCTCTTTCATTGTGTGTTATTCTCGACGGCTTTCCGTGCATAACTTCAGGTGCGTGACCGATTTTGCCGCCGAAATATTGAACGATGACCTGGTGTCCAAGACAGACTCCGAATATAGGCAGCTTGTCCTTGAAGTGGCCGACGGCTGAGAGACTGATACCGGCTTTGTCCGGTGTGCCGGGACCCGGCGAGATGACCAGAAGGTGGGGCTGGAAATCATCTGCAACCGCGTTTAGCTCATCCAGCATAACGTCGGCACGATAAACCTTCGCTTCACAGCCGCGCTTGCAGAAATCATCGACCAGGTTGTACGTGAACGAATCGAAATTGTCTATGAACAGAACTTTACGCTGTTCGGTTTTCATATCAACTTTCCTTTATTGAATCCGGCCGCGAATCGCTCGCAGACAGGAATTCGCCTTGTGTTCGGTCTCTTCGAATTCCGTCTTCGGAACACTGTCGTGAACAATCCCGGCCCCGGCGCGCACGTAAGCGGTCCGGTCTTTGACCTGCAGACTCCTTATCGTGATACAGCTATCGAACCGGCCGTCGACTGTAAGATAGCAAACAGCCCCGCCGTAATAGCCGCGTTTGGTTTTCTCGAGCTGCCGGATTATCTTCATTGCCTCAATCTTCGGCGCACCTGTGAGCGTCCCCATATTCATTGTGGCAAGGTAGGCGCTTAGGGCGTCGAGGTCCGGCTGGAGCCGGCCCTTGACATTACTTACCAAGTGCTGTACGGATTCGTATTTCTCGGATATCAGCAGTTCGGTGACAATTCTGCTGCCCGGCGCTGCCACGCGAGCAATATCATTTCGCGCCAAATCAACCAGCATCATATGCTCGGCCAGTTCTTTTCGGTCGAGCTTCAGCTCGGCTTCATATCTGAAATCCGTATCCGGGTCGATTCGGCCGTCAATCTTTCCTCTCGGTTTAGTGCCGGCAATCGGTCTTATCTCCACATATCGAGTATCCGCACCGCTGACGCGAAGATTCAGCTCGGGGCTGGAACCCATCAATATTGTATTAGGTGTGTGCAGATAGAACATATAAGGTGAAGGATTTAGCTTGCGCAAACGGATGTACACATCCAGCGGTTCATCTGGACACGTCTCGATAATAGTCCTGCTCAGAACAACCTGAAAAATATCGCCGTCCACGATGTGCCGCTTGGCTGTCCTGACCATATCTTCATATTCCTGCTGGGGAGTGTCGGTGCCTGTAAGTGGTTGTTTAGCCGAATAGCTCTGGGCTGCAGATGATTTGAGATTTACCGAATTAAAATAATAATCGAAGCACTGGTTTGCCTCGTGGATGATTGCCTTGCGGTCGTCATCGGTTACTAAAACATTAACAACAACGAAGCTTTTATCACGCCGGGGGTCAACGAGGAAAATATTGTCGGCGAAATAAAGCTCATAATCGGGATTGCCTAATAAATCTTCGCCGCTGGACGGGAGTTTCTCGAACTGGTCTATGAAATCGTAGCTTAAAGCCCCCAGTAGACCGCACGTAACTCGGAAGGGTTTGCTGGCAAGCTTAAATGCGAAGGCGACGGCGCGAAGCACGTCCATCTGGTTTGTGGTTTTCAGCCGCGAAGCCTCGTCGGTTGTGCGCTGAAGCATCTGTATCGTACCAGTGATTTGCTCTGGCTCGAATTTTATCGATTCGCAGAAGTCAAATCTACTTTTAGCCGGCCCTGCCAGATAGGCCAGAATTCGTCTGCCGGTGTTGCTCAGGGCCTTAATAGTAAACTCCTGACCCGTCCCCGTCAGATATAACGCCGGCTGTGCAGTACCAAAACTTAGGGCATTCTCAGCCAGATAGTCGCTTGCCTCGAGTAGGGCGCAATGTTCCTTTCGGCCGTAATCGCTTAGCCGGGCAAAAAAGTCCACGGGGTCATTTATGTCAATTTCCCTGACAATCGGCACAATTTGGCCCGGGCTGGCGTTAAGTATTGCTTGTTGGTACTCGTCCATTTTCTAATCCTTAGAGACCATTTTTTATCCAGAAACCTCATCAAATACAAATAAAAATACAAATAAAAAAATCGCGGCCAGTTTTCTTACAGGCCGCGATTATTCACTGGATTCGTTAAGTATAGCAGTTAGCCGCTGCCTGTCTATGTCTTGACAGGCCACCACCAACAGGCAGTATTTTCGCGGTTCATCTGCTTCATAGAGATATTTGAATAAATAAAGCGAATTGTGTCAAGGCCAATTATTTTTTTATTGCATTGAAATAACTTCGACTTCAATATACTTAACATATCAAATAGGGAATATAAACAAATAAGCATCCTTTTATAACTGAACTTCTTTATAGAAAGGAGAGGAAATCATGAGGAAGGAAACTAACAACATATTTTTAGCAATCCTTATTTTTGTTTTGTGTCTGACATTTAGCAATCCTGCCCAGGCGGATTATCAAAGCACCATCTTAGCCGACAGCCCGCTTTTGTATCTGCGATTCGAAGATTCTAATATGAGTAATGGTGCAGCCGCAGCCAACTTGGGTTATATTTTTCCAATGATAGATGCAACATATATCAGCACTGCAAATAGTATTTCCCCCATTACCAGTGAGGTTGGTCTTGGTCAGGCTGCTTATCTGGCGCAGATGAGTACTTCTGGTGGAGATGGCGACTGTATTGACATCGATGATGGCTCTGGACAGCTTCAATTATTAGATGTTACCTACGAGATGTGGATTCTCACAGACGATATAACTTTGTCACCGAAAATCTTTCAGTATAATGGCACGGCGATGAATGAAGATGGTCCGGGCTTAACGAGTGATACAGGTCCTTTTTATGAACCAGGTGTCATTGGAGGTGGATGGACCCAATACTACACCGGTGATCCACTTGATGACGGTGAATGGCATCATATTGTGATTACCTATAACAGCGGCGTCTTTCTCTTCAAGAGACTGTACGTTGATGGTGTTGAGCTTACATACAGCGATTACGGTTATGGCAACCTTAGTTATTTTACCGACCGCATAACTATCGGTGCCGAAGGCACCCGGTGGAATCTCTCAGAAGAATTTTGTGGCGCAGTTGATGAGTTTGCCATTTATGAGGGCATTCTTGACGAAGAAAGAATCGTGATACACTATGGCACCGGCCTGGGCTGCCCGGATAGTGACGGAGATGAATTGCCGGACTGCGTAGATAATTGTCCAAATGATTACAACCCCGGCCAGACAGACAGTGATGATGATGATGTAGGTGACGCCTGTGACAACTGTCCAAACGACTACAATCCCGGTCAGATAGACAGTGATGATGATGATGTAGGTGACATCTGCGATAACTGCCCATATGACCCGAACAAGATAGAACCTGGTATCTGCGGCTGCGGTGTTCCCGATACGGATAGTGACGGGGATGGAATACCGGACTGCATCGATGGCTGCCCGGGTGACCCATACAAGACAGAACCCGGTGAATGTGGTTGCGGAGTTCCTGACACGCACAGTGACGGAGATGGGATACCGGACTGCATTGATAACTGTTGGGATGTTAACAATCCTGAGCAGGTAGACCTTAATTTAGATAGTGTGGGTGATACCTGCGACAACTGCCCATATATATATAATCCGGGCCAACAGGATGCCAATGTGAATGGGATAGGGGATATATGTGAACGGGATTTTGATAAAGACGGATGGATTGACAGCCTGGATAACTGTCCGGCAGTACCAAATGCGGACCAGAATGATATTGACGAAGACTTAAGAGGTGACGTATGCGATTTATGTCCTGTTGACGACCCAAATGATGAATGTGCCGACGCAAATAGCATTGTTGGCTCAGAGGGCGGCATTGTCGCGAATGAGGTCGAGACTGCATCGGTTGAAATTCCACCCGGCGCATTAGACGTAAACACAACAATAACCATAACCGCCGAGCCTAACATTAGTAATTATGCTATACGCAGGGCTGCTCATATTCTCGAGGCGGGGTATATCTACACCTTCGGTCCGCCCGGCTGCCATTTTAACGAACCGGTGACTATCACACTTAGCTATGACCAGGCCGTTATTCAAGGTGATGATTGTACAGATCCAAATTGTGACTGTACTGGTGAGGGTACAGCGGTGGAACGGAGTATGGATATATATTATTACGATGTCAACGAAGGATGGCTCTCCCAGGGAGCTATTCAGGATTGTAATTCGAACACCTTGACGCTGGAAGTAAACAGCTTCTCAAGCTATGCTGTAATTTTGACAAGGGATTCCGACAATGATGAGATTCTCGACCCGAATGACAATTGCCCTTATGTTTACAATCCAGGCCAGGCAGATTCCGATGGCGATGGTATAGGAGATACCTGCGAGTGTTATGTGTCAAATATTAATGGAATATCACCTATAAATTTTAACGATTTTTCGATGCTCGCATCTAATTGGCGTTTAGCTATTTCCGATCTGGCGGGTGATACAAACAGGGACAATGTGGTTGATTTTGAAGACCTTCTCCAGATGATTGAGCACTGGCTTGAAGAATGCACCCAGCCATAAAAGCCTTTTGGAGATTTTATCGGTCCGTTAGTTAGATGCCCTTGACAAGGATGAGGTACTGAGTCGGCTTATTGTCGAGAATTATTGTAAAGCCTTAACTGTACCTTACCTTTAGTGAAAATTGATTACATCGAAAACGGGTTTACTATCCTTTATTTCTTGCATTTTGGAGCCTGGGACTGTAAAATAGTATATCACATGATATCAGACAACATGGGTCATTTTATAGCGGAATGATGTCTGTCAGAAAGGAGAGGGGGATGAAAAGGTTGGGATTTTGCAATGTATTCTTAGCCATTATTACTGCCGTTTTGTGCCCGATATTTGTCAGTCACGCCCGGGCGGATTATGAGAGTGTAGTTTTGGCCGACAATCCGCTTTTGTACCTGCGATTTGAAGACGCCAATATGAACAATGGTGCAATCGCTTCCAACCTCGGGAGTGTGGCAAGAACCGGAACCTATATCAGCAAGGGTGGAGCGAACAGTATTTCCCCCGTTACAAGTGAAGTTGGTCTTGGTCAGGCTGCTTATCTTGGGCAGGGGTCCACCTCTGGTGGAAACGGCGACTGCATTGATGTCTGGGACGGCGACCAGGTATTTTCATTGCCGGATGTCACCTACGAGATATGGGTAAGGATAGAGCAAGGGAGCTTAGTGGGTACCGATTCATCAATATTCCATCATAACGCGGGTTATTTGACAGAGGATGGTCCCGGTTTAGTTGTGTTACATAATGAGTATGGAATCATAGGTGGTCAGGCAACCAACTACGGTTTCATAGCCCCGACAGATGATGGCAACTGGTATCACGTTGTGGTTACCTATGATAGTACTGACAGTGGTGTCCTTGAAGAGCTATACGTTAATGGAGTTTTTATTGACGCAGCCGCTGGTCCAAACAATCTTTGGTACGATTGGGAACGCATAACCATAGGAACCGGGGGCCTCAGGTGGTATATCTACTATGAACTGTTCGGTACCGTTGATGAGTTTGCTGTTTATGATGGCCTCCTTAGCGCTGAGAGAATAGCATTACACTACGGCATCGGCGCAGGCTGTCCGGATGATGACGGAGATGGAATGCCGGACTGCGCTGATAACTGCCCGGGCATTTACAATCCCGACCAGGCTGACTCAGATAGAGATAACATCGGTGATGACTGCGAGTGTGAGGCTGCAAATCTTGACAGCGTGGACCCTGTTAACTTTGAGGACTTCGCTATACTTGGTGAAGGCTGGTCGACTACAGGCCCCGGTAATACTAATAGAGACTATGTGGTTGATATTAAAGACCTGCTTCAGGTGATTGAGCACTGGCTGGATGAATGCAGCCAGCCATAGGATGGATTGGTAAAATTCAAAAGGGCCCTTGGATAAAGCTGTAGTATTCAGGCCGAGATTTGAAAATTGTTGAGTATTGGCCAAGTCGGTCATTTTTCATATAATGGCCTTGATGAGTAGTAAAGACAGCGAAAATACACTTTTCTCTCGGGCCAAGGGGAAGAGTACAGGTAAAGACTCTACCAGACATACCACTTCTCGAGAAGCTACCCAACGAAAACCAATGAAAGCAAAAGAGGTAAAAATTTATACCGTCAGTGAAATAAACACATTAATCAAGGGTGTGCTGGAAGAAAACCTGCCTCCTATGCTGAGCATAACGGGCCAGATAAGCGACTGGAAACGCCATCAGAGCGGCCACTGTTACTTTTTGCTTAAGGATGAAGATGCGCAGCTTCCCTGTGTTATGTGGAGCAGTAATTTCCGCAAGGTAAAATTCAGGCCGGAGAACGGTTTGGCAGTCGTTGCAGGTGGCTTTATCGACGTTTATACGGTCGGCGGCAAGTACCAGTTTTATGTTGACTCGATGCAGCCGGCAGGGCTCGGGGCGCTGCAGCTGGCGTTTCAGCAGATGGCAGAACGGCTGAAAAAAGAAGGACTCTTTGACGAAGCCCATAAAAGGAAAATACCTTCCTGGACTCAGCGAATTGGGATTCTGACCAGCGAGTCGGGGGCCGCCCTGCAGGATATCGCGGAGAGCATTTATAGTCGCTGGCCGGCGGCAAGGCTTTTCCTGTATCCGGTTCCCGTACAGGGTGAGGGAGCGGCCGAGAAAATTGCATCGGCTATCCGCGACGTCAACAAACGCAATAATAAATTACGGCTCGATGTTTTGATTGTCGGGCGGGGAGGAGGCTCCTTAGAGGATTTATGGGCTTTTAACGAAGAGGTTCTCGCAAGGGCGATTTATGATTCACTCATACCGATTATCAGTGCCGTCGGGCACGAGGTTGACGTTACTATTGCGGATTTGGTGGCTGATGCAAGGGCATCGACGCCGACAAAGGCGGGCGTTATTGCCGTACCCGACGTTCGCGAAGTATTGAGTCAATTGGCCGCCGCGGTTAATGGATTGCAGCGTAATATCCAGTCGCGATTGAGACTGGCCGGGCAGGAACTGGAAACGGTGCTGGCCAGTGCCATTTTCCGGGACCCTCGCGGGCCGGTCCTAAACGCAACGCAGCAGGTGGATGAAGCTGCGAGCAGACTGCAGGATTCACTGAAAACTATGCTTGCCGGGGTGCGGGAAAGGCTGAGCGGATTTTACGAGCAACTGTTGAAGATAGAGCCGGCCCGGCTTTTAGGGGAAAAGACAGTAGCGCTTAATAACCTGCAGAACAGAACACGGACGGCAACCAAGAACATCATAAACAAACTGAATTTGCAGCTAACTGCGCAGGAGAATCGTTTGGCAGGCCTGAATCCAAGGTCCGTACTGGTGAGGGGATATAGTATAACCACCAATCGCAAGACGGGCAGGATTGTCAGAAAACCGGCTGACGTGGCAATCGGTGATATTATCATTACCGAGCTTAGCCGGGAGAATCTGATTGAAAGTGAAGTCAAAACAAAGCACGATAGAAAACAAGCTTAGTTGGTTGCAGGAGGGTATTGGAACAACCGAATTACGGATTTATCCGTAATGCATATAATCGAAAGCGAGATGCTGGTATGTTAAGGCTTGTAATTGAGTTTATATTTTATCTACTGTCATGCTTGATTGCCGTGTGTTCGTTTCTATGTATTAATTACGTTTTTGCCAGGAAATCGTTTAGTAACATTATCAGCATAATAATATCATATATAATTTATTTTTTCATGCTTCTTGTGTTGTTTTTTCTGCCAAGGATCTACATTAGCGTTATCTCTTGTTTTCCATCTTCGGCTTGGGCATGTGATGATGCAGGTATAAGTTTAATATTCTGGGTGTTTTATGTGCTACCTTGCTATGTAATTTTAAATATCGCTCTTTTTATCATTTTAATAATAAAGATTTTAGGACCTAAAAAAGAACTTCAGACTAAATCAGATTCCGCTGGAGCTCCGTCTGAGTAGCTGACTTTCGCCGTGGATAATTTACTATAATAGATAAAAGTTGCGAAAAATTAGTGCCGTTGGTATATAATTATGTGTCCTCCGTATAGAATCCTTGGGACTGTCGACGACCGGCAGGTACTTAAAAACAAATAAGAAATTATGGAAATTTGAGTATGGGTGCCAAACAAAATAACAATATAAGTAAATTGAGTTTCGAGCAGGCAATAAAGGAGCTGACAGCGATAGTCGGCGGCATAGAAGGGGGGCAGGGCTCGCTCGAGGAAAGCCTCGGCCAGTATGAACGGGGGATGGCCCTGATTAAGCACTGCCGGGACATTCTGCAAAAGGCGCAAAAGAGGATTGAGAAGATATCTGAACAGCAGAAGCCAGAATAGAATTTTGCGAGCGTGGCGGAACTGGCAGACGCGCAAGGTTTAGGTCCTTGTGTCCTTAGGGACGTGGAGGTTCGAGTCCTCTCGCTCGCAATTTTCAATTCAAGTTTTTTTAGTTGAAGGACGGCAGCATCCAAACTTCAAGAGAGGTTATTGATAATCTGCTGAGGGGCAGGAAGGCTGAGCGCGTTGGGTCGTACGATTGGCCGTGGGATGACACTATAAAAAAATGGGTTGACCAGGGGGGCTATCCGACTAACGAGGACGGCAGCCCGCAAGATACGGCAATTCATTTCGGCTTTGATATGGTCGGTGCGGCCGGCTGGTTCGACCATCTGCCGATTCGGGGGTTTTCACAGGTCGAAGAGGAAACAGACCAATGGGAAGTAAAGCGCAACGGCGCCGGCGCTGCCCTGAAGTTCTGGAAACATAAGTCCGGTGCGCCGGAACATATCGACTTTAGAATGACCAGCCGTGAGGTCTGGGAAAAAGATTATAGGCATCACCTGCTTGAGCCTGACCGAAAGCGACTGGATATAGAAAGGACAAAGAAGGCGTTTGCACAGCGCAGGGGGCAGCAGAAGTGGGCGTTTTACGGCCATATGTTCATAATGGAGACAATGCGGCAAAGCATGGGCGATATATGCCTTTGTGAGAGCGTGCTGCTGGACCCTGAGTGGGTTCGCGATTACGGCCGGGTCTATACGGATTTTTTTAAGGCTCATTATAAGCTGCTGTTTGACGAGGCCGGTCTGCCGGACGGCATCTGGGTGTACGAGGACATTGCTTACAAGAACGGACTTTTTGTCTCGCCTAAGGTCCTGCGAGAACTTTTCTTTCCTTATTACAGGGAGCTGGTGGATTTCTTCCACAGCTATGACCTGCCGGTTGTGCTGCATTCGTGCGGGAACATGACCGAGGCGCTTGACTTAATTGTCGAGACGGGGTTCGACGGTCTTAATCCGATGGAGGTCAAGGCGGGCTGCGAGCCGCTTAGCATTGCTGAGAAGTACGCGGACAAGCTTGCTTTTGTGGGCGGCCTGGACGAGCGCGTTCTGGAATCAGGCGATAAGCAGCTAATCGAGACCGAGGTAACGGAGCTTGTCGAGGGAATGAAAAAAATCGGCGCGCGCTATATATTCGGCTCGGACCATTCGGTATCCACGAATGTTACATACGGATCTTACAGGTGTGCTATAGAAGTTTATCGCGAGCATATGATGTATTGACTTTTCAAGGAGTGGTTTATGAAGGTTTTTAGCCGGCAAGGTAATATATTAATATGGCGGATGCATCGCCGGATACTTCGAATTGAGCCGTGGGGTAAGAACAGCCTGCGAGTGCGCATCACTGCCGGGCCGGGGATACCCGAAAAGCCAGGCGCATTACTCGAGCCGGCAAAAGTAAAAGCGACTATAACAATCAAAGATGATGTCGCGATTATACGTAACGGCAAAATCAGGGTTGAGGTGGATGGCAAGGGCGCCGTTCGATTCTGCAGGAGTAGTGACGGAGCCGTCTTGGCCGAGGAACAGCGAGGAATCTGGGGCTCGCCGGCTCGCATCATGCGTTCGGTAGGAGGCAACCTTTACAAGGCCGAGGTTAGTTTCAGGGCCTTTGATGACGAACGGCTGTACGGCCTTGGACAGCACAAGAACGGCTTTCTGAATCAGAAAGGCTGCGTTATAGACCTGCTGCAGGAAAATACCGAGGTTGCAATCCCGTTTATGCTTTCGACGAAGGGCTATGGTTTTATCTGGCACAATCCGGCAATCGGTCGGATTGAATTAGGCAGAGACAGAACGAGGTGGACCGCCAACGCCACCACTCATATCGATTACGTTGTTATGGCGGGTGATTCGTTCGCTGAGATTATGCAGCGATATGCCGACGCGACGGGCTATCCCCCGATGCTGCCTGAATGGGCGGCGGGATTCTGGCAATGTAAGCTTCGGTACCGAAATCAGGATGAGCTGCTTTCGATAGCTCGGGAATATAAACGGCGAAAACTGCCATTATCCGTTATCGTGATTGATTTTCATCATTGGAAGAATATGGGCGACTGGAATTTCGAGAAAAAGTATTGGCCGGACCCTGCCGGGATGGTCCGAGAGCTTGAGGGAATGGATGTCAAAGTTATGGTTTCTATCTGGCCCACTGTGTGCGAGACCAGCGATAATTTCCAGGAGATGATGGACCGTGGTCTTCTGATAGATACCGACCGCGGCTCGCCCGTACATCTTTTTAGTCCCTGGCCCGCCAAGCCGGGCCAGAAGAACTTGTATCACTATGACCCCACGAATCCGGATGCCCGCAAATACATCTGGCAAAAAGTCCGTAAAGGCTATTATCGATATGGCATCAAGGTCTGGTGGCTGGATGCATGTGAGCCGGAGATTAATCCTGCTGACTACGATAATCTCCGCTACCATATTGGTAACGGCGCAGCTGTAGGCTGTATTCATCCCTTAATGCATCAACAGGGATTTTATGAAGGGATGCGTAGTGAAGGCGAAGAGGAAATCATTACATTATGCCGCTCGGCCTGGCTTGGCAGCCAGCGATACGCCGCTGCGGTTTGGTCGGGCGATATACCCTCAACTTTCGAATCACTCAGGCAGCAGGTAAGAGCGGGCCTGAATATCGCTATGAGTGGGATATGCTGGTGGACAACCGATATTGGGGGTTTTCACGATGGAGACATCAACAGCCCATATTTCCGTGAGCTTATTGTTCGCTGGTTCCAATACGGAGCATTTTGTCCGCTGTTTCGCCTGCACGGAATGAGACAGCCGGCCGAGGCCGACAGCGGCGCGCCAAACGAGGTATGGTCTTTTGGCCAGAAGGCCTACAGGATTATCCGGGAGGTGCTTTTGCTGCGGGAAAAGTTACGGCCTTATATTATGAAGCAGATGAAAGTCGCGCATCGGACGGGTTTACCGATGATGCGGCCTTTATTCTTTGATTTTGCCGGGGATGAAAATTGCTACGATGTTGAAGACCAGTTTCTCTTTGGGCCTGATATTCTTGTTGCGCCAATTCTACACCGGGGAGCTAAAAGCAGGGATGTATATCTTCCGGAAGGGGCAAGCTGGAAAGAGGCCGGTGGTAAAAGGAAACTCAAAGGCGGCAGGTGGATTAAAGCAGATGCTCCGCTTGAGAAAATCCCCTTCTATATACGGGCCGGCTCAGGCCTGTCAATTGACGATTGAGCTTGAATCTGTTGACATTGGAGATATGCTTTTATATCCTGACGAGTCCCGATTTATCGGGATCGCCTGGGTGAAAAAGGACTGAGCATAAAGCTTTTAAGGGACTAAAAAATGCTCGATAAATATTTTGAGCTTCGAGAAAGACAGACAAACATCAGGATTGAGTTTGTAGCGGGGCTTACGACATTTCTCACGATGGCGTATGTTATCTTTGCTCACCCAAATATTTTAAGTGCGACCGGTATGGACAAAAACGCGCTCATAGTAGTTACTTGCATTGTAAGTGCGATAGCAACAATTGCTACGGGAGTGTTCGGCAGGGCACCGATAGCGATGGCGCCGGGATTTGGATTGAATGCATACTTCGCGTACACCCTGGTGAAAGACGAAGGAATTAACTGGCAGACGGCCCTGGGGGCGGTTTTTCTTTCAGGTATATTTTTTTTGGTCCTTACTTTGATTGGATTGAGGAAGAAATTGGTCGAGGCGATACCGCCCGGTTTAGTTTCGGCGATATCAGTGGGCATAGGTTTATTTATTATGTTTATCGGCCTTGGAAACCTCGGCCTGGTTTCAAGAGGTGGGCCGAGATTATTCCAGCTTGGCAGTTTGGGGCCGACCGTACTGATAGGGCTGTGCGGATTAGCGGTTATGATAGTGCTGGAACTTTTCAAGGTAACCGGTTCTTTGTTAATCGGCATTGCTTTTGCAACAATTGTTGCCGCGATTTTTGGGCACATAGACAAACCTGATGCACTTATATCCTTAAACTGGGACTTAAAGGAGATTGCTTTTAAACTTGATGTCATCGGTGCATTGAAATGGAGTATGTTCGGAAGTATTTTTACTCTGATGTTTATAGATTTGTTTGACAGCATTGGGACACTTGTGGCCTGCTGTGATAAAGCGAAGATGAGAAATCAGAGTAATCAGATAAAAGGGCTTGACAGGTTGTTGGGTATAGATGCGATAGCTACGATGTTTGGTGCGGTCTTAGGGACGTCTACAACTACATCCTATATCGAATCGGCGGCAGGAATAGAGCAGGGGGGACGAAGCGGACTTACCTCCGTATTTACAGGCCTTATGTTTTTATTGGCTTTGTTCTTTATACCGGTCATTGCAATAGTGCCGGGTTACGCCACGGCGCCGGCACAGATTATGGTGGGACTTTTTATGATTAAGGAATTCAGAAAGCTAAAGTTTTCAAAACTGGATGAATTAATACCGGCAATTATAATAATAATTATGATAGCAGTAAGCTACCGGATAAGTATGGGATTAGCGCTCGGTTTTATATCTTTCGTGCTTATAAAAATTATTTCAGGGAAGTTCAAAGAGGTTAAACCGGCAATGTGGATTATTGCAGCCCTCTCAGTATTATTTTTAATACTGGGTCATTAGCCGGTCGCAGTGCGGTAATTTGCAGGTTTTCCTGGATAGGAGGTTTTACTATGATAAGGAACGCTACATTTTTACTAATAGTATCATTATTGTTTTGTGCTTGTGAAGAAACCAAAGAAGTTGAAGCAGAAAGTGAGGGAGGCAGGAAAATGGAGATTAAAGTAACAAGCTCAGCTTTTCAGGATGGCGGTATGATACCGGCCAAGTACACCTGTGACGGCCAGGATGTTTCACCGCCATTGGAATGGCAGGAGGTTCCCGAAGGCAGCAAAAGCCTTGCTCTTATCAACGATGACCCGGATGCTCCAATGGGAACTTGGGTTCACTGGGTGATGTACGATATCCCGCTGGAAACCGGCGAGTTGCCTGAGAACGTGCCGCTGAACAAAGTTTTACCCAGCGGTGCCAAGCAGGGAATAACCGACTTTCGCAGAATAGGCTATGGCGGCCCATGTCCGCCAAGCGGGACGCATCGATACTTTTTCAAGATTTATGCACTGGATATGGTGCCGGACCTTGATGCCGGTGCAACAAAGAAACAACTGCTTGAAGCTATGGAAGGCCATATCATTGCAGAGGGGCAACTGGTGGGTAAATATAAAAGGCGGTAAATGCCCTGAAGACTGAGTGCTGAAACGGCTGTTTGCCCCAAATGAGGTTAGAATCTTTCGATGAGTACGCCTGTATGGATAGAAAGCAGCATCAGATAGTCCAGGTCCGTCAGGCTGTAGTGTTCGTGGTCCATAGCGTTGTCGGCATAAATTACTCCGTAGCAGCCTTTTGTTCCAAGAACGGGCGCCATTATTGCCGAGCGAATTCTTTCATAACCTTTCTGCCGCGGTACGTGTGGAATGAGGACATACTCGTTCTTTTCCAACGCGTTGTTGATGGCTTCCTGAAGCATCAAATCGTTTAATTTCAGTTCTTCTCCGTTTCTTTTCTTGCCCGTATATGATGTCATCGGACCGGTTGTCTCGGTTCTTAGACCAATCCACATATGGAAAGCGCCAAACTGTTTCATTATCAAATCAAGCAGTGCGTTTAATAGCTGGTCCGGACTATGTCTTGTGGAGATATTTGCCACTGCCTGAATGAAATCCCTTCCTCTTCTCGGCGGCATCTTAATGTCCGGTGCCTCCCTGGCATCGACTCTTCTTATTACTGTCTGAGGGCCGTGTACAACGGCTTTTAGTGTGTCAGCCATGTCGATTGGCTGGCCCGTACCGAAATCATCCCTCATGTGTATTTCAATAGTATAATTTGCTATACGCAGCAGGTCCCCGTCTTTGATTTCAGCCTTGCGTATCGCGCCATCGTTTAAATATGTTTTATTCGAGGAGCCAAGGTCTTCTGCGAACCATTTACCGTCCTGATTGCTGTAAATAACTGCGTGTTGTCGAGATACCGATAAGTGCGGCAGGTGTACCTCTGTACCGGCTTGCCTGCCCATATAAATGGGCCCCTTATCAAAGGTTAGCTCATTGATGAGATTGCCCAACTGTTTAATGACCACTCGCATTCGTTTTGCTCTCCAGGATCATTAGAAGTTACTGTCTTTGAAACATTATCGTCAAAAAACCGTACATTGTCAAGTCAAAGAGTTATCTTTGGTGCCTAAAATTTGTTTTTTGCGGAATCTGCCTTTTTTTCAGGACGTTTAGTCTTAGATGGCGAGCCAGAATGCGCGTTCTTGCGAGAATTTCCAAGTGCATTGGGCTGGAGCAAGATGAAAAGTTTAGCTTGATTTTTTTGCCGGATTTGACGATTCTAAGTTGTGCTGTAGATAAGCGGAATTTTGACCTTGCAGCTTATTCGGGAGCAGTGGCCGAGTGGTTTAAGGCGACGGTCTTGAAAACCGTTGTATCGAAAGGTACCGCAGGTTCGAATCCTGCCTGCTCCGGTTGGACTTCGACCGGCAAAATGTTTTTAAACATTTAGATAATTGAGCAGGTGAAAACGCCAAAAAGTGGTCAAATGTTTACCTTTTAATTACTTAGAAACAGTAATACGGATATTCTCAACGTGTATTGTAGTATTAACTCGGGCTAAAATTAAACACTCAAAACATACCTTTAAAAAAAAGAAAACATTTATCTTGCGTATAGCCGATAATAACAATATATTGAGAATGTATTAAATTGAAATGATTGCGTAACAGAGCGCTGAGAAAGCAGAGTCGGCGCTTGGGGATATTTAACTAAGAGACACATCACTATCGTCATTTCTCTTATTCTGCCAGCCTTGCTGACTAAGGTGCTTTATGTGTGCAGATTGCATGCCAATCCTGAAAATAGGGAATTTGGAGATTTATCCCCCTATAATACAAGGTGGGATGGGCGTTAGGATATCAAGGGCAAATCTTGCAGCGGCAGTTGCAAATACCGGATGTGCAGGCATTATTGCAAGTGCCGGGATAGGTCAATTCGAAAATCTTCCCGGCTCCGAATTTGTTCGTGTGAATCAGGAAGCTCTAAGATTTGAAATTAGAAAGGCAAGGTGCCTTTCCGATGGGATAATCGGTGTCAACGTAATGGTCGCACTTTCCGATTACGAAAACCTTGTAAAAACTGCTGTAGCCGAAGGTGTTGACTTAATAATCTCCGGTGCCGGATTACCACTGAACCTGCCAAAATATCTTAACGGCAAAGACATTAGCTTGGTTCCCGTAGTTTCCTCACTAAGAACTTTCAATATTATTTGTAAAAGATGGAAAAGTCATTTTAATAAAATCCCGGATGCTGTAATAGTTGAAGGCGTAAAAGCAGGAGGTCATTTGGGATATTCCTATCAGGATTTAACAAATAGAACAGCCCCCGATCTTGAACAAATAGTTTGCGAAATAGTTCGGTTAGCTAATTCTTTTGAACCTCCTATTCCCGTGATTGCCGCCGGAGGGATTTTTTATGGAAAAGATATTGCACATTTTTTGGATTTGGGCGCCTCGGGAGTTCAAATGGCAACTCGCTTTGTTTGTACTGATGAATGCGACGCTCATGTAAACTTCAAGCGGGCTTATCTGGATGCTAAGCGTGATGACATAACAATAATAGAAAGTCCGGTAGGATTGCCCGGAAAAGTTATAAACAACAGCTTTGTAGAGAAAATTAAGCAGGGTAAGACCATGCCTTTCAAGTGTAACTATCAGTGTCTTAAAACTTGTGACCCACAAAAAGCACCGTACTGCATAGCTAAGGTTTTAGCAAATGCCGCTGAAGGAAAAATGGACGAATCTTTTGCGTTTGCCGGTTCAAATGCCTATTTGTGCAACGAAATCATACCTGTAAGCGTACTTGTTAAAAAATTGGTCGAAGAATTTACTTTAGCAAGTGTCGAGGAAAAACTATCTGTAGAACAACAACGACTTATATGCAAATGACTAAATTGGAAGCAATGTTAGCTGGCATTCCAGCATGAATATTAATTAAGATTTTAAAAATTAGAAAGGAAATTTGAATGAATATCTATGTAGGGAATCTGTCCCATGATGTAACAGAAGATGATTTGCGTCAGGCTTTTGAATCTTTTGGTCAGGTCGAGTCCGTCAATGTCCTAAAAGATAGGTTCAGTGGTGAGTCAAGGGGATTTGGATTCGTAATGATGCCTTCCAGAAATGAAGCCCAAAGTGCAATCACTGGTATGAACGGCAAAGATTTGAAAGGACGAAGCATTAATGTTAATGAGGCTCGTCCAAAAACCGAAAACCGTAGAGGTGGTGGCGGTGGTGGCCGAAGAGGGGGCTTCGGTGGCGGTGGAGGCCGTGGCGGCGGGCGTCGCTACTGACAATCAGGATTAAGACTTTACAAAATTGCATTGGAATAAAACAGAACTAAATCTAAAGAGTGTAGTTTAGTTCCTTTGCTTAAATATAGTCGACATTTTCCTGGATTTTATTCTGTTGTAACTGAACGAGACAGCAGGATAAGACAACGGCACAGCTGAAATTGGGTGATACTGTGAAAGTTCACTTTGCAGGCAGACTAAACAATGGCGGGCTTTTCGACATATCAGTTAACGGATATGTCTCGTGCCGATGACTTACTATATCAATTCTTTGATGTTTTTTCGGTTTAGCGTAATTTGGCAAAAAGGACGTGGAGTCCTGCCTGCTCCCATAGGGAAGTTTACTTTGGTTTAAGGAATGGAAACACCCGAAGATTCTACGGGGATTTGCCACGCTAAAGTCGGACCGCGAAGCTTTGGCTTTTGAGTCAGTATCGAAAAATCGTCCGAGTTCTAAGGTCAATCACCGGCAATTTACGACCTATTACCTTACGGCTGAGCGGACCGGGTATTATTTTCTTCGTTGAATTCATCAATAGTCTCATTCGGGTCTACTATTGCATAAGCCGTTGCAATCCCTGGCACTGTAAACGGTACATCATAAAAAGCCCCGGCGACTATCTCCGGAATTGTTTCGCTACCTTGAATTGTTCCGGTGTTTGGGTCGTTTTCTCTCAATACTAATTCAATATCATTTGCTTTCACAGCCCCTTCATTAGCTACTCGCACGGTAATTATGTAATCGGGGTCGACTTTCTGTACGGCTATCTCTCTAATAATCAAGTCCGACCTCATTGTTTCACAACTGGCGGTATCATTGTTTGAGTTTCTGTCCTGTGAACGCTCATCATTCGGGTCCGTTTTGCTGCTTACTTCTACATGTAATTTTCGCGAGAATTTGACTTCCCATTGATTAGGGTCGGTGAGCCACCCATCCGGCACATACTGGCACGGGTCAGGAGTATTGGGTACAGGCCATTTTATTTCAATAATGGCCTGGTCTCCGCCCACCAGGGGATCCTTTGCGCAATTACCGTCGGCAGCAATAAAATTTGGTTCGAATTGTATGATAATTGGCTCTAAAATGCCACACGGGTCCTCAAAAGTAAAGAGGTCTTCATAGGAGAAGTTTACTTCGACACCCGAGGCTGGATATTCGCCAACATTCTCAATCTCGACTGAGACGTTTGGCCCCGTTCCCGGCAGCGGATTTGGCGGTGTCATCTTGATGTCTTCTACACTCACCGATAAATCCACACCCATCTGATACTTCAGATAGTACAAGTCACTTCGACCCGGCTCGGGCACGCCTGTAACCTGGACGTTCTTGCCATAGATTACAAAACACGGATCATTATCATTATAGTCTGTTTGTGTTTTATCATAAATGCAAAGCAGGTCGCCATGGGGGTCAAACGTACCACTGATAAACCGCTCAGCCGCATCATCCAACGTAAGCGGTCGCGGGAAGCTCCAGCTTCCTGTGTTCGGCTCGTAGTAAGCAACCCAGATGTCGTAACCAACCTTGAAATGGTTCGGGTCCAGTTCATTTGGTTCAATATATGGCGGTGACGCATCGCTCCAAACCAGTGCCATCTGGTTTGGCTCAATTGTTAAAAGTGCCCTGTTGTCCATAACCAGGTCGAAATCTTTGACGCCTGTTGATGCCCCCGCGGTAACAGCAACTTCGGAGTGAGCATCAGGGTTTGTTTTCAGATATTCAAAATTAACTTCTGTTGCCATTCTAATATCATTTCCTCTTACCCAAAACAGCATTAAATTGCCATTTTTGTCGTAAGCCAGTCTGGGGGCCGTATCCGACACTGGTTGTTCGCTGTCGTCGGTCAACTTGTTCGGCCCTGTCCACGTATTACTTGAATACGTTGCTATATATAGTTCCTGGTCATTGGGGTCCTTGGAATTAGGGTCAACGCAGAAGACATAGGCTCCTGTCGTACCATTATATACCAGAGCCGTTCCCAGAATCGTCCCAAAGTCTTCAGCTATGAATGGCCCATTTGTCCATCCTGCTCCATCCCATTTTGACCACATAATATCGTTCAATGCCTCATTAGGGTCATCATCTGCTTCTTTTCCCCAGGGGTCGTTAGAGTCGTTTCGTATCCACACTGCTATCAGGTCGTTTATGCTGGGGCCGTCTATTCTTGGCGAGCGGTCCAGCACATTATTATTATTTGTAATTGAATGTCGGCTGCCCCAGGTATTGTTATCATAGATACAGGCTGCGATTTCCATATGCGAGAGGAACTTCTTAAGGTCGTCACTGTCGCTAAGCCCCGGTTTTGCATCCTGCCAGATACACGCGGCCTTGCCGTTACCAAACGAGATCAATTGTGGGTTTATATCCGCTGTGAAATTACCGGGAACTATCGGTTCCGGGTCTGACCAACCTTCAAAAGGCTGCGAACTGTTATACGTGGCATAGACCAATTCAGTTCGGTCAATCGAATGTTGGCTACCGAGCCAAAACTTGGCGATGATATCAAGGTCGGCGGTGTTTACATGTCCACTCCTGTCAAGGTCGGTACCATTGCACCAATTGGGGTCGTTGCAGTTATCACGCCACCAGTGGTTGGCGAAAAAGGCAAAGTCACGAAAGTTTACGTCACCATCGGGCTCGAAATCACCTTGGATTATGTTGTCCCTTAGCCACACTGCGAGCATGTCATCGTTAAGGAGCGTATTGACATCACGAATCCGCACCACATCCGGCACAGAATACGGATATGATGGCTCGTTGGGCGCTACCGCATTTTCTGTTCCTCCGGCCAGCTGGATTTCTCCCGGAAAATCACAGGGGTCCGGATCCAGGTAATGCCGCGACATTAGCTCAAACGCCGTGGCCTCGGGGAGTGGCGTCGTTGGATTATGCCACTCTCGCCGTAATGGCAATCCGGCAGAAAACGGACCAAGCACAGCCCTGGCACCACCAACCAAAACGATGTAAGGCTCTTGCCATTCAAGAGGAGGCATATTGACCCCGGCGTGGAATCCGCCCCCGAGATAACCTTCCACACAGGCTACCTTCGCCAAACCGGCTCCTAAAATCCCTTTGGCCAGCGGGTCAAATCCGAAGCTGCCGTTATACTCAGGCTCGGCACCAATTCCCGTAAGTTCGATACTCAAGGCCAGCGGTAAGAATAACTCGGCCCTGACATAGATTGGCACGACAATAAATCCTATTGGAATTGCCCCGACAATGTATGGCGGTGAGGCATACATAAAGTCACAACCCAAATCAAGTACTCCACCCGGCCTCCATCCGTTGTTCGGGTCATCCCAGAAAAATGCAAACGTTACCGTTGCTGAGGGACTGACCTCAACATTCGGCAGTTTAATTTTTTTCTTGCCCCTTACATTTGTTTGAGTTTCCTTTTTGTATGTGTTTTCCCATCCGATACTAAACATCTCAGCTTTTCCGTCGCTTGTTACTACGCCGGAAACTTTGCCGGTAACATCCCCGTGGTCTTTCTCTTCGTCTTGTTCCTCTTCTTCTTCCTCCTCCTCTTCGTTAGGGTCTCCCTTTAGACCGAGCATTGTCTGCATTAATTTGTTTCCAAAGATAGCAATGGGTGAGTCAGGCGTCGTATTACCAAGCCCAATCTCTAATCCCGACATTCCAAACGGCCGGTATTCAAAATCTTCACCGGTAGGAACTGCCATATACAGAATGCTTGGTATGAAATTAATTATCGGTGGCTGTTCAATTACATCCAAGTTGACCGTGCACGGGTCGGATTCTCCACTCGTTTCACCAACAGCCACTACCTTTAATTTGCCTACACCGATATCGCCCATATCGAACGTACGTGTGATTTCGTCACTTGAGCAGGGCTGTTCATATGTACGCTTTGGTTCTTCCCCCCCTTGCCAGACTTCCCAGCGGACCTTATTGGCATCGTTACTTGGCCAGGAAATTTTAACATCGAATGATTCCTGTAAAGAGATATCGTCAACATAATAGACATGCTTATTCGGGCTGCAGTATTTACCCCGGACCTCTTTCACTACCGGTGGATCAGTTCTCTGGCGGCCGCTACCCCCACCACCGGAAGCCAGCAGGTTGGTCATTAAAATGTTTATGAAAGTTTTAGAGCTTTCCGCGATAGTTATAATCTTAGGCGGGAAGTAATACGAGAGATATGGAAAAACGATAATTATTTTTTTTCCTGCATTCAGTTGAACCGGACCAAATTTACCGTCCGAGTCGGTGTAGTAGCCCCATACTGGGTAAGGTGTGTGATTAGGTTCGTTAGGTTCAAATACTACGACTGTGGCCATTTCGATTGGCTCGCCAGTATCGGCCTTATAAACCGCCCCCTGAAAATATCCGAGCCCAGCCGATTCAATGCTGAAAATGCCGGAATTTGCATTGCTAAATCCGTGCGCCAGTACCTTAATAACGCATTGGTTGCTATCCACTCCGGGTACGTCAATCGCAGGATTCCAGACAATATGCCTGGTCTTGCCCGCTTCCTGACCGGCGCCGACATCTCCGATTACACCACGGCAGGCGTTTGCATTGAAGGTTCTCCCACCATCCGTGCTAAGCTGTAGGTAAACATAATAGCTGTAGTTAGGCTCGTTTATATCCAGGTCGTAATGAATATCCACTAATTTGCTTGCATCTTTACGCTGTTCAGCAGTTATATTGCTTATGTAGGGAATACGGTTCATCGGGTCGCTTGATTGGAGGATGAATACATCTGAATCCATCTGGGCTGTCCCAAATGGGTCTTGCGCGGTGATACGCACCTTACAATCTGCCCCAGTCCAATCATCGCGGTTCCATACTATGCACTTGGCTATATTAGGCTCATCAATATATGGTGAACTGCTGTATACCACTACCCAGTTGGGTTCATTGACGTTGGACTCATTTGTAAATTCAAGTGTAATAGTACAGTTAGTGCCTGGTAGACTGTCCAGATTTATTAAGTCATAGTAGGTATGCACATTGTCGTCAAGTTCCTGTCCAACACCTTGACTGGCCGAGAGATTCCTTACTTTAGGAGGCAGGGTTGGGAATGAGGGAAGCTCAGGCCCTGGAATCTCACCTGCATTGCCCGAGCCTGCCGTAGCCAGCCATCCAATAGCAGTTGCTATCGCTGTAAACCATATCTTGTTTTTATTGCATCTTAACATTTTTCATCCTCCGTGAATTTCAACCATTTTTCATTCAGTCTTACGCGAGATTTCTCATTTAACAATCTCAGAAATACTATTCCTTATTTTAATCCCTCCATAATGTCAAAATCTACTTCAAAATGCGAAAATTCGAAGTCTTTTTATCGGACTTGTCTCCCAAATCACTCCAAAACCAAATTATTGACTTCAAAAAAGCTGTCTTTTGGTGGTTTTGTGACTTTTAACTGATTTGACAGAAAGGAAAAGGAACCTTCCTACTCCGGTGACCTTTGGCCAATAGAGTAGTTGAACATTTGAACGGGCCAGCAGGTGAAAATGCAAAACTGTGGCTAACTGCTTTTCTGTTTGCTTTTCAGGAATTCAAACACCCGCAACGCGGAACAACACTGGAGAGGTATGGTGACACATCTTTTACATGTAGATTCAGGAGCTGGTTAATGCTAATCTACGATAGCCTTTGCATTTCTTAGTACTTAAAAGTACAAAGATATCTTGACCAAGGCGTAATTCCGTTACAATCGAAAGCTTATCTACCAGAGAAGTCTTACGAATCCCATCCAAGTCCTTAACAGGAATAAGAAAATAATAATCCTTTGTTGGTTCACTATTGGCTATAATTACCTCTATGGCTTTGCTTAAATTCACGACGACGAATAAATTCTTCTCTAAGCGCAAGTCTTCAAGGTAAGGGCTGTCATTAACATAGAAATAATCATCGCCGTCCTGCAGCTTTTCCACCATCTGTGCTACCTGAGATTCATCGGAGTCGACAATTGAATCTATTTGGTAAGATATGAAAAATCCAAACAAAAAAGCGGCTACAAGGCTTGTTATCCAGACGGCCGTTCTTCGGACTCGAAACCGGGTGGGTCTTTCTGCCTGCTGAAGATTTTTGACTGGATGAGGCTCATCTTTTTCCGTTAGCTTTAAAATATCATCTACTTTTTTCTTCGTTTCTTTTATTTGACTTATATACTTGGGCAATTGGTTAATAATACCGTATATTCGCAAGGCTTTATTTCTTTCTTTAGCGGGGAATCCGAACAGAGCCTGGTTTGGTTTTGTGCTGGAAGTCACAAGCGATTTGCCGCCGATAACCGTTCCATTCGCCAGTTCTATGTGATCTAGAATACCTACTTGTCCTGCGAGCACAACACCGTTCCCGACTTTGCAACTTCCACCTAATCCTGTCATACCGGCTATTAGACAGCACTTGCCTATGGTGACGTTATGCGCAATCTGAACCAGATTATCAATTTTGGTGCCCATACCAATCCGTGTGTTACCGAATTTGGCTCTGTCTACACAACAATTTGCTCCAATCTCCACAAAGTCATCTATTATCACGCCACCAATATGGGGGATAAGCTTCGGCAAACCTCCTTTCATATGATATCCAAACCCAACAGAACCAATGACACTGTTCGATTGAATAACAACATTATTGCCTATCAGACAGTTATAGTGAACGACAATGTTGTTGTAGAGATGACAGTTGTTGCCGATATTTACTCCTCTTCCGATTTTACAGCCGCCGGAAACGACTGTATTTTCTCCAACCTCCACACAATCATCAATCTGGACACCGTAACCGATGTATGCAGACTCTGCGATTTTAACGTTCTTTCCGATTTTAGCTGAAGGATCAATTCCTTTTTTCACAGCTTCAATCTTTGGGGCAAACAGCTTCAACGTTTCAATCAATGCAATATTGACATCTTTGACAATTAACTGCGGTATTGAAATACCTTCAATCTTTCTGGGTGTAATAACAGCGCCGGCTTTGGTGAGTTTTAGTCGTTTGAAATACTTTTCTTCTGCGACAAATGTGACTTGTTTATCGGTAGCCGACCCCAAAGGCCCAATCCCGTTAATCTCTATGGTGCCGGAGCCTTTCAATTCGGCCTGAAGATGCTGTGCCAATTCTTCTGTCGTAAACTGCATAGCAGTTATCCTTGTATTGTTAATCCGCACTATATTCTCTCGGTCTTTATTTGTCAATAACATGCTTCCTGTAATACCATAGCCGGATTTCAGATTAATCCTGATTGCAATTAATCATTTTTCTGCATAACAAGTAAATAAATTAGTCTTTCAAGGTTTTCGGAAGTGTAGGCAGCAATTTGGCAGGAGGGCCAGAACGCCCACGACGCGGAGCGTCGTCACGATGGTTTGACAAGCTAAAAGCGAGCCCAAAAAGGCGTTTCTGCTGCTCCGTCCCTGTGACCAATTCAAGGTTTGTCGGTTTCCGGGCAACCTAAAAATATCATATAAAACATACATAAAATTTTAAATTTAGTGTTGAGTTTGCCAAGACAGGTTTATAGTATAACTATCGAAAATTATGAGATAATCGGGACTCAGCAGCAGGTAGGATTTTCAGTATTGTTTGCACTCTGGAGGAATCTGGAGGAAAATGAACAAAGTATCCTCAACTTATATATCTTAAAGATTCTCATCCGTTGAAGGGACAAAAGCTACGTTGTGTGATTAAGAAGGGATAATTTAAAGTGTCCCGGAGGTGTAATTATTGCTGGGTTACTTTTTGGAGAGTCGTTGTTACGTGGGATAAATTGTATTTTTATTCAATTTCGAGGTGAGAAAATGAAGTCTCTAAAAATTTATGGTGTTTTCTGTTTTTTGGTTGTTTGCTCGTTGACACTGTTCGGGTGTGGTAAGAAAGCTGATGAAAGCAAATCCATCAGTGATGTAAAGGCCGAAGCCGAACAGATGAGTGTTGAAAAACTCAAGTCAATGGCAATGGAATATCAAGAAGCTATCACGGCCAAAAAAGGGGAAGTCGAGAAGCTTGCCGCTAAACTCAAGGACATTCCACTTACCGATTTAATGAGCGAGGAAGCAAAAGGGCTGAAAGCAGATGTTGATGCTCTGAATAAATCTATGTCTGCTCTTCAGGAACGATTCACTGTCTATTACAATGCATTAAAAGAAAAGGGTGGTGACTTGTCCGGCTTAAAAATCTGAGGACAGCGTTATCGTCCCCGGAATTTAGCAATTCGATTAACTTGGAAGTCAAGGCAGACTTTCAGCCACAAATCCTTATTTGTAGGAAGGTGTGAGTTTGCGCCGAGTAAGCGGAATTAAAGCAGTTAAAAAGGAGGTGTTACGATGCAGGATATTATCGACAAAATCTACGCGTATCTGGCCGAGTATGGATTAAAGGTTGTCGGTGCAGTTGTAATCTTTATCGTCGGGCGCTGGATAGCCAAGCTGTTGTCGAATATCATTGAGAAAGCACTCAAGAAGGCCAATGTGGATAAAACTCTGACGAAGTTTGCCAAGAGTTTGTGCTACATTACGCTGCTGATATTCGTGATTATAGCAGCAGTAGGAACATTAGGTGTCCCGATTGTCCAGTTCAGTGTGGTTGTTGGTGCAGCAGGCTTAGCTATCGGTTTGGCTTTGCAGGGTTCCTTGGCCAATTTTGCGTCTGGTGTACTTATGTTAATGTTCAGACCCTTTAAAGTGGGTGATTTTGTGGAGATAGCAGGAAGCAAGGGCACTGTGAAAGAGGTACAGATTTTCAATACAATCCTCGCTTCACCTGATAACGTGCGGGTTATTGTTCCTAATGCACAGGTAACAGGCGGGAATATTTTGAATTACACAGTTAACGGCACAAGGCGGGTTGACCTGGGAGTCGGCGTTTCTTATGAGGACGACCTTAAAAAAGCAAAGCAGGTGATTGAAGATGTTCTGGCTGCCGACGAGAGAATACTCAAGGAGCCGCCCTATACGGTGGCTGTTTCTGAGCTTGGCGACAGTAGTGTTAATTTTGTTGTCCGACCGTGGGTAAAATCAGCGGATTATTGGGATGTATATTTCGATGTAACGACAAAGGTAAAGCAAAGTCTCGACCAAAATGGTATAACAATACCGTACCCACAACATGATATTCATATCAAAAGCCAGGGCAATCAGTCAGCCTTGACTTAATAGAAGCATGACATAAAGAATAACGAATTAACGGGAAAGATTTAGTTTAAAGGACACATAGCAGTCTTGCTCCATTGGAAGGAGTTATCAACGCTCATTCATGTCTCAAGGCAATGATTGGATCAACCTTCGCCGCGCTTGCGGCGGGATATATACCGAATACAATCCCAACACTGACACTGATGAACAGGGGAAGCAATATGCTTTCTATCGTGATTACGGTCGGCATCTTGGCAAAATAAGTAATAATACAGGGGATGGTGATTCCTAAGGCAAGGCCGACTATTCCGCCAAGGGTTGAAAGTACTACGGTTTCTATCAGGAATTGAATGATAATTTGTTTTCTTTTGGCACCGATTGCCCGCCGGATACCTATTTCACGGGTTCGTTCCGTCACCGAAGCAAGCATAATATTCATAATACCTATGCCGCCAACCAAGAGGCTTATACTTGCGATGGAGCCAAGTACGACGTTGAAAGTTCTTTTAGTAGCTTCTGCCTGTTTTAGCAAGGTAAGCGGCACACTAACCTCATAATCTTTCTTCTTGTGGAAACTTTGTAGCATCCGTTCGATTCCTGCTGCGGCCGACTCAACATTTTCTGTTTCATTGACCTGTACAATAATCTGGTGTAATTCCACTAATTCCATTGACCTGCTGCCGGAAGTTCTTTTGGCGAATATATCTCCATAATACTGACGAACTGTGCTTAACGGAATATAGGCGTCTATTTGCTGGTCTGGTATCTGGATGTTGCCGGCCTGTCCCGATTCACTTTTAATAATTCCAACAACCTCAAAGTAATCCCCGCCGATTTTTATTGTCTGGCCTATTGTATTTCTGGTGGCCAGCAACTTTCTTGCCCCGAATTCCGTCAGCACGGTTACCGCGGAAGATTCCAGGACCTCCTTTTCGTTAAAAACTCTTCCGGCAAGAACCTGTCTCGGCACTAACTCGAACCATTTCTGAGTAGTACCCACTATTCTTAACTCCAATGCATTTGAGCCAAGACGTGATTCCTTACGTATCAGCTTGGCCGGTGCAACCTGGCGGATATTTTTGAAACTTTCGCTTATTCTCTCGTGGTCAAGATATGTCAGCCCATAGACACTCATAAAAGAATGCTGTGTACTGGTGGACTCTTCTTCAAGAGACTTGACGGAATTTACAATAATATTATTACTGCCGAGCTTCTGGATTTGATTAAGCGCTTCTTTGCTGGCGCCTTCTCCAACCGCCAACATAGCCACGACGCTTCCTACCCCGAAAACAACACCGAGCATAGTCAGGAATGAGCGGAGTTTGTGCAAAAGTAAATTCTCGATGCCAAGCCATATATTCCTTATAAATCTCGATTGTTTCATTTTTATTTTTCTTCTATGCTGTCAATATAGCCGTCTTTCATATGCAGTCGGTTTTGTGCATAAGCTGCGATATGAGACTCATGCGTAACCATAATAATAGTCTTGCCTTCCCGGTTTAGCTCGGCGAGTAATTCCATAATCTGTTCTCCTGTGTGACTGTCCAGATTACCTGTAGGCTCATCGGCCAGGATGATATGAGGGTCACCGGCCAGAGCACGTGCAACGGCGACTCGCTGCATCTGACCTCCGGACAGTTCCGATGGGCGATGATTAAGCCTGTCCCCGAGTCCTACCTTAACGGCCATTTCTTTTGCCCGTTGCCCGCTCGCTTCGGCATCAAATCCAAGGTAGTACAACGGCAGTTCAATATTTCTTTGTACGGTTAACTGAGGAATCAGATTAAAGCTCTGAAAAACAAATCCCACATATTTAAGCCGAATATCACTCAACGAGTCATCGTTTAGTACACTCACATCTTTGTCTTCAAGAAAATATTTGCCTGATGTAGGACGGTCGAGACAACCGAGTATATTCATCATAGTGCTCTTACCGGAACCGCTGGGGCCCATGATGGCCCAGAAACTGCCTTTTTGAAAAGATATACTCACGTCATTAAGGGCTTTAACCTGCTGAGCACCCATTTCATATATTTTACGAATATTATCAAATCTCACGAGATTCATATCTTCAACTCATAAAAAGTTTATTTCTTCTTTTTTATTTTCTTATTGTTCGGGTCTTTGCTGTTGTTTCCGGATTTTTTCTCTTTCTTCCGGAGACATTTGCTCGAATCGCTTTCGCATCTCTTCTCGCTGCTCAGGGGTAAGGCTTTCAAACCTTTTCCTGGCTTCTTCCATATCTGGGGGTTTATCAACTTCGGGCTCAGGAGACTGTTTGTCCGACTCTTTTGTATTTGTGTTGTTCAGGCTTTCTGATATTTTCTGTTGTAAATCTTCAGTGGTAGCTTGTTCAGAGAGGTTTTTGTTCTCGGAGCCTGCCGCGGCCGATTTCAATGGTGGATTTAGCAAAATAATGTCGCCTTCATTCAATCCTTCTGTAATATGAATCATCTTGTTATTATTGAGCCCAATTTCCACCTCTCTGGGCTCGATTGCCCCCCCGACCTGCACATAAACAGTCGGCTGCGAACCGATGCGTGTAACCGCCTGAATGGGAATATAAATGACGTCCTGGTATTGCTGTGCAATTATTTCCGCCTGGCAGCCCATTCCGGTTCTTAATATCTCACTCTCCTCGTCAATATAGACTTCCGAATTATAAACTTTCAGGTCCGGGTTCATCCACATGCTTTGCGCGTCCGGCAAAGGAGCAATTTGTTTTACCGTGCCGTAGAACCTGTTGCCGGGCAAAGCATCGACTGTGATAATTACCGGCAGCCCGATTTTTGCTTTTTCCAGATTGGATTCGTGAATCGTGATTTCCGCTTTGGACAGATTGCCAATAGGAAGATAGATAAGCTCCTGACGCTCCTGTACCTCCTGTCCTTCATCCAAGGGTTCCGTCCTGCTGCGCCAGCCGCCCCTTCTTGCGCTCGTAGCGTATATCAGCAGGCCGTCGGCGGGAGCATAGATTTTAGTCTTTTTGAGCTGGTCTTCAATTTTCTGCAGCTTGTCTTTTTGTCGCAGATACTCGGCTTCTTTCGCTTTCAAATCGGCCTGGGCCTGTATCACATCGGCTCGGGCCTTGCGTTCGGCACGCTCTAATGCCATTTGGGCCTGAGAAACATCGCTTTCCAGTTGGGCAAGATTACGTTTGTAAGTGTAATCGGCCAGAAGGTCTTTGCTCTTTTTAGCCAGCTGTACGTCAAGGGCCTTTTTCTTTTCCGTCAGTTCATCTTTCTGAAGTTCGGTCTGGGATATGTATTTATCCCTAAAAAGCTGTAGCGACCACTCAAGTGTTTCCTTTGCCTGCGCGAGCTCTTCCTGTGCCAGCGTGATGTCGGCATCCGCCTTGTCGAGCTCGTATGGATATTCACCTTTGATATATTTTTCCAGGTCCTGCTTTGAAAATTCGAGATTCAGCTTTCCAATGTCGACGTCGCTTTTTGCCTGATTTTCGACAACAGCGAAATTTTCTTTCGAGCCGATATATGACGCTTCAGCGTTTTGAACCCTGATTTCCTGGTCGATTTTCTGGTCCTCAAGTGAGCTCGCATCCAGTTCGATGAGTAAATCACCTTTTTTGACGCGTGTTCCTTCGGGAACCAGTGATATAATGGATGTTCTGCCCTCGACTTCGTTTTTGATTATTATCTGGTCCCTTGCCTTGATTGTCCCAGATTCAACGAAGCTTATTGTCAATTGGCCGCTTTTGACCCGGTATGTAGGGCCGTTAAGTTTATCTCCATTTCTGCTCTGAAAGATTTGTCCTGAAACAAAGAGAATTACCAGGATAATGATGACAGAGCTAATTATTATGTATATTTGCTTTTTGGACATTTTCTTTTTCTCCGGGTGAATATTCCTGCCATAATCCCTTTTCATTTACTTGCAAAACACCCATATCGCGTTGAATAGTCAGCTCCGCTATTCGATAATCGACTATGGAAGCTGTAAGCGCATTTTGGGCGGACAAAAGTGAGTCCTGGGCCTCCAATAAATCACGTGTCTGAGCCCTTCCCGCTTCAAGAAACATATTAACACTTCTAACCCGTTTCTGGGCTGTATATACGGCTTTTGCCTGTATGTACATATTTTCCCTTGCCTCGAGCAGGTCCCGCAATATATTTCTAATTTGTGTTTTTATTTCATCTTCCTTTAACTGGACATTGCGGACGGCACGTTCGAGGTTAATAAAACTGTTTCGATAGCTTATGCTTTCCTCCGTCCTTTCAAAGGGAAGGTCAAGCGTTAAAAGCGCTGAAAAAGTCCCTTTATCCGTTCTGAGTTGGGCGTTGTCTAAATCGACTTTTTCGAGAGGCCGTCTGCTGCCTAGTTCCGCAGAGCCGAAAAAGGTCAGTTCGGCACCCAGAGCGTCTGCGGCTACAACCACGGCCCGTTGAGTATCGTAAACCCTTCCCTGTATTGTCATAAAATCAAGACGGCTATCAAAAGCCAGTTGTATAGCAATCGGTTCATCAATCTCAAGCGGGCCGGCATCTTCATAACCCGGCATAATCAGTTCAATCGGGGCGTCGGCCGGAGGTATCTTAATTTCGCCCCGATGTTTATCTTCTTCGGCTATCTTATTAATAATTTGGTCCGTTGGTTTTGCAAGAATCGTAAGCTCGTTCGGGTCCAGCTCGATGACCGAATCGGTGACAAGACCGAGAAACGTCTTAAAGGAATCAAGCTGCTTCTTGTATGATTGTATCGATGCAATCCATCTTTGGCGTGCCCTTAATTCGTTCTGCACAGCCTGGTCAACTTCGATTTCCTTGATTCTGCCCGCGTCGGCCAGCCTTCTGCTTCTTCGAACGGACGCTATTCGGCTGCGATAGTCGGCTTTGTTGTTCTTAACGGAGTCTAACTGTTGGAGGACTGAGAGATATTTGCTTGCTACATCGACGGCGAATTCTTTTTTGAATCGTTCGAAGTCCCAGATTGCATAGATGACATTTCTTTGGGCCTGGGTTAACGGCTCTGCGACAATATGTTTTCCGGAACCCCTTAATAACGGTATTGAAACGGTTGCGTCGCCGGCAATTCCCAGAGAAGACGCTCCGCCCATAGTAAACAGGTTCGCCAGGTCAATGGCCAGAGCGGTAGTAAGTTGCATGCCGGACTCGATTTTTCTGCTTGCCCCGAGTTCACCGCTCGCTACATTCCCGCTGACAGTTCTATCACCGGTTGAATCCGTGCTGAGAATGTTTTCCACCTGGCCTACGAATGTGTTTCTGAAATCATCCCGCTCCAATTCAAGCGCCAAGGCGGATTTAAACACATCTTCCTTTTGGGTCTGGTAATCGAAACTATTACGAGCGCCTATTTCCAGGGCTTGTATAAGTGACAATTTAAGCGGTTTATTCTCCTCAAGGAGTACGACCGGATCAAGTAACAGCTCATCATTGGGATAATTTTCTTCCGGCCAGTGTTCGATTTTTTCAAGCTCTTCAGTTCCCAGCGATGCCGGACCGCTGGTGGGAAGTTTTTGTGTTTTCAGTAATCTCCTGCGCAGAATATTACTGGGTCTTTCAATATCGAAACTTTCGGTTTTACCAAGGGCTGTGAGCTGTTTATCCCTGATTATGTCGTAGGCGACTTTATCGGTTTCGTGACGATATTCGGTTGGAGACTGACATCCTGCCTCAAGGCAAAGCAGTATATAAACAGAAATCAAAGCTATATTTGAACGCCGTAATCTCATCCTGATTATCTCGATTTCAAGTATACCCTTTTATCCATCAACTTGAAGAGCTTCCCGGCAATTAGCCGTAAATTGATTATCAACCGTACAGGCCCCTTTTAGAAACAGGTCAATCAGCAATTCCCCATCCTGCATAGAATCGGAGGAAATGTCAGTATCAGTTACATAAGCCCTTAACATACCTAATAGAGAAGCGGCCAGGAATTCGGTTGATAAATCAGGGCGTATCACTCCCTCGGCGACACCTTCTGAAAGTGTGTTAGACAGGGCGTTAATCAAATTTCTTCGCCTGGAAATCCACCTTTCCCGAAACTTGCCTTTAGCCCAGTATGTATATGATGTTTGGGTCTGCATTATCTGCAGCAACTGGCGTCGCCTGGCAAAAAACCGGACAATATAGAAATACGTCTTATTTATCTTTTCAGTGAATGATACGTCATTTGGAACTTTTTGTTCCAGTATAGTACATAATTCATCGAAACCGGATGCGGCCACTTCGAAGAACAGGTCCTCTTTGTTCTCGAAATAATTGTAAATGGTCCCCTTGCCGATTTTGGCGTTTTTAATGACTTCATCGAGGGTGATTTCGGAGAGTTTTCGCCCGGCTGCTAACTGTTCGACAGCCCTCATAATCTGCTTTTTCTTATCGTTACGGTCCATATTCAGTTTTTTTTCAGGTATTTAATGCCATCCTCGGCTCGAATATCGGCTGGATTTGGAGTGCTCTGAAGGTAAAACTGACCAGTCAGTACGCAAGACGGTTTCAGGGGCGGATTTATTGCATTTTTTTAAAACAAAACTTAAAAGTTGTCTTAATTTCCCCATATAGAACGGTCTTGACATATTTCGAATTTGACAAAACAATAATGTTGAATAAAACAAGAATTAAGGGGCAAAAGTATGAATTTAGGACAGTCAATGGTCAATTGTTCGCTGAGGCATTACAAATTAGTCACCGTAGTTGTGATTGTTTTCACATTGGCTGCAGGGGCCTTAATACCTCTAATTAAGGTTGACACGGACCCTGAAAATATGCTTGCAGAGGATGAAGCGGTTCGAGTGTTTCATAATTTAACCAAGGAACAATTTTCGTTAAATGACATTGTCGTCGTAGGGATTGTCAATAATGAAAATCCCAATGGCGTATTTAACCCTGCATCGCTGGCCAGGATTTACGAGTTGACGGAGTTTGCAAAGACTCTTTCCTGGTCTGATGAGAAAAACGCCGGCGAACAAATGGGAGTTGTCGAAGTTGATTTGCTTGCGCCCTCGACTGTCGACCATATCGGCCAGGGCGGGCCGGGGGTGGTCAAATTCGAATGGCTGATGCGAAAGCCACCGGCTACCGAGTCTGAAGCTTTGGAAATCCGAGACAAGGCGATGAGTAATCCTCTGCTCAACGGCACACTTGTTTCCGAAGACGGCAAAGCTATCTGCCTGTATTTACCCCTGACAAGTAAAGACCTGAGTTATCGTGTATACAGTGAGCTGAAAGAGAAAATCGCTACTTTCAGTGGGGACGAGCAATATCACATCACGGGCCTGCCGGTTGCTGAGGATACTTTCGGTGTTGAAATGTTTATCCAAATGGCAATATCAGCGCCCCTGGCAATGGTAGTTATTTTTATTTTAATGCTGCTGTTCTTCCGAAAAGTTGTACTCGTTATAGCCCCGATGATTGTGGCAATGGTCTCGGTGATTTCGACGATGGGGCTTTTAATCGGTTTAGGTTTTCCTGTGCACATTATGAGTTCGATGATACCAATTTTTCTTATGCCGATAGCCGTAGTGGATTCGGTGCACATTCTTTCGGAATTTTTTGACCTCTATACAAAGGAAAAAGGAAAGGTTAATACTACCAAAGAAGTAATGAGTAACCTGTTTACACCGATGCTTTATACTTCACTTACATCGGCGGCAGGCTTTGCTTCTCTTGCCCTGACACCCATTCCTCCGGTTCAGGTCTTCGGCGTTTTTGTGGCTGTTGGCATTATGATTGCATGGGTATTCACCGTAACATTTGTGCCTGCTTATATAATGATGATAAGAGAAAAATCATTTGAGAACTTTGGACATGGGGCGGTGCATTCAGAAAAGAAAAACTGGCTGACAAAACTGCTAAACAGAACCGGAAATTCTACATTCAGCAAGGCAAAACCAATATTAGCGGTTATCATTTTAATCACCACAATTGCTGTTTATGGTATCTCGCGAATCCGGATAAACGACAATCCCGTGAAGTGGTTCTCAAAAAGCCATCCTATCCGCCGGGCCGATATCGAATTAAACAAGCATTTCGGCGGGACCTATATGGCTTATCTGGTTCTCGAAGACGCAACCGGAGGTAAAATCGATACTGAGTTTGTAAATCGTTTGAAAGACCGCTGGCTAAAGAAAGGTAATGAGCTTAAAGAACAAATTCCACAGGCGACAGACTTGATTAGTGAAATTGAGAAACGCCTTTTATCCAAAGCATCAAACAACAAAGAAAGAGAACAATATCTTGATGAGTTCGTAGGAATAGCAAACGAAAAAATCCAGGCGGCCGAGGAAGCAGGCCGGGATGAAGAAATCGATTTATGATATGAAATAGCCGATTTTTTCGAGTTAGAAAAAGAAGGAGTTAAATTATTCAAGCAACCTGAAGTGCTTGGATATGTCTCAAATTTACAAAAGTATCTAAATGAGTCCGGCCATGTTGGAAAGAGTAATTCTGTGGCGGATGTCGTAAAGAAGGTTCATCAGGAGTTTATTGACGGCAGGCCTGAAAGCTACATAATCCCAAAATCTTCTGCTGCTGTGGCCCAGTGCCTGCTGCAGTTCCAAAGCAGCCATAATCCGGACGATTTATGGCATCTTGTTACCTATGACTATATGAAGGCAAATATCTGGATGCAGCTAACCAGCGGCGACAATAAAGATATGGAAAAAGTCGTAAAAGCCGTTGATAAATTTTTTGCCGAAAATAAACCACCGGTGCCGCTGAAGTATAATTGGGCGGGCCTTACATATATTAATACCGTCTGGCAGGACAAAATGGTCTTCGGGATGCTGCAGTCGTTTCTGGGTAGTTTTATTGTTGTCTTTATTATGATGACAATACTCTTCCGTTCGCCTTTGTGGGGCATTATTTGTATGATACCTTTGACGATTACAATAGTTGTTATCTACGGCATAATAGGTTTGACCGGCAAAGATTATGATATGCCTGTAGCTGTTTTGAGCGCGCTGACTTTGGGAATGGCGGTTGATTTCGCGATACATTTTCTCGAACGGGCAAGATCCAGCTTTGCAAAGACCGGCTCCTGGCAGGCGAGTGCCGGCGTGATGTTTGGTGAGCCGGCCAGGGCAATAAGCAGAAACGTTCTCGTTATTGCCATTGGATTCCTGCCTTTGCTCGCGGCTCCTTTGGTGCCTTATAAAACAGTAGGTATATTTTTATGTGCAATAATGGCCCTATCCGGGGCGATTACGCTTATGGTGCTGCCGGCTATAATAAGGCTGGCGGAGAAGAAATTATTTAGGCCCGGGGCCGAACCGGCATCCCCGGCCTGTAATTGTGGTTTTTGCCTTGTTATTTCAGCCGCAACGACCATTTTAATCGCGGTCAATTTACATCAATACTGGAAGCTTGGCTGGGGCGGACTGGCCTGGATTAGTATAATAGCGATATCCTTAATGGCGCTTATCTGCGGGATTATGTCCCGCAGAGAGGTGTGCAAAAGAATCCAAAAGAATGAAAGCGAGGTGTGATGTGAAATTATTAAAGGCTTTTACAATTATGCTTGTGTTTTCAGCGGTGCTTTTGGCGGCTAATAACTCCAACCAGCCTGAAAGAATCACCGATGTTGAGACTATAGTCAATAAAGCGAATGTTATGGCTTACTATCAGGGTGAGGACGGCAAGGCGAAAGTGAAAATGTCAATTACGGACAAAAAAGGCCAAGCCAGGCTTCGTGAATTTATCATTTTAAGAAAAGACATCAAAGACGGCGGCGACCAGAAGTATTATGTTTATTTTCTAAAGCCCGCTGACGTCCGCAAAATGGTCTTTATGGTCCATAAGCATGCTGATATTAACAAAGACGATGACAGGTGGTTGTATCTGCCCGGCCTTGACCTTGTAAAAAGAATAGCTGCCAGCGACAAACGTACCAGTTTTGTCGGCTCGGATTTCCTGTATGAAGATGTTTCAGGCAGAAGCCTTGAAGAAGATGTCCACACGCTTATTGAGATTACCAACGAGTATTATGTGGTTAAAAATGCGCCGAAGGAGCCCGATGCCGTTGAATTTAGCTACTTTAATGTGTCGATATGCCGTAAGACCTTCGTTCCGATGAAGATGGAGTTTTATGATAAAAAGGAAAAGCTTTATCGTGTCATCGAATCGAAAAAGGTCGAGATAATCCAGGGATTTCCTACGGTTGTCAAATCTGTCGTTTCGGATTTAAACACAGGAAGCAAAACCGATATGGAATTTACTAATGTCAAATATAACATTAACCTGAAGGATATATTTACAGAGCGATACTTACGCAGGCCGCCGAGGGAGGCTATCAGATGATTCGCAACAAGTGCTTTGCTTTTATTATACTGGTTGTTAGTCTCTCTTTGCCGGTTATCGCAGAAGAAGATGCCGCGGATGATTTAACTACATTGTTGTCAAACATGGATGTTCATGGCTTTTACGAAATACGCACAGGATACCGCACCAGGAAAGACAAGTATGAAAAAGATATGTCAATTATGGAGCAGCGATTACAGCTTGATTTATCATCGTATTTGGACTGGGCTGATTTTAAGGTTAAAGGCGATATCATTGGCGACCTTGTCGAAGAACAAGCAGATTTTGACCTTCGCGAAGCATATATATTCACCAGGCCATATGATTTTATGGACCTAAAAGTCGGAAGACAAATTCTAACATGGGGCACAGGTGACCTTGTCTTTATCAACGATTTATTTCCTAAAGATTGGCAGTCTTTCTTCATCGGACGAGATACCGAATACCTAAAAGCCCCTTCGGATGCCGCTAAGATAAGCTTATTCAGTGAACTTGCTAATGTTGATATTGTTTATACCCCTCAATTTGACCCTGACCGTTTTATCAAAGGCGAGCATATCTCATATTGGAATTCAAGTCTTGGAAGATTAGCCGGTCGGGACGCCATACAGCACACCGATAAACCAAACCGGTGGTTCAGAGATGATGAAATAGCAATTCGTCTGTATAAGAATATCGACAATTATGAGTATGCCTTGTATGCCTATCGTGGGTACTGGAAAAGCCCGGGCGGACTGAATGCTGCTGGGACTCAGGCCATATTTCCGGATTTGAACGTTTATGGTGCGAGTGTTCGCGGCAGCGTAGGCAAGGGAATCGGCAATCTGGAATTCGGCTACTACGAATCCGATGACGACCAGAGCGGAAATAATGGTAATATCAACAATTCCGAACTGCGGTTTCTGGTCGGTTATTCGCAGGAAATCGGCAGGGACTTTACGGCAGGTTTGCAATACTATATTGAGTATATGATGGATTATGGGCAGCACAAGAATAGTTCGCCTGCAGGCCTTAGCCGTGACAGGGACAGGCACTTAATTACTATTCGGCTGACGAAACTCTTAATGAATCAGAATCTGAGGTGCTCATTGTTTACCTATTTTTCACCATCGGATAAAGATGTGTATGTGCGGCCGAATGTTAATTACAAGGTCACCGATAATTTGGCTGTCGAAGCCGGTGCAAATATCTTCTTCGGGGATTATCCAAGCACATTCTTCGGCCAGTTCCAGAACAACTCGAATATATATACTGCCCTGCGATATAGTTTCTAAAAACAAAATACCTACATATTTCGAAGTGTGTTTCAAATCTGAAGCCGATTTAACCTGACACCTCTCTTTTTGTGGTCCGAATATAGTTTATATCACCTGATTTAGTTTGTTTCTTATCTCATTTGGTAGAAAGCCTGATAAAGCGATGTATTAAAACGGCCGAAAAAATATTGAGCTTGTCTACGTATTTTTTATGGGACGGGAAAGAACCTGGTGAAACGACATTCAAAAGTTTATATGGTTTATTGATTGAAAGGTTAACAAGATGACCATTTTATTAATTGTACTCGGTGTTGCGGCATTTATTGCCTTGGCTGTGCCGGTTGTAATTACATTTATTTCCATTCGCGGATTAAGTAACCCAACGGTAAAACCTCTGTCGTCAGAAGAGAAGAAGCAGTACCCCTGCAGTCAGTGGGCACAGGCGAATAGCTTCGGCTTTGTCGGCAACTTCGCCATGAAAGTAGGTATTGCGGATTCGTCTATGGCGATATGGCGGCGTTCTGACAGGCCAACCTTTTTCTGCCGTTATCTTGTTCAGGCTGGAAACAAAAAGCAAACCTCTTTTGATTTTGTGACTATGTTCGAAGATGAGATAATGTTGACAACGAATGATAAGGCTGATAGCCAGATGATGCCGCAGCCTCCCGGCTACTATTCGCAGAGCTTTTCGCCGGTAAACCAGGACGAGCAGTGGAACCAACATCTACAGATGGAAAATTACCTGATGGATACCGGTGGTGCGACTCTGGTGCAAAACGATAAGCCTTTTGAAGAATGCTTTGTTGATGCAATTCGCAGACAGGTTAATTTCATTAGCAGCATTTCACTTTGGCCTTTACGCGGAATTTACTGGTTTTATGTTCGCAGGCAAATGTGGCACAACCAGTCAATTCAGGCCCAACATGATAAAGGCATGATAAGGTTGCCAAATGAGCTGTCAAACTCTGGAAATATGTCTGAAGCGGCTTCTACTGGAGATATAAATGACTCGGAGCAGCCAGAAGTGCCAGAGCAGGTAAGTCGGTCGGAACAGCCGGAGCAGCCGGAAAAGTTGAGTCAGTCAGAGCAGCCAGAAGAGTCAGAACAGGCCGAGGAAGTGACTACATCGATTTAGTTTTGATTTGTTTCTGTACTGCATTTGTATTGATGTGTGACTTGATGGTTTATTTGACTTAATTTTAACTGAGAAATATAAATCTCAGGGGGAATATATGAAATCTTGGCTTTTGCGTGTGGTAGGTTTTGTGTTGATATTGTTCGGGCTGGCTTACTTGGCTGTAGCGGTGGGAGAATTTAGGTCTGATGAACCGCAGAATCCGATTTTAGGTCTTGCGCTATCGGCGATGTTTGTGGCAATAGGGCTGTTAATTTTCAGAGCCGTGAGGACAAAATATCGATTCAATTTATCAATATTGATGGGTGCCTGTTTGGTTTTCTTCGGGCTTTCGATGGTTGCAATGGAAGTTGAAAGTTTAATTGCTGGAAATACAGAAGGGCTCATAGTTGTGCTCATTGCTGCCACTATTTTTTTAGTTTCAGGTGTTTTGCTAATACGGTCCGGCCATCAACAGCACCTTAAGACAATAACCGCCTAAGCATCATTATTTTAAGCTATGACGTAATTTTCTGGTACGTACACTCCCACAATACATTTTGAATTGAACAAAGGTTATAAAAAGCGGCTTGCGGAGCTGCTCGAATCACCGTAGTGATTGTAAAACGACGGCGCAGTGTATTTTTTTTGCTGATAGTGGTCAAAAAGTGTAGGCTTACAGGTTGGATACTTATTCCTCAGAACAGTTGCTTAGCCAATGGTACGTAAGTATCTCTAAATCATTGAAATCGACGACATCATCGCCGTTAATATCGCCTGCCAAAGTTGTACCGGTTTTCCACCAGTCGGATGCAACAATTGAGAAATCCAGGAAATTTATGTTGCCGGCCCCATCGAGATTGGCAGTTTGGCATTCACAGACATCTCCCCAGCCATCCGAATTCCTGTCTGCTTGTCCCGGATTATAAACATAAGGACAGTTGTCGTTTGGGTCCATAATACCATCCCCGTCTGAATCCACAGGTTGTGTGATTACGAAGTTATCCCAATATGCTTCTCCGTAATCATAATAGGTCTCGTCGCTGCTTCTGTCTCCTATACGGAAATTTGTTTCGAAGCCGGTATGTATCCACATATCACAGGTGTAGTTTGGCTCCGAATCTATATAGACTATGTAAGTATCTAAAGAAGGGCGGGCTTTAATCTCTATAAGATACCACTGATTTGTGACTAATTCGTCAATCAAGTAACTCGAACTTCCATCATAATACTTAAAATCGTCTCCAGAATCAATGAGAAGGTAGATTTGATTGTTATTAAATACTTCAAACCAGTGATTATTTGTATGCGGCAGAAGGAAAGAGAATGACACGTCATAATTTTCTGAAAGGTCCAACTCGTATGACGGTGAAACACCTATAGCCTTATCGCCGCTTGTTAAAGATTTCATATGAACACTGAAAGGTGAGCTTACATATTTATCGCTCGACACACCGAAGGTTCCCACTCCGGTTGTGGTGACTGTCCAATCGCCTATATCACCATCATCGAAATTATCTGAAAAAATACTTGCTTGGGTTTGAGATACGACCGCCGAAACCAACACTAAAAAAACAAGGAAAAATTTTACATTTCTCATTTTAGCCACCTCATCCTCCTCTGGTTTTTATTTTGGCTATACGAAGGCATTATATCATGAAAGTTTTACTAAATCAAGAAACTTGGTTTTAATCAAAGAATTTATCGACATAGCTTTTTTAAGAGTACCCGAATGGTAATTAAACATCATATCCTATCGTTTTTACTTGCAATATTATGAAAACTTGTTAAAATAAATTGTTTATAGCTGTGGCCTCCTCAGGGAGGATATGGCTGATGTATGTTTCATTTCATACATCTTTCAGGCCTCAGATATCTCATAGAACTTCGAAATCCGTGAACTACACGTATGCCGATATTTTCACGGGAGGAACAGGCAATTGTTCCGGCAGTGTATTTCTGTATATTTTTTACAGAAACAATTGATGTATAGCTAATGCTGTGTTTGGAAATGTAAGGATAAACCATTCTTGAAGGGGTGAAAAAATGAAGACGACACGATGGGTAGTAACACTGATTATCCTGCTTGTGCTTATGATTTTCCTTGTGACAGGCAGGGCGGGTAATCTGGAGCCGTCGGCCCCGCCGGGCTCGACGATGAAGACACTTGACCAGGTTGAGCCGCGGATACCGATAGGGTCGCAGACTACCCCCGGCGACGCTAACAGTTTGTATAAAATTACTCAGGCCGGCTCATATTATCTTACCGGCAATTTTACAAGCAACTTTCAGCATGGGATTATGATTGAGGCCAATGATGTAACGATTGACCTTATGGGTTACCGGATTTGGTCTTCCTGGGCGGTTCTGCCGCCGGGCGCCACCACCGATTTTGACGGTATATATATTGTCCCGGGCAGCGACAACGTCGAGATTCGAAACGGTACAATCGCAAGCGACAACCACACCCAGGTAATAATTACTTTTCGAGGATTTCGATACGGCATTTATGCGCCGCACACCAGCTCGCCACCTTATGAGTATTCAAACGATATCCGAATTGTAAATGTTCGCATAGTCGAAAGCCGTAATAGCGGCATATATTCCCAAGGGAGTACGTTGGTTAAGGACTGCGCAGTTAGTGAAAACGGAGGCTCATCTTCAAGCGATGTTTGTGGTATCTATGTCGGCCAAGGGAGTAAGGTGTCCGGCAATATGGTTTACCAAAACGGAACTTCGGCTTCCGGGATTGTTTACGGCATCCGTGCCGGTGAGATATGCGCAATAACCGATAACGCGGTTTGCCGTAATGGAAACTCAACTTCGAGTAACGTCTATGGCATCTGTGCTTCTTATGGTTGTACTGTGACCGGTAATGTGGCCGGTAGAAACGCGTATTACACTGACAGCAACAGCTACGGCATTTATGTGGACAGTGGCAGCACGGTGTCCGACAATTCAGTCTACGAGACCGGATATGATGCTGACGGCAATGTCTACGGCATCTATACTAAAAATTCTTGCACAGTGGCTGGAAACACGACCTCTTTAAACGCACTTTACGGTAACTCAGGCTATAATGTCTACGGTATCTATGCCGGTGAAGGTTGCATAGTAACTGGGAACACATCCAGCAAAAATGGATTAAACTCCAGCGACACTGCCTACGGCATCTATGCAGACAAGGGCTGCAAAGTGACTGGTAACACCGCCTGCGATAACGGCGATGGTGGTAGTAATGACTATGGAATTTACCTTGAAGGACAGAGTCTCGTAGACCGCAACACGGCATATGCTAACAACGGCACGAATATGAATGACCCCGGCACCTGCACCTTCGGCCTGAACCACGCCCCGTGATAGCGAAAAAAATAAATGTTTATAACAGGCTTTCAGGCGAGCGTTTTGCTTGCATAAAAGAGGAAATAAAGATGAATCGTAACAAAAAGCTGCGAATGCTCGGCGTTTTAATTGTGTTTATGATAAGCCCGGCAACGGCGGAGAATATCGACCCTTATGAGGATAACTCGCAGTATGCATACAGTGAGAATATCGGCTGGTTGAATTTTGAGCCCGCCGCTGGCGACGGCGCTCAGGTTGAATCGGACAAGCTTACCGGCTGGGTCTGGGCCGAGAACATCGGATGGATAAGCCTTTCCTGTGAAAATACCTCAAGCTGCGCGACAGTAAATTACGGCATAACCAACGACGGTAATGGGAATCTTGCCGGCTTCGCCTGGGCCGAGAACGTCGGCTGGATAAGCTTCTCCTGTGACAATACTTCAAGCTGTAGTACGGTTGACTATGGTGTTACTATCGATGAACAGGGCAACTTCAACGGCTGGGCCTGGAGTGAAAATGTCGGCTGGATACACTTTAATTCGGCAAGCCCGGTGGCCTATAAGGTTCAGGCGTGCAAGGTGAGTCTGGACGACCTGGCCAACTTCGTCAACTCTTGGCTTGAAACAGGATTTGGGATACCCGCTGACTTTGATGATAGTAATGATGTTGATTTCGGCGACTACAGCATATTAGCCGATTACTGGCGTGATTATTGCCCGGACAGCTGGCCGTTAAAATAAAAAACGTGAAACTAACCTGACGATGCGGCAGCACTCATAAGCAACTGTATATCAACGGTCAGGAAATTTTTTGCGAAGTTTCTTCAAATGTGTAAAAAAATCCTCTCCCCCACAACCTCCCCTGTCCATATACTTTAGCGCATAGTTAATAGGTATTGGCCGGTTAACACTTTAGAAACTCAACGCATAAATCATTCACAGTCACCTTAAAGTTCGCTTTTTATGCCCATCGCAAGCGACAATCCACCATATTCGCCTTAAGCCCAACTCCCAAAGCCCAAAAACAGTCTTGCAAGTCACGTTCTCAGGTCAAAGCAAAGGGTATTCAACGAGTAATGGACTGGCAGGCCTTAAACCGGTAACATAACCGTAACAGTTTAACTTAAAGAGTCGGTCAAATTTGCTGCAAAGACTTGCAAGAACATCTTTTTTCTTGTATATTCAGATTTAATGGAAACGGCTGAAATAGCTCAAAATCAAGCAGCGGTTCAGTCTAAACGTGAACATATCTTCGTTGTCTTTTTATGCCTGATTGCAGCGGTTCGTGTATTTATTTTTAGTTCGGCGTTTCCATTCTTCAATAATGTTGACGAGCATGCGCATTTTGATTTGGTTTATAAGTATTCACTTGGACATATCCCTAAGGAAAAAATCGAAAATTATAATCGCCGGTCCGCTGAACTTATCATACTTTATAATACGCCGGAATACCTCTCAAGGCCTGATAGATTCGCAGATAGCGGTATCTATCCACCGATCTGGACAATCCCAAATGTCCATAAAACAGAAATGTTTCATAGAAGGCTTTCATATCTGCAAAATAGAAAAAATCATGAGACAGCTTCTTTCCCGACTTACTATATTATTGCTGGTCTTTGGTGCGCTGCTGGGCGAACTATTGGAATCAATGGAGGATATCTTTTATACTGGATACGATTTTTAAATATCCCACTGGTTGCTGTGCTGGTTTATTTCTCCTATTTGATCGGGCGAACTTTTTCGGGAAACAATCCCACACAAAAACTTGGTTTGCCTATTATGACAGCCTTTTTCCCGCAGGATGTGTTCTATTCTATTAACAGCGATACTGTTTCGCCGGTACTTTTTGCGATATCATTTTTTATGCTTCTTCAGATTTATTTTGAGAATAAATCTTTTCTTTATCATGGTCTGGCCGGGCTGGCGGTGTCAGCGTGTTTCCTTGTTAAGGTATCCAATCTGGCAGTGCTGGTGTTAATCGGTGTGGTTGTCCTGCTTAAAACGAGAAAACTTTTAAGTGAAAAACAGCGAAAAATATATTTACTCAAACTGTTGGTCCTGATGGTTGCCATGATTGTACCAATAAGTATATGGCTGATGAGAAATTACTTTTTGTTCAATGATATCACAGGTCTCACACACAAGAGCGAACATCTTGGATGGACGATTAAGCCATTAAGTCAGTTATGGCATCACCCAATTTTCAGTATAAAGGGATTGCTTTATTTTCTCAGTAAAATTACGGAAACTTTTTGGCGAGGCGAATTTGTCTGGTATTTTGAACGAATAAGCTCAAGGAGTGCGGATGTTTTCTATATAACTTCTACGATGATTTTCATTTCTATCTCCGGGATAGCTTTAATCTTGAATAGGAATGACTCCGACAAAAGACAGCGATTTGTCCTGAGAATTAGCTTTTGCGTTGTTGTGATATCGTTGTTATTGATGGCAGTCCTTTCAACGCTGTATGACTTTGGCAACTGCTGGTACCCCTCACCAGAAAAACCGTACTTGGTTTCCGGCCGATTGATATTATGTGTGCTTCTACCTTTTCTTCTTATATACGTTGATGGGCTTAAACATATATTCTCGAGGCTAAAGAAATTTGCAGCGCCACTGGTGGTCATATCTCTAATCGCCATAGCCATAACAATCTCAGAATTGCTGATTTCCTGGGAAATCTTCGAAAGTCAATACAACTGGTTCCATCTTAAATGATACTGAGACACCTTCGAAGCTTTGCTGTTTATCATATCATTATCTGCCATTTCAAGAACAAAAGAGATAAGAGTACAAGCAAAAGGCAACTGCGATATTTCCAAGATTACCGAGCAGGTCAGAGATGCTAGAAGGCCTGCTGCCCTGAAACTCCCCGAGTAGGACTCGAACCTACAACCTAGCGGTTAACAGCCGCTCGCTCTACCAGTTGAGCTATCGGGGAACATAAAGGCCGAACGAAAGCCCTACACACAACCTAAGGTTATAATATTGTGCGGATTCAGGGCTATTTGTCAAGAAGTGGTCGTTTTTTTTCTGTCAATACCGTTTAAAATAGCTCTAATACTGGACAAAAATCCGAAATTACGGTAATCTATTTACGGGCAAACCTAAACAGACCTGCTTGGACGCAGCGCTGTGAGGGTAATCCGTAATTATCATAAAAAGTCGTAATTTGGTGTGGTTTAAATGGGAAAAGACATTTTTGATTCGGATGAGTTTACCATAGTTAGACGTCTGGGCACCGGTGCTCGTACCGTCATTTACCTGGCGACCGACCACAATACCAGCCGGTCTATTGCTCTCAAGCGGGCGGTCTATGAACGGCCGGAAGATTTGAGAATTTTTGAGCAGATGCAGACCGAATACAAAGTCGCCCGTCATATAGACCACCCATATATTCGCAAGTGCCACAGACTCGTAAAAAAGCGCAATATGCTTCGTACACGGGAATTGTTGCTTTCTATGGAACTATTCGACGGCCAGCCGCTTGAAGATTCGCCGTCGCTAAGTCTGGTGGACGTCCTGCTTGTTTTCAGGATGGTAGCGAGCGGTCTTAATGCCATGCATCAAAAAGGCTTTATCCATTGCGATATCAAGCCGAATAATATTCTCATTGGTGCAAACGGCGCGATAAAAATCATTGACCTCGGCCAAAGCTGCAAAATCGGAACAGTAAAGCCTCGCATCCAGGGCACACCTGATTACATTGCCCCCGAGCAGGTAAGACGTCAGAGACTTGACCAGCGGACCGATGTATTTAACCTCGGCGCCACGATGTACTGGGCCTTTACTGGTAAAAATGTTTCTACGCTGATACCCAAAAAAACCAACAGGGTCTCGGTTATAGTTGCGAAGGATTTCCCGGCACCGCATGAATTTCACAAGCGTATACCTTTGGGCGTTTCCAAACTTGTAACCGATTGCGTCAAGGATGAGCCCATAGGGCGGCCGGCTAATATGATGGATGTTATTTCAAGAATGGACCTGCTTATTCACAGCATATTCGGCGATAAGTTACAAAGAAAAGACAATAACAGAGTCGATGCCGATGACGGCGAGCGATCCGATGATAAGTATCGGAGTTAGAAAATTGATGCCCGAGGTGGTGACAGATTTAATGGGAAAAGGCATTAAGGCTAATTATGCCGACAGGTTCAGAGATGTTAATCTGGTTCGCCTGCCGGCCTGTGGTGATTTGGTCATAACCGGTGATATTCACGGCCACCGTCGAAACTTCGAAAGGATTCTGGCCTTTGCAGAACTCGACAATCGTCCGGATCGCCACGTCATTTTTCAGGAGATAATACATGGAGGTCCTGAGGATGAGCAGGGCGGGTGCCTGTCTTTTGAGCTGCTTTTTGAACTTGTCCGCTATAAGCTGGATTTCCCTGACCGCGTCCATATCATTATGGGCAATCATGACACCGCTTATATCAACCAAAGTGAAGTAATGAAGGGTGGCAAAGAAATGAACATTTCTATGCGCTCCGCTTTGAGTCGCAGGTTTGGTCCGGACTTACAGGCCGTCGATTTGGCTATAAGACAATTCTTATTCTCTCAACCTTTGGCGGTCAGGTGTGAAAACCGCCTATGGATTTCACATTCGCTGCCAAGTGACAGGTACGTCCCCAAATTTGACGACGGTATCTTTCACAGAGAACTGAAAATCAGTGACGTTGTCAAGCCCAACTCCGCCTATCTTCTTACCTGGGGAAGAAAACATTCGCAGAAAACACTTACGGAAATGGCCCGGCGCCTCGATGTAGAACTGTTTATCCTTGGACATCAGCCCCAGGAGCAGGGCTGGCTGAAGGCCGGAGAGAATCTTCTAATTCTCGCCTCCGACCATAATCACGGCGTCTTGTTACCCGTTGATTTAGCAGATTCTTATTCGTTGGAGCAGCTTGCCGGCAGGATAGTCCCGTTGGCCTCTATAGCATAACCATCGAGGTTACTAAGTGGATTTATATTATTATATTGCAATAGCTGCTGTCTTTACACAGCTTGTCTTCCTTATTCAGATGTATCGTAATTATCATTATGTGCTCTCGAAGTATTCCAAGAAGCGGACCGGATACAGGCCTACTGCCGTTGTGATTGTTCCCTGCAAAGGGCTCGATGCGAGATTTGAGAGTAATATCTCTTCGTTTTTTCATCAGGACTATGAGGATTATTTACTTTGGTTTGTAGTTGCCGATGAAAATGACCCTGCCTACGCGAAATTGTGTCAGTTAAAGGACAGGCTCGCCGACTGCTCAAAAGCCCGCAGCATTCGTATATTACTCGCGGGCCAGGCCACGTCCTGCAGTCAGAAGGTTCATAATATGCTCTACGCTTATGGACAACTTCCCGATGATGTTGAGGTTATGGCGTTTGCCGATTCGGATATCTGTGTACGGCCCGACTGGCTCAGTCATCTCGTTTATCCGCTTCGCAAGGAAAAAAACGGCGTTGCCAGCGGTTATCGATGGTTTATTCCACAGCAGAATAATCTGCCGACCCTGGCCCTGTCGGCCGTTAACGCTAAGATTGCCCAGTTGCTTGGTTCGTACAGTTACGTCCAGGCCTGGGGCGGTTCAATGGCCGTAAGAGTAGAAGTCTTTCGGCGGCTTGGTTTGCCGGAGATGTGGCAAAAAGCTGTAAGCGACGACCTTTCACTTAGTTGCACCGTGAAAAAGGCGGGTCTTAGAGTCATTTTTGTTCCTGCTTGCCTCGTTGGTTCGTATGTAACAACTACCTGGAGTGAACTCTTTGAGTTTGGCCGTCGGCAGTTTCTGATTACACGCATAACTGCACCCGGAACCTGGTGGTTCGGATTGTTCAGCAGTGTGTATTCCATATTAGGCCTGTGGGCGGGAGCCGCAATTGCCGCCTATGCTATTCTTGTATCACATCCGGACTGGCCGTTGTTTATCGCAGTTCCAATATTATTCTTTGCCGGCCATTTGTGGCGCTCTACCCTCAGGCAGAGAATGATTGCCAAATTATTAAAAGATGACCTGTCCCGGATGAAGTTCGCTATGATAGCCGACGTTTTGGGCAGCTGGCTTTACTCGCCCCTTCTTTTATTTTTTATCCTCTCCTCGGCCGTCGGACGAACTATCCGCTGGCGTGGTATAAAATATACATTACTTGGCCCTACGGAAACTGTCATAGAAAGTTCCGGGCCATAAAAAGAAGTGCCCCATCGGATGGAAGTTTGACGAGTGTTAATCTTTTATTCCATCCTTGGCTCTATAGTTTTTTCCTGGGGCCCTCCAACCAGGTATATCCTGTCTTTGCCGCTTCGTTTGGCCTCGAGCAGGGCCTTGTCCGCCTGCTCGAATAACTCATTGGCGTTTGAACCGTCCCCTGGAAAACTAGCCAGCCCTCCACTTATAGTCAAAACTCCCTGCCCTTCGGGTCCCAGCAGGGGCATCTCCGCCGCGTTAAGCTCTTTTCTGAATCGCTCTGCTATGAAAATTGCTTCTTTAGGATGGTCACTCTGCATTGCCCGCCGTTCAGCTTCCGAGGTTTCTTCTCCCGGATTGTCCCAGAATATGACGGCAAATTCGTCACCGCCAATTCTACCTACTACGTCGTGACTGCGACAGCATCGCTGCATCAGGATGCCGGCCTGTTTAAGGATACTATCGCCCGCCGGGTGACCGTAAACGTCGTTATAGTGTTTGAAATCGTCGATATCGAATATAAGTACTGTTACCCTGGAGCTCTTTTTCTTGGCCCTGTCTATAGTCTGTCGCAAAAATTCCTTTACATATCTGCGGTTCTTCATACCCGTAAGGTCGTCCTCAGTCGCCATCTTTATCAATTCACTTATCATTGTATCTTTATCATAACTTGCTTCTGTGATGTCCCTCGCCTTAGGTTTTTCAATATCTGGTTTTTGAATTGATTCAACAAATTGCTTTACTCTGACCGGACATATCATATAATCGTCTGCCGGTCTTTTACCATCAGACGACCATCGCACCAATTGCAGTACCGAAGGCTCTTCAAACATCTGCGCCAATAGAATAATTCTTGCCCCTCTGCTCACCTGCCTTAGATTGAGCAGGGTTGAATGAAGCTTTGTGCCTAAGCTCGAGACTATGACTCCAATCAGGTCAAATCTTTCGTTTCCCGCCGCTGTAATCCCTTCTGTTATGTTCTCGCACTGCTGCCATTTTAATTTCTTTATATTGTCTGGTGCAAAGAAGGCCCCATTGACATCACCAATCAGGAGGATTCGTTCGCTGTTGTGTTCTTTATTAATTATTGGATTGAAATCAATCATCTTTTTTTTTCCCTATCCTTCTAAAAGACGATGATAACAAGATTTATAGCAGAAGTCAAACCAAATCCCCCATTTTGACACAGCTTTGGCCTATAATGCCTTTAAGGCGGATAATCTCGGACCTTCCGGTGTGAGACTCTTGTTATTCTACGGTAGGCAGGTTGTTCAATATGGATTGGGCGTTTTCCGTGAATATGCTGTCCGGGTAAAGCTTCACGAAGGCTTCCAATGTATCTTTTGCCTCTGTCAAGTGTCGTGCCTTTTCCTCACTCCGGTCAGTTGGTTGTTGTTTTGAAAGCTGAACTTTTAAAATGGCCAACTCGTACAATGCACGTATTCCCCCATCGGTTTTTTTGTATTTTTCCCAGAGTTCTTTAAGCTTTTCTGCTCGTAGTTGAGGGTCCTCAATCAGCATTGTTTTTGCCAGCAGAATGTTATCCTGCAGCGGTTCATCCTTTTTTATCTGGGCATTCAGTTTTTCGAGTTGCTCAGCATAATCCTGGTTATGTGGATTTAGCAGTACGAATTGTGCCAGGCGTGCTCTCGAGCCGGGTTCATCAGTACGGTTTTGTGAGCTTATAAGGTCTTTTAGTTGTTCCAGTTTTCTGGTCAGTTCAGTCAATTTATACTTGGTAATCGCCGTCGTGGCTGGTTTTCTGAATGCCGTAAAAAGTGAACCCATATCGCCACCTGATTCGTCTATCAGATCTATTTTTTCTTTTATAATATCTTCTGCTTCTTTAATAAGCTGCTCTGCTCTCTCGAATTTACCCTGCCCGGCCAGCCGCGTGGCGATTCTAAAACGGGCCTCCAGCGTCTCATTGCTTGAGTCGAATTGTTCGTAAAGCTGATACCATATTGGGAGTGATTCCTGATATGGGTAGTCACTGTAAAAGTGGAGTATTTCCTTTTGCGCCATAAGCTCAGTGTCCACGGCGTATTCACTTAGAAGGGCTTTATAGTAAAGTGCGATAGGCATCCTGTGCCCTTTGAATCCTCCATTTATAAACAAATCATATTGTTCCATCAGCCATTCTTTTTTGGCACGAAAGTCCAGCTCATCAGGCAGGATAAACCAGCTTGGCCACCGTCCATAGCCCAATTGTATTGTTATCTCCTTTTTCAATTCCTCCCTTAGCAGGATAGGTTCAGTTGGATAGAAAAACTGCGCCAGGTATCTGCGAACCTGCGGATTAGTAATTGTCTGGTCGAGTGCCTTTGTGATGGTATGGTCGTGAAACTCAGATACTTCTTCCGGATTGTTTTTTGCAATGTGACGCTGGTAAGCCAACTCGGCAAAGCCTATCTTACGCGTGAATACTCCGTACGCTAATATTACCGTCAGGAGGGTGAAAATCCAGACCAGGCCCGGCCGGTAACGTGTAAAATGTCCTATACCAAGCACCTCTGCAGCGATAGCTAATCCCGTCAGCCAGGCACAAATCCACGGTGCAAACGAGAATCCCAGTTTGATTGGTTCAACTCCTCGGATTCCACCAAGGATCGCCCAGTATATTAGTTGCGGAGCCATACAAAGCGCGATGGCGATGAATCGAGAGCGGAATCTGAGCGGCCGTGAAGCGGCCGCGATGCAGCTTATTAAAAGGCAGATGGCAAGGCCCGGCATATTCGCCAGGAAACAAACTGAGAGGATAAACGGTATGCTGTAACTAAAGCTTAAAAGCTGTGAGACAAGCACCGGTGCTGCCGCGAGAACTCCCATTAGGAGCCCCAGTATTAGTATCTGCCACGGGTATTCAAATATGCTAAGGGGGCTTAGTGTAAACTGTCCAATTCGCCACAGTTCACCTGTGGCAGGCTCGCCAAGTCCAAGAAGCAAAAAAGACCCGACTGTAATTTTTGCCCAGAATAGACATCCCAGGGCGAATGTGCCGATTGCAAGAGTCCAGCAGGTATACACGTTGGAATGGCTGTAGTGAAGTGTGGGCCCCACCGTCATAAATGTTTTGGCTGTTACAAGCTGCTTTTGATTTTTGGCAGCCGGTTGTTGTGCCATAATTACAGCCTTATTTATCTTGCCCGCTCATTATCTTGTTATAATAGTTAAATATGAAAAAGTATATAATCGCGGCAGGCTCAGCCTCTGATAATGTCCGCGATTTTCATCAGTCGGCTGATATTGTCGCGCTCTGCTTCGGCAAGCTTGTCGTAGATATACTTAATTGTTTCCTGAAGCTCCGGTATAACCACGTGTTCAAGCACATTTACCCGCCTTCGCGTCATCTGCAGTTCCTTGGCCAGAAGCATAGCCTGCTTTTCCTTTTCCGCAAGTTCAATCAAATGGTCGAATGCCCTCTCCAGCGCCGCCAAAGCTATGTCCAGCTCACCGCTGGTACTTGCAAAGCCGTAACAGACAATCTCGCCGGCCGTTTCTTTTGCCAGCTCCGGCACCTTCACATTCATTATGCGGGCAAATGTTATGGCCAGAGAAAACTTCTTCGTTGGCACCTCCATCGCGGCTTTAATATCTTCCGGCTCCATTGTTGAACGCGCCATCATAAAACGCCTCGAGGTCTCGAGAAGCTCTGTTTCCACCTGCCGGCGTAAAGGTTGTATCTGGCGGGCTATTTGAACAAGCTGCTTGGAAATCTCATCGCGTTTATCGCTTAGCAGACGGTGCCCTCTGCTCGCAAGCGCGACACGCCTGCGAAGATTTAAAAGCTCCATTCTCGTGGCATTAACGTTCGTCAGCATCGCTTGTTTCCGACGGAGCGTCTTCTCCGTTAGTCCGCTTAGTACCGCCTTCCAGCGGAGTCTCCGGGACTTTAGATTGTTCCTGTGTTTCGTCTGTCTGCTCGGTGCTGTTCGCTTGTTTCTTGAAACGCGGCATATATTTCTTTATCAGCTCAACGTCGATACGCTTCAGTTCGGCGCTCTCGAACATGCTTAAAAGCTCCCAGCCCAGATCGAGTGTTTGTTCAACAGTTCGGTTCTCATAATACCCCTGCGAGACATATCTGGCCTCGAAGTCATTGGCAAACTTCATATATTTCTTGTCTTCTTCTGAAAGGGCCGCTTCGCCCAGAATTGTCGCCAGCTCCTGTGCTTCCTTGCCGCGGGCGTATGCCGCATAGAGCTGGTTATAAAGGTCGGCATGGTCTTCGCGCGTCTTTTCGGCGCCTATACCCTTATCCTTCAGACGCGACAGACTCGGCAGCACATCCACCGGCGGCGAGATGCCTTTTCTGTGCAGCGGCCGAGAAAGGATAATCTGTCCTTCGGTAATATAGCCGGTCAGGTCCGGCACGGGATGGGTTTTATCGTCCTCGGGCATTGTTAGCACCGGCACCATAGTAATTGAACCTTTTTTTTTCTTAATTCTCCCGGCCCTTTCATAAACGGTCGCCAGGTCGGTGTACAAATATCCCGGATATCCTCGCCGGCCCGGAACTTCCTTTCGTGCTGCGCTAATTTCCCGAAGGGCTTCGCAGTAATTTGTCATATCGTTCAAAATTACCAGAACGTGCATATCCAGCTCGAAGGCCAGGTACTCCGCAGCCGTAAGTGCGAATCTCGGCGTCGCTATCCGCTCAATTGCCGGGTCGTTCGCGAGGTTGATAAACATCACCGCTCGCTCAATGGCGCCTGTATTTTGTAAATCATTCATAAAAAACTGTGCCGACTCGAATGTGATACCCATTGCGGCAAAGACAACTGCGAATTCCTCACCTTTTCCCAATACCGTTGCCTGCCGGGCGAACTGTGCCGTAATATCGTCGTGCGGCAGCCCTGAGCCGGAAAATATCGGCAGCTTCTGGCCCCGAACCAGCGGATTAAGTCCGTCTATTGTTGATATACCCGTCTGGATAAACTCATTAGGATAATCCCGGCCGTATGGATTGATTGGATTGCCGTTAATGTCCATCTTTTTCTGGGCTATAACCGCCGGGCCGTTATCTTTCGGAACACCGAGTCCACTAAAAATCCGCCCTAAAATGTCGGGCGACAAGCCAAACTCCAGCGGCCTGGCCAGGAACCGGACAGTACTGTCCTCGACGTCAATGCCATCGGTACCTTCGAAGACCTGTATCAACACCTTATCGTTTTCCACCTGCAGAATCTGCCCGTGCCGGATTGAACCGTCGGGCAGCTCAATATCGACTATGTGTCCGTATTTCGCATCATCGACCGATTCAACCAGCATCAAAGGCCCGTAAACACTCGTAACTGTCTGATATTCTTTGAGCATTGTTAACTCCTGCCTCGTATTCCGTGAAGTTTATCTTGTTTCATATTTTGTACTATGACACTACTGTCTTTTTTAGTTCATTTATCTGTTGGCTGATTGTGTCGCGTATCCCGGCGATTTTTTCGATTTCATCTTCCGGAATGTAACTTGCCCTGGCAATTTCCTCTCTTATCGGCAGCTTGAAAATATCGGCCGTTTCTGTCCCTGTCTCGATTGCCGCTAAGCCTTCGGTGTAGAAATGCAAAACCGTCTTTAGCATCTCGAATTGCTTTTCTATCGACGTATGCGTATCAACCTTGTGAAAGGCGTTTTGATGCAGGAAGTCTTCACGGATACTCCTTGCCGTCTCGAGTGCCAGCCTGTCCACGGCCGATATCGCCTCTGCCCCAACCAGCCGGACAATCTCCACAAGCTCCGCCTCCTTCTCCAGAAGCGCCATAGCGTGCGCAATCATATCATCCATACTGTCGGCCTTGTCTTTATCCTCGAAGCACTCCCTGAGATATTGTTTATAAAACGAGTAGCTTCTTAGCCAGTCAATCGCCGGGAAGTGCCTTTGTGCCGCGAGCTTGCCCTGCAGCGACCAGAACACTTTTACCACGTGCAGTGTCGCCTGAACCACCGAGTCCGACAGGTCACCGCCCGGCGGACTGACCGCTCCGATTATCGACAGCGCTGCTTCACGCCTCGGTTTGCCGCTGCACTGTACCCGTCCGGCCCTTTCATAGAACGAGGCGATTCTTGCCGCGAGGTAGGCCGGGTACCCCTCCTCGGCGGGCATCTCCTCGAGCCGGGTCGATATCTCACGCATCGCCTCGGCCCACCGACTTGTACTGTCCGCCATAAGGGCCACCACATAGCCCATATCCCGGAAGTATTCGGCTATGGTAATGCCCGTATAGACCGAAGCCTCTCTTGCGGCCACCGGCATATTTGACGTGTTTGCAATAAGCACCGACCGCATCATCAAAGGCTCTCCGGACCGCGGGTCCTTTAATTCCGGAAACTCCGTCAGCACATCGGTCATCTCATTACCGCGCTCCCCGCATCCTATATATACTACCACGTCCGCATCGACCCATTTGGCGAGTTGGTGCTGGACTACGGTCTTGCCCGTGCCGAAAGGCCCCGGCACACATGCCGTACCGCCCTTGGCAATCGGGAAAAAGGTATCGATAACACGCTGTCCGGTCAGCAGGATTCTATTAGGCGCTAGCCGGCCTGCGCTGGGCCTTTCCTCACGCACCGGCCACTTCTGCATTAAGGTTAATTCTTTTTCCTTGCCGTCCTCGCCGAGAACTGTTCCAATTTTCTCTTCGACGGTGTAATCACCCTCGGCCAGATTCTGCACCGCCCCCGCAACGCCGTGTGGTACCATAATCCTGTGAACCAGCAGTGAACTTTCCTGTACTTCACCAACGACATCGCCGAATACGACCTTCTCGCCGTTCTCAACTGTCGGTTTGAAATGCCATTTCTTATCTCTTTTCAGCCCCGGCAGCGAGCTGCCCCGGCTCATAAACTCCCCCTCCTTGTCATAAAGCAGGTTAAGCGGCCTCTGGATGCCGTCGTAAATGCTTTCAATCAATCCCGGCCCCAGCTCCACGCTTAAAGGCATCCCGGTATTAACCACCGGCTCACCGGGTCCTATACCCGTTGTTTCTTCGTAAACCTGAATGGCGGCTGTGTCTTCGTGCAGCTCCACGATTTCGCCTATAAGGTTCATCCCGCTGACGCGAACAACGTCGTACATTCGCGCCCCACGCATTCCATCCGCCAGCACGACGGGCCCAGCTACCTTAACTACTCTTCCCGTTTGCTTCTCTTCCATTCTTAAAGGCCTTCCACTTATGAATTAAATATTCTGATTGCTTTGTAAAATATCGATACCCGTTGCTGCCTTGAGCGCTTTGACAAGGGTTTGAACAGCAACGCCTTCCGGTTCGGTCGTAAACGGCACAACAATAACGCAGGGGACAGGTTTATTCTGCTCATCGGCAAAAACTTCTCCCGCCGGCCGTGCTATATTCTCAGCCACCACCACAAGGGCGTATCGGCCGTCTAAAATTTCCTTGGCCGCCGTTTGTACCGACGCCGCCTGCTCGCTGACCGTATATGTATCAAGCCCCAACGCCGAAAACGGCATCACAAAATCAGTATCACCCAAAACCGCAACTTTACCTTCCACTAATTATATCCTTCTGCAAGTCTGTCTAAAATCAGCCTTTTATCCAATTGGTTTTTCTTTGCCGTTAGTATCATTCGCACCTTGCGAATCTCATTTTCCTTTGCCAGCAGATATGCAATAATCGGTTGAGGTCCGGCCGTAATCTGTCTGGTAGATTTTAGGAAGCCGACAAGATATTCTTCGCAGAGCCTTTCGAGTCGTAAAAATGATTTCTCGCCGGTCAGATAACTAACGCCCCCTTCGAATATCTCGTAATAAGGGTTCGCATAAAACATACCTGCCAGCGCTTCGTATCCTGTATTCAGCCCCGCGAGCAGTCGCTCCAGTTCCAGGTATCCGCCTTCGATAAAAACATTTTTTTGTTCTGACTCAGCCCATTTCAAACGCAGCATTATTCGAATGTTATTCAAATCGATTTGTATCTTAAACAGGTTGCTGAGAAATACACTGCCTAATTGCCCGGCTCGTCGCAGCTCATAGGAAGCCTCTACGCTGTCAACGGCATAATCGACCTGGCGAATATCTTTGCCGACGTAATATCGTAATACTGCCTGCTCAACGGCTTCGGCCATATAATCGGGGAAAAGAGCATAGTTTTCTCCTTCGAAGACTTCCTCGAATAGCTCCGGATTTATATTGCCTTCTTCGCTGTAATCTTTTCCCAGCGGGCGTTTTGTTAAAACCCGCCGTACAGCTAATCGCATATTTGCGAAATCATCACGGGACCGCATAAGCCGCACTATGGCCTTATCAAGCATCAGTTCACTGAAAAGCTCCCGCACTGCTGTCCGCCTTGACAGAAGCAGTTGTTCCATCTCGGCGGTGTTTGTTGCGGCCCGAATCTCGCCGTATTCCGTCGAGCCCAGTGATTCGACGGCCATTGTAAAATCGGTTGCCTCAGCGAGGTCCTGAAGAAGCGGGCCGGGCAGCATCTGAGTTTCCAGCACGCGTACCACGGCGCTTTGATATGCATATCTCCAGTCGTCTTCGCCGACCGGCGGATAACGGTAAAATCCCAAGGCAGCTTGTACCCCGTAACTATTCACCCGTTTAATCTCCCACTCACTCCCCGGTTTATAATGTATAATTCCGAGCTATAAACTATCTACGAACCTGCGAAGAGTTCCTTTGCCAGTTCAATTTCCAGGTTTTCTCTCGCCTGTGCCAGCAGTACCGGCAAAGTAACGTTGACTTTAACTTTGCCGCGCCTTAGCACGAAGCCGGTATCGAAATTTCCTTTATTTTCCGACAATTTCAAATTAGCTTTTTTATTCGAGCCAAGCTGATTGTTAATTTGTTTGACTAATTCAGCGTTAATTCTGCTTTCATTCCTGCCGACGATAATCTCCTCGTCGCCGGCCTGGGCTGCCTTGGTTATCAGCTTGCTCATCAGCTCACGATACTCGTCATCGCCCATTTCTTTCATTTTCTGGCCGGCTGAGGTAAAGACCTCTTCCAGCAGCCGTCTCTTTGTTGCCAGGTTTTCTTTGCGAAGCTCCAGCCTTGCCCCCGCCAGAAGCCGCAGCCTTTTTTCCTCAGCGGCCTGGCCGGCCAGACGTTTTGTCTGGTCACGATATTCCTCGAGTTTTTTTGCCAGTTCTTCCTGTTGGTGGGCAAGTTTTTCCTTTGCCTCGGCGTTTATCTTCTCCGCCTCTTCCCTGGCCTGTGAAAGTATCTTATCAACAACCTGTTCGGCATTCATATCATTTACCCGTCCAGTTTTATTCGGCCGGCTGTGTTCTAAACCGCCTGCGGCCAGTTAATACCAAATAGCAGCATAAATATGCTTATAAGCAATCCGAGCACGGCGTAAATCTCTACCATAACCGCATAGACTACACCAGCCTTGAAGGCCATCTCCGGCTTTTTTGCAGCCATCATGATACCCGCCGCGCACACCCGGCCCTGGTGAATCGCGCTTACCAGGCCGGCAAACGCGGCCGGCAGACATGCTGCAAAAACCTGAAAGCCCAGTTTCACAGTCAAATCCACAGGTCCGCCTTCGCCGAAGAAATTCAGGTTAAGCATCACCAAGAATGCGGCCAGAAAGCCATAAAAACCCTGTGTGCCCGGCAGTACTACCATAATAAACAGCTGCCCATATCTTTCGGGTTTCTCACTAAGAATGCCCGTGGCGGTTCTGCCGGCGGTTGCAACCCCGATAGCGGAGCCTATACCAGCCAGTACAGCGGCCAAAACCGCTCCAATCAATCCTAAAACGAATCCCCATTCCATGGTTAAGTCTCTCCTTGTGTATTTTGTACCTCGTATTTTTTATCGCGTATCTTCTCGCAGATACGCTTCACGCTTCACTTTTTACTATGTATATGTTCTTGTACTGTTTTCCCAAAGGCTCAAACAACCTTCCGCCCCCCACCAAAAACTTCGGGAAGAATTCCACATACTGTAATCTCAGCGTATGAACAAATGCGCTTAATCCTGAAATGGCTGTGTTAAAAAGGTGCCCACCTATCAGCACAAGAATAGCAAGAATCACACCTACATAGGGTATACCTCCGGCAATCTTGCCGATGACGTTAATTGCCATCGCCAGTCCTGCCGTCACCATACCAAGCGCCATCAGTCTTAGATAGCTCAGTACATCACCCACATAGAAAATTGTGCTGAACAGTTGATAACTCCCCATACCTATTCGACCGGCCCAGCTGCCTTGCCTTTCGCTGAACAATACTATCATCACTGCCGGTACCGCCGCCGTCCACACACAAATCCTGCTTATGACCGCCGGTATCATACCCACCTTGCTGAATCCAAACAGCATTAGAGAATTCAACATTACCAGCCAGGTCAACTTTTCACAAACCGCCCCGATAAAGTCTTTGCGTACCAGTTGATGTATGAAGGCAATTGCCAGGCCCACGATTATCTGGAAATACCCCAACCCGAGTGCCAGTACGAAAAACGTCATCGGTTGTTCCAGCGGGTCAAACCACATCATCTTTTTTCGCACCGGCGCCAGTTGCGGTATGAATTGCTGTATCGCGTCACCAAACCACCCGCCCGTTAATGCACCCGCTGCAATTGTAGTAAGTGAACAGGCCCCGAGCAGCCAGAAGAGCATTTTATCGCCTTGCATTTTTCGAAGCATATACGCCACCACCGCAATGATAACGATACCGTAACCGGCGTCAGTCAGACAAAGCCCGAAGAACAGCGCAAAAAAAGGCGCCAAAAAAGCTGTAGGGTCAACCTCGAAGTGTTGTGGCATTCCATACAGCCGCGTTATAACCTCGAAAGGTCTGACTGTACGAGTGTTTGTTATCTCCACCGGCACGTCTTCATCCTGCCCCTGTTCCATTTCCATCAGGCTCGATGCCGAGAACTGTGATGCTGTTGCCTCCAGCCGGCCGTAATCGGCTTTCTTGACCCATCCTTCCAGAAGAACTGTCTGCTCGGTGGCCGGTGCCGACGTTTGCACCTGCTGGCGTTTAAGCAGATTCTCATAGTGGTCTAAAAGAATCTGTAGTTTCAGGTACTCCTGCCCCAACTCGGCCGCTTTTTCATATTCTGTTTGAAGGTGCTTTGATATCTCGTTGAGTTCGGCCTTGTTCTTTTCATACGCTTCTGCCACCGTGCCGGTCATCGACTCAAAGCTTACCGGCTCGTAATCCGCAGCCCGAAGCACTTTTTGGACATCACTTATATTCTCTTTGAGGCAAACGATAACGCAGGCATGTCGGTTGCCTGTACTACCGACCTGTTCTAATGCTGCGCCCAGCTCCCCGAGTGCTGCTGCTGTCCTCTCGAAATGCTGGCCGGGTATCAATCCCAGAAGGATATTTGTTCGCCGCAGCTTTCCGATTTCCTCTATTGGCGTTGTCAGCCCAACCCATGGCTCCAGGCTCTCCACCATAGATCGGCAACTCTCATACCTGCCGTTTAACCTGCCAATCTTCTCGCGTACTTCCTCGCACTTTTCAAGAATCTCCAGTGCCTCTCGGCCTGAGACCACCTCACTGTAAAACTTTTCTGCAACGACCGCGCGAGGTGAAAGCATGCCCGTCAATCCCTTTTTCTCCTGTTTGTACTCCTGCAGAAATGATATGCTTTTTGCTAATCGGCTCGTCAAATCCTGCAGGTCCCGAGGTCGAGTGCTCTGGGGCTGCAGTTCCGGCCAATCCTTGCTCACCATTGCTTTGTCCGCATCAAGCACTTCCATAATGCCTTCCTGCTGAATCGCCTCAAGCAGCAAGGCAGCTTCACTGCGATGCGTGGCAATCATAACTTTTTTCATCTGAGCAATGGCCATATTATTGCTCTGTTAAATGTCCGCTGAATATTCGCAATTAAAGACTCTTAAGGTATTCCACTACTTTCGTTACCGCCTTATCCATTCCTGCCCCGGCCTTTTGCTCTAACTGGCTTCGCTCATTTTGGGCCTTGGCCTTTAGCTCTTCAATTTCCTTCGTCGTCGCTGATGCCGACTCGTTGACCGCCTTATTGATTGCCTCTTTGCGTTCGACCTCAGCTTGCTGAAGCTGCTGGTTCCTTGCCGTTTTTGCCTCTTCAGCATTCCTGGCTGATTCTGCCCGTGCCTGTTTGATAATCTCTTGAGCTTGTGCTTCTGCTTGTTTGATTTGTTTGATTAATTCCATTATTTATCGATTCCTAATCCAGGTGTTTATCTACCTTTGCGGCAAGCTCTTTTACATGCTGAAGTGATTTATCGAATGCTTCTCTTTCAGCTTTATTCAAATCCAGTTCGATAATTTTTTCCATCCCTCCGGCTCCCAGTATTGCCGGCACACCCAGAAAATAACCGCCGACGTCATACTCTTTATCGCACCACGCACAACACGCAAGGACATTCTTTTTATCATTCAGTATGGCCTCGGTCATTTTAACCGTACCGGCCGCAGGAGCATAATATGCGCTCGAACCGAGCAAATTAACCACCTCAATTCCACCCTTGCGAGTTCGCTCAATGATAGCCTCAATCTTCTTCTTCGGCAAAAGTTGCTCGAGCGGTATACCTTTTACGCAGGTAAATCTCGGCAGCGGGACCATATCGTCTCCGTGTCCGCCCATTAATACTCCTTGTACATCCGCGGTACTCACGCCTAATTCCGCCGCAACGAAGTAATTGAACCTGGCCGAATCGAGGGCTCCGGCCATTCCCATTACTTTGTTTTTCGCAAAGCCACTAACCTTTGCCGCGGCATGAACCATCGCATCGAGCGGATTGCAGACCACGATAATGAAACTATCGGGTGAGTATTTGACTACCTGTTGGGTGACATTTTTGACGATTGAGGTATTCTTTGCCATCAAATCATCTCTGCTCATACCGGGTTTTCGTGGAAAGCCACTGGTGATGATGACAATATCACTGCCGGCGGTTTGGCTCCAGTCTGTCGTGCCGGTTATTCTGCACTGGTACGGATGCACCGGTCCTGCCTGGGCAAGATCCAGTGCCTTGCCCTGTGCAAGTCCTTCAACTATGTCCAGTAGTACGATGTCACCAAGCTGTTTTGCTGCAGTAATGTGGGCGGTTGTTGCACCGACATTACCCGCCCCCACGATGGTTATCCTGCTTCTTCTCACAAGCTCCTTTCCGACATCCTTGTTTGTGTCACGGAAATCAAGGATATGATTATATATACTCGACAATTTTTTTCTATTGAAAAATCTGGACTGATTTCTTGTAGGGCTCTGTCGGAGCACGTGGTTTTTTTGGTTTGTTTATCTTTATTAAAGTGTTAATTTTTTAAACTGTCTTGATGGAGCCGTTACAATCAGGTAAAATTTACTCTAAATACGCGTAAGATTGCCGGCAATCGTACTTGCCGGATATAGTGATAAGGTCGCTGAGTGGTCGAGAATAAAAATCGGACGGTTGATTTTAACGGGCAAACTGTACCAAAGCCCTCGACAGGCCGGGGGCATAACTTGTCTAGGAAAAAAACAAGGCGGCCGTTGCACTTGCCTGAACCCAGCCTTGCCCACCTACAGAGACTTACTGATAAAACCGGTATCTTTGAGCATGCCGACGGCATCCACCCGGATAAGAAGCACGGCTATTGCGCAGAGGATGTCGGCCGTGCCCTTGTGGCTGTGCTGAAGTACGCCCGTTATTACACACACCCAGCGACACATCAGTTAGTCGATACCTATCTAAAATACTTAAAGCACGCCCAGTTGGAGGATGGTCGCTTCCATCACAGAACCAGCACTGAGGGGAAGCTGAGCAAGCAAATAGCTTCTGGTGATGACTTTGGCAGAGTGCTTTGGGGTTTGGGACACGCAGTCGCTTACTCCCTCAACGCTCAAGTTGAGGCGTTAGCCAGGCAGTTATTTGAGCGCGCTTTACTGCATATTGTCACCAGTGATATTCAGACATATTCCAAGGCTACCGCATACTCTGTCCTTGGTTTGCATTATTACCTGAAACGCCATCCAAAATCATCACATGCCGAGAGGACCCTAAAGGGGCTTGCCGATTATATGCTATACGTTTATGGCCAGAAATCTTCCGATGACTGGTGCTGGTTCGATGATTCTGTGACCTACGAAAATGCCAAGCTGCCTCATTGTCTTTTAGCCGCTTACGAGACCACAGGACAGCAGAAGTATCTTGACACGGCCCGCCAATCGCTGGATTTCCTCATTAATGTTAATTTTCCAGACGGGCAAATGATGCAGGTAGTCGGAAACCGCGGCTGGTATCAAAAGGGCAAAGAATGCTCGCGATTCGACCAGCAGCCCATTGATGCCGCCGGGATGGTCCAGGTCTGCGCCGCTGCTTATAGAATTTTGGGTCTTGAGAAGTACAAAGACAAAATGATTTCAGCCTTTCAGTGGTTCCTCGGCCATAATATCCTCGGCCTGCCGGTCTACGATGCCTCTTCCGGTGGCTCGCGGGACGGTTTGTGTGCGGATGGTGTGAATAACAATCAGGGGGCAGAGTCAAGTATTATGTATTTAATCGCGAATCTGACTGTTAGAGAAGCCTGCGGCCTGACAGGACAGACCGGTGTTAATCAAGCCTGATGCCTTGCTGTTCAAGCCAGCTTTTCAGATCACCCATCTCGCTGTCGAAGACTTCATTGTCGTAATCTTCTTCGAGCTTCAAAATGCTTTTGGCCAATTCCGGCTGGTGTTGAATAACGTCATTCAGTTTCTTCTCAAATTCTTCGCTGCTGGCTCGCAGGTCATCAAGATGCAATTTCAGCCCGAGCATGCCGGCTAATCTCCTGGCCAGTCTTTCTATACATTTTGGGTTGTGGCCCTGTACGTATGCGGGAATCTCGGCGACGAGGCTGACCATATTTAGTCCTCTTTGCGGACAGCTTTTTGTAAGGTAAGTGACGATGCTGGCCGGCCCTTCATAATCGGAAAATCTTACACCATATTGCTCCAGTCCGTCTTTTAATTCCTTATGGGAAACCGAGCAATAGACCCTCGGCTCGCGGGTATGCGGCACGAGCCCGGCCACGCTGCCTATGAAATATATGGTTTTGACGCCGAACTTGCTGCAAAGCGAAAAGATACATTCGGCATATGCTTCCCAATGACAATGCGGCTCCTTACCCGAGAAAATTATCAGCTCGCTGCTTTCTGCGCAGGAGAAGATGTTTTTCGGCACCTGGAAGTTGTCGATCAGGCCCTCTTTTATTTTCGTATGCGGCCGAAACAATGCTGAGATTTCCATCGAACCCGGGAAACTATAGATATAAAATCCCTCCGGCTCGATTTGCGCGAAATCCTGTGCCTTGAGCTGCCGCCTGAGGTATTTCAGGGTTCCGGTCGAGGCTTCTCCGCCGTTCATCCAGCCCGAAAAACCCAGCAGGAGACGCGGATTGGTAACTTGAGGTTTACTATAAACTTGCAGTTTTTCGCTTGCCATCATTCATTCTCAGCATTGGATACCTTACTTTTTACCAATTATTCCCGTTGTTTGCCATGAAAATTACAATCTGTTCAAAAAATACACCCTCGGACAACAGACGCAGATGAACTTTAGTTCTGAGAGCTGTTTTCAGACACTCAGGGGGGTAAGGTGAATTGATATATCATAAGATCTGCGATAGCATCTTGCTTTATTAGTATTTGATTAAGCGAGCGATTTAATCTGAAATCTCATGCACAATCCTGGATATCTGTTTTTCTAAAAGCTTTGAAAAAATTTCCTGTCCCTTCGGATTCAGATGGTCTCCCTCGCTATAAAAGAAATCGTCTCGGTCAAAGTAAATATTGTGAAAGTCGAGATTCCTATATAAGTATCTGCCGTAAGCAGGATTTTCCGAAGTCATTTGTTTTAGTTCTTTGTCTATTATGTATTGTCCCGCACGTTCTGCATAGTTTTTTGATACTGGCATTTGCAAAGTTACTACCCAAACATTATTCTCTTTGCACATTTGTAATATCTTATCAAAATAGACAAGAATTGCTTCATCATAAACATCCCGGCCATCCAGATGATACTTTGCTCTGCTAAAAGCGAATTCCTTGTCAGTGGACTGTTTCCTGTCTGCCCATGCTCTGTCCTTGATGCTTGGGGGTTTTGGTTCCTGTAACAGAAAACGCTTTATGCTGCCTGCTATATTCTTAACGAAATATTCCTGTCCTAAGCGCTTGTCCAATATAGTTAGTACATTACATTTTCTTGAAAATATATGTCGTCCCGTCAACCTTGACACTTCAGAGTAATCAATGTATCTGCTCCAGAAAAAAGGTGTATCAATGCTATTTGTTTTGTAAGAACTGAACGTGTGCTGATCTATCGGTATGACAACAAGCTTTAGCGAAGGCATTTGTAGTATGTAATGCTTTAGAATATAATAGGATTGAATATAACTGGCTTTTCCAAACGACAGATTAAAAGCGCTGCTTCTAATCCTTTGGGTATCTATCCCCTTTCGAAAATGAGAATCTCCAAGAAAAATCACCTCCAGGTTCTGTTTATTCTTTTCAAAAGCTGATATGATATTGAGGTTCTTTGACTGGCTGACAAAAAAGACTCTGTTCGTCATCTCCAAACATACTAACGAAGCTACGAAAAGCCCGACAAATATACAGACGTGAGCCTTTCGTATATTGTATTTTCTGCTGCCTTCAAAATTGGAAATAAACGAATTCTTCACTGGTTCGAACTCCCAGCAACAGCAGGTAATATAGCATCACCAAATAAGAAACGATCTGTACGGCAGGTCTTAATTTCATCATTGCCAGCAAATCACACCTCTTGTACTGTAATATCCCCACGGCAAACAATGGTGCTATGAGAAATAAAAGTCTGCCCAGTTCACCAATGGGTGGAAATTGAAGACCTGAAAATAAATATATCACCAAACTAACAGCTTGATTCAAGGAGGATGCCCTGAAAATCAGCCATCCAAAACACACAAGATGAAAGAAGAATATGACTTTCGCCATCCACCATAGCCTTTGAACAATAATATTCCGCGGTGGAGATATTTTCTCAAGCAGGATTTCAAATCGTCTATATGCCATAAGCAGGAAAGCATGATATATGCCCCAAAAAACGAATGTCCACGCCGCACCATGCCAGAGGCCCCCCAAAAGCATTGTTATCAAAATGTTCCTGCGTGTTATGACTGCGCCCTTCCTGCTGCCTCCCAGCGGGATGTATAGATAATCCCTAAGCCAGCTTGAGAGGCTTATGTGCCATCTGCGCCAAAATTCTCTTGGATTTGTCGAAAGGTATGGCTGCCGAAAATTTTCCATTATCTCGAATCCCAGAAGCTTACCAAGGCCCCTGGCTATGTTACTGTATCCTGCAAAATCACAGAATATTTGAAATGCAAAAGCGTACATCGCTAAAACTATCTCGCCGCTTTTGTACTTCCAACCATTGAATACGGGTTCAGCTATTTTTGCCAGGTTGTCGGCAATTACCACTTTCTGGAACAACCCCCAGAATATCAGATAGCATCCCTCATAGAACCGGTCCACATTAAACGTGCGCGGTGAAAGTATTTGTGGAAGAAGATTCTTTGCTCTCTCTATTGGGCCGGCAACAAGCTGAGGGAAAAAGGCAACAAAAAGTGCAAAATCAAAAAACTTCCTTGTCGGCCTGAGCCCACCCCTGTAAATATCTATCGTGTAACTCATCGTCTGGAAGGTATAGAACGAGATGCCAACCGGTAGAATAATGTTTAATGAATTTAACCGGATTGAAAAGCCGAAATGATTAATAAGTGCCGTCAGGTCACCTGCAAAAAAATTAAAATACTTGAAAAAGCCGAGTATGGATAAATTGCCGAACACACTCAGGAACAGAAAAATCCTTTTCCGTTTCATAGAAACTGAATTGTATATCCTTATACCGCATATGTAGTCGAGTATTGTGGAGATAAAGATTAAGGACAGGAATTTCCAGTTCCACGCCCCATAAAAAATGTAGCTTGCCACAAGCAACATTCTGTTCTGCCACTTGTGATTAAGTACAAGATACAATCCATACACAATCGCCATAAAAACGGCAAATTCTAACGAATTAAACAGCATAATCCGATAGTCACCATCCAATCATTGAAATACCGCCTGATAACGGACATAGTGTTTTCCCAGGCTTAATAAAGAGCTTGACCTCTTATTGCCGGAGAAGCAAAAGTAGTCACGGCAACTTTTTTTTCGACATTTTAGTATTGTCGCATTAGCCACAACTGTTGTTGGTCCGAAGCGAACTTCTTGCCCGGGAGTTTGTATCCAAAGCCGCAATGTTATGCTGTTTTTGAGAAGGACAAGCCTTAGTAAATTCCCCGCTCCACCACATCCGCCGGTGATTAAAAGGTTCTTTGCCGGATTCTTGGAAAGCTGTAAAATGTTATTATGTTTAGCGACTCCAATGAAAACTCTGAAACCGCCGAGGAAGCCGAAGGCGAGTATTCTGATGAACTCAGCCCGGATGCTAAGCCGCTTTGTCCACAATGCCTGAAACCTGTTGACCCTAAGGATTACTATTGTCCGCATTGTGGTTCGGACGAGCCGATTAATCCGCTCACTGCTTATATGCCCTTCGTACGGCTTCGCTATATGTACAGCGTATTCGGTGCAATGTGGCGAAGGCTTTGGGATGATAATACAGGCTTCTTTGCGAGCTTTCTGTTTATCCTGCTCATTATCGTTTTTGCACCAATTCTTCTTATTGTTGGCACGCCCATTATGGCTTGCAGGCTTATAAGGGACCGACAACTGCAAAAGCCGCACACGATTTTGTTACTCATAGGTTTCGCAGCCATTGTTATTATTGTGTTGCTTAGCTGGGCAATATCAATTTGAAATGTATCTTCCTCTGCCAAACTGCGGGCTGATTATCATCTCACGTGCAAAGCTTTTGGAGCTCGTCAATAGTAACTTCGCCCAGATTAGTAACTACCTTTTCAGCCTTATTTAGTTCGTCCGCTGTGTACGAATTGGTTACTGCGAGTGTATGCATACCTGCTCTGTTAGCAGCTTCAAGGCCCCAGGGTGAATCCTCTACCACAATGCACTCGGCCGGTTGAATTTTCCTTTCTTGTTTTTCATTAAGTTTTTGCAGGGCCAGATTAAATCCTGCCGGGTCGGGTTTGCTTTCCTTAACGTCGTCTGCTGTTATTATCGTTTCGAAGAAATCCGGCAGTCCAGTCCCGCTTAGAATCGCGTCAATATCGTTGCGCACGGCGCCGGAGCAGATTGCCATTTTTATCCCGTTTTGTTTAAGCATACCAAGAAATTCGGGCGTGCCTTCGATTATATTACTTTTGGTTTTTGCCAGCTTTTCGAAAATTTTACCCTTTTGTGTCATAAGGTTTTCGATTTCCTCGTCGTCAAGCTGATGGTTGTGCGCCTTGGCCATTTCTTTGAAGCCTTCATAATCGTTTAGTCCCAGGTAATCCTTGTAATAGTCCGTCTCGGATATCTCGATGTTGTATTTTGCCAGGATTTTATTGAATGCCTGAAGATGTGTACGTTCCGTATCGCTAATCACACCGTCAAAATCAAATATAATAGCTTTGAGCATTGCTAATTCACTCATTCACAACCGGCTGGACAATCGATTCGTAATCGGTAAATGTTGATTTATCACCGCTTTGAATCATTTCCGCAAGGGCGGCGATTTGCCGGGCCTGCCGGATTATATGTCGTCGCGCGACGATAGCTTTGCGTTTTTTCATCGAAACCATTTGCCCGTTATTACTATCAGCTACAGGAATCTCCATATCAACGGTGCTGCTCGCCTGGCCGCATAACAAGTAGCCGTTAATCAGGTATATCGCAATATCCACCAGCGCCCTTCCGTAAAGGTCCATATATTCGACGCCGTTTTCTTTGACAGCCTTAATTGATGCTTCAAGGTGTTTATGACTCTCTGCCAATATTTCCAGCAGGTCCTTAACCTCGCTTTCATAGCGTTGTCCTGCAAGCTCGGTGAGATATTTCTCGGCCGTCCCGCCTGTAACGCCCCGTACAGCCGCGACTACCTGAAGCTGGCTTGTGCCCTCGTAGATTGTTGTAATTCTTGCGTCGCGTGTATGTCGTTCGCTGGCATAGTCCTGCATATAACCGCTGCCGCCGAGGACCTGTAGCGAATCGTATGCGACGCGATTGCACATCTCCGAGCAAAAGTATTTACTCATAGGCGTAAGCATCGTCGCAAACCTTTTGTACTTTCGTGATTCAGCCTTGAGCTCTTTGGACTTGGCCTTGGCTTCCGGCGGCCGGTTCTCGAGCTGTTTTAGGTAGCCTATATCAATATCGACTATCCGCGAAGTCTCATACAGCAATGCCCGTCCCGCTTCGATACTCACTTTCATATCCAGCAGCATATCCCGCACCGCCGGCAACTTTTCAATCACAACTCCGAACTGTTTCCTGCTTGCCGCGTAATCACGCGCCACTCGATAAGCCGCCTCGGCTATCCCCATCGACTGTGCGGCGATGCCGATACGGGCACCGTTCATAAGACTCATAACGTACGTTATAAGCCCGCGCTGACGTTCGCCAATGAGCTTTGCGGGAGCATCACTGAAAAAAAGCTCGCACGTCGGGCTGCCGTGGATTCCGAGTTTTTCTTCGAGCCGGCGTACTTTGACCCAGGGGCCGCGTTCGACGAGGTACAAACTAAGTCCCCGGCCGTCGGAGATATCCGGCTCGCTTCGGGCAAGTACAAGCAGAATCTCGCCGCAGCCGTTTGTTATGAACCTTTTTACGCCGCGAATGAACCAGTTGCCCTCCGCGTCCTGATAGACAGTTGCGGGTTGTTCTGCTTCCATATCGTGGCCTGATACCTTCACCGCCTGTAAATCCGAGCCGGCGTCCGGCTCCGTCAGCACCATCGCACCGGTAAGCTTACCTGAGGCAAAGCCGGGCAAATACTTTTGCTTGATTTCCTCGGAAGCGAAGGCGTTAATCGTCTCCGCAATTCCCTGCAGGCCGAAAATATTCATAAGCGCGGCGTCTGCACGCGAGACGATTTCAATCGCCGCCGTGTAAATCAGGTTCGGAAAGTTCAGGCCTCCGAAGCGGTGTGGCAGTGTAAAGCCCATTACCTCGGCCTTGGAGAGTCGCTCGAGCGATTCTTGTGTGCCTTTTGCATATGTTACTGAGCCGTCTTCGTTGAGCTTGTTTCCTTCTTTGTCGATTTGCTCCGCACGAGGCGCGATAAACTCTGCACTCAACTCGCCGAGACCGTCCAGCACCATATCGTAATTTTGAATAGCCTCAGCCGCGTTGGCCGGCGCATAGTCAAATTCATCCGCGAACTTAAAATCCTCTTCGCTTATTTGAGCCAGTCTGCCGAGGTCAATGTGCCTTAGCAAAAACTGTATATCGTCGTTGTCTTTATAAAAATTTCCCATTTTAGATTCTCGTTTTATGCCCGCTATCCACTAACTTTTTTCTTTGATTGCTTTAATCATCTTGGGCACAACGTTGTTTAAATCGCCCACTATTTTATAATGCGCGACCTGGAAAATAGGTGCCTCCGGGTCACTGTTGATTGCAACGATTTTCTGACTCTGGCTCATTCCCGCCTGGTGCTGAATCGCGCCGCTGATACCAATGGCTATATATAGGTTCGGCCGAACTGTCGTGCCGGTCTGCCCGACCTGGTGGTCCTTATCGATAAAGCCCAGGTCAACGGCCGCTCTTGTAGCTGCCGGTGCCGCGCCGAGAGTGTTTGCCAGATCGTAAATCAGCTTGAAATTATCCTTGCTGCCCACCCCGGCACCGCCTGCCACGATTACTCTGGCGGCCTTGAGGTCGACTTTTTTCTGGCGATGCCGCTGTGTGATAATCCTGAGTGGCAAATCTTCCGACGACGGCTGAACGCTTTCTTCGATAATCTCGCCCTTGAGGCTGACGTTCGGTTCCGGCAGAATCATCACGCCTTCCCGCACAGTAGCCATCTGCGGCCAGCGGTCATAGTTGATAATTGTGGCAATGATATTTCCACCGAACGCGGGTCTTACCTGGAACAAAAGGTTTTTGTGCAGTTCGCCGTTTTTTGTGGTTTTATGGTCGCCTATTTGTAAATCAGTGCAGTCCGCGGTAAGTCCTGCTTTAATTGCGCTTGCGATTCGGGGCGCCAAATCCCGGCCGGTAACGGTCGCGCCGTAAAGCACAATTTGCGGTTCATATTTATGAATCAACTCGTAAATGACCCGGGCGTAGCTGTTTGTCTGGTAATCTTTTAATAACTTGTGCTCTGCCAGATAGACCTTCTGTGCCCCGTAGCGGACAAGTTTTTTGGCAAGCTCTTTGACATTTTCACCCATTAATACCGCCGCCAGCTTCACCCCCAGCTCCTCGGCCAGTTCCCGCCCTTTGCCAAGAAGCTCCAACGGCGTATCTTCCAGCTTTCCGCCGTGCTGCTCGGCAAACACCCAAACCTCACCTTTCCTGTTCACTTCTATCATATCTCGTCTCTCGTGCACCGGATTACGAAATTGTTTTATCTACAATTAGTTCGTGCACCATATCACTTATGCCCCTGGCGCTCGGTTCGATGTCTTTGCTTTCCTTTGCGGCGAGTACCACGCTTTGTATTCGGTGCACCTTTGTCGGCGAGCCATCCCGGCCGCACCAGTTCAGGTCCGCCTCGACAAAATCCAAATCCCATTGCTTCATCAGCAGGCCTTTTTTTTCTAATTCACTGCATTTATGTTCAACTAATTTCTTAATATCTGCATCATCTGCATCAGGATTTTCAGCTTTTATTTTCTGTTCAATCTCAATCGGCGTTCGTGCGTTTTTATATCTCATCATTTTTTTCGCGGCAGCGACCCGTGGCTCATTCGCGTCGCCCGTAACGGTAAGCAGGACCGGCAATTTTGTTTGCACTTCCTGCCAACCGTTGCCTATATTCCGCCGGGCGGTGAGCGTCCTGCCATCGAGTGAAATTAGCTGCTCGACGTAGGTGATTTGCGTGATGCCCAGTTTCTCCGCCAATTGTGGGCCAACCTGTGCCGTGTCGCCGTCGATGGCCTGCCTGCCGCAAAGGACGATGTCGTAATCTATTTTCTTGACGGCGCAGCTTATAATATAGCTCGTTGCTAATGTATCGCTTGCCGCTGCCCGGCGGTCGGTGATTAGCACCGCTTCATCGGCTCCGTGATAAAGTGCTTCACGAAGGATATTGCTTGCCGAGGGAAGCCCCATAGTGATGGCCGTTACCTTGCCGCCGAACTGCTCCTTAATCTGAATCGCCAACTCGAGCGCATTAAGGTCCTCAGGATTTAAGATGAGCGGCAGCTCCGCACGGTTTACCGTGCCGTCCTCTTTCATAGCATTGCTCGTAACTCTTTTAGTGTCGGGCACCTGTTTGATTGGCACTACACAGTTATAAGGCACCTCCAGGCTCCTTGTGTTATTGGATTGTGTAATTTCTGAGAATCAAGCAGTTTAACCGGCCGCTGTTATAAGTCAACCATAAAAAGCGCTTTGGCTTAGTACGCTTCCCCTTGCGTTTCTATTTATTATCCGAGCGGCTCGTAAAATTCTTTCGGTTTGCCTCCCAGTGTGTTGGTTAGCGTGCCGAGTTTCTCGATTGTGCATTCGATGTGGTCACCGGGCTGCAAAAATTCACCGGTTGCCATAGCCACGCCTGCCGGTGTGCCCGTGGCTATTACATCTGCCGGTTCGAGCGTCATTATATGACTTAAGAAAGAGACAACATCGGCCACCGGGTAAATCATCTCGCCGGTATTGGCCTGCTGTCTGATTTTGCCGTTGACGCTAAGCTTCATATCGAGATTTTGTACGTTTTCGATTTCATCGGCGGTAAGCAGATACGGGCCTAACGGCAGAAAGCAATCCGCCCATTTGCCGTTTAGCCAGTCGTAGAATTCATCCCACGGCCGCTTGGCTCGTCCCTTTTTGAATGTAACGCTTCGTGCTGAGATATCGTTGCATATACAGTAGCCAGCCACATAACCGAGCGCTTCATCTGCTTTTACACATCGTGCTTCTTTTCCGATTATAACCGCAAGCTCAATTTCATAATCGATTTGCTCACTGTAAACCGGCCAGGGAATTTCGCTGTCCGGCCCGGTTATTACACTCGGCGGCATTATGAAAGGTCGCGGCACAGTGTTTTTACGCGGCGAATCGGAAAGACCCAGCGCCAGACCTGCTTCTTTGATGTGTTTGCCGTAGTTGCCCGCAAGCCCGATTACCTTGCCCGGCTGAGTAATAGGCGCCAGAAGCCTGACATTGTCACACGGCACCAGGCCTTTTGCTCGATGAGTCAATTCGGCAATCGTTTCTGTGCACACCGGGCCTCTATGCAGGATTTCACAAACGCTGCGTGGCGGATTCGGCCCCTGCCAAGCCGATAGCACGTCAATAATGCCCTTATCAGTCAATACTCCACAGGATGTGAGTTCATCTCGACGGTAAGTTATCAGTTTCATCTCACTTTGCCTTTAATTCAATATAGAACCAATTTCAGCAGCTTGATGCTGTTAAGCGAAATTATAGGAAAAATAGCTTGAATTTGCAGCAGGAAAACCTTGTAATGTTGCAATATAGGTGCTTTATGGAAAGCCGTGTGTGATTGTGATTTTACATGTTTGAAGTCTGATAAAGGACTTAAAATGGCAAAGGGATTGTATGCAAAGATTCGTGGCTGGCTGCGGCCGCGGAGCGAGACTAAATTTCCAGACTATGGCGAATCACTGGATGAGCTGGGCCTGATTAGTCCGGAACCGGTTGATGAAGGCGGGCAGGAGCAGCCGAAACCACAGAAAACTAATGAAGTGCTGGTTAAAAAAGTTCAGCCTGTGGATAAGTCGGTTTCACTGGAAAAACTGCAGGGGGCGTTTAATAAGCTCGTAGACCAGCTTCAGGGTATAAATGAGAATCTGGCTCAACAGGTTGCCCAGCAGAAAGAGCTGACGAATCGAATTGACCTGCTGCCGAGATTGCTTGAGAGCTTTCCTGTAATGGTGGCCAACCAGAAGCAGGTTGTCGATGAGCTTATCGAAAGGCTCAAAGGCTCTGCACTAAAAGGTGAGCAGTTTCTCGAGGCGGTCGAAAAGATTCCCCGTGAGGCGGAAAAGCAAACTAACTCACTGCTGACTATTACCGACCATCTATCGGCCGCGGCCGAAAGCGATGCGACAATGACCCAAAGTTTTAACAGGTTTCATCAGACTCTCGATAAGCTCAGTAAGAACACCGAGGGACAAAAGGACAGCATTCTTCAAATGGAAAAGACCTTTTCCGCCAGCGACAGATATTTGAAATATCTTGTCTCAAAGCAGAATAAGCGCTTTGTATGGGTCTTTTGGACGGCTATAGGCGTTTGTATCTTTGCCATTTTCGCACTGGTTGTTGCGGTGGCTGTAATACTTCAGCAATAAAAAAAATTTTTGGTTTGCATTCCATGTTTAACCTGGGTATTAATTTAACATTGTGCTCTTTAACATAACAGATTGACTCTGACTGCAGGTCCGAAACAGATTGTTTCGGATACAGTCAAACGGGAACACGGTGAGAATCCGTGACGGTCGCGCCGCTGTAAGCGTCCGCTCCGAACGGTCCCGGCTTAGAAAGTTATTTGTCGGGACACGAAGTGTTCGGAAGGCCGAGAGACGGTTAGTTCCACTGTCTGTTTTTTGGGTTTTTATTTTGTGATAAGCATAAAGAATAAGGGCTCAGCAGATGGGAAGGCGTCTTGAGGTCGGATGCAAGTCAGAAAACCTGCCTGCAGTTGGTTTTACACTTGTGGGGTTTCCGCGTTTTGGAACACCGGTGTGGCTATCCCAGGCGATTGCTGAGTTTTGAATCTGGACGGAGTTGGCCTTTCGCTTTTAAGCCTGGCGGATTAGTCTTGTAATTGAAAACCGTCGTTCCTTTTGCGGGAACGGCGGTTTTTTTATTAATTTTGCCAGGCCCCCGCGTAAGGGGCGAAAGGAGAAACAGAACTATGGCTTTGAGAGGATTGGTGATTTTAATTACTATTTTAACAGCATCTTGCGCATTCGCAGCCGATATAGCCAACTTTGATGACTTGAGTATAGAGCCTAACTCCTACTGGAACGGTTCAGACGGTGCAGGCGGTTTTATCAGTGGCGGGGCATTTTTCAACAACAATTATGATTTTACTTGGTACTATTGGGAAGGATTTGCGTATTCGAATATTACAGATACGATAACGAGTGGACCAGCGGGTTTGTACAACTGTATCGCGGGAACAGGACAGGATGATTCAGCTAATTACGCAGTGGGATATGTCGGCTGGGATGACTTGCCGACCATTAGTTTCAACGCTGCAGAAATAGAGGGTTTGTATGTGACAAATAATAACTATGCGTATTATTCGATGTTGAATGGTGATGTATTCGCCAAAAAATTTGGTGGCGACGACGGCAACGACCCTGACTGGTTTCTTCTGACTATCACGGGCAGAGACGCCTGCGATGTAGAAACCGGCAGCGTGGAGTTTTACCTCGCTGACTTTCGTTTCGTGGATAGTAACGATGATTACATTGTAGATACGTGGGAATATGTTGACCTTAATTCGCTTGGCATGATTAATAAACTTGAATTTTCACTCAGTTCAAGTGATACGGGTGAATGGGGGATGAATACGCCGGCGTGTTTTGTGGTAGATACGATTGTTCTCGGCCGATATGCGCCGGCAGCGGGAGTAGCGGGTTCAACTGCGGTCCATATGGATAATAACAGCATTATCGGCTGGGCGAGTGGCTGGGAAAATTATGTGGTTGGTTCCAATTGCGATCCCGAATGGCAGACGCCGGAAAAGGCGATGGGTGATGCAAACGGGACTTCATATGATATCGTGTGTCTGGGGCGTGGAGGTGAGATAACTTTGACTTTTAACTGCGGTATTGGTGGCGGCCCGGGGTATGACTTTGTCGTATTTGAGAATGGTATTATTGATACGTTTCTGGAACTTGCTTATGTCGAGGTTTCAAGTGACGGTGAGAATTTTTTCCGTTTTATGAACGACTCTCTTACAGAGGGGCCGGTCAGTAGTTATGGCGTGGTCGAGCCGACTGATATCGGTGGTTTTGCAAGCAAGTACAGGCAGGGATACGGTACGCCTTTTGATTTGGCTTTGTTAAAAAACACTTCAGGATTACTTGATACTGATAATGTCGAGTGGGTACGTATAGTTGACATTGTTGGTGACGGCAACGATTTCGATACTTCCGGCGATATTGTATATGACCAGTATCCAACTACGGGCTCAGCCGGTTTTGATTTGGATGCAATAGGCGTTTTAAACATGAGGACGGCGGATTTCGACCAAAGCGGCAGTGTCGACTATGTTGATTTGTCTATTCTGGTTCAGGCGTGGTTAAGCCAGCCGGGTGATGAAAACTGGGATGTTCGATGCGATATTTCTAATCCGGCCGACGATATCATCAACTTCCTGGATTTTGCAGTGTTTGCTCGCCAGTAACGGCGGGAGGGTAGCTTATATGAAAAAAGCATTTACATTGCTTGAATTGCTAGTTGTCATAGCGGTCATAACTCTTTTGATGAGCATTTTGATGCCTGCATTATCGGCAGCAAGGTCACAGGCTCAAACTGCTGTTTGCCAAAGCAACCTCCGCCAGCTTGTTCTGGCTAGTACCGGGTACGCTACTGAGAATGACGGCTCTATGGTTCTGGCTGCCGAAGATATATGGACGAATAATTTGCATCGCTGGCACGGCGTGCGCGAAAATATAAATGAGCCGTTCGATTCACTCAGAAGCCCAATAGCTGGATATTTGGGTGACGGCGGTGTAAAGAAATGCCCGAAGAAGGTTAATTTCCGCAAAGGAGACTCTTGGGAGTGGGATTTCGAAGACGGCTGCGGCGGCTACGGCTATAACAATACTTATATCGGCTCTCGAATTTGGCAGTCGGGATTAGGGGCCACCGATAAAGCCACAAAAATAACCAACATAGGCAGTCCTGCGGATACTATTATGTTTGCTGATACTGCAATGAGCAAGTTAGACGGCGGTGTTCCGTATTATATGGAATACTCCTTTGTTGAACCTCGATACTGGTTCTCCGGCGGGCAGTTTCATCCGGAGTGGGGCGATCCTTCTCCGTCCATTCATTTTCGCCACCGTGGCAAAGCCAATGTTGCCTGGGGTGACGGCCACATCGATGTAAGAGAAATGGCAGATTATGATGGTATTAATGCTTATGGAGTTAGGTCTGCAGATGTGATGTTAGGTTGGTTTAAGCCAATGGATAACACGCTTTTCGATTTGGAGTAAATTTCCACACCCTTACGGATGTAGGATTAGAAAGGAAGAATAAAGTGGATTGCACCGCCTGAATTTGTATAATTCGCGGTGTGGAAAGGGGCAGCGATAAAGGATTTATGAAAATAGCAAGCAGGGCGGCTCTTCTTACATCGCAGGGCCTGAACCAGCTTCTATGGCCTGCGGTTTGTGATAACTGCGGCGAAAGGATTAGCGAAGCTGATAATTTTCTGTGCCGGAAATGCTGGGACGAGCTGCTATTTTGTGCGGGCGCTGATTACTGTCCTCACTGTGGTCTTGATGCCTCCAGGTATGCTCTTGTTGATGGAAAATGCCCCAACTGCCTGGGTATGGATATTCACTTCGATAATATAGCCCGCGGCGGTGTATATCTCGGCGCTCTTAGAAAGATGATTCTGACCTTTAAGTGTTCCGACCGAACGGAACTTGACCGGCATCTGGGCTTTATTGCAAATTCCGCCCTGCAGGGCTGCGGTTTCTGTGACAGGATTGATTTTTTTGTCCCCGTCCCTCTTCACTGGCGAAGGCGAATTGTTCGCGGCTATAATCAATCCCTTATTGTCGCTAAAGTTCTCAATCACCCATCGGCCCGGCTTAGCATCGACCTTGTACGCATTCGTCATACAAAAGAACAGCCGAGTATGACGAGCTTTCGGCAGCGGGCCCTGAATGTGGCCGGCGCTTTTGCCGTCCGGTATGGCCATAAATTTGCACAAAAGAACATCTGTCTGGTCGACGATGTCAAGACAAGCGGCGCAACGTTGAACGAATGTGCACGGGTTTTAAAACAGGCCGGTGCCGCAAACGTTTTCGCACTGGTTTTAGCCGTTGCCGGACAAAACATCTCTTAGCCCTCTGAGAAAAACGTCTAATTTATTGAAAGAGTTGCCCCGCAAGGTTATAAATGCAACTTAATGGTAAAAGGATTTCGACAAATTGCTGTGCTAACTGCTATCAGCAGGGTCTTCGGACTCGTACGCGATATTATATACGGCCATTTCTTCGGTGCCGGCGCCCTGTTCGATGCCTGGGTTATCGCATTTCGGATTCCGAATCTGAGCAGAAGACTCTTTGGCGAAGGAGCAGCATCGGCCTCGCTTATTCCCATTTATAGCGAGGCTCTTCACCGAGACCCTGATGAAGCTGGCCGGCTGGCGAATACTGTTGTAACAGTCCTGTTTGTCCTGTTAGCTGCGATTGTTCTGGGAGGTGAGGCCTTCATTTGGATTTATTACAAGCTGTTCGCTTTTCATTCCGAGACGAAATTGATACTCTCTCTGACCTCGGTAATGCTGCCGTATATGCTCTTTATTTGTTTAGTGGCTATTTTGGCCGGTGTCCTCAATGTTCACAGACACTTCGCATCACCCGCAGCGGCGCCGATTGTGCTGAATATCTTTATTATAGGCTCGATACTTCTGACCGGAACAGTACTTAATATCCCGACAAGGCAGCAGCTTTTTTATGTTGCCGTTGCCGTGATAATTGCCGGGCTGGCCCAGATTGTAATGCAGCTTTTCCCACTTCGAAGGGCCGGCGTTCTTATCAGGCCTGACTGGCAGATACATTCTGAATCTTTCAGGAAAATGATTATCCTAATGGGGCCCATGATTCTCGGCCTGACGGTCACGCAGATAAACACCCTGGCGGACGACTTGATCGCCTGGTGGCTTTCCGGCTCAGACGAAAAGGGCTGGTTTTTTACTTTCCTTGGCAGCCAAATCGCGTATCCACTGCAGCGAAGCTCAGTCTCACACTTGTATTATGCACAAAGACTCTATCAATTGCCTCTCGGTGTTTTTGGTATATCCTTAGCCACTGCCGTCTTCCCAGTGATGAGCTCCTACTCGGCCCAAGGGGATATAAAAGGCCTGGGAAGAACAGTAGCAAACGCTCTTAAGACCGCCATCTTTATTGCCCTTCCTGCGACAATCGGATTAATTATGATTGCTCAGCCGTTAATTTCGTTGTTTTTCGAACACGGCAAATTCACCCGCCAGGATACTCAGATGACGTCGTTTACTCTGATGTTTTATGCGATAGGCCTGTCCGGCTATTTCGCCCAGCAAATCCTGACTCGGGCCTTCTATTCTATGCAGCACTCGAAACTACCCACGCTTAGTGCCTTGGTCGCGGTTTTTGCCAATTTTGTTTTGAATCTTGTGCTTGTTTGGCCCCTCGGGCGAGGCGGCCTGGCCTGCTCAACTGCATTATGCTCGTACCTGCAGGTGACCATTCTGCTTACCGTGCTTCGGAGAAAATTGGGTAGTGAAATCCTTGGTAAGTTTGCAACCTCGTTTATTAAGACGGTCGCGGCAACCGCTTGTATGTGGGCTGCCGGATATGTTACGCTGAAATTGTCTCAGGAACTGCATAATGCCTTCAGGGTGATTCTAATAATCGGCGTCTCAGTACTTATTTATATTCTGGCAGCGAAGCTGTTTCGAATTGAGATACTTTCTTCTTTAATCGGCGGCAAAAATAGTCTAAACCGGCGGTATTCTGAGAAGTAAAGATATTTGTTTTTCGTTTAACGGTTACGTAACTCGTTTCGTCTATTCCCGATTCTGTCGGGACAACTCTTCGATGAGTGTTTAGGCGATACGGCGGGTCTCATACCTCTTAAGTTTCTACCTGAATTCTGTTATCTAAATCCAAACAATAGCTATACATAGAGCGTAAGACTTATCGGGTCTTATGTAAGCGTCAGTGATTGACAGGGACGGGCTCAGCGGTTATAAGTTAAGTTTAGCCGAAGAAAGTCCGAATAAATGTTATTGATAAGACTCTCTTAACGAGATTTCGGAGGGCATTGATGTCCGGGCTCAGGTTGTTTTCATTCATCGCAGTGATTTTGGTTTGTTCACTAAACTCTTTTGGACAGGATTCTCAGAATTCACAGAAGTTACTCTCACCCCACAATGCCGTCACATTTTATGAAATTGCCCGCGAACTGTATGTCTACGCAGACCCTCAAAGTCCGGAAGCACAACAGGCGGAGGTGTTTTTTAAGGCCGCTTTGGAGCTTGATAATCGTGCCGATTACATCACACCTGACTTTGTCAGGTTTGCCTCGCAATATTATGAGCGGGACTATTCCGAGCTTGTTCTTCAGGTACTGCGGCGCTATGTCGGCAGAAGTTCGAATCTCGAAGTTGTAAGACTGGCGGCTCGTTATCTGTTGGAGCACCAACGTACTCTTGAGCAGCGCATAGGCATACTTCAAAAACTAATCAAAGCACTGGGCGAGAAAAATGCCGTTTTAAGCTCGGAGTTAGCTACCGAGATGGCCTTGCTGACGGCTGAAAAAGCTAACTATCCACTCGCCAGGGAACTGCTGAGGGAGGCCTATTACGCCAATCCTTATAACCGACTGGCATTTGCCAAATACAATGAGCTTATTGACAAGGAATTAAAGCCGTCAGTTTATCTACGCCATTTGAGATTTGCCTTGAGGGCAAATCCTCTGGATATTGAAGCTGCGCTGGGATTTGCTGATTACGCCGAATCACTCGGTCTTTATGAGCTTGCCATAGACGCCTATGAGTATTGTTTCGAACTTTTTGGCTACCTGCATCCATCTGAGTCGCTGCCCCCCGCCATATATTTACGCTGGGTCAGAAGTTGTTATAACGCCGAGGGTAAGCAGAACAAATGTCTTCAAATCGCTAAGGACATTCGTAAAAAAGGCGTATCCGATTTGTATTTTGAGGCAATTACGGCATTGGCAGCTCTGAAAACCGGCGATAAGGCACAGGCCAACAGAATCTTCCAGTCCCTGAATTCTCTGGCTGAAAAGCAGCTTGGACTTCAAAGCACCTCCTCAAAACAACGCCCCGTGCAATGGGCCTGGTTCTATTGCTTTGCTTGGCCTGAACCCGAAAAAGCACTTGCTTGGGCGAATAAGGCGTATGCCGACGACCCGAATTCCCCGATGGTAACCGCTATTCTGGCCTATTCTCTGGTGATGAACAAACACCTTCAACTTGCTGAGCCTTTTGTCAATCCCGATTTATCGGGATATGAGCTTAACCAGGTGGCTGCACTGACGATGGGCCTGATTCAATTAGCTAAGCAACAGAAAAGTGTCGCTCTTGAAGCATTGAAAACTGCAATTACTATAGATGCCGGCTCACTCGAAGCGCATCAAGCCAGACAACTGCTCAAAGAAAACGGCTCTGATTATATACCGCTTAACGACCCTGCTCTTATTTTACAGTCACTTCGGGATGAGTTCGGAAAGACAATTGTTCCAAAATTTACGCCTGCTGGAAAAATTTTGTCCGTAAAACTCGGAACAGTCGGCGGCACGGAGTTAAGTTACGGCAGCAGAATCAATGCAAATTTTGTGATAACGAATAACTGGCCTGAGCCGTTTGTGATTGGTGATGACGGGCTTGTAAAGGGTAATATCCGTCTCGATGCGGAGGTTAGCGGTGAGGTCAACGAAAAAATCCCTAATATGGTGAATTTCAGGTTTGTGCCGGCCTCCCCCCTTGAGTCTGACAAGTTTTTGGTGATACCTTTGCAGATTAATACAGGGCGATTTAGAGAAGTTATGCGCAGCTTTCCACAGGCAGCGGTTGAGATTAAACTCAAAGGCTACCTGGACCCTGTTATCGATGCAAACGGAACGCTGATAAATTGTTTCCCTGATGTAAAGCCCGCTGAGTTGGTTATTCGTCGTCGACCGGTCAAGCTGAGCAACCGCTACCTTCAAAACCGCCTTGAGTCACTTACAAAGGGCAAGCAGGGACAAAAAATAATTTCTGTGAAGTTGTTTTCCGGGCTTCTGTTGGAACAATACGCTCTGCGAACAATTCAGCGTACTTACAAAATCACTCCAACATCAGAACTGTCGGACCTGTTGAGTTCCGGACTGGCAAGAGCCTTGGCAGACAGCGATTGGACTATTAAACTCCAGAGTACGGCTGAGTTAATGGATGTGCCACTTAACTACGAGCTGACCCGTGCGTTGGCGGGCAACCTGAATGATGAGAACTGGCCGGTCCGCCTGATAACCCTGTTTTTGCTGGGCAACTCGCAGGGAGTCAGCTTCGAAAAAGTGCTGGACTGGACCGCCGAGTATGATACTAACGAGTATGTTAGAAATATGGCGGTAGCATTAGGAGGCAAGGCCCCCAAACAGGAGCCTTATTAAGTATTTTTGGCGGACAGGGCCGGGAATTTTGGTCAATTGTTCTTGTCAAAATCGTCTCGATTATGTATATTGCTACGATTTCAACAAGCTAATCGTGTTTTTTGAAGGGAAGTTTCAATGCCAGCAAAAGTAAATACTGAGAAGTGTACCGGTTGTGAATCCTGTGTAGAGGCCTGTCCGAGTGAGGCAATTAAAATGCAGGACCAAAAAGCTGTAGTTGACGCCGAGACGTGTATTGATTGTGCCGTATGTGTTGACGAATGTCCCGTGGGAGCAATTACTGTAGAGTAATTCTAAGCACGGATAATATAAAACGGTTTTTGAGAAAGCATAGAACTCAACATATTTTGAAGACCTTTGTTGTGTAAAAGTTTTTCCCCGATATAGGCCCCATCGTCTAGGCAGGTCCAGGACACCGGGTTTTCAACCCGGCAACAGGGGTTCGAATCCCCTTGGGGCTATTCTGTTATCGGCCAGGATTGCGGTTTTTAACGTGTCCTGGCCGTTTTGTTGTCTATGGTTGTCTATGAAAGTCCCCCTTGTTTTATGCGGTTACTGCGCCAAGCCAGTGGACAATACAAAATCGCCGAAAGCTGGTAAGCAATTCATAGCCTCTTGTTCGGATTCCTTAAAGGTTCTTGCGTATGTGTTAAACGTCAAGCGCGGGTCTGAATGTCTTGCAAGTTTCTGCACAACCTTAGCAGGGGTCTGGCTATTAGCGAGGAAAGAGATGTAGCTGTTCCGCAGACTGTGAAATACTATCTCGTTGCCGTCTTCATCCCTGCTGCCGTCCCGATATAAACAACATCGTATTTATCAAGTCTGGGCTGCTTTTTGAAAAGAACATATATCCCACGAGTCCAATGCGGAATGGTCTTGATGTCCTCCTTCTTGCAAAACTCCACGCACCTTTTTATCAGTCTTAACTCACTAACAGCCATTTCATAATTCCCCCTTAAAGGCCTTGTCGAGAATGGAGGGCAGCAAGGCATCGAGTTCGGCAGCTGTTTGCTTTTGAAGTTTTTTCAATGAATCAACCTTTGCCTGAAAGGTATCAAGACAAGAAACAATGCGTCGCTGTTCAGTAAGAGGAGGCAGTCTGATAGGTAAGGCTTTCAATTTTCGGGAGTTAACGTTAGCTTGGCCGGTCATCTGTTTACGCTCACGGAACATGTATTCTCTTCCGATTGGAGAATTTATGTAACGAGCAATAAGATACGGATCAGCACGTAATACATCAAGACGAATACGAATTATGTAAGAAGCGAAATCCCATTCGCCTTTAATGTCAAATACGGCACACTTTCCTACAAGCTCAGCGCTGTTTGTTCGGTTCACTAAGATGTCGTTTCGTTGTAGGATCCACTTCGCTCGGTCTTTCTCAGCTATGTTGAGATACTTAAGGTCGCGAATATCTAGGATGCCATTTTGAAGGCAATTCAATACAAACCCGGATTGGCCCCCTCGTTTGCATTTCGTATATTGTTTACAATCCACTCATCCCCACATTTACCAGCGGCTTCCGTTATATAAATGGCTGTCTCCAATGCTTCCACCTGACAGAAAAACAGCTTGTTATCACGTTGTGGATTTGTCCAATATTCCAGAAGCCGTCTCGTTGTCTTTGTAATGTGAACATATCCTCCATCACGCCACATTTTGACTCTTGCGCGTATTTGATTGATTGGTTTGTTTTCCTCCTCACGATCTTTTGTCCACTCGGTTTCAAATACGAGTTGTTTATCTTTCCCCCGTCGTCTGGGCTGGGCAATAGGCACGAAATAAGAACTGATTCGGCGTTCCTCGGCTATTTCATCTGTGATTCCGTCATCGCTGAATTTCCAATGCCGACCTGGCTCCTCAAAAGGTGAGTTTAGAACTGGATTTTCTATTACAACCTGCCTCATTTTGCCGTTTCTCTGCCACTCAGACAATAGACAAATTCAACCAAATAATACCACTAAGACTTAAATTCATCAATTAGATTTTAGATGACAAGATGTGTAAAACAAGGCCAGAAAATGAATTAGGCAACAGCCGGAAAATTCATTCCTGTGGCTCATTATAGGCGTCTAAAAGGCTTATTCATGCTTGGACACATATAAGCTTCCGAAAGAAACGCAAATTACTATGGAATGGAATTTCCTATATCCGCTTGGGCTACGGAAGAAAAATGTCTTTTTATTGAGTAAAAACAGAGTTTACAGGCTAAGTTGCAAGTTTATAAAGGCAGAAAAACCAATCTTAAGAAATATTATAAATATATATCGTAATTTTTGACAATTCTATTGACAGATAAAAAGCCTCAAGGTAGATTGTTTCAAGCATGCTTCAAACTGGCGTTTATAAGGACGTATATAAACCAGTCAGTTGGAGGAGTAGGTGGAATGGTAGTTTACAGGCAGAAATCAAGTTCTACCAATGGGTCTATATCAAATCACCTGTTTATTCTTAATAGCCTTGTTGGAGATTGTATGTATGAGGGAAAATAGTAAAAGGGTGAAATTATGAAAAAGTTAATTATATTAAGCATTTTGTTGGTTGGCTTACTTTGCATACCTGTTTTTGCTGCTCCAATAACAATTTACGTCGACGATGATGCTCCGAATGACCCGTGTCATGGAAATCCAGATTACAGTGACCCACTTGAGGATGGGAGTATGCAGCATCCCTTTGACACGATACAAGAAGGGATTAACGTCGCTTTTGATGGCGATACAGTTATAGTCGCTCCCGGCACTTATACTGGTAACGGCAATCGGGATATTGATTTCAACGGTAAGGCCCTTACTGTCAGGAGTATTGACCCGAATGATCCAAATGTAGTTGCGGCAACAATTATCGACTGTAATGGTACAGAATCAGAACCACACAGGGGTTTCTATTTCTATAGCGGCGAAGACGAAAATTCAGTTCTGAATGGCTTGAAGATTACTAATGGCTATGGTCCTGATCAGGGATCTCACTCGCGTGGAGGGGCAATTTGTTGTATTTCAGCTAGCCCAACGATAAGGAACTGCACCTTCAGCGATAACTCGGCATATTGGGAAGGCGGCGGGATGTACAATCAATCCAGCAGCCCAATACTGACCAACTGCACGTTCAGCTGGAACACGTTGGTAGGTATGGGGGGCGGGATGTGCAACCAGAGTAGCAGTCCCAAGCTCACGAATTGCACCTTCAGCGGCAACTTGGCAAATAGTCGGGGCGGCGGGATGATTAATTATTCCAGCAGCCCGATGGTAACTAACTGCACGTTTAACGAAAATCAAGCTCACGATATGGGAGGTGGTATGTTTAATCAAGGCTCCAACAGCCTGACCCTGACCAACTGCACCTTCAGTATGAACCATGCCGGCTCGGGTGGCGCGATGCTAAACTCAGGCAGTAGCCCAATGCTGACCAACTGTACGTTCAGTGATAACCGGGGAGATTTGACTGGTGGTGGGATACACAACCAGGATAACAGCAGCCCCAAATTCACGAATTGCACCTTTAGCAGAAACTCGGTACAGAGAAATGGACGAGGCGGCGTGATGTACAGTTGGGATAGCAATCCTACGCTAACTAATTGCACCTTTAGCAGAAACTCGGTACAGACAAATGGACGAGGCGGCGTGATGTACAGTTGGGATAGCAATCCTACGCTAACTAATTGCACATTAAGCAACAATTTGGCAGGAGAATATGGTGTGGTGTACAATTATGACAGCAATCCAACAGTAAATAACTGTATCCTCTGGGCTAATACTGGTTCACAAATCTATAACTATGGGACGAGTTCACCGACGGTTACTTACTGCAATGTGCAGGATGGTTATGACGGCGCAGGCAATATTAACGTTGATCCTTGTTTTGTCAATGCAGATAGTGATGATTTCCACCTGCGTCCGGATTCACTTTGTATTGACGTGGGAGATCCGAATTATGTTGCAGGGCCAAATGAAACAGACCTTGATGGAAATCCGAGAGTCATTGGTGGCCGAATCGATATGGGTGCATATGAGTTTGTGGCCCTTTATGTTGATGCAAATTCACCTAACGACCCGGGAACCGGCACACCTGATGACTCCTTCAGGCGCATTCAGGATGGGATCGATGCTTCTACTAAGGGTTATTTTGTTCTCGTAGCTGGAGGGCAATACAATGAGTCATTAACAATTGAAGATGGGAATGATATATATCTATTCGGAGGTTACGATGGCAGTGACTGGACTGCACCCAGAGACCCCAATACCAATGAAACCATCATCGATGGTCAATATGGGTATGACCAGCCAGTTGTTAGTGTAATTGATGCCAGCACGACCATTGATGGATTTGTTATACAAAATGGACAAGGATACCAACGCAGGCACGGTGGTGGCATATACTGCGCTTCCAGCAATGGAACAGAGTTAACCGTGAGGATATTTAATAACATAATTCAAAATAATTTTTTATCGTCGTTCCTTAAATGCTATGGCGCAGGCATTTACTGCGATAGTTATGTTAAACCCGTAATCGTTGACAATGTCATACAAAATAACACAATGGAATCTACAGATATATGTGCAGGTGGTGGCGGTGGTATTTATTGTGCAGGTTTAGCCTGCAAGATTTCCGGGAATGTAGTTGTTGATAACGAGATTTATTCTTCCTATCAGTATATTTATGAATCCTCTGAGGGTGGTGGAATATGGGTTGGTGGCGGTCTGATTTCAGATAATACGGTCTTGCGGAATCTCGTAGTTGCTAATTATCACTATTACGACCGGCACTATGTGAAAGGTGGAGGGATATATTGTAATGGTCCAGCCACCTTAATGCGAAATGGGGTGGAAGATAACGAGTTATTCTGCCGGGGATATGAAACTGAGACAGGCGATACATCAGAAGCGTACGGGGGAGGCATCTTCGCCCCTAATTGTGAAATAATCCAAAATATTGTCAAAGGTAATACCTGTCACGGCGATGGTGGTGGTTACGTATGGAGACCAACGTATGATGGTGCGGATGGCATAGCTCATGGTGGTGGCGTTTATGGACCCAACGCTGTATTAATAGGAAATCTCATTACGAATAATAATGCTATCGGTGAAGGTGGCTCCGGTGGATATGCTCCTTATCCTCATGGGGATCCTAACGACACCACAGAAGGTGGCAATGGTACTGCCAGAGGCGGAGGCATCTATGCACCTGGAGCAACGATTACAAACAATACAGTTGCAAATAACCAGACCATAGCATCTTTTGGTTATGGGTATGTTCATACTGTAGGACACGATCCCAATTATGATGGGACTGCCATTTTAGAGGGTGCTGGCATTTATGCCGACAACGATAGCATTATAACTAATACGATTGTTTGGGCAAATTCTCCTGACCAATTATCTGGACAAGATTGCAATAAGGTAATTTACAGTGATATTGGTGACGGAAACTGTATTGACAGTATTGGTAATATCTCTATGGAACCAAGTTTCGTCGACCCGAATAATCCTGACCCTAACTATTGTGATTACCATCTTCAATCAAATTCGCCTTGTATTGATATCGGTGATCCTAATTCGGATTACGGCAACGAGCCACAACCTAATGGCAACATAATTAATATGGGAGCATACGGCAATACGATAGAAGCTTCAATCAGTTCTTTGGATTTTGACAGCGATGGAGTTGCCAATCCATGGGAGATATACTGGGGACTTAATCCCGACAGTAATGACACCGATGGTGATGGATTGAGCGATTATTATGAGGTTTGCTACGACTATGACTGCAATGATTATAATCCATATCCGACTGGCAGTGACTTGAACGCCAATTCGGCAGATACCGATCAAGATGGTTTTACAGATGCCGTAGAAATATATCACGGTTCTTCGCCGATAGATGAGTTTTCTCTGCCTCAACTAATGATTATCTATGTAGATGCAAATTCACCTAATGATCCAGGAACTGGTAATATAAACGATCCGTTCGGGCTGATTCAAGATGGTATAGATGCCGCAATTAATGATGACACCGTGAGGGTAGCGCAAGGCCGGTACTATGAGAATATCAACTTTAACGGCAACAATATAATCTTAACCAGCATTGATCCAAACAATCCCAGTGTAGTGGCCAATACGATTATCGATGGCAACGATGCGGGATCAGTCGTCACCTTTGCTGGCACAGAAGATGCTAACTGTTTGCTGACTGGTTTAACTATCACTAACGGCACAGGAACCGTTAATGGCAGTGGTTTTTATGGTGGTGGCATATACGGTGGTGGTACGCATGCCGCTATTGGCAAATGCCTAATAACTGGGAATGGTACTGCCGATTGGAGCATCGGAGGAGGGATATACGATTGTGACGGTCTGGTTATAGATTGTAATATAAGCAATAATACTTCTTATTGGAGTGGAGGAGGATTGGCGTACTGTGATGGTGAGGTAAAAGGCTGTACTGTTAGCGGAAATGTGTGCACGAGCGGGCAAGATCCTTGGGGAGCTGGTTTGTATATGTGTGATGGCACGATTAAAAACTGCCGGATTGTAGGAAACAACTGTCCCGCACGTGAGGCGAATGGCGGTGGAGTGTCTCATTGTAGCGGTGCTATTATAAATTGCGAGATAGTGGGGAATTTTGTAGGTGGATGGGCTGGTGGCATGGCATTCTGTGATGGTAGTATTATTGGTTGCGTAATCAGCAACAATGTAGCCGGGGCTGATGCTGGGGGGCTTTATTATTGCGACGCTAATATTGTTAATTGTATCATTGCGAATAACATAAATACAGATGACTGGGCGAGCTTCACTAATGCAGGTGGATTGTATAGGTGCAACGGGCGAATTATTAACTGCACCATTGTTAGCAATATTGTACAAGGTAGTGACAATGACAGTGGCGGTTTATACGATTGTGTAGGAGAGATAACTAATTGTATCGTCTGGGGTAATATTAATACCGGTGATGTTAATGCTGCTCAGCTTTATGCGTGCTCTGACCCAAATTACAGTTGTATCCAAGACTGGACTGGAGGCAGTTTCGGTAATATCAGTGTCGATCCATGCTTTGCGGATCCATGCAATGGCGACTATCACTTGAAATCATATTATGGCAGGTGGGATCCAAATACTCACACCTGGATTCAGGACAATGTAACGAGTCCGTGTATTGATGCCGGTGAGCCGAATGATCCAAATTGGATGAATGAATTATGGCCGCATGGAAAACGTATAAACATGGGTGCTTATGGCGGAACACCGGAGGCAAGCATGTCGGCTTCTGAGTATGGCAACATTGCTGACTTAAATCATGATGGGATGGTTAACTTTGCAGATTTTACTCTGTTTTGTAATTCCTGGCCTCTTGAGCAAGTGTTGTTGGCCGGAGATTTGGATCGTAATGGGGTAGTTGATTATAATGACCTTGCTATTTTCATCGAACAGTGGCTTGAGGTAGAGCCGTTTAAGTTCTACGAATTCAATCTCGATGTTGATCCAGGTTGGACAATGCAAGGAGAATGGCAGTTCGGTCAGCCTACCGGTGGCGGAGGTGCTTACGGAAATCCAGATCCAAACAGTGGCTATACTGGTAATAGTGTATATGGCGTAAATCTGAATGGGGATTACGACACTGCTGTAGGTGGGCCATATTACTTAACTGCAGGGCCGTTCGATTGTAATGGATTTTATAATGTATGCCTGAAGTTCGCCAGATGGCTAAACACAGATACACCGGCTTATATAATCAGTAAAATTGAAGCTTCAAACAATGGCACCGACTGGGATGTGATATGGGAGCATACGGGTTCGTCAGATATTACAGACAGCAGTTGGCAGATAGTAGAATATGATATAAGCAGCACTGCGGATAATTATGAAACCGTATACATTCGTTGGAGTTATGAAGTTTTAGATAGTCACGTCTTCCCGTATTCAGGTTGGAATATAGATGATATTCAGCTATGGGGCACTGTTTATTAGGAGATCTAAGACATTACGTGAAATAACTCTCTCATTTATTTAGGCATACTTTGTATTCCCGGTTTCTCTTCCCTTTCGATTGGGGAGTGTCACAATATTCTGCCATATGAAAGAACATCACCGCAAGACAGCAAACTTTATGTCATTAAAATGTCTCCAAGCCCAAGCATTTTCAACCTGAAAGGTAAAAAACACTCCACACTTTTAGCTAAATACCCGACTTTTTCATAAATCTTACACAAAAATAGGATATAATCCGCTACCCACCTTTTCTTTCAATCGGTCTTATCCCCACCCCCTCGCGCGCTTATAAATATGAGAAAACTCATTTTCAGCTTAAAATCGTACTCTATAAACTCAGCCGCTGCTCTATGGCCGCTATGCGGTTCTCCAAATCCTCAATCTCTTTGTGTTTGAGGATATATTCGATAACATCCTTACAGGCCAGCCGTTTGAGTCGGTCATCCTTGTTGTCTATCAGGCCGACAAGGTTCTCGACCGCTTTGTTTAGGCTCTGCGTCAGGGTATCAAGGGCCACTTTGGCCGCTTCATTTCGCTGTCGGTCGAGTTCGGCCTTAAAATCCGGCTGCTTGAGCCACTTGTAGAAGGTCTTTGGAGTCACACCGGCTTTATTAACCCCTTCGATAATAGTAGGGCTGGACACAATGAACGGTATAGCTCTGCGTTGTCTGGCGTTTAATTCACTCATTTCGTTACCTTTGATTACTTTCTATTACTTTATTCAACATCCGACTCGCCCTCAAGTTTTGCAATCTCGTCCTGCGTCAACGGTCGTTTTCTTGCCTCAATCTCTAACTGTGGGTCAGGTGTGAAGATAATTAAGTTTCCTTTTTCGTATGCTGCTACGGCCCGCTTATATGTTACCCACTGCTCTATCGACCCAAGTGATTCGGCAATGTATTTATCACCATAACGGTAATAGTCCATTATAATCAGAGTCAGCTTAGGGATTTTCTTATTCAAGTTAAGCTGTTCCTCGATTCTTCTGAGTCGTGATTCTATGTTCCTGGTCATACCGCTCCTTTTTTTTCATGTGAGCAAGGGCCACAATGTCTGTAAGAGTCCGACAACCCTCTATTTCAACGATTTCTTCTGGATTGCCCTCCAGTCCCAGTATTTTTCTTGGCAGGCGAAGCCATACCGGCTTATCCTTGCCCATCTCTTTCTCAATCTTATCGATTCGTCTTGCCAGATTGTGTATCATCGAAATACGTCCTTATTTTTTCAGATTCGACCAATGCTTTAATTGTCGATTTGACGTCATCCGGCAAGTCTGGCCAGCGTTCGACCACAAAGGCCAAATCGGGGTGTTTTTGCAGTATTTTGTCCAAGCTGGTGGACAAGACAGGTTTGTTGTTTTCTATAAGTCTTTTATTATTAGTAGTTTGTTGATTTTCGTTAAGGGGTTCGAATCCCCTTGGGGCGAGTATTTCCCTAAGGACGCAATTGAAATGTTTATTTGGCAGGGTCGTTTCTTTACTTAGGATAACACTAAACTTCCAGGCCGGAAACTATCGTGTCGAAAACCATAGTGCCATCAACGATGCCTTGAATGACCGTTGTGTACTTTCTCCGCTTGAATTTGGAGAGGTACCCGAGTAGATATAGCCTGTTGCCGGGCCCAACCGGCATACGGAATTTCGCGGAATCGATGCCGGCAAAGCCTATAAAGCCCTTAAGGCCGTAAATCTTTTTAACGAAAAAGCTGGAAAGCTGGGCGCCGGCCTCAACCATTATCACGCCCGGCATTATTGGCCGGCCGGGTATGTGACCCCGGACCCAGAACTCGTTTTCCGTTACATCCTTGTAGCCTAATATTAGAAATTTTTCCTTATCATACCAGATGATGCCGTCTAATTGCTGCATCTCAAAGCTTTGAGGATTGACGGTAGAGATGTCCATTTTGTCGAAAATTACCTTCGACAGGTCAATTGTCGTGAGGTCAAACAATAACGGCGGTGGCATCACTATCCTCGATATGAATCCGCCGGGGCGGATAAACCACACCGGCGGGTAAAATGTATTACTGCCTTAAACGGGCCAGTTTTTCTGTCTTGTTTTTGTTCTTTCTGCCGGTTGTTCGGACCGGGTCTTAAAGGCCTGGAATGTGAATGATTGCTACACGTGGAGGTTTATTCAACGGCCCTTATTTCAAGAACACGACTTCGAACAATTTGAGCGCCCTGCTTTATTTTTTGCATTTGTTTACGCACGCGTGTTCCCGCGGCCTTATTTCCTCCTTCTGCCTTGTTTACGTCAGTTTCGATTTCCGCCACCAATCCTTTCAGGTCTTCATACTCTTGCATTAAATAATCCTCCACTATGTGGTTTTTCACTTTTCGCCGAAAGTTTATCGGCCTTGGGCAGCCTTGTCAAAAGAAAATGTTTATTTTCTGAGTATTTCCTGCTGTTTTGGCCTGCTTTCCTGGATTTTAAGCGAACAGCTTATTCGTCAGTTCGGCAATTCTTTGGCCCCGGCGTTTACATTGGCTGATGACTCTTTCATCCGGCTTGCCGATTGAAACCGGGCCGTAATGGTCTCCCTGTGGGTCGCCCTGGACCACCATACCGCTTATTAGCATCGCTTCGATAATGCCCATAATCGTCGTTTCATTGCCTCCGCCGATGTTCGCGGCACTGCTGAAGGCACTGCCGATTTTGCCGTCGAGCCGGCCATGCTGGCTGACCGCATTGTCGAACATTTCCTTGATTGGCGCGGCCATATGTCCATAATAGGTCGGTGAACCGACCACAATCGCATCCGCAGCCAGAAGCTCCTCAAGGCCAACTTCGCCGACGGATTTGCACTTAGTCTTCAGCCCGGCATCGTTCATCGCTTTGGCGATTACCTCGGCCATTTGTTGGGTGTTGCCGCTCCGCGAATAATAAACAACAATACCTGTTGCCATCTTCAATCCTTTCCATTGGCGGGATTTGCTATTTCGCTTTTTGTTTCAAATCAATGATATTCTTACTGAAACTGTTGGGGATTTCAACCTGAAAAATGCTGTCGCTTAACTTTTTCTTGAGGTTCTGACTGTAAAATTCCAACTCCTCAGTTTCATCCTGGCTCGAGACGGCGAGAATCCTTGCGGGCAAAAACAGTTTCGTATCAAGCCAAAGTTCTATATGGCTGTAGGTATCTTTGTATCTTGAGCCGTTTTTTACTTGCAACCTCAGGTGTATCGGCTCCCGGGAATTTCTCGACGGCTGTTCGAGAAGGGTTATGTCGAACTGTTTTTTCATATCTTTTATTTTGGCAAAGCCGACTATCGGCAGGTAGCCTGCAGCCAGGTCCAAGGGCTCAATCGGCATATTCGGTTCGGCTAATTGACGATACTCGACTCTTTTAAGTTGATAGTCGACCCGCACAAGCCATACACCGTCGAAAAAAACCTGCTCCCGGTATGCCTGTTCTTTGGCATCGTCTTGCTTGATTGTGTTGAAATCAAGACGCAGTTTCGACCTTTGTGTTTCTTTTGTGTAATATAATCGGCCCTTTCTGACTGTTTCCGATTCGAGCAAAGGTTGTCTGGAGGTATACTTGATTTTGGCCTGGTAGGATTTTAGCCCTGTGATAGTCTGCCTTAGCCGCTCCAATATGGAATCTACGCTGTTTAATTCAAGAGTTTCTTCCTCTATGGAATCTGTCCGATTTTCCTCAGGAGTTTTTTGCTCTGTGATGATTGTTTCGCCCGTGCAACCAATAAAGCAACACAGACTTGCCGTTACGAGCAAGACGAATAACTTTGCCGGTAGAATGTTAAACATCTTAGGAATTTGCGTCATTCTTTATTCTTCTCCTGAATGATAGTCAGAAGCTGCTCGAGAGAATCGATAGTAAAATCCGCGTGTTGTGCGAATTGTTCGGCTTCTTTATGATTTTTCAGAAGGACTGCAACTGCACCGGCCGCTTTGGCACTTAGTACATCGAATAGATAATCACCTACCAGCAGCGTTTGCTGCGGACTAATGCCGAACTGCTGACATAATTGCAACACGCCGAAGGCGTCCGGCTTGACAGGACCATCTTCTCTATCGACGGTAGCATCAAATTCAAGGCCGTGTTTTCGCGCTATGGCTAAAGCATTATTACGCGTATTTCGTGTCAGAATACCTATACGAATATCCGCGGTGCGGAGCGCTTCAAGAGTTTCTTTTGCCCCTTTGTTAAGGCTCGATTTCTGAACAGCCTGCTGCTCGTGAAAGTGCAGTATTTGTTCCGCCCGAGTTCGCTGCTCAGGATTCATTTTCCGCATCGCTTCGAGGATAGGTCCGGCCTCCGCGGCAAGGCCCATTTGCCGTCGAATGGCGTCAAAGTCAAAGAACGGCTCGGTAATAGTGCCGTCCAGGTCGAATATAACGGCTTTAATTGTCATTTCTTTGTTGTTTTGCCTTTCGAAGCAGTTCTATGAAGTATCGTCCGGGCTGGTTTAGTACCTTGCCTTTTCGGACGATTATTCCCGTTGGCCGCTTGAATTTCCTGTTTGAAAATTCTATTGCCTTTAACGTGCCGCTGGCCAGTTCCTGCCTTATAGCTGTCTCCGGCAGTATACTTACGCCCGAGTTTAGCTCGACCGCCCGCTTCACTGTTTCTATATTATCGAATTCCATAACCGTCCGCACTGTAACGTTATAGTGTGCCAGGATACTATCTACCAGGCCTCTGGTTGGAATACTTTCTTCGAAGACGATGAATTTCTCGAATCGCAGTTGGTGTATGTCGATTTTTGACTGCTTGGCCATCGGATGCTCCGGGCTGCACACAAGGACTAATGACTCGTCCTCAAAATCATAAATTTCAATGTTCTTATCTTTCTTTGGTACTGCTACCAGCCCGATGTCTACACCGCCCTGCAGGACAAGCTCATAAATCCGCCTTGAGCTGAAGTATTCGATGTGAACGTTTACTTCAGGATATTTAGCCATAAACTTTTTCACGTATGCGGGCAGGCTGTGCATGCCGATACTGAAAATGGCCGCGACGTTTATTCTTTTGGTTGTGTGTTTCTCAAGCGAGTTCAACTCACTCCTTAGCGCTTCATATCTCTCCAGAATGTCCTTGCCGGCGTTATAAAACAACTCCCCGGATTTAGTTAGTTCAAAAGGCCTTTTTTTTCTGTCGAGCAACTGGCACTTATGGGTCATTTCCAGTTGTGCAATCTGCTGCGAGACTGCGGACTGGCTGATAAAGTGCCTTTCCGCTGTTTTCGAGAAGCTTCGCAGTTCTACAAGGTCACAAAATATTTTTAGTGTTTCTATGTTCATTATCAGCTACTCTTATCCTATATATTAGCTTTTTTATGTTGCTATGCTTTGATAAATTCCTTATTCTAAGGAGGTTGGTACTATGACATACTGGATTCGCAACTCTTCAGTTATTAGTATATTTTATGATAAAAGCATTAGAAAGCAAGAATAACTTTTCAGGGAGACTCTGATGTCCGCGAATGCAACTACTGCTATTCAGGCCGTTTACGAGGAAGTATTAAAACGCAACCCGGGCGAGGTTGAATTTCATCAGGCAGTCAAAGAGGTCCTCGATTGCCTTGAGCCGGTCCTGCAAAACCGTCCGGAATATCTCGAGGCAAAGGTTCTTCAACGCCTTGTAGAGCCGGAAAGACAAATAATGTTTCGTGTACCCTGGCAGGATGACCGGGGCAACTACCGTGTCAACCGCGGTTTTCGTGTCGAATTCAACAGTGCTCTGGGCCCGTATAAAGGTGGGCTGCGGTTCCACCCAAGCGTATATCTCGGCATCATTAAGTTTCTGGGCTTTGAGCAGATTCTAAAGAACTCGCTGACCGGCCTGATGATGGGCGGCGGCAAGGGCGGGGCCGATTTTGACCCTAAAGGCAAGAGCAATGATGAAGTGATGCGCTTCTGTCAGAGCTTTATGAACGAGCTTTATCGGCATATCGGGCCCGATACCGATGTTCCTGCCGGTGATATCGGCGTGGGCGGACGCGAAATTGGCTATATGTTCGGACAATATAAACGAATACGCAATGCCTTTGAGGGCGTTCTAACCGGAAAGGGGCTTAATTGGGGCGGTTCCCTTGTCCGAACCGAAGCCACGGGCTATGGGCTCGTTTACATAATGGATGCGGTGCTAAAGGAAAAAGGAAAAAATATTGGGGATATGACAATCAGTATATCCGGTGCCGGGAATGTCGCTATCTTTGCGACGGAAAAAGTTCAGCAGCTCGGCGGTAAGGTCGTAACACTGAGTGATTCGAACGGCTTTATATATGACTCCGAAGGAATTAAGCTTGAAACGGTTAAGAAGCTTAAGCTGGTGGAGAGAAAGCGTATTAAGGAATATCTGTCAGCTCACAAAAACGCTAAATATACCGAAGGCTGCGACGGAATTTGGGATGTCAAATGTGATGTGGCCCTGCCCTGCGCGACCCAAAATGAGCTTGATGAGAAGGGTGCTAAAGTCCTTCTCAAGAACGGTTGCATCGCGGTGGGTGAAGGTGCTAATATGCCAACCACACCTGAGGCTGCGAAAGTTCTTTTAGAAAACAAGGCCATCTTTATGCCCGGCAAGGCCGCCAACGCCGGTGGAGTGGCCGTCTCCGGTCTGGAAATGGCCCAGAACAGCCAGCGGCTGCCCTGGACATTCGAGAAAGCTGATTCCGAGCTGAAGAACATTATGCTGACCATTTACAGTAATATCAGCATGGCCGCGGAAGAATACGGCTGCCAGGGCAATTTTATTGCCGGGGCAAATATCTCGGGCTTCGTAAAGGTGGCCGACGCGATGTTGGACCAGGGCCTTGTATAAAAAGTCCAGAAAACTACACTGCTGAGTCCTCCAGAATGCTTATTAGTAGTAAGCGCCCTTTTTAAAATTAGCTTGGTGATGCTGTGAAACAGAAAAAATGCGCACATTTCTGGGAAATGGTCAATCTCGCACCCGGTTTAATCGTTATGAAAAAATGCTTTCATTGCCGTAAGGTATCGACCTGCTTTGTCTTTCATAATAGACCTCCTATGGAACCCTGTCATGACGGGGAACATTTCTGGAATTTTATGGAAAGTGATGCCTCGTTTCATTTTGACCTTAGGTGTAAAAAGTGCGGCACTTTGGTTAACCTTAAAGAATTGGTTGGTTTGATGAAGTGTACAGGATGTGACGAGAGATGTGAGGCCGGTATGCTGATGCGAAAGCTCGAACCGGAAAACACAAAAGTGTATATAGCCGTAGGGGCCAGGCCCATTGAAGAAAGGCCTCAGCTTGACCGGGGAAAATTTGGGGTGCTGGAAGAGTACTTCGAGAAGCAGTCTGAATCTTTGGAATCCAAAGTAAAAATTGTGCCGCATAAAATGGTCAGGGATTTTAGCAGTTGTTATGCAGAGGTGGCCAGAGAGGTGGATGTGCTTTTTGCAGGCAGTTCCGAAAGGAAATAACAGCATCTCTGTAATATGGTCTTTTTCATTGCGTGGACGATGGTCTGTGATTAAAATTTGCAGCTATGAAAAAGAACACGGATATCAAAAAAGCGGTCCGGCAACACCTCGAAATGGAACAATTCTTCACTGGTGGGATTACAGTCAAGCCGAAGACTTCACCTGCCGAATCAAAGCAGAAAGCTGATAAAGCAGTTGCGGCGGAAGCGGCGGGGGAGCTTGAAAAAATCGCCGATGAAGTTCGCCAGTGCCATAAATGTAACTTAGGCTCGCTGCGTACTAATGCCGTACCGGGTGAGGGCAATCCAAACGCTCGCATACTTTTTGTCGGCGAGGGACCCGGAGCCGATGAAGATGCCCAGGGCCGGCCTTTCGTCGGAAGGGCGGGACAGCTATTGGATAAGGTAATCAATGCTATGGGGCTGAAACGCAGCGACATCTTTATAGCCAATATTATAAAATGCAGGCCGCCCGGCAATCGCGACCCCAGGCCTGATGAGATAATCAACTGTTTCCCGTATCTCCAAAGACAGATTGAGATAATAAATCCTGAGATTATTGTAACGCTTGGAGCCCCCGCAACCAAGACTTTGCTAAATACAAACAAACCAATTGGCCAGATGCGAGGTAGATTCCACGAATACTACTCCGGCATAGGCAGGCCGCCAATCAAGCTTATGGCGACATATCATACTGCTTATCTTTTACGAAACTATTCACAGGAGAACCGCAAACGGGTCTGGGAGGATATGAAACAAGTCCTGGCCGAACTCGGCCTGCCCGTACCGCTGCCCGGGCGATAAGCGTATATGCTTCGTGATAGTAAACAGCCAACCTTTGCTGTTGTTTAACTCACAATATTTTCTCAACTATACTTTGCGCGCCGATGAAGATGTCCAGCAGAAATGCGGCAGACAAAGCCAGCCAGCGAAGCCAGTGAAGTCGAAGCCCGCCGCGCGCTATGAAAAATGTAATCATAACCAGCACCACTGCCAGCACGTACATTGTGGCGTCCTGAAAAAAGATGCTTTCTCCTTTTGAGCCTAGTATGGCCGTAACCGCAGCACACAGGCCGGTAATGAAAGCGCATATCAGCAACCAGCCTTTATCGGCTGCGGTGGACCAGGCCAGCGACTGTGTCCCTAAACCAATTAGTACCGAACAACAAACGAGCGGAACAGCAGTCCATATAAGCGGGCTTACCTGAAAAATACTATCCGTAAAAGTTAAAGCAAGGCCGAGGGTGAAAATTATCATTGGGCCCACTCGGTGGAGTGCGAAGAAAACAAAAAAACCCATCACAAGCGCACTTAGCGGCAGATGATAAAAGCTGAAGAAGATAGAGCTATTGTTTGTAGCTTTATAAAGGCTCAGCAGACCAATCGTATCGGCCAGGTGCAGTCTGGTCTGGATGGGGATGGGAAAGAGACGAAGTTTGGCTGAGCCCAATATGGAAAAGAGTAACACTATTATCAAAAAGGGCAGTATCGAAAGCCCGGTAGTTATCAAAAGATACGCAAATCGTCTTTTGCTGTTTCGGGTGTTAAAAAGTCGTTGCCAGAAGGCCGCGGGACAGAACAGCCAGGGAACTGCCGCAAATACCAGTCCTGCTGTAGCCTGATACGCAGCGAGCCCCAGCGCAAAGGGGCCAAAGCCATAAACGATGCCGGCAAAAAATGCGCCGGGAAATGAGGCGACCCAGCGCCGTGAAAGCACATAACAACCCAGCGAAGCCAAAGAAGCATTCAGCAGGAGTGCGAGTCGTTCCAGGGCAGGATTTTTCAAATACGGCTGGTATAGATAAATTGCGAAGGCACTATATATACCGGCCGCGATGATAAATTCGCTTAGATTACGAAGAAAACTTCCCTGGCCTGCTTTTGGGGCCATATTTCTTTTCCCTGTGCCCACAGTGAGAAGCTATTGTGATTATTTGAGAACAACTTTACCCGTGCCGGCGCTGATTGTTCCTATCCTGTAAACTTTCTCGCCCCAGCGGGTCAGTTTCTTTTTTATTGATTGTGCAAAGTCGGGCGCTACTATCAATACGAAGCCGATACCCATATTGAAGACTCTAAACATCTCACTTTCCTCTACGGGACCGGCCTTTTGAATGAATCCGAATATGTCAGGCACGGGCCAGCTCGTTTTTTTTATCACCGCGTTACAATCCTTCGGCAGTACGCGTGGAATATTGCCCACCAGCCCGCCGCCGGTTATGTGCGCCATCCCGTGCACGATTCTTTTAACTTTATAACCGCCCAGCAGCTTAACAATGGGCCTGACATAAATTCGCGTCGGTTCGAGCAGTAGGTCACCCAGCACAGCGCCGTCGAGTTCGTCAATTCGGCCCGTTACCTTCAGCCCCAGTTTCTTAAAGCAAATATGGCGAACCAGTGAATAACCGTTGCTATGCAGTCCATTCGAGGCCAGGCCAAGAATAATATCGCCTTTACTGACGTCTTTTCCATCAATTATTTTGCCCCGCTCCACTACCCCCACGGCAAAGCCCGCCATATCGAAATCGCCTTTGCGATAGGTGTCGGGCATCTCGGCGGTTTCTCCGCCTATTAAAGCGCAGTCGGCCTGCCTGCATCCGTCAGCTATACCTTCTACCATATCTGCTACCTTTGCCGGCTCGACATTGTGGACAGCAAGATAATCAAGGAAGAAAAGAGGCTCCGCCCCGAGCACAAGCATATCATTCAGACACATCGCCACGACATCGATGCCGACAGTGTTGAATTTCCCGGCCGCTTCTGCGAGCTTGACCTTGCTTCCTACGCCGTCAGTACAGGCCACGAGGACGGGACGCTTGTAGTTCTTTTTGAATAGTTTTTCGTCATAGTCGAGGCGAAAGAGGCCCGCAAAGCCGTTTTCCAGGTCCATAACCCGGGGGCCGAACGTTCTGGTGACGCTTGAGCGTATCTGGCGTACCACCTCATCACCGGCCTTAATGCTCACACCGCTTTGTGCATATGTCAGATGCTCAGACATTTTCCTCGGCCCAGTCCTCGAACATCTTCATCTGATAACGTTCCATCACAAATTTATTGACCACTGTGTTTATAGGTATTTTGTACTGACCCGTCCAGCAGGCTGTACAGTAATGGTCCGCCGGCAGAGATGCGCACGACAGCAGCCCCTCAAGCGAACAGTAACCAACGCTGTCAACCTCGAGGAAGTCCCTGATTTGCTCCATATCACGGTTGTTGGCCAGCAGCTCCTCCTTTGTAGGGAAGTCAACGCCGTAGAAACACGGGTGTCTTATCGGTGGACAACTGACGCGCATATGTATTTGTTTGGCTCCCGCCTGCCGAAGCGACCTTATTTTGCCTTGTGTCGTTGTCCCTCTGACAATCGAGTCGTCCACAACCACAACGCGCTTGCCCTCTACAATCCTCTTAACCACCGCCAGTTTAAGTTTGACCTGCAAATCGCGCAGTTCCTGGGTTGGAGAGATGAAGGTTCTGCCTATATAATGGCTTCTTACAAAGCCCATATCAAAAGGTATTCCACTTTGTTCTGAGTAACCTATTGCTGCTGAGGTGCCGGAATCCGGAACAGGAATTACAACGTCGGCTTTGACTGGATGTTCCCGAGCAAGCTGCCGGCCGAGACGTTTTCGAAAGGCGTGTACATTTTCGCCGAATATATTGCTGTTCTGTTTGGCGAAGTAGATATGTTCGAAGATGCAGTGAGCGGGTGTAACTTCACCCGGGGTGTTGAAAAATCTGCTGTGCAGGCCTTCTTCGTCCAGACGGATGATTTCGCCGGGCTCGACGTCGCGAATGTACTTTGCGTCTATCGTGTCAAATGCGCAGGTCTCACTGGCGATGACGTATGCTCCGGAGTCGGTTTGACCAATGCTTAGCGGCCTTATCCCGTGCGGGTCCCGGGCCGCCTCGATCCGGTCCGGGAACAGAAATAAAAGGCAGTAAGCGCCCTGCAGGTGTTTAAGTGTGTGCGCAATCGGGTCATCCCTTCTTGCGTGGGTTGGTTTTGCCAGTAAATGAATGATAATTTCGGTATCGCTGGTAGACTTGAATATATGACCGTAAGCCTCATATTCGTCTCGAAGCACAGAGGCATTGATAAGGTTTCCATTATGAGCTATCGCGACCTGTCCCCGCGAATACTCGCTTAGGAACGGTTGCGAATTAGCGGGTTTTGTACTACCCGTCGTCGAGTAACGCACGTGCCCGATAGCCATCGGATTGGAAAGCTTCTCCAGCAGGCTTGAGCCCTTTCGAAAAACCCGGGCCACTGTTCCCATACCCGTATAACATTGAATGAATTGGCCGTTGCTTGAGGCGATTCCTGCAGATTCCTGTCCGCGATGCTGTAGACTATACAAACCAAAGTGAGTCTTCTGTACAGCATCAGCATCGCCATAAATTCCAAAAAGGCCGCAATTCTCTTTCTTCTCCATACTTAAATGTTTTCTCTCTGGATATAACATGCTGAGATTCTCCGGTCCTTATTTTATCTACTTGAGGTATTTCAGCAGTTTAGCGGATTATTAAAATCAAGTCAATTCTGCTCTTCGCCTATGTATTTAATCTTTAAAAAAAGTTTGCATCGCCCGGTTTGTTAATTATACTGGTTGCTAAGCGGTTTCGAGGCAAAAGATATGGCGGTAAGGATTCCGAGAGTTGTTGTCGTAGGCGCAACTTATGTGGATATGACGGTCCGGTGCGGCAGAATTCCCGAGGCCGGCCAGACCGTTATAGGCTCAGGATTTTCGTGTACAGCTACAGGGGCAGGGCTCAACCAGGCTATCCAGGCGGCTCTTTGTGGCTGTCAGGTTCACCTTGTAAGCAAGGTCTGCAGCGACATCTTCGGCCAGGTTGTGAAGGAAAACCTGGCTTCCTTTGGTGTTAATACCGAGCTGCTATACACCGCACAGGCCAAGAATACGGGTGTAATCGTTACTCTGGTCAATTCCGAGGGAGAAAACGGCTCTTGCATCTCCGAGGGTGCCAATCGGGCGCTTATGCCACAGGATATAGGATGTGATGCTGTAGAGCAAGCTGTTTCAACCGCCGATGTCGTGCTGATTCATGGCCAACTGCCTTCTGATGCGGTTAGTGCCGCCATCAAAATGGCAAATATACACCGCAAAAAGGTTATTCTCGACCCCGGAGACGTCGTCCTTACCGCCGAGGTACCTATTGATTTCTTTTCCGTTAATATTCTGATACCTGATCTTCGTGAGGCTGCTGAGATTGCAGATGTCGGTGCTGAAAATATCCACGAAGCGAAAATGATTGGCTCCGACCTTGTAGCTCGTGGAATTGAGTGCGTCGTGGTGAAAATGGGCAGGAGAGGTTGCCTTGTGATTAACAGAAAAGGTGGAGAGCATATCCCTGCCTTTTCTATTGATTTAGTTGACCAGACCTGTTCCGGTGATGCCTTTGCAGGAGCATTGGCTGCTTCGGTTGCAGTAGGCGATAATATAGAGGGGGCCGTTAAATTTGCTTCTGCTGCAGGAGCTTTGGCATGCTCCCGATTCGGTGCCCAGGATTCGCTGCCGAAAAAGGAAGAAATCATTGAGCTGCTTCAGCAGTCAGACTGATGTAAGGCTTGGAAATTGGTCTTTCAAAGAGAAAATCAACGTGTATCGGCAGGCGATATTCTCCAGGCCGTTGCCAATGGAGATGATATTAAACTGTACCGTTGTTCTGTCTCTGGTCAGCTTGATATTAACCGACTCTTCGAAAAACGCGAAAACTTTGACACCGGCAATATGGTAATCAGAGAAAGCGACGGCCAAACTGTGATAAACCTTTCACAGTCAATGGTTTTTCACTCGTGTACGTTTGAAGAAAACCTCGTCTTTTCCTCGCCCTGGTCGGACCCGGATAGGCTTGTTGTGGTTTTCAGGCAGGATGTCAGTTTTAACTCGTCGGTCTTTAGCGGCCAGTGCCTTTTCAACGGCGCGTGCTTTCATGGACTTGCCGGATTTGACGGCTGCCGTTTTGAGATGGTTGTATCTTTTAGGAATGCCGCCTTTCAATCAAACGCTATGTTTCGGACTACTGTATTTAACGGGTATGGTCTGCTGAGTGATGCGGTTTTCTTCAAGGATGCGCGCTTCACCAATACCTATTTCGCCAAGAGTGCTAACTTTGCAAACGTAAAGTTCAAAAGCAGAACCGATTTTGCGGGCGTATACTCCACGAGCGGGGCCGTGCCTATTTTTGAATCCGTCGGCTTTGCCCGACACAGCTTCGGTGACGGCGAAAACTTCTGGCGATTCATTAAACAGGCCGCTCAGGAGGCCGGTCACTACCAGTTGGCAGGCGAAAGCTTTTATAATGAAAGATGCGCTCATCTCTGGAAAAAATTTCGCGGTGTTAGTTATGATTCCGCCTCGGCGCTGAAAAAAACGGCCCGATTCATCCTGGGGATGCGCCTTTTGCCGGAGATCGTTTTCGGAAAGTTGCTCTTCGGCTACGGTGAAAGACCCATCAGAGTCTTATTTGCCAGCCTGTTGGTTATCTTTTTCTGTGCGATTATTTATATGAATTCAGGCGGTATCACTTATAGAGGTGAGATTTTTACAGATGCTACATTCATGGATGGGCTGTACTTTAGCACCGTTACTTTTACGACCCTTGGATTTGGAGATTTACATCCCGCTAAAAACCATTTCATCCGCTATGTGGCGATGGGTGAAGCACTCAGCGGCGTGGCACTGATGTCTCTGTTCATCGTTTGCTTGGCCAAGCGATATTCGAGAGGCTAATTACTTGATACATACTTCGTAAAATCACGCCCGGCAGGACTCGAACCTGCGACCTACGGGTTATGAGCCGGTTTCAATAAATAGCTATATGTTCTTATTTCAATTGCAGTTATTAAGATACAACAATTTTGCAAAGTGGCAAATCGCGGCAAATTGAGACATACCGGCAAGCCTAGTAGTCTGTCACATCTAAATTACTGGGTATAGTTTTTTCAATTTTACACG
>CAYUIE010000003.1:0-300626 GCA_964444665.1 uncultured Pirellulales bacterium
ACCTTTAAATTCAAAGGGCCTGGAATGAAGCATTCACACATACCATCAGAAGAAATAATCAGATTTATACATGAAGAGTTACCTCAGTATTACAACTATAGAACGCAGGTGACAACATTCTGCGATAAGGATAACACCAGCCAGGCAAATATTAAAATCGAAGGTACAATCGATATTCGGGGGCCTTCAGCCCGGTATAACCCCTTGGACCTGACTTTTATAATAAAAACCGAATGCCCCTGATAAAGGAAAAGACCGCAAGATAGCACTAACAATCCCCGGCAAAAGTCCAGCTTTTACGCGCACCTTTAAGGTTCACAATCCTAACTACATCCTGCATAGAATCTATAGCTAAGAACATCGATCTGCTGCTGACAAATAAATTCTACGATTATTACTTGCAGCAACAGAGTATTAAGTATTGTGGCAATTTCAACTAATGCGAATTGGCCGGTGGTAATTCAAAGGCGTAAGCTCCTCTCAGAAAATAAGATATATACAATGAAGAGTAAAATCACCAACATTAAAGAGCAAGGGTATATATTTGGTCCGGTACCTTTGAGAAGGTTGGGGTGTTCTTTGGGAATAGATTTCGTGCCATTTAAGACTTGCACACACGACTGCATTTACTGTCAACTGGGCAGACAATCAGCACCGCTCTTCTTTTCGTTTTCATTTTTCTAAAACAATCCTTCGTATAGGTCACCGAAACCTTCTCTACGTGCATTGTACCAATCGAGTGCGTTGATCTCTTTAACCAACACATCAAGGCTTTTGGGATGTCGCAGTAATGATGTGGGATTAACAAATATTGTTATTACAGGCTCGGTCATAAGTGAGCAAACGGTCTGTCCGGTAATGGAAGGAAAAATTAACATTAATTTCTATACAGAGTATAAAGGCAAATCGGACTTGTTGTTGTAGGTGGATTGATCTGGCATGGCCTTGGCAAAGAATTTATGCCGCCTTTAGATGAAGGCCCTTTTCTGTATATGCCGACAACTATGCCTCATGCCTCTATTGGAGAGTGCCTGGATGTACTGCAAAAGCAGGATGTCGCATTCGTCTCTATTCCTGAGATAGAATCAGTGGTTGGCAAAATTGGCCGGGTCGAATCCTCTCTTGACCCCGCCCTCATATCAATGATCGAAACGGTCATTAATTATAAGTCCGAGTATATCGCTGATAAAAACGGCAACCATATTCGTTTCCGTTACGATAAGAAAAGTGGTGAATTTATCCGTGACGAGAACGGTCGGCTTATACCTGACGATCGTCACGGCCGGCCATTCCGGCAATGGCGGGAGCATATCAAAAGTCCCGATGACATTTGGGACGAGATTGTAAAAGCCGGCCAGATTCCGGGCACGACTTCCGCACCGAAACTACAGCCCATTGCCGCACGAATAGTCATGCTGCAAAGTGGTATGCGCGCCCCAATGGGAATTAAGGTCAAGGATCCGGACCTGGATACAATCGAAAAAGTCGGTCTGGAGATCGAACGTCTTCTTAAAGAAGTGCCCAGTGTTGAGTCGGCCACAGTGATAGCCGACCGTATTGTAGGTAAGCCCTACCTGGAGATCGACATAGACCGTGATGCCATCGCAAGATATGGAGTAAGTGTTCGCCAGGTCCACGACATTATTGAAGTTGCAATCGGCGGCAGGCATATTACTACTACGGTTGAGGGACGTGAGTGATATCCGGTCAGGGTCAGGTATATGAGAGAACTGCGGGACCAAATTGAAACATTAGGCAAGATTTTAGTCCCAGCTACCGATGGAGCGCAGATACCTCTAATACAATTAGCCCATTTTCGCTATATACGCGGGCCGCAGGCTATAAAAAGCGAGGATACTTTTCTTGTAGGCTACATCGTATTCGACAAAAAACCCGGCTATGCAGAAGTAAACGTCGTCCAGCAGTGCCAACAGTACTTGAAAGAAAAAATTGCAAGCGGTGAATTGACAATACCTGCAGGCGCAAGTTACAGCTTTGCCGGCAGCTACGAAAATCAGGTTCGTGCCCAAAAGACACTTACGATAGTTGTACCATTAGCACTTTTTATCATATTCTTAATTTTGTATTTCCAGTTCAAATCCACGCTAACCAGTTTGCTCGTATTTTCAGGAATAATTGTTGCCTGGAGCGGCGGATTTATCCTGATATGGTTCTATGCCCAGGACTGGTTTCTCGATTTCAGCGTCTTTGGAGTAAATATGCGAGAGCTTTTTCAGGTGCACCCCATCAATTTGAGTGTTGCGATATGGGTGGGATTTCTGGCCCTGTTTGGTATAGCCTCGGACGATGGTGTGGTAATGTGTACTTACCTGGAGCAGTCGTTCCGAAATAAAAATCCGAACAGTGTGGATGGCATTCGGCAGGCAGTAGTTCAAGCCGGTACTCGCAGAATCCGTCCCTGCCTTATGACCACGGCAACAACAATACTCGCGCTTATTCCCGTTCTGACCTCAACAGGGCGGGGTTCTGACATTATGGTTCCAATGGCGATACCATCGTTCGGGGGTATGACAATCGAGATACTTACAATGCTCGTTGTGCCGGTTCTTTATTGCTGGATGAAAGAAGCTAAAATACAGAGTTAAAAAACTGAAATACGAATAGTATTGGTTTTACTGGGAAAAAAAGTCTATCGAGGAACTGCTATAGTTAAAACCTCACCGGCCGGCTACTTTTTCTTTCGCAAAAACGCGGCACCTAATCCAAACAGAGAAATCGTCATCGGCTCCGGCACCGGATTCTCGTACGGCACTTCAGTTTGATAGGGTCCGCTTAGAGGGTCACCATCTTTATACTCCCATGTGCCACCTGGCGTACCTCTCTTACCAACCGCAAAGGTCGGCGTTGAACCGAGTGGACCGTCGAAGATAGCTATATCCAGATAAACGGGAAAGTTAGGGTCAAAATCAGGGGCCGAATCATCCCACTCGAAAAATAATTCGAAGGCAAACCATTCACTTGCCGAACTGGATGTGTTCGTAGCCCGAGGACCATACAGATATGCGGTTTTATCCGCGTCAGTTAATACCATATTCCAACCGGCAATATCATGGTTATAGGGTGGTGTCCATTCATTGAAAAGCCATTCGGGCGCCTGAGTATATTCGACGCTGCCTAAACCGTAAAATGCAATACATGTGACGGACTCGCCCGGGTCTAAGTTTTTATACCACTCATCCGAGCCTGTAAAAATTGTAGCTCGGGCAGATGAGACCGGGCCAATGACAATCACTAAGAGCAGGACAAAAACTATCGGCAAGCTTTTCATCAACCCTTTATCCGATTAATTATAAATTCGCTTACAAAACGCAAAAAAAGCGCTAAATACCGTGATTATCAGGTGAAGAGCCCTCTTCCCCCATTAATAATATCAATTTTTATCATATTAAAACAATAAAGTCAAGGAAAAAATCTCCTGAACAATTTTAGAATTCCGAATTAAAAAAAGAGTTTTTTGTTGACAATTGCTTTAGAGAATATTTTAATGTTTTATGACATACATGGTAGGTATTTGGGAAATTTGCAGGGGTAAAACTATGTTGTGTAAAAAGACTTCCGTATTAGCCATATTCCTATTAACGGTAGTGCCTGTGGCCGAAGCAGATTTAACCTTGATGGTCAACGACCTTAACGTATCGGAGTGGATTGAGGTTAGGCCCGATGATGATATTATCATCGCAGTTGCCGGCCAAACTAACGAGCAAAAAGAAAGCTATTCAGTAACCTGTGAGGTCGGCGGCAAACTTACACCACTGCCGGAACCAAACACTCTGGCAGAGAAACCAGAGAATAACAAATATCTTTTCACTTTCGATGATAAACAGTTGGTCTTGGCGATAATAAACTTAATTGTTGATGAAATCCTCGATTACCAGCTTAATCTTTTTAAAGTGCCGGAGGCCAACACGGTCATTTTCGGTATAGACTCAGACTCTATTGAAACAACGGAGTCTGAGCCGCAACTCGAACAAAAAATTTCGACTTTTCAAACCACCTCGTCTGCAACAGACGGCACTGGAATGTTTTTAACAACCGGAGCCGGTGATTGCAATGAAGTACTTGACCCCAACTGGTATCCTAACTTGAATAACGACCAGTCAGTCAACTTCGAGGATTTTGCGATTTTTGGTACAAATTGGAAGCAGTCTGGTAGCGGTATCGCCGGAGATTTTGACGATAATGGAGCCGTTGATTTTAACGACATGGCCATCCTGGCTTATTATTGGCTGGCAAATGCATGCGGGCCTTCTCCAGAGGAAGTTTTTGAGGCATTTAAGGCTGCTTTACTGGCTGATGATGTTGATAAGGCCGTAAGTTATTTCGCTGAGGTATCGCGGGAGAACTATCGTGCACTTTTAGAACAACTTCGGCCGTACTTTTCACAAATGGTAAGCGATATGGGTGATATGATTTTCATAAAATTCGATAGCGATATGGCTGTGTACGACCTTTTACGTGAGGAAAGCGGGAATATATACGGCTATCCCGTTACTTTTGACAGAGACGAAATGCATCAATGGAAAATTTATGACTTTTGATAGTACCAATGCTTACTGAAAAGAAAAAAATTGTACTAATTATAACCCTGACCGCGATTGCTCTATTGATTTGTATGATAGACGTTTTAAGTTTCATATTCTCTGTGTACGAGATATGCAGTTCTTATAATCGTTTTTTATATGAGATTAGATTTATCTTCTGGGGTTGGTTGCTTGCACTTGTTTTTGCAAGTACCGCCGTAGGAACAACACTGTATTGGAAATCTGGCAGCTTATTATTGAGACGATTGGTTATATTCTTTTCAATAACCTCGATACTTTTTTCCCTAGCGGTGCTATGGATGCTCATAGCCATGTTGTCATTGAAATCCTGAAAAGTAGTATTGGAGTATTTCCATGAAAAAGAATCTGATGATTTTAGTTGGGATACTGATTACTCTTGGCTGGAACTCACAAGCGCATTCATGGTCAGGTGAAACGCATAAGGCTTTGACAGAAAAGGCGGTTTCTAACAATAATCAATCAATTCTGGATAGTTATCTCAAAGATGAATTAGGTATGGGACAGGGACTTACCAGCATATTGTTATTGGATGAGTCGATTACGCCGGACTCCCAACGTGTACTGCCCAAAATACCCCAGAATCCCACAGTTCTTGATTTATTGCAAGCCGGCGCTGCTTTGGAAGATATTCCCTTGCCGAGAGCAAGGCACCATTTTCACGACCCATATCACAACACTGGATTGGAGAATAAGTCGGAGCATCCCGCACGCGCACCAGTGATCAACTGGTTTTCACAAAGAATATGGGGTCTTAGTTTTGACTTAACAGGGGCATCAACACTTAAAAGAGCACTTGGAACAGAGAATCCAAACTGGGAGCAAGAGTATGAAAACTACTTTGCGTGGCCGGACACGAGATACTACTTTTATAAGGCCCTGACAGAAGAATCTCAAACAACAAGAGAACATTACTTAGCTCTAACATTCCTAGCACTGGGGCATGTATCGCATTTGCTGGAAGATATGGGCGTTCCTCCTCACGCCAGAAATGACTTTGTAGAGGCACACTTTAGGGCACCTAAGGGTTTGTGGAAAAATCCCTTAGAAGAATATGTTGAAAAAGAAATAGCAAGCATAGAAGCAATACCTTCAAGATGGCTTTCCGGCTGGACGCCGCAGGCCAAGGTTTTTTCGAAGCTTGCTTATTACTGGGATATTGAAAACTATACTGGCCAATATGTAGGAACAAGCCCGCTATCAAACTGGGGCCTGTCAGAGCAAACCAACTACCAGTTTTTATCCAAAAGCACAATTTTCAGGGCTAATGATGGCACAAAGTATTATTTTCCTCATCCCAATGTCAACAACGTAACAGGATACGTCGAGTCAGGTGTATATTTCTGGAATTCAGCACCTGTTAATTACAGGTATATTAGCGGCTATGGCATAACACATCTGGCAAGAAATAAGTTTATTGATTTGTATTCTGACCCCATCATTCCATATCCCATAGCGACAGTAGCATATCATACAACCTTTGATGATAGGGTCTATGAAGACTATGCAGAAGCCACCCTCCCGCGGACGATTAATTATACGACAGGGCTAATAAATTACTTTTTCCGCGGAAGGTTAAGCGTGGAGCCTAACTGCCTGGACGGTAGTAACGTGCAGCTTATTATCACCAATGACTCAAATAATTCAGGAATACCACAAACACTAAAGGGCGGAATATTTGAACTCTATTGGGATAATGTATACGGTGAAAGAACCGAGGTAACCAGCTTTTCAGTCGACGGATGGAATTCAAGCAGCACCTTGGGTTACGGCCAATCCGTCACAGGGCAATTCACCTGCCCTGAGCAAGGAGCAAGAAATTATATTATTGTCTACAAAGGCAATATCTGTGAAAATCCTGCCGACCCAGATGCCGACGACTCTAACGCTATAGCAGCTGTTAATTTTCAGGTACCGGTATGTTCGTCCCCATTTCCAGAAACATCTATAAACGTTATTATTTCTGGTGTTGAAGAATGTAGTGGTATTCCAGAAGACCCATTGACAGGAGAGCCGCCGGAAGGCTGTTATGATGGTTATCATGGTTGGTTTTACAATATCAATGGAACTCATGTTTTGGATTATATGAAAAGTTATGTAGGCGGCCAAATAGTAGATTATTTGAAAGTTATTTCCGTTGAGGACCAACCTTGTATATACCTGTGGCTAACACTGCAGAGATTTGGACAGTGCAAGGCAACGTTGACCATCGCTCAAAAAGATCGTTGCGTGTGGTGTCAAGGCGATGGCACTTGCGAGATTTTGTTCGACGGCTATGTAAATTTTAATGATGATTCAAGTCTGCCTCTTACTATAAACAACAAACCTGCCACTTGTTTCGAAGGAAGAGATCGTGGTGATGTAGAGGAACACGACTATACTGATTTTGATGGTGAAGAGTGGGAGTTTTTATGTTTGGGATACCCTGATCTCTGTGATTATGGTCCGCTTGTAGGCAGAAATGGTACGGCTCAGATTTGGTGGTAGCTATGTCTTGCAATAAAACCACAAAATCCTAATTTGCAAGACAGTAGATAGCGGGAATAATAGAATACAGAATACTGAAAAGCTGTGAACTTATTGCCTTGTTGGGTCGGCAACGGGCTGCCAGGCAACGATTCTTACATTGCCTCCACTCGGATAAACTCCGCTTCTGTCAAGTATAGCGATTATCCTTTTCTGCGGGCCGTCGGTCCCGATTCGAACGAGAATATAGGCGGTAAAAACGTCGCTGCGGACCGTTACAAGATTGCTTATTCTCGCGAATATCAAATCCCGCTCCTCAAAATCATCTCTTGCGCCGTCACCCCCCGCAGGCGGCGTTAAATCAGGAAAGCCGCTCTGGTCGGAACCATCAGTATAATAGTAATCAATACTGCGATAGGAGTTTGAATCGGTAACATTCATTAACTCACCAATACTCCCAAAACTGCCTGTATTATTTCTATGTGCTACTATCTTGCGTGCCAAATCGCTGCGATCAAATCCACTCTCTCTTTTAGAGACCCAGGGTAGCTGCGCAATCACAAACCACGGAGCGGTATTGATATTTATCCTGCCGGGTATTTTCCACTCCGGCGTTTCGACCAAAGCATCTTCATCTATTCTTTCAGTGCCAATTTTCACCCAGTCGCCATCATTATTTATTCCGTCTCTTGACGGGTCAAAAACAGTCAGATACTGAAACACATTCTGGTAGGCTGGATTAGTCAAATCGACGCGTACGTTAGTCTCTCCGTCGGTACTCGAACTATAACCGATTGTACTATTCCGGTCCGCCACGTCTTCGTAATAAGCGCCCTTGCGGAAAATCATTCCAATCTCGCCTACATTCGTAAAATCCCTATCCGCAGGATGCGCCTGAATTCTTCTCGGGCCCCTGCCGAAATATTTATTGTCCTCACCAAGTGTTAGTTTATCTGTTGCATCGCCGGAAGACGCCCAAATGCGCCTTATGCACTTATGCAGCGTATTATCCCTCTGAACGCTGCGGAGAATATCATTTGAGTCGGCCACATCCACTTTCAGCCAGCCACTGCCGGAATCAGGCTGCGGCACTATCACAGAATCTGCCACAATCCACCTGATACTATTAGGGTCATTAACATCACCTACGCGCCGCTGCAGCTCTATAAGGTCGCCGCCGGCAAATACTATACTATAACGATTGAAATCATTTGGTTCCTGCACAGTGCCGGCAAGATTCGGGTCATAGTCATTGGAATCAAAACTCGTTGTCAGAGGCACGCACGGGTCTTCAAAATATATTACGTGAAACCGCTGCGAGCCGGACCAATCAACACTAACCGGACTGTCCGCATAGCGTGGAATACTGAGCCGCCATTGGTCGGACTCGGGATAGCTATCAACGAGATAAGGCTTGTGAAGTTCGATTGCGTAGGACCTGTAGGTTGTCGTTATAATACCCGGAATAGTGCCGATACCTCCCGGCATAGTGATAGTTTTGAATTGATGGGCCAGTTCGGATATATATACGCAGGGCCGCTCAAAGCCATAAAACATCTTACCGACCGGCAGACAGGGGTCATTAGGGTCGAAAAGCGTTACTTGCGAGTCGCTGTCACGAAAATCCTTCAGATTTACGGCTATGTGTGCTGCTTCATCCTTATCGCTAATAGCATTTTTTATCACTTTATACAATGAGCCTGTATCATCTCTATTAATATTTACCATTTTTTTACCAGCCGGCGTTATAATCCGGTCCATATTGTAAGTCGTTGATATATGTCGATAGTCGTAATCATTAATGTCCGGCGAACTATTATTCGTATAATAAAACCATTTGGTGGGGTCATTCAATTGCGAATTGCTGTCTCTGGGAACGAACGGGTACCAGTCATAAGCTTTATACCAAAGCGCCTCGATTCTCGTATTGATAGGCCTGTAGTTAAGAATATAGCGGTACCTTAGTTTTAATTCATCGGATATATCGAACGGTGTATAAAGCCCGTCTGGCTCATCATAGCGCCAGACAACATCTTTGATATAATCATCCTGATTCTGAGGTACGGAGACGTATCTTCTATATCTATCATTATCAAGCTGACCCAGAGGATTTGTCGTAGTGCCTCTTTCGGATAAGGCCAATAAGTTAATCTGCATCAGGTTTGAGCCGTCGATTTTATCAGGCACAGTGGCATTAGGGTCAAATTCGTAGCCTGTGTTGACATTCAGCATCCCGCCGTTGTCGATGACTCTTACCGCCGCGAAGATTGGCCTTCCCTTGCTGGTTACAATATCTTTAAGTCGTATCCATTTCGAATCAGCCACGTCGTCACCATCCGCATCGGCCAATTGCTCTATCGGAATCAGATTAGAATACTCGTCATCGGGGTCGAACAGGTCGATTAACTTACCGTCGGGTATAATCTGCACCTGCACGTCTTTGGCGCCGGCAAAATTATCGTACAGGTCCGTTATTTGCTTCCAGCGGTAATCATTTATGCCTTTTTTATACGGCTCAAGACTCGCCAGCCACTTGTCCGCATCATCGGGATAATCAAAGTATTCAGCACTCGGACCAACACCCGGCACATCTTCGACTAATTGCTGACATATTTCTTCAACGACCGCATCGGCCGCTGCATATAGTTCCCTGTTTTCGGTTATGTAAGATGTTGCAATTTTATCGACACGCGCGCTCATAACAAACATTATCCCCACCGCCGCCAGCAGCACCGTCACCACTACGGTCATAATCAGGGCCGAGCCTGCCCTAAAACCGGCTTTCTGTAATCTTTGCGGTTTAGATTTCATTCTTCTAAGGCTAAAATTTATCTTCCACATAAACAGTATGGCTAAATCTCCTGCCGCCTTCCAGAATCCCTTTTGAATCGTAAAGCGTAAATGCAAATCTTATAGCCTCAAGAGAGCCTGGATAAACATTAGCTCCAATTTTCACCTGCTGATTACTTGGCCACCACTCCCACCTGTTATTATTTGGATCCCAGTATGAAAGCTGTACTGTAAAATTGTCCACGCCCTTGGCCATAACCATTGGTATAAAGTTAGGGTCATCAAGTTTCGCGCCCGGTCTGCCTGCCCACAACTCAATCCATGCGTCATAATTAGCCTGATTGGTTTTTGGGTCCGGCATATCATCCTTCTGGTAAGCACGCCACTCAGCCAGCGACCGTTCATCATATTCACGCGGGTCATCAATGTTGTTGGGGTCGAATTTCTTCTTGTCAATCAGACGACTGTCGGCCGTTAATGACTGGACCCTCCTTAAAAGTAATTTCTTTCGTTTGTCTTCTTCCTCGAATGAGTTAGGGTCGGGCTCTCTCGACTGGCCGTACCATATCCTTGCCACATTTCCCACCACTGTTTTATAAGCGCCTGTGTTTAATTCATATTGCCTGGTTGACTGGAAATCGCCGTTGGCAAAGAAAACGAGTCTATCGGACCTGAGGTCATCATTCGGCTCGGTCGGTGTATTAGGGTCCGTTACGTAGAAGACACCCACCGGATTCGGAATCGGCCTGAAGCCTTCGAAGTCTGCGTTTATCTGGTCGGTTATTGCCCGCAGATTCCGCATAATTTCGGAGGTCGCCCCGGCCGTCCGCTGCGATTCAATCGCCATTTTGAAAATCCCGCTCACGGCCACCATCGTCACGGCCAGAACCGACACAGCCACTAACAGCTCAGTTATGGTAAAACCCTTCTTCATATCCAGGCCACAGTTAAAATTTTATCACCCTTTGATACACGCCAATTACCGGATTTCTGCCTCCGCCAACCGCCGGTGGTACCACCCAGATATCGACAAACATCCTGCCTGTAAACTCACCTACCCAATCTCTATCAAGGTAAATCCACTGTTCATCTCTTTTCAATACACGATATATCTGTCCCGTCTCATCATCCAAAATTAAACTACTATCAACAATGAGCCTTCTCGGTACAAAACCTGTACGATTCCGGATCATGTTGGGCCTGCTACTGACAATATTAAAGGTATTCCGACCAAATTCATCATAGGATACCAGAACCGGCCTTGGCCAGTCATACACTGGTACGTCCGGGTCAACTCGGGGATACCGCGTATGCACGCCCGTCTTTCGGCAGACAAAAACTGTTACCTGTACCCTCCCCGAATCAACATCGACCTTCCTACAAAGCGCCGACCAGTAATAGCTGTGCAATAAACCGGTTTCAACCGACGGATACACGAAAACCTCGTTAGAATTGGCCGGAAGCACCCTAAAAGCAATATTAGGCTCATTAAAGTCCGACATTTCATCTGTGTCTAACTGGGAGACATTCACGCCATAAAGCCTTATTTTTGCAAAGGCCTCATCTGCAGCTACCGCGGCAACTGTCCTTTCCGCAGCCACAGTCGTAAGGCCTATACCGACCGGAAAGGTCCCGGCAATAAACACAAGGCCAATTGCCAGAATACCTACCGCTAACAAAACCTCCGTCAGTGAAAACCCGTTTTTTCTCAGTTCATAGTTCATAATTCAAAGTCTTTTATGAAGAACTAATCACTCAATAATTGTTCCCGTATATGAATTTATATAAAAGACCTTCAAATGCCGTAGATAATCCGTCCACCGGCTACTTCCATTAATCCTCGAAAACTCGTTTTTATTGTAAATAATAAAATTGCTTACACTCAGCTCTTTTTTGTAACCATCAGCTACATAATCGTCTTGGTAGAACATTGCTTGGCCTGCATCGACCTTCGCCCTCTTATTAAAAATCTCATCGTCGCTTGCACCATAAAAAGGAGAATCACCTTGCCCATCCTTATTTCTCACCTGCACATCGTGAATTACCAGTTTCCCCGCCGGAGTAAAAATGATTGAAAAAGTCGTTTTATCGTTAAGCTCCACAGGGGAATCTATATCAACATCACTTCCAATACTTTCCATCACGCCCTGGCCCTCTGGCAGTTTAACAGGCTTCAGGCCTTCGATAGCCCGAAAACCGTTGGCAAGGCCGAGGTTGGATTGGTCGTGCAGGATGAATATCATATATTGATTGCCGTTGGGGTCGAACTGGAATCTTATCCCCGCGTACCGTTGATGCCTTGCGGCAAGCGCGCGAGCGGCCGAAAAAGCACCGCTAATCATACTCTTGGCGCCGCTCGAATGCAGTGATTCCTGCAGAATCCGTGCTGCCGGTATCGACACCGCTACCATAATTGCTATAATCGCCATAGAGACAACCGTCTCGCTTAGCGTCAAGCCAACTCGTTGTCTCGTTTTTCCCGGCATCTCTCCACCGCCCTATACCAAAATTCTCACATTCCTTTACTTGCTATATCATCCCTGGTCCCGAATACTCCATCCGGCCCGGCCGAAGTAATTTTAGGGAAGTTATCACCAGGCTGATACTCATAACGAAGCGTTCTCCCCCATGGGTCAATAAACCTGATTAAAAAAAACTCGTTTTCCTTGTCAGGATCAAATTCCAATACTCTAACACCTTCAGGATTGCTTTCGTTCTCATCGAGATTTGTTGTCAACGAATCACTTATCTTACTAATAACTTTTCTGCTTTCCGGAACTCTGTTCAGGTAATAATACAACGCCTCGCTTGAAGTAAATTCATCGCTATGACTACCCGGACCATCAAAAGTGCCTTCCAGCGCGGCCTCCAGGCTGATTATGTCATTACACTCCGTCGGAAATGTGCCCGTGAAATCGTAATACTGCTCAAGTGCAGTAACCAGGATGCTGATTGTACCCTCGGAAAGTCTGGTCTTGGCCTGCGTAAGCGTATAGCTTCCCACACCTACAACGATACTGACCAATATGGCCAGGACCGTCACTGAAAGCACCATCTCAAAAAGAGTTAGTCCCGATATATCTCTGGAAGATTTCATTTCAACACGCCGCCTTTTTAGCGCCCTAATAGCAGGAACATCATGCCGGCAAAACAATCGCTACTTGCTGTAGTTAGTAATATCGTCTTTTGTGCCGTAAATGCCGTCAAAACCGGCTGAGATAAGTATGTATGTATCTGGATTGCGAGGCTGCGCCCCAACTTTAATTACCGGATTCGTAATCGACTCATAAAAAATCCTCATTCCGTCTTTCGTTGAATTAACGGGGTCCGTATATCCCGAGCCGAAATGATGGTCTGCATCAGTTCGACGTGCTGGAGCCAGTCTCATATTACCCAAATCTATAAGCTCCTGATTATCCTCATAGTTATAGATATTTCCATTAGGAGAGCTAATGTCAAATTTTTTACTGCTTCGGCTTGCTCTGAAGTAAAGTATTGGAGCACCTACTGCTAAGGTAGTCATCGGCCCCAAAGCAATTTCTTTATCTGTGTAGGTATCGCAAAGCACCGGGCCTAATTCCTTTTGGTTAGGGTCACCACCCGGGTATAAACTACCCGTAAATCCATCAAACAACGTATCAAGGTCAAACGCTGCTGTTCTTTCATCAATCTGTAGGTACGGCCCTAATCGTCTCTCAATGCTCCGAGTTTTTTCCGGGTCCGTTATGGCATACACCTTCGAGTTGGACTCGTTATCGAGCAGGTCAAAATTGCTTGCCGGGTCGAAGCCCCGCAAATCACAGCCGACAAGTGCCTCAGCGAGTTTCTGCGCCCCACAGGTAAAGTCAGCCCCTGACCCGGTCAGGTTGGACGGTGGATAATCGTCGTAATCATTGTAGAACATCTCAAGCGACGATTTTATACTGTATAATTGTGCCTGCTGCCTTACTGTCTTGGCGTATTTTTTCGCCAGACTTATTCCAGGAACCAGTACGCCGATGATAAGGCCTATAATCAGCATCACCGTCATTAATTCAATAATGGTAAAGCCGTGCTTTCTCTTCGATTTTAGTAAATCCTTTTTCATATCGCTCGCCTGTTTGCTTATGTGCTTAAACTTTTATTTGCTGCTAAAATTAGTAATGTCGTCATCCGTGCCGTATATACCGTCGTAACCGGCTGAAATCAGAATGTATGAATCAGGATTGTAAGGCCATCTCTGCGTTGATACTTTACGGTTGGTGATTTTGTTGTAGAAGATTTCTAAACCGGTGTCATTTGTAACAGGGTCGGTATAGCCCACACCACCAATATCGTAGTGATGCGTATCTTCTCTGTTTGACTTGGCGGTCCCGATAGTAAACACACCCAGATCAACGAGCACCGCATTATCTGTAATATTGTAAATATACTTACCGACATCTCCAATTACGGCACCGTCCTCCGCCTTGGGAAACAGCTTTGAGGCAGCATTAGCTTTGTAGTAGAGTATCGGCGTACCTGCTTTAACCGTGATTGTTGCAGGCGGGTCGCTGTCGTCCGTAGGGTCGGGAATCTGTATATTTTTCACTCGAAAGGCATCGCAGAGTACAGGACCAAATTCTCTATTTCTAGGATCGCTGCCCGGATAAAGAACATCCGTCTGGTTGATGCCAAACAATGCCTCCGGGTTAAAAATACCCACACTTTCAGCGGTTTTCAGATACGGGCCCTTACGTCTTTGTAAGCTCGCCTGCTCTTCAGCAACGGGAGTAATTGCATACGCTTTCGGTTGATTCGTTAAGGTATCAGCAATGTCGAAGTTACTCACAGGGTCATACCCCCGCAAATCTAAGCCCACAAGCGCCTCACAGAGCTTTTGTGCCCCACATGTCCATTCGTGCGCACCTGATAAATCTGTCTGATTAGATGGCGGGTAGTCACCATAATCGCCGTGGAAGGTCTCCAGTGCCGCCTCGATGCCGTGAAGCTGGGCCTCTTGCCTTACGTCTTTGGCAAATCTCCTCGTGGTACTAAGCGCAGGAACTAACAGACCAATAAGCAGCGCAATTATCGCCAGAACTGTAAGAAGCTCAACAAGCGTAAAACCACTTTTACTACCGGATTGTTTTGAATGTATCTTCATAATCTCGCTCTCCTTTCCAGCCAACTTCTTTAATGAGTTCATATAACTGTCCTTCCAAAATTAAATTCACTTCCACAAGTCCTCTTCATATCTCAGAATCCGATTAAACATTACTCAAGGTAGTAATAATCTTCACCATCGGCATAAACACCGACAGAACAATCGTTCCTATAATCAAGCCAAGTACAAGAATAATAACCGGCTCAAGCAAATGCATAAGGCTGGCAACAAGAACATCCACTTCCTCATCATACGTATCTGCAACCTTCTGAAGCATTTTGTCCAGGTCACCCGTCTCCTCTCCTACATCAATCATATTTACAACGATTGCGTCAACTGTCTTTGATTGCCTGAGCGGATTTGCAAAAGTATCGCCCTGCCGGATGGAATGGTGTACCTTTCCGAGCATCTTCGTATAAACCTCGTTGCCGGCGGTCTCAGCCGTTATACTAATCGCCTCCAGAATCGGCACACCGGCGTTGATAAGCGTCCCCAAAGTCCTGGTCCAGCGTGCCACTGCTGTCTTGCCGATAATCTTTCCTATAACCGGAAGCCTCAGGTTCACCGTATCAAAAACCAATCTGCCTCCTCGAAACTGCCTGACTGCCTTGAGAATAAAGTAAATTGCAAATGGTACTCCTATCAGCACGACCCAGCCGAAGTCGTTTTTAATCCAATCGCTTGTGCCGATTAAAATCTGTGTAAGCCTTGGTAATTCCCCGCCACTCATTTCCTTCAAAACATCTGAGAACTTCGGAATCACAAACGTCATCAGCAGCATAACTATCCCGAACGCCGCTGACATTACCACTATAGGATAAATAGTCGCGCTTTTGATACGCCCTTTAAGCCGCTGGGCCTTCTCCATAAAGTCCGCCAGACGCGAGAGAATCAAATCCAGAACTCCCCCCGCTTCGCCTGCTGCAACCATATTCACAAACAACCTGTTGAAACATTTCGGAAATTTCGCCATCGCCTCCGAAAGACTTGCGCCGTCTTCAATTTCGTCCGCTACATACCCGACAACCTTCTTGAATGTGCCCGCTTTCTGCTGCTGTTCAAGGACTCTTAGCGAACGCAATATTGACAGGCCCGCGTCCTGAAGCGTTGAAAGCTGCCGCGCAAACTGCGCCAAGAGCTTAACCCTCACCCTGCCACCGGCACCTCGCCGCCTTTTAGGCTTGGCAACCTCGGTCTTCGCCGCCTTCCTCCTAACTCCGCCTTTGGGTCGTACCTTCGTCGGAAAATAACCAAGATTTCGTATCTTGCTGACGGCCTCTTTGCTTGTCAGTGCCTCAAGTTCATCCTTTACCTCTTTGCCTTGTGCATCTAACGCTTCATATTGAAAAACAGGCATAATACAAGCCTCCTTTGAATTCTAAAACCTGTTCTGTACAAATACTGTTTAGTCTTCCTCCGCTATCGTCTCTTTAACCACCTCTTCAATGGTCGTCTGCCCGTCATATATTGCCGCGAGACCGCTTTGCCTGAGCAAACTCATACCACTCTTCCTCGCTGTTGAACGAAGTAAACTTGTGGAAGCCTGATCCATAATCAGGTCCCTCAGCTCATCATTTAATAACATAATCTCGAATATTCCCACCCTTCCCCGGTAACCGGTATTATTACACTGCTCACAACCTTGACCGTAGTATATTTGCTTTCCCTTTATATCATCCATTGTCAGGTTCAACTCCATCAGCATTTCTTCTGTTGGCTCTAAAGGACTCTTGCAGTTTGCGCATATACGCCGGACAAGCCGTTGTGCAATAATTCCTTCAAGAGTGGACGTAACTAAAAACGACTCAAGACCGAGATCCAGCAGTCGTGCTATTACGCTTGGAGCATCATTGGCATGAACCGTGGAAAAAACAAGATGCCCCGTCAAAGACGCCTGTACCGCTATCTCAGCCGTCTCCAGGTCACGAACCTCACCGACAAGAATAATATCAGGGTCCTGACGCAGAATAGAACGCAAACACCTCGCAAACGTAAGACCAATCTCCGGGCGCATCTGCACCTGAATAAGTCCGTCTATATCGTACTCCACCGGGTTTTCAGTCGTTATTATCTTCCGCTCAATTGAATTAAGCTCAATCAACGCGGAGTACAAAGTCGTTGTCTTTCCACATCCCGTCGGACCCGTAACGATTACAATTCCATTCGGTTTATTAATCAATTGTCGGATAATTCCCAACTCCCTCTGACGCAGACCCAGCTTCTCAAGGTCAAGGTTCACCTGGCTTCTGTCTAATACTCTAAGTACTACACTTTCTCCATACATAGTTGGTAAGACACTTACACGTAAATCAACCGGCCGACCCTGTACAGTAAGTGGTATTCTGCCATCCTGAGGTATTCTTCTTTCCGCTATATCAAGATTCGCCATAACCTTTAGTCTTGAGCTCAAAGCCATCGCAATATGCTTTGGCGGCGGTACCATCTCGTAAAGAACACCATCTATACGGTATCTCATCTTGTATTCTTTCTCAAATGGCTCAAAGTGAATATCAGAGGCCTTATCTCTAATAGCCTGCAGCAAAACAAGATTCAAAAGCTTTTTAACCGGATTTGATTCTGCCAACTCTTTTAACTCCGTCAAATCAATACTTTGGCCTCTTCCTTCAAACTCTGCGAGGAAACTGTCTTCTTGTATCTCGTTGATTAACTCGCTTATGTTCTCTTCATCTTTTGCATAATACTTTTCAAGTGCTTCTTCTATCGCCTCCGGTTCGCTTACCTTAGCTAATACCCGAAAACCCATCAATGTGCCTAAGTCGTCTGTCGCTCTGAAATTATCCGGACTATCAAGAGCTATTACTAACTCATTTTTTTTCTCATTGTAGCTTATAGGTATGATATGATAGGTCTTGGCCATTTGTGCTGGAACGTGTTTGATAACATCATTTGGAATATCAATCTCTTTCAAATTTACATATTCCATTCCCCTCTGTGCCCCAAGGGCTATCCATAACTGTTTTTCATCTACTAATCCGAGTTCAATAAACACTTGTCCTATTGGTATATTCCCGTTACGCTGCTTCTGAACCTTTAGGCAATGATGTACCTTCTCCCGAGTCAAAATGCCCATTTTTACTAAAATTCGACCCAGTGTCCGGCCTTTTAATTGCCCTATCGGAGGAAGTGAAATCATTGTTCATTATCTCCTGGTTTTTCGTTTATTTGTAAGCAATCTTCTTTTCTCTCTATTATATTATATGCACATAACACTTGATTGGCAATGAAATTATTTAATAGACACGTGGTTATTAGGACTTTAAAATGAGTGATAAGGTTCTTTTGTTACTTTTTCATCAATAAAATAAAAGATTTTCGTGCCAAATATTCTTCTAAAAAGCCTTACTTTTTAGGTGAGATTGATATTATCTCCCCCATTCTGAGGCATTAAAGTTGAAGCACGGGTCCAATATCTTCTATTGCTTTTCTTTGCTCTGCCGTTATACCCTTATGCAACGACTCGGCTTTTTCAATTAGCTCGCCCGGTTGACGCGCTTTTTCTATCATTGTCTCCAGACTTATCTTGCCTGATTCAAAAAGGTTCCACAGGTGTTCATCCATAAGTTGCATACCCAATCTCTTGCCTGTCTGTATGACAGAATTAATCCTAAAAGTCTTGTTTTCGCGAATAAGATTGCCAACAGCAGGTGTAACTACCATAAATTCATATGCTGCAACCCTGCCCCTGCCACTAGCCAATGCACATAGTTCCTGGCTCAAAACCGCTATCAAATTACTGCTTATTTGAACCCTAATCTGCTCCTGCTGTTCCACTGGAAAAATGTCGATAATTCTTGTAATTGTACCCTGACAGCCGGTTGTATGCACCGTACTAAAGACAAGGTGACCCGTTTCTGCTGCCCTAATTGCTGCCTCCATTGTCTCTAAATCTCTAAGTTCAGCCACGAGTATAACATCCGGGTCCTGCCTTAAAACACGTCTTAACGCCTCTGAAAAAGACGGCACATCAACACCGACCGTTCGTTGACTAATAATCGACTTTTTATGGTTATGGTAGTACTCTACCGGTTCTTCTATGGTTACAATATGCCGGTCAAAATGTTCGTTAATGTAGTTTATCATCGTCGCAAGAGTTGTGGTCTTGCCACAACCGGTAGGCCCCGTAACCAGAAACATCCCTCTCGGTCTGCGGCAAAGAGCCTTACATATCTCCGGCAGACCTATCTCCTCAAAACTCATAAGTTTCGTTGGTATCAGCCGCAATACCAGCGAAATATATCCTCTTTGCCTCCAAATGGCAACTCGGAAACGCGCTTCTTCTCCAAACGCAAATCCGAAATCTGTGCCGCCTTGTTCTTGTAATTCCTCCTGATTTCTTCCAGGCGTTATACTTTTCATTAACGAAGCAGTATCATCAGGCTCTAAAACCTTCGTCTCAAGTGGTCTTAGCTTGTTATGTAGTCGTAAAATCGGAGGTCTGCCAACGACCAAGTGTAAATCGGAGGCCCCTTGCTTAATACATGCTTCTAATAATCTGTCTATATGTACTGTCGCCATCTTACATTCCTGCCAATAAACAACACACAACCACTTTTTTAACCATCTATAATGAAACCTTCTTCCTGTGCATATCTTGCTACTTCTTCCGGTGTTGTTATACCGTTAAATATCTTGATTTTCCCGTCTTCAAGTAGATTTCTCATACCAGCTGCTCTTGCTGCTTTTCTTAATTCACTTGTTGTTGACCTCTTAAACGCCAGTTCCCTGATATCGTTATTCATATGCATAACTTCAAAAATAGCTATCCGCCCCCTGTATCCAGTATTACTACATCTCGGACAACCAGCACCCTTGTAAACCGGCCGATTTTTAACCTGCTCTGGACTTATATTTAAGAGACGTAGATAACGTGGATTTGGATTTTCATCAACAACTCTACATTCCTTACAGATAACTCTTATGAGTCTTTGTGCCATAATGGCTTGTATTGAACTTGCCACCAAAAACGGCTTTACGCCCATATCTAACAATCTCGTGATAGCACTTGGGGCGTCATTCGTATGTAAGGTGCTAAAAACCAGGTGCCCAGTAAGTGCCGCTTGTACCGCGATATCTGCTACTATGCCATCTCTTATCTCACCAATAAGTATGATATTCGGAGCCTGACGCAACATTGCCCGAAGAATTTTTTCAAAGGTTAAGTCTATTTCAGTCTTGACCTGGCACTGGTTCATTCCCGAAAAGCTATATTCTATTGGGTCTTCAGCTGTGATAATCTTAACATTGGGTTTATTCAACTCCTGTAGAGCAGCATAAAGGGTTGTCGTCTTGCCGCTACCTGTCGGGCCCGTCACCAGAAACATACCATTCGGTCGCCTAATTATGTTGTGGAATTGATCATAATTATCCGGCTCAAAGCCCAATGATTTAATTCCTATATTGACCGCATCGGGCCTTAGAACACGTAATACAACGCTTTCACCGTGGTGTCCCGGCAGGGCTGAAACTCGGAAATCAATATCCATACCATTCACTCTGCGTTGAATACGGCCGTCCTGCGGCAGACGTTTTTCGGCCATATCCATACCTGAGAGAATTTTTAAGCGTGCTGTAATAGGAGCTTGCATATTCTTCGGAATATTGTCCCGCTCCATACAGACCCCGTCCACACGATACCTGACACGAACCCTGTCCGTCATTGGTTCGACATGGATATCACTCGCCCGCATATTCACTGCCTCATCTATTATCAGGTTTACGAGCCTGATAACGGGGCCTTCATCTTCGCTCTCCTCCGCTGCCACAGCACGCCGCACTTCAGCCTCTATAGCATGACCCGCCTCTGTCAACTCTGCGGCAGTGGCATCCATACTACTTTTAACATCATCGGTTGCCCGGTTAATATAGGCGCGAATCTTTGATGGGCTGGCAAGGTAGCACTCCAACTCAGAACTCAGTCGGAAACGCAACAGGTCAAGTGTATCCAGGTCAAGAGGGTCACTGATGATTATTTTTAATTTGCCGTTAACCGTACCTAAAGGCAGGATATTATGCTTCTTCATCAACTCCTCAGGTATCAATGCCTTTGCCTCTGCCGGAATTGATGTATGGTCTAAATCCACATATTCCAGGCCGAACTGCTTGGCCAATGCTTTTGTAAGACGCTCTTCATCCAATACCCCCAACTCAAGAAGTGTCTCGCCGAGGCGCTTATTATTCGCCTTTGAGCTCTTTATGGCATTACTCAATGTCGGCTTATCAACCAGACCCTGCTTAAAAAGTATCTCGCCTAAATGTCTGCGTTTCTTCGCCATTACAGACCTTTATCATAACCTCCCACTATGTTTATTATACCACGTAGGCTTATTTTCGTCAAATCTCCAGTTGCAGTCTAAGCATATTAAGTGCAGTTAACGCCGCACGAAGGCGAATTGCATCCCTCTTTCGCGGAAAAAACATCCGTTGATGCTTGCAGCCGGCCTGTGAATCCAGGGCAATATGCACCAGACCAACCGGTTTTTCTTCGGTCCCACCACCCGGGCCGGCTATACCGCTTATGCCGATTGCAAAGGTTGTATTGGATTTCCGCCTGGCGCACCGGGCCATAGACCCCGCAACTTCTTCGCTGACTACTCCATATTTTTTTACAAGCTCCTCAGGCACACCAAGTTCATTTATTTTCGCATTATCAGCATACGTAATCCAGCCGTGCGTAAAATACCTGCTTGCACCCGGAACATCGGTTATTAGCTTTGAAAGCAACCCGCCTGTACAGGACTCGGCAACAGAAAGAGTTTTGTTTTGTCCGGCTAATTTTTCTCCAACAACTTCCGCCAAACTCACATCGCCAATTCCATATATCAAGTCCCCCAAAATACTTCGCAATTGCTTCTCATCCTGTTCAACCATCGTTTCGCACTGCTTCTGTTCACTCCCCTGCGCAATAATAGTCAGGCTGATTATTCCGGAGGAAACGGTACAATTAATCAAAGGATTTCTGTGACGCTCCATTATATTACCGAGTTTCTCTGCGATTTGTGACTCAGGAGCCCCAAAGCACTTCAGTCTGTGAATAACTGTTACCTGCCCCCTTGCATATTCCTTCAGTTCGGCAAAAACAGAATCCTCGAAAATCTGTTTCATTTCCGCCGGTACACCCGGCAAAACCACAATCTTCTTATTTTGATACTCCGTCACAATACCTGGCGCACTACCCAGCTTATTAAGCAACGGCTTGGCCCCAGCAGGTACATAAGCCTGGGCTTCGCAGCGCTGCGGCATTTCTATACTCCGTTTCGCAAAAAACATTTTAAGCTGCTCTAAAAGTTCTCCCTGCAACTCTAACTGCACATCAAGAAATTTCGCCAGTGCCTGCCTTGTTATGTCATCATCCGTGGGTCCTAATCCGCCGGTCATTACCACAATATCCGAGTCTGATGTCGCTCGCTCTAAAGATTTCACGATTGAATCTATCTCATCGGCCGTCGCAAAGACTCCGACAACCGGCAGGCCGGCAGACAGCAGCCGGCTGCTTATATACGCACTGTTACTGTCGAGAGTTTGACCTGTCAGCAGTTCATTACCCACGCTGATAATGCTTGCTTTTTTCATAACCCCCTCAAAATTCGATTAGTGCTTTTACTACGCCGTCGCGATATCCGGCGACTAAATCAAAGGCCTGCTGGGTTTGTTCGAGCTTAAATCTATGAGTTATCATAAATTCAACATTCACCTTGCCCGATGCAACCATATCGACCGCCGGTTGCATACATTTGTTCTGCCTTCGCACGTTTATTACGCTAATCTCTTTTCTTCGCAGCTTGTCAATGACAAAAGAAACTCGCTGCGCTCGCGGTATTCCGACAAGCATAATCTTCCCGCCCGGCCTTACTAAATCAACCGCCTGGTCAATTGTCTCCTGCTCGCCGGCACATTCGAACACCACGTCCGGCCCGAATGGAACCTTTTCGAGAATCGCTTCGACTACATCTATATTATTCGGATTGCCTACCCAGCTTGCGCCCACGTTCCTGGCCACTTCAAGCCTTTCAGGAACCTTCTCGGTAACGCAAATATCCTTCGCCTTGTTAGCCTGCGTAACAACAAGCGCGCTCAATCCGATTGGACCTGCGCCGAGAATTGCGACTTTAGAGTCGCCTGTAAGGCCCGACTGCCTGACGGCATAAATGCCTATAGACAGCGGCTCGCACAATACTGCCTGGGCCAGCGTGACTTTTCCATCAACAGAATAAAGACAATCTACGGGCATAACTATATACTCACACAAGCAGCCTTGGGCCTGTCCCGGGCAGCCCAGAAATCTCAAATTCCGGCACGTATTTTCCCTGCCCGCCCGGCACTGGTCGCAGTTATGACAAACCATTGCCGGGTCTATCGCCACCTTCTGGCCTGCTTTGAGATGCTTGACTTCGCTGCCGAGAGCCACAATCGTCGCAGAGCACTCGTGCCCCACCATAAAAGGAAACTCAACTACCTGCGAACCGATTCTGCCAGTCTCGTAATAATGCACGTCAGAGCCGCATACCCCAACCATTTCAACTTTGAGCAGAATATCATTTGTGTCCTTAATCTCCGGCATCGGTAAATCCCGCAGCTCCATCTGCCTGATACCCGTCAGCACTACCGCACGCATTACAATTTACCCTCGCGGAAACAATCTCTACACATTAAATCTAAACTTAATTACGTCGCCATCCTGAACAACATACTCCTTGCCTTCCAGCCGAACCTTGCCTGCCGCCTTGAGCTCCTTTTCACTGCCATATTCCTTCAGTTCGGCAAACGCCATCGTCTGGGCCCGAATAAAGCCGCGCTTCATATCGGTGTGTACCTTCCCCGCCGCTTCCAACGCTATTGTGTCCCGCTTTATCGGCCAGGCACGCACTTCGTCAGAACCTATTGTAAGGAAACTAATTAAACCCAATGCCGAATAGCAACTGCCGACAAATTTATCAATGGCCCTTTGCGCCAGGCCCAAATCGGCCATAAATTCCGCCCTGCTTTGGGCATCCAGCTGGCTCAGCTCCCTTTCAAGCCTTGCACAAACCGCGACCACCGGTACCGTTCCATTAACATCCAAATTGAGTTCACCGGCTAATTGTTCCTCACCGAGATTGACAACAATAATCATTGGCTTCAAAGTCAAGAAACCGAGTGAGCGAATCAGCTCTAATTCTTCTTCACTCTCGATAACACTTCTAATCGACTTTTCAGACTCGATGGCTTCCTGTAACCTTCTATGTAAAGCCAGTTCCGCTTCGTCGTGCGCCTGCTCTTTACCCGGTTTTTTGAGTTGTTTTTCGAGCCGCTCGATTCTTGTACTGACAAGCTCCAAATCAGCTAACAGAATCTCCGTTCGCAGCTCAATCAGATCCTTTTGTGGATTCAGGCCGTGGCGATAAGCTGGAACCTGCGGATTCTCAAATTTACGAATCACCAATGCCAGCATATCAACCGTTCTTACCTGGCCGATTAATCGACGTGCCGCGGCCCGTGTATGCTCGTCCGTGAAAGAAAGACCCGGCACATCAAGACAATCAATCGTCGCATAGACCTTTTTTTTGCGCTGATACACTTCTGCCAGCCAGTCAACTCTCTCATCCGGAACGGACACCATCCCTTCCTGTATATTGGTTGAGCCGACCGGCGGAATCTCTACGCCGCTTATCGCCGCCAGAAGTGTGCTTTTACCCGATTGTAGTAAACCCAGCAGCGCAACTTTCATTTTTTTTAGTCCTTGTCCCTGAGATGCTTATAAACTTCACGCCCTTCAACATCGTACGCCACAATGGCCGGGAAATCCACTACTTCCAATCTCCTTATCGCTTCAGCACCTAAATCCTCGTAGGCGATTATCTCCGCGGCAACTATGTGTTTACTCAAAAGCGCACCCGCCCCACCGATTGCTGCAAGATGCACCGCTCCGTATTTCTTCAAGGCCTGCCTGACATCATCGTTTCGATAGCCCTTGCCAATCATCGCCCGAAGCCCCCGGGCTATTAGCTTTGGACTGAATGGGTCCATTCTCGATGACGTTGTCGGCCCTGCGGAGCCAATGGGCATTCCCGGCCGAGCAGGCGTAGGGCCTACGAAATATATAATCGCCCCATCAAGCTCAAACGGCAATTCTTTACCCTCATCTATCAGGGTGCAGAGTCGTTTATGAGCCATATCCCGCGCTGTGTATACAACGCCGGTTATCGAAACCCCGTCTCCCGCCCGCAACGAGCGAACAACCGCTTCGGTCAACGGCGGCCGAAGCTGCTTTACCTTGACATCTTTGGCCATTATCTTTCACCAGATTGAGAATGCTGTTTAAGATGTCATTTTACATTAAGATTTTCAGTTTTGCGAGTTAAAAAACAAAGCTCCCATATAACCGGGCTGCGATTGGAAATGACGTGAGTTAAGCCAAAGGAGTTTACCAACAGCTAAAATTTTTATTCAGGATTTGTGCAAAAATGTTATAAGCCGTTTACTTTCAACGGAGTATGCAGAGCCGTCGTAATCACCGTAAACCTTAACAATATCGAAACCAATCCACTTCATAAGAATCCTCAATTCCGGAAGTGTATAATATCGGATATCCCATCCAGCCTCCTGTCGACCGTGCTTATCCTCAAGAATTGAACGCCTTCTCAAGACGCACTTTGCCGCGTCAAAATCGAGTTCGTAGTGATGCCTTCGGCCATCTGATAACTTCTCGGATTTGTTTGTCTTCTTATTTACGAAAGAAAAGATATTGCCCTGGTCAAAGACAAAAGTGCCTTTATCTTTCAGGGCTTTATATATTCGGCGGAAAATATCCTTATTTACTTCTTCATCGTAAAAAGCCAGCGAGGTAGATAATGACAAAATTACGTCATACTCCTGTGATAAATCCAACCGGCGCATGTCGATTTGCTGAAAGTCCAGTTTTACTCCAACCTCCTCGGCTTCCTGTTTAGCTTCCCTGATATAGTCCGCAGACAAATCATATCCCGTAACACAATAACCTTTACGGGCAAGAATGATTGAATGCCGGCCGTATCCGCAGGCCAAATCCAGTATCTTGTTTCCATGTTTCAACGGTATAGTTTGCTCAATAAACTCAACCTGTTTTTCAGCTTCAGATTCTTTATAGAATTGCGTAATATCCCGAAATCTTTGAGAATAAAATCTCTCGTGGATTGACATATTTCTATATCTACACTTTTCTACAAACAAGCTCACCAGTACCGATGGGCACAACCATCGCGTCCACCCGAGGGTCATTCAACGAATGATTCAGCATCGGCCGAAGTTGGGTTTCGTGACTGATTGCATTATCAGCGACTAAAATTCCGCCGGCAACCATATTGGGCACAACTATTTCATAACATTTTCCGTAAACTTCCTTTTCCGCATCAAGAAAACAAAAAGAAACATTCCTGCAATCAGCAAGATATTCCAGTGCATCACCGTGAATGAATTCCACCAAGTCTTCGATACCAGCCAGTCGAAATGTCTCCCTTGCCAACACCGCTTTTTCTTCAAGAATCTCAAACGTTTTTATCTTGCGATTAACGGCACGGCAGGCCAGAGAAAGCCACATCGTCGAATACCCACCACTTGTGCCAATCTCAAGATACTCTCCTTCAGGTGCTCCGGCCGCCAGCATTGCGATAAACCTGCCCGTTTCCGGCGGAACTTGTCGCAGTCTTTTCAGTCGACTCGCACCATTGTCTCGGTCTTGCCGGTTCATTTCTTCGAGAAATCGCATCCGGTCAATTATCTTTTGTGGTATATCTGAAAACATGTGTTCAAATATAGCTTAATAACAAATCCAGGTAAATAAAAAATACAACGTTAAAAGAAATGCCGGCAAGATATCCGTTACAGACCTTCTATATTCCGGCGATGACACACTTTTCATCATAAGCCCTTAAATCACTACACCGAGGAAGAGTAAAAGCGCGCCGATTACCGCCGCGGCGAATGTGATTTTGGACCACTTTGTGTATCTTGCGAAGCCGGGGTGCTGCTCCTCGAACTCGTGATAATAATCATCGAAGTCCGAGCCGGGCTTCGGCCTAAGGGCCAGCTTCACGTAAAAATGCGCAGCAAGTGCAATTAAAAATAAAGGCCCGCCCAAAATGCAAAATAATACATCCATAATCTCATTATAATAACGTCTAATGATAAGTCGGCAAGTCATTTATCCTTGCAGAAAGGTCGTCCAACTCATAGAATTGCTTGTTTAAACCGGCTGATTCAAGGAAAAGCGATGTTTGAATCACTGACAGAAAAATTCAATGCGGTTTTCCGGTCCCTGTCGGGCCGGGGCCGAATCACCGAGGCGAACGTTTCGGACGCGATGCGGGACGTGCGTAAGGCACTCCTCGAAGCCGACGTTAACTACCAGGTAGTCAAGGAGTTTTGCAAGAACGTAAGGGACGCGGCCGTCGGTGCGGATGTGATAAAAAGTCTTCATCCCGGCCAGATGATGATAAAAATCGTAAATGACGAGCTTACGAAGCTTATGGGACCGGTCGATACGCGGATATATTATGTAAGCCCGGGACCGACGGTGATATTGCTGGCCGGCCTGCAGGGCTGCGGCAAAACAACGACGGCGGCAAAACTCGCTAAATATCTGGTAAGCAAGGGCAAAAGGCCGGTCCTGGTTGCGGACGATTTACAAAGGCCGGCGGCAATCGAGCAGTTGATTACGCTCGGCAAGCAGATTGATATCGATGTTTACAGCGAACAGAGCAAGAACGCGGTCAAGGTCGCGAAGAAATCGATAAAATATGCCCGCGAAAACGGTCACGACGTTGTGGTTCTGGATACGGCCGGGCGACTGCACATAGATGAAGGGATGATGAGTGAGGTCGCCGATGTGACAAAAGCAGTCAGTGCCCACCAGATTTACTTAGTCTGCGATGCGATGACCGGTCAGGATGCCGTCAATTCCGCCAAGGCCTTTAATGAAAAGCTGGAGCTGGACGGCGTTATTCTGACAAAACTGGACGGCGATGCCCGCGGCGGTGCGGCCCTGAGCGTCAAGGCCGTTACGGGCAAACCCATAAAGTTTATCGGGGTGGGTGAAAAGCTCGATAAACTCGAAGAATTTCACCCGGACCGTATGGCAAGCAGGATTCTCGGGATGGGCGATGTCGTCACATTGGTCGAACGCGCCCATGAACAGTTCGATCGCGAAGAAGCCGAGAAGATGCAAAAGAAAATGGCCAAGGGCAGATTCGGCTTCGATGACTTTCTCAAGCAGATGCAGGCGGTCAAAAAAATGGGCGGCATGTCAAGTATGCTAAAGATGATACCAGGAATGGGCTCGCAGTTAGGTGACGTGAATTTGGACGGCAAGGAACTCGACCAATTCGAGGCTATCGTAAGGTCGATGACGCCGGCTGAAAGACGCGACCCTGATATTATCGATACATCACGACGAAGACGGATAGCGTCCGGGTGCGGGATGCAGACGAACGATGTATCCGGCCTGGTAAAAAGCTTCAAGCGAAGCAGAGATATGATAAAAACTATGAGCTCGGGTGGAATGGGCGGCTTTAAAAGTTTGCTTAGCGGCGGTATGAATATGGAAACTCTCGGCGCGATGATGAGCAGCGGGCGAAAGATAAAACAACGCTCAAAACGGAAAAGAATAATAAAAAGAAAAGGCAAGAAAAAAAGGTAAAAAGGCAACATACTCAGGCGAAGCAATAATGGCGACACAGCATCAAATCTCGCTCGAACAATACCTCCGGAAGCTGGCATCTTCAGTTGATAATGATTACGGACAGCGTATAAGGCAGCGATTCAGGGACATTCGCGGCAGCAGTGAGCTGGCAATGCTGGCCGCGCCCAGCAGCGAGGAACTGGAACAGCTGAAAAAGGCGGTCGCTATAATGACTCCTGCCGAAAAGGCAAACGCGGTAAAGCTAAGCGATAAACAAATCCAAAAAATCGCCGCCGATGCAGGGATTGACACCGGGATATTCGCAATTTTCATAAACGGTTACGTGCTGGAAAGCCTAAAACATACCGAGGATTCTTCTCTTTAAAACAGTTCAACAATAAATATATGTTATACTTCGATATAGGCAGTGCGTTTGATTTTGCCGGTTGAGGTCTTCTCAAACTGGCCCGTTTTTATTTCCACAAGCTCCTTAGACGGTATTCTTTCAAAGGTGGCCAAGTCCCGGCTGGCCCGCTGACAGCTATTGATGCTTTGCCAGAGGAGATTCCTCAGGACATCGGGTCTACTCTCCAAATGCCGCTGAGAGAAGTTAGTATCGGCCTGAATTTGCTGCCAGGCAGGCCTGACAATGGCCTTGACTGCTTCCTGTTCTTTGCCGGAAGAGGTCTTTCGGCGGGAAGGCACAACTACTACCTCCTCGACGTATCTTGCCTGGGAAAGGCTAAGCTCGACCAGCTCCGGGTGAACGTTTTTGCCGCCGGGCAGGACTATTAAATGCTTCTTTCTGCCGGTAATAAATAAGTACCCATCGCTATCAATGTAACCAACATCGCCCGTATGCAGCCATCGAACGCCATTTCTGTCTGTTTCAAAAACGCTGCTGGTGGCCCTGGGATTATTGTAGTAACCTTTGACGATACACGGGCCGCCGAGGAGAATCTCGCCTTTTTGCCCGGGTCCAAGGCGGTGGTTTTTACTATCGACGATTTTGACGGACAGGGACTGAATCGGCCTGCCGACGGAGCCTAATTTCCTGACGCTATTATTAAAGCCGTAGATTGGAGAGTTCTCGGTAGTTCCATAGCCCTCTCGCAATTGCAGGCCCCTCTTCCAGAAGACCTGCATAACCCATTTTGGAAGCGGCGCGGCACCCGAAACAAAAAATCGCAGACTTTCCCAACCGAGCTTTTTGACCATTTTCCTGCCGACCATTTTCGGCCAGCACCGGTCAGCGATGTTGAATAGTATGCTTTTATCTCTTTTAGCAGCCAGCTCCTGCTCAATTCTTTTAGCAAGCACGGCAAAAAGACCGGGCACCGCTACGAAGACGGTTATACCCCTCTCGCTTATCAGCCGAGCAATCCGGTGATACTGATTGGTGTAAACGTTTGATGCGCCGACCCAAAGCGGCAGCAGTTTAGTAACGGTAAAGCCGAAAGAATGGTGCGGCGGGATGATGTGGCCGAGCTTATCGTCGGCGGTTATCTTAACACTCTGAAGTGCACCCTGGATATTGGCAATGAGATTGGTATGAGTTAATTCCACTTCTCGGGGGTCATCGGTCGTGCCTGATGTACAGAGAATTGCTGCCGTTTGTGTAGGCTTAATTTTTGCCCTCGTTTCATTCAGCGCTGCAAGCTGCCGATCGGTTTTGGTACTTTTTTCATAGACGGTCATCTCGAGAAGTTCCAGACCGGCCGAAGAGGCAAACTCTTTCAGTTTTCGCCTTGAGTAATCATCCTGATAGTCATCGGCCATAACCAGAAGTCGTGAGTTTGTATGGCATAAATGTTTTTTGACTCCTTCGACGGGTCTTTCAGGGTCGATGAGTACGGGTACGGCCCCGGCAAGAATAATCCCCCACAATGCCACATCCCAGTCGGCGCGATTTTTGCCTAAGATAGCGGCCTTGTCGCCGGGACGCAGTCCTCTTTTTTGAACCAGGTACATGGCAAACTCGATGGCTTTTTTTCTTAACTCGCCGAAGGTAAGCCTCTCACAGCGATTTGTTCTTAGAACTTCCAAAAGCTCCTTGTGCGGCCGGGGATGATTTTCCAGCGATTGATAGAAAAGCTCAGGCAATGTGCCGTATTTGAGTCGGGCTTCCATTATTTTCTTCCCGAAAGCACAGGCAGATGGCTTCGTGCTCCTGCGTCCTAACTGATTGCGAGATTATATTAAAATTTTCCGTGCGTTCAAATTAAAAATATAAGCGTGGTAGCCAATCAATAACCGATTAGCCATATACCACAAAGTCGGCAAAGCAATATAAGTGTTGGTTTAGGGAATATAAAAGGGCAGTTTTTGTAAATATCTTTAAGAAGACAGGAAATACCAAAAACTTCTTGACAGTAAACTAAAAAGCAATTATACTTTATAGTTTGAAAAACAAACAACAAGTCCTTCTCATAGTATCAAATAAGCCCATCTGACGCAAAGAGGAGAGGTGATTTACTTGTCTGACTTCAGGACGAATTTTCTTAATAGAAGAAGCAAAAATGAAATTATACCTTAGTCTTAGAAACTATTTCATCGTGCTGGCTTGCTTAGCCGCACTAACAACAGCGGGGATTAATTCAGTTTTTGCCGATTGCGAGGTCGCTAAGCTTCTTCCCTCCTGTAATATAGAGGAAAATAGCTTCGGCAACGCTGTCAGCGTTGCCGAATATATCGCCATAGTCGGAGAATACTTAGACAATGAAAACGGCAGCGAATCCGGCTCAGCATATATTTTTCAATACAGCACCTCAAAATGGATTCCTGAAGCCAAGCTACTCGCCTCCGACGGCGCGGCGGGTGACAAGTTCGGATGCTCCGTAAGCATTCACGAAAGAACCGCCATCGTCGGGTCAATCGGGGACGACGATAACGGCAGTAATTCCGGCTCGGCGTATATCTTTCGCTACATCAACTCAAACTGGGTACAGGAAGCTAAATTACTTCCTTCCGATGGTGCAGCGGGTGAACACTTCGGACACTCCGTAAGCATCTTAGATGATGTTGCCATTATTGGAGCAAAATACGACGATGACAACGGTACCTATTCCGGCTCTGCGTACATCTTTCGTTTTAACGGCTCGACCTGGGTGCAGGAAGCCAAATTACTCGCATCCGATGGTGCAGCCTACGACCACTTCGGAATCTCCGTCGGCATTTGCCAGGATAATGCCCTAATTGGGGCAAGCTACGACGACGATAACGGCACTCAATCGGGCTCGGTATATTATTTCAGATTCAACGGTACAAACTGGGAGGAGAAAAAAAAGATACTCGCGTCCGACGGTGCGGCATATGATTTCTTTGGCACTTCCCTCAGCATTTACGGTTCTTACGCCGCTATCGGGGCAATCGGTGACGATGACAACGGCAGTTACTCAGGCTCTGCTTATCTTTTTATGTGTCTTGGTCCCGAATGGACACAGATAGCCAAATACCTCGCTCCCGACGGTGCAGCCTATGACCACTTCGGCTGCAGTGTCAGCATTTTTTATGATACTACCGTAGTCGGGGCATATCACAAAGATGCTAACGGAAGTAATTCCGGGTCGGCATATCTCTTCGAATATCACGGCAAAACCTACGTCCTACATGCATCCGATGCACAGGCGGGTGACAGGTTCGGCTTTGCTGTCGGCATTTGGAACGATATCACGGTCATCGGGGCATATTCCGATGGTGACGGTACTAACGGCCCAAATCCCGGCTCAGCGTATGGCTTCAAAAGAAACACTATACATGGAACCTCCACCTGGGAAGAGAAGGACAAATTACTCTCCCCCAACGGTCCTGCATATAACTTCCTCGGATACTCCGTCGATATTTCCGGGGATACAGCAATCATTGGAGCAAAAAGGGACGGCGTAAACGGCTTTCATTCAGGCTCGGCGTATATTTTTCGGTCCAACGGTTCGAACTGGGACGAAAAAGCTAAACTACTTGCTTCTGACGGTACGGCGGGGGACAAGTTCGGATGTTCTGTAAGTATTTCCGGCGATACTGCCGTCATCGGGGCATACGGCGACCGCGACAACGGCAACTACTCCGGCTCTGCTTACATCTTTCGTTTCGACGGTTCAAACTGGGTGCAGGAAGCCAAACTACTCGCATCCGATGGTGCGCAGACTGACTACTTCGGCTATTCCGTCGCAATTTCCGGAAATGTCGCAGTCATCGGAACAGGCCTCAGCATCTACAACAACAGCCCCGGTTCGGCTTATATATTTCGTTTCGACGGCTCAAACTGGATCGAGGAAGCGAAATTACTCGCATCTGATGGTGCACCATATGACGACTTCGGCAGCTCTGTCGCTATTTCCGGCAATGTTGCCGTAATCGGGGCACGCCTTCACGACCCTAACGGCTCAGCGTATATCTTTCGATTTAATGGTTCAAGCTGGATCGAAGAAGCAAAATTATCAGTTTCCAGTAGCTCAAGGCTTGGGGAATTCGGCAGAACTGTCGGCATTTCCGGAGATACAGTCGTTATCAGCGCACGTGAGGTCGGAATTTACTCCTCGGTATACATCTTCCGATTCAATGGCATAAACTGGTTTGAGGAAGCCAAGCTCGTACATCCCGAAAGTTCATCGAGGAATTACTTCGGCGAGGCTGTAGGCATTTGCGGAGATACAGTCGTTATCAGTGCACATGAGAACCGAGATAATTCCACTGCATACGTCTTCCGGTTCGACGGCACAAACTGGGTACAAAAAAACAAACTCTTTGCATCCGATGGCGCGGAGGATGATCACTTTGGCGCCTCTATCGGTATTTGGGGCAATACCGTGGTCATCGGAGCGCCCTTTGACGACGACAACGGCAGTTTCTCAGGCTCAGCTTATATCTTCGGCCTTGATGGCGCAACGTGGGAAGCCAAACTGCTCGCCTCTGACGGTGAGGCTGAGGAGCGATTCGGTCGCTCTAGTGTTTCCGGCGATACCGCCGTCATCGGAGCACCCTACGACAACGACAACGGCAACTACTCCGGTTCGGCGTATATCTTTCGGTTCGATGGAGCAAACTGGGTCGAGGAAGCGAAACTTCTCGCCTCAGACGGTGCGGAATCTGACTACTTCGGCTGCTCCGTCGGCATCTCCGGCGATACCGCTGTCATCGGGGCATCGGGCGACGACGACAACGGCGGCAACTCCGGCTCAACGTATATTTTTCGCTTCGATGGAACAAACTGGGCCGAAGAAGCGAAACTTCTCGCCTCCGACGGTGCGGCGATGGACCGCTTCGGCGCCTCTGTCAGCGTTTCCGGAGATACTGCCGTCATCGGGGCATCTGGCGATACTGTCAACCACTCTGGCTCAGTGTACATCTTTCGCTTCGATGGAACAAGCTGGGTACAGGAGCAAAAACTTACCGCCTCAGACGGCGCGGCGGCTGATAAATTCGGCGTCTCTGTCAGCATTTCCGGCGATACCGCCCTCATCGGGGCATACGCCGACGACGACAACGGCAACTCATCCGGCTCGGCGTATATCTTTCGCTTCGATGGAGCAAACTGGGTACAGGAGCAAAAACTGCTCGCATCCGACGGTGCGACGGAGGACTACTTCGGCCTCCCCGTCGGTGTTTCCGGCGATACCGCCGTAATTGGGGCACACTACGACGACGACAACGGCAGCAATTCCGGCTCGGCGTACATCTTTCGCTTCAATGGCGCAAACTGGGTACAGGAAACGAAACTTCTCGCCTCAGACGGTGCGGCGTCTGACTACTTCGGCCGCTCCGTCAGCGTTTCCGGCAATACCGCCGTCATCGGGGCATACGGCGACGATGACAACGGCGACTTATCTGGCTCGGCGTATATCTTTCGGTTCAACGGCTCAAGCTGGGGCGAGGAAACGAAACTTCTCGCCTCCGACGGTGCGACGGAGGACTACTTCGGCCTCTCTGTCGGTATTTCCGGCGATACCGCCGTCATCGGGGCAGGCTTAGACGACGACAACGGCACCAAGTCCGGCTCAGCTTATATCTTCGGCTTAAGTATGAATCCGGGCGACCTCGATTTCGACAACGATGTGGACTTCGATGATTTTTGCTTATTCGCCGCGTACTGGCTGGAGACCGACTGCGGTCCCTGCCGATGTGACAGGGCCGACTTTACCAGAGACGGAGGAATGGATTTTTGCGATTTTGCAATTATGGCCGAACATTGGCTGAGAGGTAAATAGATTCATTATCGAATTTAATTCAAAATAAAAATGCCGTAGTTATTTGGCCTGCGGCATTTTCTTACACCACACAACACTTATTATAAAATCAGCAGAGCCATCGACGTCCGATAAAGTCCGGGGATTGTTTGGCGGCCGGACTTCTCCGTAAAATCATGACAATAATCTTCAAATCCATCCTGCTTTGAAAAGTCGGACGCTGATTATGCCGAAAGGTTTATTAATCAGGACGAAATTTAGCTCAAAAAGGCAGGATTCGACTATGTACGATGAGCTCCTTTCTTCAGGCTGTACTTTAAATGACCAAATTGCCCGTCAGCTTTTCAGTATTATCCCCGAAGACGGCCCCTTAGTTGCAATAATAGACAGGCAAGGCAATTATTGGCCCAGCGAGTCTGAAAGATTCAGTCAGCTCAATATCGACGAACAGATACTAAAGCAGATGTGCAACAGGATAGATGACGGTGCCGAGCCGGTCATTTCACAGATAAATGATTTTGGCGTCGTTATATCGCAATTGGCAACGGAACATACTAATTGCGGCTATGTGATAATTATGCTGCCGAAATATACGCCGGAGTCCATACTTGTCAACATTGAGCTGATAGAAACATTGCTGAGTCAGGTCGGTCTCATAGGCAGGCTTGTAGAGCAAAACAACCACCTCTACCAGCTCCAAATGAAACAGTTTAATCTGGCCGCCAAGGGCACATCGAGTTAAAAACGAATCTTCTCTGAAGACGGGACAAAAACACCCCCATAGAGAAAACAAATCAAAGTTTGCATTGCTTCCGGCAGTACAATTGTTATAATCCGAGCTGACTTTATGATACACATAGCGTTCGATTTGACTCACCATTTAAGTTAAAAAGGTAAAAAAGCGGTGAAATTCAAGGTCTTCAAAGACGGCAAAATCATCGATAAGTTCGAATTGTGCGGAGCATATCTCTTCGGTGCGGACGGCATCGCGTTCCGGGCCTCGGCTGAAGTAACTTTTAAGAAAGGATTAATAGAATGTAAGAAACGCAGCCCAGAAGCGGCAGGGCTGGCGCTGCTTTGGCCAATTGACGGTTTCGGCAAAGTACATTTGTCAACAACGCGCCTGCCGGAAAGGCAGCGGCCTTATATCCTGAACGTCGAGCTGGCGCGGGCCAAATTAATGCAAATCACTATAAAGCGCGAGGACTGGTCCGTATTCGAAGAGAATAACGAGTTGAAGAACGTTGCGCACGAGGCAATGAACCTGTTTGTCGAGTCGCTCCAGAATATCGGTAACGGGGCGAAAGCCTCCCTCCTCGCAGACGAATCACTGAAAAAGGCCGTAGTTCTTTCCGAGCAGTTAACCGCAATACATGCCGAGCTTTTGTTTGATACAAGAGTTAAAACCCGAGGACTGGGACGGCACTGCCTTGGTTGCTGTATTGAAATCGAACAAATTAAAAATGCAGAATATGTTAAAAGGCTGCTGGCGTTATTCGGCTTTGTGACAATACCAATAAACTGGGCACAAATAGAACTTCAAGAAGGTGAATACGATTTTTCAAAGGTCGATGAGTGCTTTAGTGCACTGGGCAGAAAGAAGTTGGCGATTAGTGCTGGGCCGTTACTTCGTTTTTCCAAAGAATGGCTCCCCATCTGGCTTCTCAAAGAAAAAGCAGGCTTTGAAAAAATTCGTGAAATGGCGTATGAATTTGTCTCAAAGGTAGTCAACCGGTACGCCAAATACGTTCATTCCTGGCGGGTCGTCAGTGGACTGAATGCTCTGAATCATTTCGGCTTCAGCTTCGAACAGATACTGGAAATGACGCGTGCGGCAAGTCTTGCGGCCCGGGCCGCCGATCCACGGTCTTTGAAGATTATAGAAATCGTGCATCCGTGGGGAGAGTACTATTCATCGATGCCGGAAACAATCCCGCCGTTAGTCTATGCCGATATAGTTACACAAAGCGGAATCAGTTTCGACGCACTCGGGCTTGAGATATGCTTCGGCAAAAACCAGGCTGGTATGCACATCAGAGATATGATGGACATCTCAGCGATACTGGACCGTTTCGCCGCAACAAACAGACCCGTGCATATAACCGCAGTTGCCGTACCCGACCAACCAGGTAAAGATTCATATGAAAGCAAAGTGGCGGGCATCTGGCATAAACCCTGGAACCAACCGATACAGGCTCAATGGTTAGGGCATTTCTGTAAGATTGCTCTGAGTAAGCCATTTATAAATACAGTAACATACTCCAAATTTGCAGACACCGGCGCGAACGAGGCAGTCGGTTACGGTCTTCTTGACGAACAACTCTCGCCCAAAGACTCATACCATGTCCTTAGCAGACTGCAAAAACTTATAATCAGTCGATAATTTTTGGCTTCGAGGATATGAAAAAAGCGTACGATGGAGGTTTTGACAAATGCGGATTAGAACAAAGTAACCGTGAATCATTCCCTTTCATCATCAGTATCCTGATTTGCACATTGACTACGGCTCTTTTTGCAGTGCCATATCTTACCAGAGCTTTCGAACAAAATAACAACGTTCTGGCCGGCAGGATAAATCCAAACAATGCCTCTGCAGCAAGTCTGGCAAGGCTGCCAGGAGTGGGTATAGTACGGGCGGAGACTATAGTGGCGTATCGGAGAGAATTCACCTCAACAGACAGCAATCAGGTGTTCGAGAGTTGTAAAGACCTGGAAAAAGTTAGGGGAATTGGGCCAATAACAGCACAGAAAATATGCGAATGGCTGAAGTTCGAATAAGAATAGCGGGCACTCTATCCTTATATCAACAAAGGGAAGAAATGGACGATTTGGAAATTGACAAGAGCGATGAGGGTCAAACAAAAACTGAGAGTACAGAGAGTCTTGCTAAACGCAGCCTTTTGATTGCTTGCGCCATTTTTTCCCTTGCGCTTACAATTCGCCTAATCTATCTTTACGAAAGTCCGGCCAATCCGTCGTTCCGAGCGCCAATTGTCGATTCCGATACTTATGATGAAACAGCCAGGCAATTTGCTGAAGGCCAAGGCCTGGGAAAAAGCTTTTTCTGGCAGCCCTTTTTTTATCCTTTCTTCCTGTCTGTGATCTACTTCTTCAGCGGCAACTCAATCATTGCCGCAAAGGTTATCCATGTGCTGTTAGGTAGTTTAACCTGTGCACTGACCTACAGATTGGGAGCAAAAATTTTCGACAGAAAGACCGGCATCATAGCGGGTCTTATTACCGTGTTTTATGGACCGATGTTCTTTTATGAATCTCAGCTTCTGGCAACAGGTTGGGCAACGCTTTGGGTGGTGGTAGTCGTACTGCTTTTTCTGAAAACGAAGGAGAAAAACAAAAGTTGGCACTGGTTTTTTCTGGGCCTATGCGGCGCTTTAAGTATCGTTACTCGTCCGACGTTCCTCCCATTTTTTCTTGCCGGTTGTATCTGGTTATTGTTTCGAATTCAACGTGGATTGTCACTTACAATAAGGCTCGGCGCTATTTTATCAGGGATTGGACTAATTATGGTGCCGATTGGCGTTGCGGCTATGTTTACTATCGATAGATTTTCGATTCTTCCTTTTTCCAGTGGAATTAACCTATATATTGGTAATAATCCAAATTACTGCCAGACACTAACTGCTAAACCCGGCAAAGAATGGGATGAGATGCTCAAACTCCCGTCACAATATGGTGTGCACGCCGACATCTGGGATTACGACAGATTCTTCAAGCAACAAGTGATAAAATATGTGAAAAGTCAACCACTTGATTTTGCTCAGGGATTGGGACGCAAGACGCTGGAATTTGTATGCTCAAGAGAAATCCCGAGGAATGTAAGTATATATATGTTTGGTAAATGGTCGCGCTTACTCCGCCTGCTGACATGGAAAGCTGGTGGATTTGGATTTCCATTTGGGCTAATTATTCCGCTGGCTGTATTAGGTGTAATTTTAAACCGGAAACGCATTCCGGCAATAGTGACACTTTTTATTATATTGTATCCCTTGTCCGTCATTCTGGTTTTTGTTACAGGCCGATACAGGGTGCCAATTGTTCCGATTCTTGCAATCCTTGCTGCGGCCGGGCTGGTTAGTATAAAAAAAATGATTATGCTGAAGCGGCGGCCAGAGGTTATGATAATGGCCGCTGTGGTTCTTGGGACGATTTTATTATCAACTCTGCCAGGACCATTTTGTCAGGAACAGATAGATTTCGAGCCTGAGTTTTTCAACTCGGTTGGCATTGTGATTAGCCGGCAGGGTTTTAATGATAAAGCAATGGCATGTTTTTCCGAAGCTCTTAGGCTGAAGCCGGATTTTCCCGAAGCGTATTATCACGCAGGTAACACACTTATGCAGCAGAACAAATCGATCGAGGCAATCAAATACTATAGAGATGCGATTCGGCTGAAACCAGATTATCCTTTAGCACATACCAACTTGGGTATGGCACTTATGGAGCAAGGAAAGCTGGATGAGGCAATTGAGTATTACAAAGAAGCCATTCGGCTAAAAGCGGATTTTCCTGAAGCTTATTACAACCTGGGTTTAGCTTTCGAATTGAAGGGCAAAATAGATGAGGCAATTGAGTATTATAGAGAGGCGCTTCGGTTAAAACCGGACTTTTCTGAAGCCAGTAAAAATTTAGCCTCTGCGCTGGCGCAACGTAGTAAATCAAAAGATACAATTAAACAATAAATTAAATATGGCCGGCCGTTAATTATCTGGAAAATTCCGGCCCAATAGTATGTAGAGAGTAGAAAAAATGGATGAGTGGAAAGTAAATAAGCCGCTTGGGCAGTGTTGCGGAACAGGTAAAAAAATCGAACCGGGTGAAGAGTACTTTGCTACCTTAGTGAAGACAGAAGAAGGCTTGCAAAGGCGGGATTACTGTGCGGAATACTGGCAAGCTGAAAACCCGAAGGTTTATTGCTACTGGAAAAGCAGGCTTGCAGCTACCGGACAAAAGAAACAACTCTTCGTTGATGACAACATGCTGATGGCCTTCTTTGAGCGATTAGGCAGGGAGAGTGAGCAGGAAAAAACAAACTTCAGATTTGTTCTGACATTAATATTAATGAGGAAAAGACGCCTGAAATACGACTCATGCAGGATTGAAGAGGGTAAAGAGATATGGCGGCTGAGAGTAGTTGGTAATAGTGAGATAGTCGAAGTAACAAATCCACACCTTGATGAAGAGCAAATTGAACAACTCTCCACACAAATAAAACAGATTTTGCAGGTGGATATTTAGTGACTCGGCGTTACTCAAAGTTTCAACAACAAAAGTAAACAGAAATCTTCTTTTAGGAGGAAAATTCCGAAGCTCTGCGATTTGCAGTTCTTTTAAATTATCTTTCCATCGGAGTAGGGGTAAAATGATGGTTATTTCTGGGAGTTTCCTCGGGGTGGAAAATCCTTACGGTGTTCTTGCCGGCCTGCTTTGCGTGATAAAGCGCCTCATCAGAACGATTTGTAATATCTTCCGGACAACTTTCAGGCTCGTAATCGCCTAATCCAACGCTGATAGATAATGGTATGTGTTGATTTTCCCAGACTAATGGAGACTTGGCAACCAGCTCAACCATACGTTCGCCGACAAGAACAGCTGCATCCAGTGTAGTATTCGGCAGAATAATGGCAAACTCATCGCCACCATAGCGTGCAGCGGTGTCAATCTGCCGGATGCATTCGGTAATTTTTCGGCTGATTTTCTTTATAGCCATATCTCCTGCACGGTGGCCGTAAGTATCATTTATCGGCTTGAGGTTATCTACATCGACCATAATAACTGAAATTTTGCCGCCGTAGCGCTGGGAACGGCGCAGCTCTTTTTCAAGGGTTTCGTAAAATGTGCGGTGATTAGCCAGACCGGTCAGACCATCAGTCTTGGCCTGCCGTTGTGTCTTTTCAAATAGCTTGATATTGCCAATCGAAGCCCCGACCAATTGTCGGAAAAGCTCTATGACCGCAATATCTTCTGAAGTGAATCGCTCTCCATGCAATTTGTCGGCCAGGTTCAGGACACCAATAACACGACCTTGACAAATGAGGGGAGCAATAACGCAGCTTTTTGTTTTGTAATTTGTAGCGAACTGCCTTTGTGATTTTCGGATTATCGGCCTATTATACGTGTCAATGTTATCGACCAACAATAACCGTTTAGTTCTGATCGCCGTTACCATAGGTGGAGGAGGATTCTGATTGAGTGATACTATATTATTTATCGGGAACTTATGATTATGTCCGGTCAGGTGTAAGATATCGCTGGCCTCGTCCAGAACATACAGAGAAGCAAGTCGAGCATTGACAAGTGAACGAATCTGGTTAACGCAGACTTCGGCTACAAGCTTAATATCAAGGCAGTTAAACCGCTGAACAAGGCAGGTAATCTCATCAAGCAGCCGGGGGGTACCGGGGACGAGGGACTTCTGCTTAACGGTCTTTCTCCGGGCCTTACGACGGCCTGCAGTAACCTTTTGCTGTTTTTCCATAAGCACCGCTCAGGCTATATATTATAGGAACTATGAATCAATCTCTCTGCCTTTGTATCGGAAATTTCGGTACGGGTATTTTGTGAAAGATTATCAGCGGCAAAAAATAATCACTCTGGCAATGTGGTAAAGTCTGTGAGAAAGTCCTCCAGCTTTTGGATTTTTTTCGTTGACAACGGCAGATATCGTTGTTAAAATAAGAATAGTAAATATAAGTCTATTAAGATATTACGGTCCAAAGACCGCAGTGGAGGAGCTTGAGGGAAAAGATGAAAAATAACGCTGGATTAATACTCCTGGTGATACTGTTAGGTTGTATTTTGTGCTTCGCCGGCTGCGGCAGCACGATTATAGGACAAGGTGAAACGGCTGCAGAGGGACAAAGAAGGCATTTACGCCAACTCGAGCTTTCAAGGCAACAACTTGCGGACGATTTCGATGCCCTTCTGCTAATGGATCAGCCAACCAGATTGAGCGACAAAAGAATCCGCTAAGTTATGCCAACGGCAGTATACCGGGGGAGGGGTGTGAAGTTGCACGCATAAAGGCCTGCGCGGGCGATATTGCCGGCGTCAGCCAGAGCATCGATGAGAAGGCTCTATCTAAAAAAGTTGTATAAAGTGAATTATTGGCGGGCTGCATCCCGGACAATTGGGATTTGGGCGTGGAAACAATCATCGATTATCTCTATCGAATCGGCACTTATAATAAGGCTGTTGTAATTGTCGAGTTGCTCTTCATCAGCTTAGTGGTCTACTGGGCGGTAAATTTTCTCGAAGGGACCCGTGGAGAACGTCTGTTCAGAGGCGTTATTTTCATTCTAATTGCAGGCTCACTAATCCTTAACTTCGTAGTCGAGCAATTTGTATTCGAACGTCTCCAATACCTCTACAAGGGCTTTTTAATCACTGTGTTAATCATCGCAGTTGCCGCTTTTCAACCTGAAATCAGAAGAGCATTGATACGTATAGGTCAGCCCAGGTTCCTGAGAAGCTCGTCTCAACAGCTTTCGCGGACAGTAGAAGAGATTATCACAGCAGTAAAAGAACTTTCAGCGACACGCACCGGCGCGATAATTGTTATACAACAGCAGGTCGGGCTGGGAGAATTTATCGACACCGGAGTACGTATTAATGCGAAGGTAACAGCACAGCTACTGGAAACTATTTTTTATCCGGGAACGACCTTACACGATATGGCTGTGATAATCCAGGGCGATAGAATAGTTGCAGCGAGAGTCCAGCTACCACTGGCAGAGAGCGATTCGGCAAATGAGATGAGGCTCGGCTCACGGCATCGAGCAGCCATCGGCATCACCACGGGTTCAGATGCAACTGTAGTCGTGGTCAGCGAAGAAAGTGGAACAGTCTCACTGGCAGTCAATGGTAATCTGGTAAGAGGTATATCCGATTCGCAATTGAGAAAGCATCTTACAACGGCAATGGTTGAGACTATGCCTTTTGTCGAGAGATTCTGGAAAGTACAAAAGAAAAACTCGGTAAAAAATCCGAAAAATGTATAATCTCGGAGATTCAAAACCGGCAGACGAACAATGTTGCACAATATTAAAAAAATAGCAGTCGTTATATTTATAACCTTGTTGATATGGGTTTGGGCTGACCGCGCGCTGGACGAGGAATTGTCCGGAGTCTCAGCCAGTCTTTCTGCTGACCCGTCGGCAAATCCTAAACTGTGGGTTAACTTCAACAATGATTCCACATCGCATTTCAGAATAAGCCTATCCGGACCTGTCTCAAGAATAACAGAGGTGAAACGAAAGCTGAGGGACCGTTCATTGACATTTAGTTTCCATTTTGACCCGGAGAAGGAAAAAATAGAGGTGCCCACTGACGAATATCCTCTGGATTTACTCGGGCTTATGCAGAAAAATGTCGAGATAAGAAAGCTCGGGTTGAAAGTAAAGTCCTGTGAACCAAGTACAGTAAGTGTTACGGTACTTAAGCTGGTGGAAAAAAATCTCCCTGTCGAATGCCTGGACGAAAATCGGCTGCCTGTAGTGGATGTTGAATCAATAGACCCACCGCGAGTTAAGATGCCGGTCCCTGAGGTCTGGATGGGTGAGCAACTCAAGGCGATGATTCGCCTGACAAGCAAGCAAATTAACCAGGCGCGGCTGGATGCGATTTCGGCCAGGCCGTATATTGAAATTGGACCCGGTAACTTCCAGTACAGCGATACGCGTGTGCAAATCAAACTATCCGCTATGAAAGAGCGCCTACAGGATTACGGCATCCCGGCAACTATCGGCTTTACACTCAGCGAGAATTTGCTTGGTAAATTCGATGTAGAACTGACAGAAAGAGGCCCCAGCACGATTGGAATTAAGGCCACGCCAGAGGCAAAAGCAGCATATGAAAAGACTTCATTCAAGCTGCTGCTTTTCATCGAAGACGAGGACATAAAAGTGACTGAACCGATATTGAGACAGTTGGTTTATAACTTCCCGCCCGAGTTTGTACAGAAAGATGAGATCCGAGCGACCCAGCAACAATCTCCCAAGGTTCGATTTAAGCTGATACCGCTGAGCCCCCAGAGTCAGCTGTCGCCGCCGGGCTCTTAAAGAAAAGAATCACGGTTTCTATAATCATCCATAACGCCAGGATGGAAATCCCAGCCCCGATTGTTGTCAGAAGCCAATTCTGCGAGGCGATAAACCTTTTCTCACTCAGAATCATAGCAGAGCTTGTTATGGTCAACATAATAAGACAAGGTACAGCAGTTACTATGAATGCCGCTCGGCCCCTGCTTCTGAGATACATTGTGACAACCAGAAGTGCCAGGGCTGCCAATAGTTGATTGGCTGTTCCAAATAAAGGCCACAGTTTCATTGCACCCATTCCATTGGCGCCGGTGGCGAATGCCAGCACAGCAGCACTTCCAACGGCCAGGGAAGTTGCAACCCAGCGATTAGAAAGATACGGCATCCTCAGCTCTGTCGTTAACTCGCCTATAACATAGCGCTGGATTCGGACCGAGGTATCGAGAGTGGTTCCGGCAAAAGAGGCGATGAAGACGCCCATCACGGCTATACCTATTGACTTAGGCAAGGAAATCGAGGTCATTATATTGGCGGCACCACCAACCACGGGAGCTATCTTGGTAGCAAGGCCTTTCTCACCTGCCCAGGAGCTGTAATACTGCTGCCAGACGGCTTGTCCGGCCTCGAGTGTTTCCTGACCCATTCCTATACCTGCCGCCACACATACAATAACCAGCACGGCCAGAGCACTTTCCATCAGCATTGAGCCGTAACCAACGAACAGACTGTGGGACTCACTGGAAATTTGCTTTGAACTGGTACCACTGGCGACCAATGAATGAAAGCCGCTGATTGCGCCACAGGCAATTACGACAAACATAAACGGCCATATCGGCGGGGCCTGTGCCGGAGAAAGGTTAACCGCCGGCGCCACCAGCGGAAGGTTACCGGTCGCTGAGGCTACTACCACTCCACAGGTCAAAAGCCCCATTGCTATAAACAACTGCCAGGCGTTTATGTAATCTCTGGGCTGCAAAAGCATATTCACCGGCAGCGTGGATGCTATCCAGGCATATAACAAAAGAACGATTGTCCAGAGTCCGGTTGGGGGTAAAAAGGTCCCTTCGGGCATACTGAGCAGGCCGGGCCAGCGAATCTCGAGATAAGCACCAAGGCTGACGGTCAGATACATAGTAGCCACGGCCATGAGGGTAGCAAGCGCGAGATTTGCCCCTTTCTTATAAACCGCCCAGCCGAGAGCGACGGCGATTGGAATCTCCAGCCAGACCGGCAGAACTGATTCGGGATAAATCTGGAAGACCACAGCGATAATAACGCCGAATATAGCGATAACAATCCATAAGGCCAGAAAGACTATCACAAAAAAAATGAAGCGCACGCGCCTGTTGATATACTTGGCGGCGACTTCGGATATACTCTTGCCCTCATTGCGCATTGAGACCACGAGTGTTCCGAAGTCGTGTACGGCACCCATCAGGATGCTGCCGAGAAATACCCACAGGACCGCGGGCAGCCAACCCCAAATGATGCCGATTGCAGGCCCGACAATCGGCCCCGTGCCTGCTATTGAGGTGAAATGATGGCCGAAGATTACCGGCTTTCGGGCAGGGACATAATCGATGCCGTCCGAAAGCGTAAGAGAGGGAACAGGAGCGTTCTTATCCAGCTTAAATATCTTCTTGGCAAGAAACCGCCCGTAAGTGTTGTAAGCAACGATATAACCTGCTGTGCAAAGAACAATCAACAATAAAGTATCCATTCCAGGTTCTCCTCAAATCCAAAAACAAAATCAATCTCGTCTGGTGCGAAACAGAAGCCTTATCGGCACCTCGGCTATCGGTAGCAGCTCTCTTAACCTGTTTGTAATAAATCGGCGATAATTCTCTTCAAACAGTTCCGGCCTGTTTACAAACATCAGGATGGTCACGGGCCTTGCGGCAATTTGCGTGGCATAGTAAATCTTCGGCCAGCCACCCTTACTTCGTCTGGTTGCGCCGACTCCTTCGGCCTTTATCGTTTCAAACGCCTTGTTTAATTTGCCGGTCTGTATAAACGATGTTGTCTGCTTGAAAATTTCGGCCGCCAGATCAAGGATGCTTTGAACGTTCTTTCCCTCTGTTGCAGTCGTAAAAGCTATGGGCGCATATTTTAAGCCGGGCAGCAATTTAGTCAAATAGTCTTCATAGTTACCGGTTACAGTCGTTCCTTTCGCCAGGTCCCATTTGTTGACCACCAATATGCAGCTTTTATATTCGTCTGCAATAAATCTTGCGATTTTTTTGTCAACCTGCGAAACTTCTACCGTAGCATCAATTAAAAACAAAACGACATCGGCCCGGCGAATTGACTTTGTCGCTCGAGCAAAGCTGTAAAACTCAATACTGTCGGCTATTTTACTTTTCTTTCTTATCCCGGCGGTGTCAATAACAAGAATGGTTTTACCATCCTTTTCGAACCGCACATCGATAGCATCTCTGGTTGTGCCCGGTCTTTCACTGACAATGACCCTTTCTGAGCCGACCATTGCATTTACTAATGTGCTTTTACCGGCGTTGCGCTTGCCGACTATGGCTATTTTCATCACCGGCTCCGGTGGTACCTCTGACTTTAGATGCTCAAGTTTCTCAAAAATTTTGTCGAGCAAAACAGCCTTGTTAAGATTGTTTTTTGTCGAGATACAAAGAAACTGGCCTAAACCAAGTTTAGAAAACTCACCGGCAGCCGGAAACATTTTTGCGATGTCTGCCTTGTTGGCAACGCCGATAACCCCAAGTTCATTTTTGCGTAAGAGTCGACTTATCGCTTCATCCAAAGGCACAATACCATCACGAATGTCAACCATAAACAATATAAGATTAGCCGATTCAATCGCCGCAGCAATCTGCTGTTCAATATGTTCGCTTAGCTGGTCTGCATCAACTATCCCATAGCCGCCGGTATCAACCAGCTCAAAGTAACGCTCTTTCCACTCGATTATGGCAGATACTCTGTCGCGCGTAACGCCTGCGGTTGGCTCGACGATACTTATTCTCCGGCCGGCCAGGGCATTTAAAAGACTACTTTTGCCCACATTAGGCCGACCAATTATTGCAACTACCGGCAGCGTCATAAATACCTTCCAAATCTAATTGAAACAATTAATTATAACAGAATGACTGCTAATTTGAAGTGCCGAACTTCCATCACATCGGCAACACAACCTAAGGTTCTTGTTTTTCATATTGAAATACCTGCTCTACACTAACTCCAAAGGTCCGGGCTATTCTGAATGCCAAGGTAAGTGATGGTGAATACTTGCCCGCTTCAATCGCGATTATTGTCTGCCGGGTAACACCTGCCTTGTCAGCCAACTGCTGCTGCGTCATCTCCCCGTTTTCAAAACGCAATCTGCGTACCTGGTTCTTAATCTCATTGTTAGCCATCTTTTTCTCCCCGGCCATATTGAACCAGAATTGCTACTGAGCATACAATCTTCATAAAAAGTGCTCCTCCAAAAGCCATCAATGGCAGTGTCATCGTTGGCACGGAATTTTTTGGCCCGATGATGATAAACAACAGATAAGATAATAGAACGAAAACTATCCAGAAGGTTGTATAAGCAAAAGATAAAGCTCTTTTTCGGATTAAACTGTCACGCTCATCGCAGACCACCCCGCTTCGGCTTTCCGGTTTCTTAAACATAAACGGCGTGAACTTTAACAACGCCAGAATTCCTATAAACCACAGTCCGATTGTTGAATAACCGCGTATGCGGAATTCTATTGCGATCGCTGTTGTAGTAATAATAATTGTTGTCATTATTACGATTAAATTAAACCATGCTATTTTTTGATATTTATTCATGATTTTTCTCCTTCGGCCCCCGGCCGTATTGAATCAGAATCGCCAAAGATTGCACCACAACTGCAATTACACCTCCACCACCAAGTATCATAGGTAGCACATAAACGGGGGCAGAGCCGCTCGACCTGAAGGCAAGCCACGGAAGCATACAGGCAGCGACAAAGAAAGGCCAAAAAACCGAATGTGCAGCAGTAAGAGACCTTTCGTAAATCAAACGGTCTCGTTCATCAAAATTCGTTCCGCCTTGACGTCGTTTTTTCCGGAAGACCGCGCTCGATATACCCAAAAACCCTAACAATCCCATAAGTGGAATCCCGTGGTGTGGTGTAAACAAAAGAGTAATCGTTCCGCTGAGTGTGATAGTTATTGCTATTATAATCAGATTAGACCATGCGAATTTTTGTGCACTATTCATGATTTTTGTACCTCCAACCATATTGAGCCAGAATCATTACAGATTCTACAAGCCTAAAAACAATATATCCCCATTAGCCAATTTTGAACAACGCGTCAATGGAGATTGAACCGTCTATTCCAAGGATAAGCCAGGCTGTTATACAGACGGCAACAAAGAAGAAACACAACGAGGTAAAGCCGGCGAGAAGGGCTCTTCTATGAACCAAATCATCGCGCTCGTCAAAACCAACTGTGCCTTCGCCTCGCTTCTTGCTGAAAAGGACAGGCCCCAGCAATGTAAGAGCAACACCAAGCCGCCAAATCCTAAACCGTGGAGGGCACACGGCATTCCCGCCAAGGCACTCAGAATCCCGACCGCTATGGCGGCAAGGATAATACCCAAACATAGGACAATCAGATTGAACCACGCTATTTTCTGTGCTCTATTCATAACATTTTGTCTCTCATAATCGCTATTTTTCTTAGTACATGTATACTATATTGCACATAATGTAAAAGATACATTACTATATGTCAAGTATATATTACATTTTTTTGCAAAAATTTTCCCATTTTTGCTTTTTATGGAGTAGCCTTTCTGTAAGTCTCTTGTCAATAAGCTATTACGCTAAGTTAAGATATGGCTTTTTTTCGTCAATTTTGCAGAAACCTGTTTTGGCACTTGTGCTACATGCCTTGTTACAACGGACAAACAGACCAGGGGTTGAATTCGAAAAGATGCGGTAATTCCACAAACTCTATGGTGCTTTCAAAAAGCCAGCCTTGAAGCAACTCAAATAAGTAATGGCTTGTAAAAGAATTAGCATCATACGCAGATACTTCAGATTAGGCACTTTTGCAATTGATTAGCCCGAAACATTCATATTTGAGTAACCTTTTTTCAGTTTTTTCCCGCCGGGTGCGGAGAAGCCGCCGATTTTACCATTACTCCTGATTATCCTATGGTAGGGATTTTTTTAGTCAATTGACAAATTTGTCAGATAAATGGTATTTTGTAGCATCTCTGTCCTCTGAGTATTTACTGAAGGCAGAGGGTGTATGGTTATTTATTAAGATTAAGTCGTCCAATGGTCAAGATTACAAGATAACAGACGGGACTGTGATAAACTATTTACATGGTAGTAAATAGACGGCGTAAGAAAAATGAAATCTTAATTTATGAGTAAATACAGGAGTGACCGAACATTTTTAGGCCGGTTAATACTCTGAAACACCCACCAGGATGGAATAAGCTTAAAACCGGCCAGCGTATCTATAAGTTACGAACTATTTTGGAAGTCCGGCACTATGATTGTGGGTATAGCACTTTTCATAATGAGTTTTGGTTTGCTGATGGATATAGTGAACCTATACTGGTACTTTAAGAGCATAAAAACTGAATCTCCTTCACCGATTGTATTAACTCCGTTAATACCATATTTAATTGGTGTTCTTCTGATAAAATACCAAGGCATATCCTGGATGACCTTTGCAATATTTTTCTTAATATTGTTTTTTATTCATATTTTTTCTATTTTTCTTTTGCCTATTCTTGTCATGGCGATTTTAAAATATTACGCATGGAAGAAGCATATTTGATTTTAGCTCTTACAATAAACGAAATGACTGACCAATCACGTTTATGAAAACTCTCGCAATAATTGCAATAGGTTTAGGAAGTATTATTTCACTAAGTAATTGGGCTACAATATACCTATCGTGGGAAACAACGAAGTTCGTTTCCTCAGTGCCCCTCTTTGGCGCGCTTTTTCTCGGCCTTGGTCTGGCACTTTTTGAAAAAACCAGGTACTATGCGTTGCTATGCCCTGTCGCTGATTATGGAACACTTATTTTAATTGTTTCTATACCTCGATTAATCAAAGAAGAATGGGAAACCAGCAATTTTAACCTAATTCAGACTCTTCTTATTGGAAAGTCAGAACATACCAAGTATGTATTAAAACTCTATAGAAAAGGGATTTTTATCATACAAGCAGTCCTAAAACCTTTAGAATAAATATAAAGAATCGAACGGCGGAAAGTACTAATGTGGAAAAAATGTAAGAATAAAGCTTACACTGGTTTTTTGATACGCTTCGTATTAGGAGTAATAATTGCGGCTATAGCCTGGAAACCATTGACTTCTTTAACCTTTGCAATTTACTGCCTTGATCCCCGTTTTGATGTCGGTGGTGGATACGAGATATGGTTCCCCGGATATTTATTCTATCTCAAGCCAGGAATAGACGTTCGAGACCAAATGCCCTCAAGATTGATTTATCCTGAAACAATAGACAAGGTGGCCCTGGTAGATAACTGGATTATTGGTAACACAGCCAAAGGCTGGTTTGCCGTCAACAAATTACAAGGCAATCTGCATTATCCCATTAATACAGTACCCGAACTGGAAAGCATAATAGCGAGACGTATTGATAATCTTACATTCCTAACAGAAGCCGATTTGCTACCGTATGAAGTACGTTATAACGAGGCGAGAAAAATAGTAACAAAACTGAAAGCCTTCCTGCTGACGCTTCCAATACTATTTGGTTTTTTGCCGAACGTTTTCCGGCTGCTATGGAGGTTAATTCTACGGCGGAAAGACACAAAAGATGAACATTTGACAGGGAACTTGACCTGATTAATATGAAAAAACTGCGAGCCTTGACCATAAGAGTTTTATGGGAATTAAATTATGAGAATTATTATTGTTATATTAATCGCATTATTAATTCTGACGGCGATTTATGTAGCGTTTTATCCTGAAAAACTGATTCTTACCTATATAGCCAATACTTATATCCCAGTAAGGCCGCTGCCGCAAAACTGGATAGCACCAGCACTAGAACGCGTAACAGGCCTGGAATTTCCTGTTAAAATTTCAAATGCCAAAGGTTTTTTTGAAGGTGGACGCGACTATTGTATTTTCGTCAGGTCTGAATTGGGTCCAAGTGACGTAAACTCTTTGGTGGAATTCTTATCAAAAAATGCGACCGTAACCAAGGCAGACCGTAACTACCTTGAAGGGGTAAAGGCCGCCGGTTACACTTTTTTCCCGGATGTCCTGTATTGGGAAAAAGAGTATAAGTTCGAGAAGTTGTTCGATATAAATTCTTTAGGGGCCGGGACGCTTATCAAAAACACTAATGAGCGAGGATACACAGCTTTCGTCGATGAAGATAACAAAGTTGTCTATATTTACGCTTACTGGTATTGAATTGAGAACAAGGCAGGGATATTGGAAAAAGCGGCACAGATTACTATTGCAGGTTATAATATACAAAAAACTTGATTCATATTAAGGTTTAGAGAGCACATAAAATATGATTCAATTTTCAAACGAAATGCATTCTTTTTCTTTATTATGTGGTTTTTGTGTTTATCTGATATTGCTGGTCCTGTCATTAATCATCGCATACGTTATATATAGAATTAAGCATACTAACTTATTCAGGAAACGACTCTTTCTGTGTGCCCTTTTTGGGGGATTATTTTTATTTCCATGCTTTTCCTGGTTGAGCTGGCGTGTTTATTCACTACATATTATACATTCCTACGCGAAAATGATAGACAGTTGCGACAGCGTAAAAATCACCATTCCTACAGGGATGCTGGGAGTGATAGCTCTTTCTTCAGGTTATCACGGAGATATAAAAAGTATTTTATATGACAAAAAAACAGAGTATCGTACAGAATTAGTGATTACTGACAGAACTGTGCTTAAATCACTTTCGAATTTAATTAATCAGTCTGATTATCATGTGGGTACCCCTGTTTCAAGCTATATTACTTACTGGGGAACAGTATTTTATGTGTTTAAAAATGACAAGCAAATCTGTACATTTACAGTATTAGCAGAAGATAATTTATTATTAGGTAAATATGGGTGTTTCTTTTCTTTGAAAAATCTTCAAAAAGAATTCTACCGTATATTACCTGAAATGCAACCGTTGGTTCATAGAGCAGAGTGTGCAGCAAATATTGAAAGGCTTGGTTTTGACTTAGATAATTATACTAAATTTATCAAAAAAGGATATTCAACATTATTTAAGCCAATCAGACCTTATCCTGACCCGAATTACTGGAATGATTTACTTCTGGCTTATCATATTAAAGCTAAAGATGTTGTTGAACAAAGTATATTTAAGAGATTTATGTGTCATAATCATGATGAAGCACTTTGTGATTTTGCTATGAATCCAATTTGCACGCCGGAATCACCGAATGATGTTGTGTTGCTTTTCGAGGCGGATTCCGGCTGGAACCAGCACGGCGGGTCTGAGCTTATGGTTTTCGATCACCATGAACCTCCAGGCTGCAATGTTTTACTTAATGATGGCACAGCGAGATTCATTACACCCGACCAGATTGATACTCTTAATTGGGGCATTGATGAAAATTTACCTACCATTAAGGAAGAATGATTTTCATAGTTCATTAAGTTGTATGGCCTTTTCTTCACCAAGCCAAGCAACAATTCAAATCGTAAACACACAGCTTTCCCGGTAGTTGAATGATGATTATGCCTTCTTTGTGCCGGCCAAGGTGTATTTTTCAAATTCGATAAGTCCCGATTTAATGCGGGTTCCGCCGGGGGCGGAGAAGCCGCCGATTTTGCCATTACTACGGATTACCCTATGGCAGGGAACAATCAGAGGTAGTGGATTTCGAGCCAGGGCATTGGCGACGGCACGAACGGCTTTAGGCCGACCTGCGGCCGCTGCCAGGGCCAAGTAGGTTGAAGTTTGGCCATAAGGTACGCCGCGGCAGGTCAGGAGCACTGAACGGGTAAAAGGCGTCAGATTCTGCAAAAAAACAGGTGTATTCGCATCAAAATCGACCATTTCGCCCTCAAAATAGGCGATAATCCTGTCCTGAATCGGCCTGTAAAGCCTTTTATCAAACTCGGTACTATCAAAGCCAGAAAGTAAACCGGCCTGTGCTACCGACCTGGTTGTGGTGGGTAGGAACGTGCGAATAAGACCCTCTTCGTCGGCAAGCAGGCCGAACCAGCCCCATTTCGTCTTAAAAATCACATATTTCATAGTAATCTAATATCTAACAGCCATTTTCATTGACGCAAGTTTAAATTTGTGTTAACTAATGAGCCACTACAATGAGGCTGGTTTTGGCGAAGATTTAAAAGTCATAATCTTTACAGGTTTTACATTATGTCTCTTGAAGAGTTGCGAAAACAGATAGATGAAATTGACAGCAAGCTGGTAGAGCTTTTGAACCAGCGCGCCCGGATCGTGGTGGATGTCGGCAAAATAAAGAACCAGGGTGACAAGCCCGTTTACTCGCCGGACCGCGAGAAAGAAGTGCTTGCAAAGATAATCAAGGCCAATAAAGGTCCCCTGCCGGATAAGTGCCTTACAGCTATCTGGCGTGAGATGATGAGCGGCTCGTTCATTCTGGAGCGGCCGTTGAGGATTGCCTATCTGGGACCGGAAGGCAGCTTCACACATACGGCGGCTATGCTGAAATTTGGTCAAAGCGTAGATTATGAAGCAGTGATGGACATAAGGAATATATTCGAAGAAGTCAGCAAAACACACTGTGACCTCGGAGTTGTCCCCGTGGAGAATTCAGCCGGGGGAGGAGTTATAGAAACGCTCGATGCGCTGATAGATACGGATGTAATGATTTGCGCCGAGGTACTGATGGGGATTCATCATAACCTGCTGGCGAACTGCCCCCTGCAGGAAATTGACAAGGTCTATTCAAAACTGGAAGTTTTTGCTCAATGCCGAAACTGGCTTAGCGCAACATTCAAAGAGACAAAAACCATTGCGGTTGCTTCGAGCGCTAAGGCGGCACAAATGGCAGGAAACGAAACGCGTGCGGCGGCAATAGGCTCACGCATTGCCGCCGAGCTGTACAGCCTGAAGATAGTTTGTGAAAATATCGAAGACAACGCCAACAACGTTACAAGGTTTCTAATAATCAGTAAAGAAGACGCCAAACAGACCGGAGAGGATAAGACAGCTTTGCTGTTCAGCACGGCACATAAGGCCGGTGCCTTGGCAGATGTTCTGAGTGTATTTAAGTCAAGCGGAGTAAACCTGACGAAAATCGAGTCAAGGCCAAGCAAAAAGAGGGAATGGGAGTATTATTTCTTTATGGACTGCCAAGGACATAAAAACGACGCAAATGTCAGCAAGGGCATAGAGTTAGCACGACAGCATTGCCTTCAGCTTTCGGTGCTCGGCAGTTTTCCAAAAGCAACACAATTGTTATAGCCTTGCCGGCCGGCCATCAAAACGGGCGTTCTTATCAGGAGAGTTTTAATGAGAAAACCATTCGTAGCGGGCAACTGGAAGATGAACACAAACAGTCAAAGCAGCTTGTCTTTGGCAGAAGGCATTGTCAGTGAGTTAAAGCAGCTCGGTACCGATAGACTTGATATAGCGATATGCCCGCCATTCGTGTACCTGCAGCAAGTTGCCAAAGCCGTCAGCGCCTCCAACGTTGCTCTTGGTGCTCAGGACGTCTATTACCAGGCAGATGGAGCTTTTACAGGCCAGATAAGCTGCCAGATGCTAAAAAACATTGGCTGCATGTATGTTATCATAGGTCACTCTGAAAAAAGGCACGTGATTGGTGAGAAGGACGATTTAATTAACAAGAAGCTGACAGCGGCAATCAACAGCGGCCTGCTTCCAATTTTCTGTGTAGGTGAACTATTGGAGGAAAGAGAAGCCGGCAAGACCGAGACGGTGGTAACGAGACAAATTGAAAACGGTCTGGCCGGTTTGGAGCTTGAGAAGGTCTCTGCCATAACGATAGCTTATGAGCCTGTCTGGGCTATTGGGACGGGAAAAACAGCTACTTCAGGACAAGCCGAAGAGGTCCACCAAATGATTCGGGCTCTTATCGAAAAAATGTACGGGAAGGAACTTGCCGAAGACATTCGTATCCAGTACGGCGGCTCAGTAAAGCCGACAAATGCTGCCGAATTGATGGCCGAGGAGGACGTTGACGGCCTACTCGTGGGCGGCGCCAGCTTGAAAAAGGACGATTTTGTAGCTATCATTAAGGCATCGTGGCGAGCCAAATAGACAAGTAATTCAACTATAAAAGAGGAAAAAAATGAATCTTCCACTTGCGGCGGTAAGCTTAACTATGCAGATTGTCAGCGTTTTATTTATCCTCACAGCCATAGCGCTGGTAATAATAATCCTGATACAAAAGGGCAGGGGCGGCGGTTTAGGCGCATCAATTAGCGGTGGCGCGGCTGGTGGACTTTTTGGCTCTAAGACAGGCGATTTCCTGACATGGGTAACAATCGCAATGACCGGATTATTTCTGTTTCTGGCTGTTATTATGGGTTTATTTTATAAACCAACAGTTACACAGGTGGAGGCCCTACCATCACCAATTCAGAGACCTGCTGAAAGCCTGCCGGTTGAGAAACTGAACCAAATACCAGGTGCGCCGGAAGAAGATGCGGGGGCAGGATTAAATCAGGGTAGTCAGGAAACTACCAGGCCGGTCAGTCAATAAAAACCGCCGGGCAAAATCAAATTACCTTTAAGGTTGTAGAATCAAATGGACAGTATGACAGGATATGGTAATGCGGAAGGCCATTTCGACGATATAAACTACTACGTTGAGATAAAAACGGTAAACAACCGATATTTTAAGACGAACATAAAACTGCCCGAAATGCTCGCTTTTTTAGAATCGGATATAGAACAATTTCTGCGTAATAATTTACGTCGGGGCAGCGTGAATTACACGCTAAGATTCAAAAACGACTCTGCAACAGTAGCGTGGGAAATCGACGAATCGTTACTGAAAAAGGCCGTTGAAAAGCTGACTTCAGTGGTACATACAATTGGGACTGAGGTTAATATAGACACTGGTTCCATTCTGGCGTTGCCTGGGATTCTTAAACCGGCTATTCCGGACGAAAAACAGGTCGAGAAATACAGAGAGGCAGTTCTGCATGTTACACAACTTGCGGTTGAGCAATTGAAAAAAATGCGTGAGCAGGAAGGGACTGCACTGGCTGCGGACCTGATGGGGCATTGTGAGCATATAAGAGAAAAGATTGAACAGATACGGCGGCAGACTGGAAATGTGATCCGGGAATACCACAATCGGCTGCAAAAGAGAGTGGACGAATTACTTTCCGAGGCAAAACTGAAACTGGATGCAGAAACACTGGCAAGAGAGGTAGCTATTTTTGCAGAGCGAGCTGACATATCCGAGGAAATCGCGCGTCTCGATTCACATCTGGAGCAGTTTTTGAGTAGTTGCAGGCAGGATAAGTACCCCGGCCGAAAGCTCGAATTTATTACGCAGGAGCTGCTGCGTGAGGCCAACACGGTAGCGAGCAAGGCAGCCGATGCCCAAATCGCCCATTGTGTGGTGGAAATAAAATGCTATATTGACCGCCTTAAAGAACAGGTCCAGAATATTGAATAACAGTAAACAATGTGCGAAAGCCAAAAACAAAAATGTATGTTGGTGATAATAAGCGGTCCCTCCGGCGTAGGGAAAACCACGATATGCAAAGAGGTAGCCAAAAGGACAGATGCCCTCCAGTCCATATCGATAACTACCCGGCCCAAAGCAGAGAATGAGATTGACGGGGCGGAGTATCGTTTTGTTTCAAGAGATGAGTTTCAAAAGCAAATAGACCAAGGCCGATTTTTAGAATATGCGGAGGTCTTTGGAAACCTGTACGGCACCCCGAGGGAACTGATAGATAAGGCCCTAAAAGAGGGCAAAACCATTATTCTGCAAATCGACGTCCAGGGAGCCATACAGGTTAAAAAGATCTATCCTAAGGCGTTGACGATTTTTATCCTTCCACCGAACCAGAGAGAATTGGCACATCGCATGACTGAGAGAAGCCGAGATACGCCAGAAACAATAGAGCAAAGACTGGACGGAGCAAGTAATGAAATCGCGGCAGCGTGGCAATATTACGAAAATATGGTTATAAATGATGAACTGGAACAGGCGATAAGCGAAATAATACAAATCGTTAACTACAAAGCTATGGAGAAGAATGAATGATTGAGGAGTTGAAAAACACCGACATAATTGACAAGGTGGGAGGCAGATTCAAACTCTCGGCATTGATTCAAAAACGGATGCTGGAGTTAATGGAAGGCTCTCGGCCATTGATTGAAGAGACGGGAGGAAAAACACTTATGGAGATTGTGGTGGATGAAATCAGGCAGGATAAGATAGCAATCGACTACGATGCATCCGGTGTAAGCAGGCCAGAGGACCTAACGGGCCGGTAAATATGGCGAAAAAAAAGTCAAATCTAAAAAATGTGAACATTCTTCTGGGGGTTACTGGCGGAGTTGCAGACTATAAAGCGGTTGAACTGGCAAGCAAGCTTACCACGGCCGGGGCGAAAGTAACAACCGTAATGACGCAAAACGCCTGCAAATTCATCCAGCCCAGAAGTTTTCAGGCAGTTACCGCCCTGCAGGTCTATACGTCTATGTGGCTCGAGCCGGGAGAGTATAAAATCGAGCACGTCAGTCTTGCCGAACAGGCCCAAATTGTAGTAGTGGCGCCGGCAACCGCAAACATTATTGCTAAGATGGCAAACGGGATTTGTGACGACCTGCTAAGCACTACGTTATGCGGCTGCTGGCATAAGCCGGTGGTTGTGGTGCCGGCTATGAATAACAATATGTGGGACAATCCTGCGGTCCAGTGGAACATAAAATCCCTAAAGGAAATGGGCTTTGAATTGGTTGGACCCCAGACGGGTAGGCTGGCCTGCGGTAGTGAGGGCATCGGAAGAATGTCGGAACCGCAGGATATTTTGAAGGAAATTGAAAAAATCGCTACGAAAATTAAACGCAGGAAAAGATAAAACTATCCGGAAAAATGCATTTCCTAATAACATCAGGTGGCACACGCGAGTATATTGACCCTGTTCGGTTCATCTCTAACGCCAGCTCAGGCAAAATGGGGTATTCTCTTGCGCTGGCGGCAATCAAGGCCGGCCATAAAGTAACAATCATCAGCGCTTCGGATTTGCAGCCGCCGATAGGAGTGAATTTCGTCGGCGTAGACAGCGCTGCCGAAATGTTTGCCGCCGTGAAAAAATCCTTTGCAAAATGTGACTGTCTGATAATGGCCGCTGCGGTTTCAGATTATACGCCCGTTAAAAAATCAAAAATAAAAATTAAAAAATCAAAAAAAGATTTTATAATAAAATTCAAACCAACCCTCGACATTCTAAAATGGGCGGGAAAGCATAAAAAGAAAACGCAAATCGTTGTTGGTTTCGCTCTGGAAGATAAGAATCTTTGGGCAATCGCCGAAAAAAAACTAAAAGAAAAGAAACTCGATATGATAATAGCCAACAGCACTGATGCAATCGGGGCCCATAAGGCAACCGTTCACATCAAAAAGGCAAATAGCAGCTGGGTAAAAATTGAAAACAAAACTAAAACCACAATCGCCAAAAAAATTATTAATTTACTAATTCGCTAATCCTTTATACCAAGGTCCTCTTTTGTTAACATGCTCTCGAATTTGTAGCCAGCTTTGGTGATGTTTTCCGCGGCGCCTTGCTTGCGGTCGATTACGCAGACTATCTTTTTTACCCTTGCACCGGCCTCGGTGATAACCTTCACCGCTTCGAGGGCTTGTCCGCCGGTTGTGGCAATATCCTCAACCAGCAAAACCACATCGCCCTTCTTTAAAGCGCCTTCGATTAGCTTGCCTGTGCCGTAACCTTTTTTGCTGTTGCGGACGATAATCCAGTTTTTGCCTGTAGCTATTGCGGTTGCCGCAGCCAAAGCCACACCGCCTAACTCGGCGCCGGCAATTAAGGTGACATCATCAGTTACATATTTCGCGAATTCATTGCCAATATCCTCCAGGATATCAGGGCAGGTCTCGAAAAGATATTTATCGAGATAGTATTTGCTGCGTTTGCCGCTTCGAAGAATGAAGTCACCTTCGAGATAAGCGGTCTGTTTAATTCTTTTTGCTAATTCTTCTCTGGTCATCGGTACCTCGTAATACTCAGACCTCAAGCTGAACTTTCCTGTTTAAGCATCTGCGATATCTTCTGCGGACGGGCGTTACGATGGCCTTTATGAATTCATCTACCTGCTGTGGTGCCCTGCCGATGTAATTTTTTGGACTCAGCACAGTCTTAAAATCGATTTCTTTGAAAGCCGGGTCTGATTTAAGCCTGTCGATGAGGTCGTTTGGTTTGCCGGCCTGTTTTACCTGTGCGGCGGCTGCGTGTGAGTGCTGTCTGATTTTTTCGTGTAAAGTCTGACGGTTGCCACCGTCTTTTACACCAGCCATCAGGATATTTTCGGTGGCCATAAACGGCAGCTCAGCGGCCACGCGAGTAGCTATTACCTTCGGGTAAACAACCAGGCCGTCAGCAATATTAATTAGAATCTCCAGGATTCCATCGACAGCTAAAAATACTTCTGGAATCACAACCCTCCTATTCGCAGAATCATCAAGGGTCCTTTCAAGCCACTGCTCACTGGCCGTCATTAAGGGACTACTCGCCAGACTCAGGACCAAACGCGAAAGCGCGGTAGTTCGTTCGGAGCGCATCGGATTTCTCTTATAGGGCATCGCGGAAGAGCCTACCTGAGATTTTTCGAAAGGCTCTTCAATCTCTTTGAGATTCGCAAGCAGACGAACGTCGTTACAAAGCTTGTGTGCAGATTGGGCAACCGATGCAAGAGTATTAACCACAAGGGCATCTATCTTTCGCTGATAGGTCTGGCCGGTGATGGCACAGATATTCTTAAAGCCGAAGGCAATGGCAAGACTTTTATCAAGCCGTTTGACTTTGTTGTGGTTTCCATTGAAAAGGGCCAGAAAAGACTCCTGGGTTCCGGTCGTCCCTTTTACACCACGGAAAGCAAGCGTATCCAGACGATGCTCTATCTCGTTTAAATCCATCACGAATTCATAGCACCACAACGCGGCCCTTTTACCGACAGTAGTAAGCTGGGCGGGCTGAAAATGCGTAAAGCCAAGTGTGGGCAACCTACGATACTTTGCCGCAAATCTGGCCAGCAGGTCAATAAGACAGGCGAGCTTTTCAGTAATGATTTGAAGGCCCTGCCGCATAATTATCAAATCGGTATTATCTCCCACATAACAACTTGTGGCCCCAAGATGAATGATGGGAGCGGCCTTCGGCGCAACCTCGGCAAAGGTATGAATGTGGGCCATTACATCGTGCCTGAATTTTTTCTCGTAGGATGCGGCCTTGTTAAAGTTAATATCGTCAAGGTGTTTGGCCATTTGGTCTATCTGTGTTTGCTTAATATCAAGACCGAGTTTTTTTTGCGCCCTGGCAAGCTCAAGCCAAAGCCTGCGCCAGGTGGCGAATTTCCTTTGCGGCCCGAATAGCTCGGCCATTCCCCTGGAAGCGTTTCTCTCGACCAATGGACTTTGATAAAGCCGTTTATCAAGGGTCATTTTTTTCCTCTCCGTATTTGCTCCCAAAATTTCATAACTTTTTTATGGCTATCTTGAAGCAACGGCTCTATTTGCTGCAGTTCCTCTTCGGACAGTGGTCGGTCGGCGGCCTGTACAGTCTCTTCGATTTGTTCCGGCCTTCTGGCTCCCACGATGGCTGCGGTTACTTCAGGTCGGCGAAGCACCCAGGAAATTGCCAATTGTGCCATAGTTTTGCCGGCTTTATCAGCAATCGGGCGCAGGTGCCTAATCAGTTTATCATAGACCTCAAAAATCGGCGGATTGAAACTCGGGTCTCGCTTGCGGTGGTCATCATCGGCCAAAGCCTGGACTTTTTCGGGGGTAAACTTGCCTGTCAGCAGGCCTTTTTGCATAGGGCTGTAACAAATAACACCGATATCGTTCTCGGCACAGAAGCCAAGCAGGTCCTCTTCAATAAATCGCCTGAGCATACTATAAGGCGGCTGAAGCGAGGCGACCGGATGAATAGGCTGTAGGCGGCTAATCTGTTCGGCATTGCAATTGCTGACGCCGGCATAGCGAATCTTTCCGGCCTTGACGGCCTTTGCAATTTCCTCCCAAGCCTCTTCAATTTTCTCTTCTGGCTCCGGCCAGTGAATCTGATATAAATCTATTACCTCTACCTGAAGCCGTTCCAGGCTTTCGTCGATTTCCTCTCGAACACTGTCACTGTCCAGGCTGGGAACTCTATGGTGCTGTTCATCCCAGCGTAAACCGCACTTCGTGGCAATTATAGGCTTTTCGCTAAGCTGGGTAAGGGCTTGGCCGATGACTTTTTCGGCATGCCCGCAGCCATAGATAGCAGCAGTGTCTATCCAGTTGATACCGGCATCAATAGCCCTCAGGATTGTCGCTATGGATTCGTCGTCATCCTGCGGCCCCCATCCGTACTGCCATGGGCCCCCTATTGCCCAGGTTCCAAGGCCAATTCGAGTTAACTCAAGGTCGGTATTACCTAACTTCTTTCGCTCCACATTTTTCTCCTGTTTGACTCAATTTTAGGCTTTTCAAACGGCAACGTAGAAAGATAACTCAATTCGGCCGGATTATCAATTTATTTTCGGCCCGGCCAGGTTATATGATGGCCGCTGGTTGTGGAATTGACTTTCGGAAGCTAAAAGGCCGTGCTTTGGCAAAGTTTATTATACACTCCGGTCCCCGCAAGGAGCTGTTCGTGGGTGCCGATTTCTACCACCTTGCCGTTGTCCAGGACGATAATCTTGTCGCACTTCCTGATTGTGCTTAAGCGGTGTGCGATAATAAAGGCGGTCCTGCCTTCGAGCATTTTTTCAATGCCTTCCTGAATATATTTTTCAGTAATAGTATCGACGGAGCTGGTAGCCTCGTCAAGAACCACAATCAGCGGGTCCTTCAGCAGCACTCTGGCGATTGCGAGTCTTTGTTTTTGGCCGCCGGAGAGCATCACACCTCTTTCACCAACGTGTGTATCAAAACCACGAGGCAACTCCATTATAGCGTCATATATGTTCGCAGCGACGCAGGCACGTTCAATATCCTCGTCACTTCTGTCGGGATTAACGAAAACCAGATTGTCCCTTATGGTCCCGTGAAACAGGAATGTTTCCTGGAAGACCGCGCTTATATTTTGATGCAGAGAGGTTTGCGTGAAATCGCGGATGTCCCGGTCATCAATGGTTATGCAGCCTGAGCCGATATCATAGAACCTTAACAGCAGCGAGATTAAAGTACTCTTTCCACTTCCCGTTAGTCCGACGATTGCTACTTTCTGACCGGCCTCGACATCAAAGCTTATATCCTCCAGAACATTATGATTATCTGTATATGAGAAGTATACATCTCTATAACTGACCCGCGGTACAATCAAGTCTTTGTTCATTATTAGGGCATTACTCTTATCTTTTATTTCAGGCGATATACCTATGAAGTCAATAATACGTTCCAGTGAAACCATACCGTTTTGCATAATGTCGAAATAGCGTAGAAACATGCTAATCGGCATATAAAAATGGTTAGCCAATAACAGGAACGCAGATATCTTGCCGATAGTAACATCACCTATATCATATAACATAAACACACCACCCAGTATTGCAATCATCACGAGTCCGAAATCCTTGCTGCCGTACTGCAATTGGTGATTGAAACTAAAGGTCTTCATTATTTCGTTTTGAATATCATAGAACCTTCGGTTGATGTCCTCATAAGACCGGCCGGATTTGCCTTCCATATTGAAGGCCTTGATTTCCCTTATGCCGCTGATAATCTCCTGCATTTGTGCATTTATCTGCGACTGGTTTTCTCTCTGTTGTTTGTACATTGGTTTCAGCTTAATCCGGATGGAATAGAATGAGTAGCAAATCAACGGCAAAGGCAGTACCGCCACGAGGAATAAAACCGGCGAGAGCATCAGCATAAGGGCCGGCGCCAATAGAAACTGAACGGCCTCGTATGTCAGGCCGAAGCTGTTTCTTAGCATCAGGCTGAGGTTAAGGACATCGCCTACCGCCGTGGTCATAATTCGACCGACACGCTCGGAGTTAAAAAAACTCAATGAAAGTTTATTAATGTGATTGTGAATCCTTATTTTTATGTCGAAAAGAACATTTTCAACACTTCGCGTGGCTCTGCGGTGCATTATAACACCGATACTATTTGCAATAAGAATTACAACTACTATCCCGGCGGCAAAATAGATGGAAAATAAAAGCTTCTCATGAATAGTATAATCCGACATTACCGGCAGATGTAAACCAAACAGACTCATTTGCTTATCTGCAAGAACCAGGTCTAAGTAGTAGCGCACACTCAGGGCGGGCAAAAGATTAAGGGCAGAGTTGAGAAAGAAAAGGACATACACTATACGCAGGGGTCTTTTATAAGGCTTAACGAAAGTCCAGAACTCTTTGAGGTATTTTTTTTGTTTTTGGAGTGGATCTTTTAGCATCACCAGCCACCCGGTTGCAGCAGGTCGCTAACCAGCTCAGTCCACCAGTTGGGGTCCCTGAAATATTGCTTCATCATCATTGCAGCCAATACGCCGTCGCCAACAGCGGTAGCGAGCTGCATTGCCGCTCCCACCCGGCAGTCCCCCGCCGCGAAGACGCCCGGCACAGCCGTTCTCAAGTAAGCGCAACCGCATTTTATGAAATTCTGCTCACTCAACTCGACAAAGCCCTTCAAAAAAGCAGTATTTGGTACCATGCCGATAAATATAAAAACGCCATCGCAGGCGAAATCCTCCTGCTTTTCTGTTTCGACGTTCTTGAGTTTGACCGACTGGACTTTACCCTGTCCCTCGATAGCGGTCACGATTGTATTATACCGTATTTTCAAATTAGAGTTCGTCTCATTAACCTTTTCTAAGAGCTCTTCCTGCAGGATTTTCGTGGCCCTAAATTCCTTCCTGCGATGCACCAGTATTACCTCTTCGGCAAACCGGGCTATGTGTAGTGTTTCTTCAATTGCGGTGTTGCCGCCGCCAACAGCAACGACTTTCTTTCCGCGAAAGAAGGGAGCATCACAGGTCCCACAATAGCTCACGCCCCCTCCTGCGGAGCGGAACTTATCCTCCCCCGGCACGCCTATTTTACGATAACTGCTGCCGGGAGCAAGAATCACGACCCTGGTGGTGTACTTACTCTGTTCACAATTGACCTGTATACCACCGTTAGAAAGCTTTTCAAGGCTGGTAACTTCGTCTCCCGTTTTAATTTGTGCACCGAAATTCGTCGCCTGATTTTGAAGCTTTTCTATTAAATCCGGCCCGGTTATTCTCGCGAAGCCCGGATAGTTTTCGATTCGGTCCGTGTTGATGATTTGTCCTCCCGGCAGGAGCTTTTCAATAACCAATGTTTTGAACCTGTCGCGCGCCGCATAAATAGCCGCGGCCAGACCTGCCGGCCCGGCACCGACAATAATGCAATCATATCCCTCTGCAGTCATAGGTAACTTTCTCCAATTTTTACAACTCGTTTCTCTAAAAAGCGTTTTGCTTTTACATCCGAAGGAAATAATCCCGCCATACGGGAAAGTATTTCAACACCTCATCTTTACTGCTCCGCTGGTAAATATAAATATTATCCCGGTGGTGCATCGTTTTAAAAGTCTGTTTATTATCATCGAGATATATCTTTCCATAATAATCCTGCTGGTCGAGAAAATCCAGCCTGATTATATAGGCAGCTGGGGGGTCGCTGTCATTTTGGCCAGAATTAATGAGCGAAAGCCGAGTCGGCACGATTCTGCCGTCAGAGAATATCAAGTCGACAAGAGCTTCGGTCATACGGCTTTCTATAAACAGCTTAATGAGCGGCTCAATAAATATCTCAGGCAGGGCTGCCGGGCCAATAATATAACTCCTCGAGATTAGCGGTATATACGACTCTACCATCATTCGGCCATCTTCAGCAAGCTCAATTCGAACCGTCTTCCCACTAACGGTTCCAGGCCCATCGGTTTTACTCATCCATAAGAACTGCTGCAGCTTCTGGTAGCCTTGAAACAAACTTTGTCCGCCCAACAAGCCTTCCCGGGTTCGGATGTGATAAAGCTCAGTAAGCCGGACATTATTCGGCCCTTGTTCGCCAGACGAAACGGTGATTGAGCTTGTCAGAAATCCGCTAATTTGATTTCTTGCATTTTTTATAAGAAAATACTGCTGCTGGTGGTTAGGCATTAGCTGAGATAAACCGTTTGTTTTGAGTTGCTCTATAATTCTGCCTCCGCTCTCAAGAAGAGAATCATTCTCAAAACTAACTGTTTTTGCGGTGCTTGTAAAGATTTGCTCTATCCAACCGGCATCAGATGAAGGCGCCTTGGCCTTAATACTCAAGCGACGTCCATTCGGTAGTTGAACAATACCCAAAAAAACATCAAGCAGTTTATCGGTAATTCTAATATGTGTCCAGTCTATGAGGACGGTTGAGTTTTGTATTTTACCTGTCCCAATAACAGTCCCGGCTAATTCTCTGCTATAGCGTTTAATCTGCAGGTTCGTCTGGATTTCCGATGGAGCCAGTAAGTATTTTATTTCAACCAAGGCGGTTATTCTTCCGGCTGCTGGACCGAAAACGCTGCTTATGGTGAAGGTATTCGCAACGAACTGCCAAGCTGTTTCGCTTTGCCAGCCATTGCCCTGCGGTATTCTTGCCGTAACCCCGGTATATGGAAGCTCAATGGTGCCTGAAAGTGCCAAGCGGGACCTTGACAATATGAATAACTGGGCAATCACCAAACCCAGTGCTAAAATACCTAATAACACAACTTTATCAAAGGTATATTTTCCTTTGCCGGAACCGTTCATAAGGTTTATCATAAATTGTTCTTGCTATTGCTGCAACTTAACGATTATAAGTAAAGGCCAAAATCAGGCTTATCGAGACAAATGAAAAAAAATAAGATAACCAGATGGAAGACATCTATTATCAAGAATTAGTCTTAAGCATTTGTGCTGATAATGCCGAAGAATCCGTATAAGACCTAAAGGGCGGCCTGGAAAAAGAAAATTAAAGGCCTGAATTTGTACAAAAAGGAGGATTTGGGCTATGAACCAGCCCGAGGTATTGCGGACACAGCAGGTCACTGAAGTACTGAAAGCGGCGACAGCTGAGCAAACTGCAGGTGTAATGACCCATCTCTCGAAAGGCAAATGGCATAGTACGAAGATTCTTTTCACAAACTTCAAAGAAAAACAGTTGTACGTCGAGACAATAGCTAAAGGAAAACCGCACCCTCTTAATATCCAAATAGACCAGCCTGTCGGAGTATCGTTTAGGAAGGGTTACAACAACTACATCTTTGAGTCAGTTGTAGTAGGCTATTTGCCCAATCAAGCAGACTCAGGAGGAAGTAAAATTGTTCTGGCTTCACCAGCCCAAGTGGAAAAGTTCCAGAGAAGAAGCTATTTTCGCGTTGCCATTCCCGATGGACTCAGGGTGCAGGTGTTTTTCTGGCACCGCGGTTATCATGACGAATGCGTTGATATACCGCGTGAGAACTATTGGAAAGGCAGGTTGCTGGACCTCTCAGCCGGCGGCATGCAGATAGCGGTCGATATCAAGCAGAAACCCAACTTCAAGACCGGACAATTCATCGGGCTTCAGTTCACACCTATGCCTTATGAAAAGCCCGTGCTACTTGAGGCACAAATAAGGCATATCGCCCCCACGGCGGACGAAAAAAATTTATGCCTTGGTGTGCAACTGATAGGCCTGGAGGCCTCTGTCGAGGGCAGAGAAAAACTATGTAAGCTTTGCGGCATTGTCGAGCGGTACCATCAGATGAACCAGTGCATACAAAAAACTCAACCATCTTCGAGCCAACGATGAAATTTTCCCGCTCATCCCAAAGCAAAGCGCAGGCTTAACTGCCAGCTCAAGCACAATAGTATAAAGACTAACAGAATTTCTCAGAAAAGAAACAACCCCCTCCACCGAAAATCAGCTTAACCGCGGCGGAAACGTTTGGCATCCTTCCCATTTAGTCAGAGAGAAAGAATTTTATAATTGCCAAGCCTTTGCAAAAGCACTGAAGCTGCGGTCAAAGGTCTTTTCAACATCATCGGGAAAGCAACAACCCGGCAACTGCCTTGCTGCCAAATGTTGTCGCAGACATTCACAACACAAGCCTTTTTTAGGGCATCCGGGATAAGTACAGTTACAGTCGCTTAGATTACGCTCCTTCTTGCATTCCATAAAATCTCTCCTCCCTGCCTTTGCGCTGTTCATATGTTCAAATCAAGGTTAATTGATATTATAAAGTTAAAAAAGAAAAATGCAACTCAATAGTATCTGCATTATTGAGAATATATATATGGTGGATGTCCTGTTTGGCGCCAGTAAAGTATTTAATACCTGTAAACCAACAGTTATATCTGCCAAAATTGAACTATCTAATAAAATTACCACAAAGAGCCCGGATTTTTTCTGAAAAGTTTTACACAATATTGAATCTTGGCTGTTATTATTATGTAGGAACTGAACATGTCCAGGTTTCAGGATTACCGGAGTCCTGTAGATGAAGTTAGCCAGGCGAGCAGAGACCTTCGAACAGTTAAGAACAAAGTATATTGGATTCTTAGCATCAGTACTTTGGAAGCTGACCGGTGACCGTGAACTTTTTACAGAAGCAATGCAATATTCCTTGTTAGGGATGTGGCAGAACCTCGAGAAGCTAAATGGCAAAAAAGCAGGTATGTATATCTACCGGATTGCACTGACGGCTAATTCACAAGCGTGGCGGAACAGAATCGGCAAAAATGGGCAATTCGCCCAAAGACAAGTTATTTCAAATGAAGAGCCGGGTGAAAAGCTCGACATTAATGAACTAACCTCCCTGGTCAGGCGTGAAATAAGCCATCTTCCAACTAAACAGGCAAGGGCAATAGTAATGCGATACCTGGAGCAGCAAGAATACAAGAATATCGCTGACAAACTGCGTTGTACGGAAGCCGGGGCAAGGTCGCACGTATCCAAGGCGATAGCAACCCTGAAAAGGAAATTGGCAACTTTGAAAGAAGAGGTTCAGTGAAATGAAGGACGAACAAAATATTGAAGAGGTCCTGAAAAGATTAGGCAGCAAAGATATTCCGGCCGATGTGCATAAAATCGCAGAAGAAACATCAAAAGACTTCAGTAAAACCTTAATGCAAACAAGACAACGGAAACATTATTTTTTATGGGAGTATATTATGGAAAGCAAAATGACAAAACTGGCCGCTGCGGCGGTGATAATTATAGCGGCATTCTTCGGCATCAGCCGTTTCTCCAGTGGTACCGTAAGCTTTGCGGACGTCATCAAGCCGATACTTAACGCCCGCACCGTAGTTTTTGACTTTATCGTTGGTGAAGAAAGCGGTCCCGTTATCCACGATATAGTCGCGGGAAGCAGAATAAGAAGGACTTTCTCGAACATGGATACCATCCTGATACTCGACCTTGATAATTCCAAGATGCTTACATTAGACCCAATGAATAAGGGTGCTATGTACATCGATATTGGCGGCGCGATTCAGGAAGGGACAAGAAACATGCTTGGACTCATCCGTGATATCGTTAGCGATATAGAAAAGCACCCCGAATGGCCGGTCCGGGAACTTGGGCAGAGGCAGATTGACGGTCAAAGGGCTATAGGATTTCAGGTTCGAAATCCAAACGAAGAGATTACCATTTGGGCAAATCCCGAGACAATTAAACCGATTCGCATCGAACTACTTTTTGGTCAGTCGTTTAGCATAATCAAGAATATCGAGTTTGATGTACCAGTGGACGAGTCGCTTGTTAGTATGGAACCGCCCGACGACTACACGCTTGGCAAAATGGAATATAAACTGAATCAGTTCACTGAGGAGGATTTTGTCGAGAGTCTGCGTATATGGGCCAAGTTTATGCTGGACGGCCGATTCCCTGACACTCTCGTTGTAGAGGACCTTCTTAAGATGCCCCCTTTACTTGGAGAAAAGCTTGGTAGGTCGGGTCTTTCGCAGGAAGAAGCGACGAGGATTGCTATGACCTTTGTCCGCGGACTGACGTTCTTACAGATGGCGGCGAACGGCTGTGACTGGCACTATGCAGGCAAGGGCGTAAAGCTCGGCGATGCCGATAAGGCGATATTCTGGTACCAGCCGAAAGATTCAGAAACCTATCACGTGATATATGGCGACCTGTACGTCGAAAACGTAGCTGCGGAGCATCTGCCGAAGTAATTTGCCGAACGAATGTAATGCTTACAAAAGGCCGGGCTTTTTAGTTCGGTCTTTTTTTATGCGCCTTTCGATAGTAGAATGGAATTTGCGTGAAAAGTGAAATCTTACAGAAAATATTTTTTCTTTAGACCCAAATGGACGTTCGAATTGTTATATTAGTGACAAACGTTTGTTTTTGGAGTTAATCAGGCGAACCTAATGGTAGATAAGCTACTTGTTTTGAGATGTAAACTTGGAAGCAAAGATGCCCTGGGGCATATCTATGAAAAGTACAAAAAAGACCTGTTTGTTTTAGCGGTCACTTTGTTGAACGAAACAAGCGCAGCTGAAGATGTCGTACATGATGTTTTCTTGTCTTTTGTCCGGACCATTGAGAAGTTTCAGCTGACTGGCAGTCTTAAAGGATATTTGCTGACTTGTGTAGCCAACCGAGTACGAAATGTAAACAAGGCAAAAAATCAGCAGAGCATTGAGGCGGCCCCGGAAGAGCTTGTTAGGTCAGGTTTAAATGAGCCGTTACGTTCAATTATCTGTAATGAACAATTGCAGCAATTACGTAGTACGATGGCTCAACTTCCATACGACCAGCGGGAGGTAATAATGCTGCACTATCAGGCTCAGATGACATTTAAGACTATTGCCAAACTGCTTGGAATTTCAGTCAATACGGCTAAAAGCCGCTATCGCTATGGACTCGATAAGCTGAGGTTAATTTTGAATGACGAGGTAAAAAAATGAAACCAGCAGATAAAATAAAAGAGTTAGTTAATAAATCAGATGTTCAAACCAAAACAGAGATAGATAAGAGAATCCTTGCCGATGCCCTGGAGCACCTGGAAAAACTAAAACAACAAAAATCATCTCAAGCTCAACTGAATATGTGGAGAACTATTATGAGAAGCAGAATAACAAAATTAGCCGCTGCTGCGGTGATAACTATTACAGTACTTGTAGGCGTAAATTATTTCATCGACTCAATCGGCGTAGCGACTCCTGCGTTTGCTGATATTGTTCGGCCCTTTCTCAGTGCCCATACGGCCACCTTCAAGACCACTATGAAAGTGGAAGGCGCACCAACTCAAATCCTCGAAGGTATGTTCATGGAACCTGTACATATGCGTCAGACAAGCACCGAAGGTGTTACCGTTATAAGTGACCTTCAGCAAGGCAAAATCGTAACTTTGGTTCCGGCACAGAAACAGGCTGTCGTGATAGAAATGCAAAACATTCCGGAGGATAAAGACCAGAGCCAGTTCAATTTTTTTCACGAGGTCAGAAAACGGATCCTTAAGGCACAAGAGACCGAGGATGAATCAGTAGAATTTCTGGGTGAGCAAGAAATTAATGGCGTCCTTGCTGTGGGATATCGCATTCGAAAATACGGGGAGAACATGACAATTTGGGCTAATAAGGAAATGAAAATGCCCATACGACTTGAAATATCAAATGGTCCGGTGACCAACATCATGAGTAATATTGTTTTTGATGTTGAACTGGATAAGTCGCTCTTTGATTTGAAAGTACCTGAAGGATACACTGTACGAACAATGCAAATCGATGCCTCCGAGCCGAAAGAAAAAGACTTACTCGAAACGTTCCGTATATGGGCTGAGTATATGGATGGCAATTTACCTTCTGTTCTTGATATGAATGCCTCGATGGAATTCACCAAGTATCAACAAAGAAAAATGATGGAAGAAGGCCAGGAGCTGTCCGAGCAAGAGATGATGGAAAAGATGCTGGGAATACAACAAACTATAATAAAGATATCCCGCGGTGGAATGTTCGTGCAACAGTTGCCTCCTGACAGCGACTGGAACTATACCGGGGGCGGCGTAAAGCTTGGCCAGGCCAGCAAAGCAATATTCTGGTATAGGCCCCAAGGCTCTGAAAACTATCGTGTGATTTATGGCAACCTGTCGGTTGAAGAAGTACTACCAGAAGATTTACCCAAGTAATTTACCGAGCGAACATAATGCTTATCCAAAAGGCCGGGCTGATTTGGCCCGGCCTTTTACAATGGCCGAGCCGTTAGCTTGGCTGTTTTTCCGCATTTCTAAAGCAGGAACCACATTTTTGAAAAATATTTGAAAAATTTTCCTTTTTTCTATTGATGCCTTCTACAAATGTAGTAAAATACTTCTACGGTTGTAGAAGGAGACATCTATATGAAACTAACACAAGCAGAATGGCAAATTATGAATGCCTTATGGCAGGAACACCCCGCCACGGCAAGAGAGCTGATGCAGCGTTTGCCCAAGGGAATCAATTGGGCCTATACCACCATCAAGACTATGCTCAGCAGACTTATCGAAAAAAAGGCCGTAAGCGAACACAAGCAAGGCAACACCAGTCTCTACAAACCGCTGGTTTCTCAGCGGAAAGCTCGCCACAGTGCCTTCAAGTCTATGCTTGATCAGGCATTTGAGGGCACCATGGGGCCACTCATGCACTTTCTGATTGAAGAAGAAAAACTGAGCAAAAGACAAAGACACCAGATATTGAAAATCTTACAGGAAAAAGCAAAAACCAAGGGAGAATAAAAGTGATAGACCAAATCAACAGTATCGCACTATCGTGGTGGAACTGGATGGCGGCAATGTTCTGGCAGGTCGGCCTACTCATAATTCTAATTGCCTGCGTCGATACTATCATAAAAAGATGGGCCTGGCCTCAGCTACGCTATGCCCTCTGGCTCCTTGTGCTGCTTAAGCTCGTTCTTCCTCCGGGCATTTCCTCACAGGGCAGCCTTACAGTAAGATTGCAGCCGATAGCCAGCCGAATCGTCAACCGTGTAATAAGCGAATCCACTGATGCCGCTGAAAAGCTGTCTCCTACCATCGCGCCTGAATCCGCAGTAACAGCCCCGTTAATAGTGTCCCCAACTAAGGTGACAGCCAGGCTGCCAGGACTTGTAACTGAAGACTATATTAACGCAGGCACAACTGTTGCGCTCGAGCCGTTCGTCAGACCCACATGGCAGGCATACATTATGGCCGTCTGGATGCTCGGAGTGTTCGTGTTGGGTTCCTGGCTGCTTTTCAAGCTACACATACTTCGTAAAGGCCACCCACTCAGCAGGCCGGTCTCGGCACTGCCGCAGTCATTCCATAATACGATGTCAAGATGTGCAGGATTGTTGAAGCTTCGAAGAATTCCCGCGGTAGTGGTAACTGATAAAGTTATTTGCCCCGCGGTATTTGGCGTATTTAGACCAGTATTACTGATGCCCGTGGGCTATCTGAGCAGACTCTCTCGCAAGGATGCAGAACATATGGTCCTGCACGAGCTTGCCCACATAAAAAGAGGTGACACGATAATACACAGCGTCTGTATGCTGCTGCAAATTTTCTATTGGTTCAATCCGCTGCTATGGCTGGCCCGTCGACAAATGCACCATCTCCGCGAACTATGCTGTGACGCAACTGTCGCACGTTTGCTTAAAGACAAAACCACTGAATACCGCGAAACCTTAATGGACGTCGCCCGCAGATTTCTTGCCAAATCCGTTGAGCCGGGTCTGGGTCTTCTTGGCCTGTTCGAAGATTCCAACCGGCTGCTGGTTCGCCTGAACTGGCTTGAAAAGAAAACCTGGAGGTATCAGAAAATGAAAAACCTAACCGTCATTACCACAGTTGTCCTTATGACTACCTTCATTCTGCCCATGGCGCAGGCTGAGAAGAGACCACCGGTCGAACAGAACACGGCCGACTCTAAACAAAGCAAGATGGAAGCCAAAGAACAATTGTCGCAGGAGTTGCAGGCCCTTAGGACCAAGCTACAACAGTTAGAGGCAGATAAGCAACAACTCCAGGAATCTCTGGCTCAACTCGAACAGCAGCACAGGGATATTTCCCGAAAGCAGACGGAACCCGATGAACTCGTTACACCTGAAGCCGGGACAGAGCCTGGCCGGCGGGATGTTGAACACCTTAAGCTTAAGACAGAGTATGAGCTCGAACTGAAAAAGCTTAAAGAAGAATATGAAAAAGAACTGAGGGCACTCCAGGAAGAGTTCGAGGAGGAACAGCAGGAACTCGAAGAAGAACTTCAGGAATTGGACGAGGAGATGGATGAAACGGAGTGGAATGAACAGATGCCCCAATGGCTTGAGAGCGAGGATATGCAGATGTGGCAGGATAAAATTAAGGAATGGACAAACAGCGAAGAGTTCAAACAATGGCAAGACCAAATGAAGCTTTGGAAGAAACAGATGAAGCAGTGGGCAAAAGGCATAGGAAAGATGGGAAAAGCCGAACGAAATAACGGCCGTGTAAAAATAAAGCCAACTCCGATACCAATGCCTGTAATGCCCGAAGTGCCCTCTATGCCTACCATACCTGAGATAAGAATTGATGTACCAGTAGTTGAAGAAAATCACTTCAAAGACGTCGAACCGACTGATAGTCCGCAGGCACCACAAATCCAATTAAACAATACCCAAGCACCTAAGAACATCGAGGTCAACAAGTCAGAGAATGACATGTACGCTGCTACTGCGGAAATGAATTTCTTCGCAACGACGGCACCGAACACCTCTTTTGTAATCAGAAACAATACAGGCAATATTATCCTGAGCCCCGGCAAAAACGAAAATTTTACTGCCAAAGCCGTTATCAGGGCAAAAGGCAAGACTGCCGACCAGGCACAGCGAATTGTTGAAGAAGTTTCAATAAATTGTCATTCATCGGGGGATATTTGCTATTTAGGTGTAACCAAGCCGGAACATAATAGATGGAAAAATCTCAACGTGGATTTCTACGTAAAGCTGCCGGCCGATGTCCGGCTGGATGTAAAAACTAATATGGGCAGAATTGAGCTTCTCAATCTCAAAGGTAAAATCAAGGCAGTCACGAATATGGGCTCGATTAAGGCTGTAGATATAAGCGGGGATGTCGAACTAACTACAAATATGGGCGACATCGATTTTGTCGCGTCCAGTGATATTTCCGCAAAATTCAAAGCTTATACTAATATGGGCTCAATAGAAAGCGAGTTGCCACTGGATATTGACATGAGTGATATGATGAAAAGAAAGGCGGAAGGCACTGTGGGTAGCGGTGAAGGCAGTATTCGTTTGATCACAGATATGGGAAAAATTAATATAAAATGGCCACCATCACCATAAGACCGACCAAATACTAATTCACAGTCCCTATGTTTTTTCGAGCCAGACGGCCATTTCGCCAGAACCCCGGTTGGCCCAGGCATAATATGGAACAGCCAGAAAATCCTGTTGCTTTTTTAAACCTATTTTTGTCTCTTCATCATAACTCACAGCCCTGCCGTAGATAACTGTAACGCCGTTTAGCATATCTTTGTGATATTCAGTTCTAAGGTTGGCGCTATCAGGTAAAACTATGTTAAGGGCATGGCCATTATTGTCTTTCCATTCGGCGCAATACACAATTGGACCTCGCTGCAGGGCGACTTTACCTATATCGTCTTTAACTTTTTCGTGGGCTATTATGCGCCTTACAGGCATAGGTAAATACAATCCAATAACATCACCTTTATTCCAGTTTCTCTCAATGCAAGTAAAGCCTTTATCCATACTTAAAGAGAGTGACTTGCCGTTGACTTTCAAACCAACTTTTTCGCTGTAATCTTCCATATAACGATACAAATTGCCGGGGACAGGCTGATTTTGTGACCAGCCGGGTATCCGAATGCAGATTATAAATTTCCCGGGACATTCCGGCTTAACGTTTATCTTCACATTTCCATCCCAAGGATATTGAGTTTTCTGGCTTAACTGAACGGTGTTATCACCAACTTCGAGGATGGCTGAGCTATCTACGAACAAGTTGATATAGATTTTATTCTCTCGCTGAGCATAAATGTAGCCCGGAACCTGCGGAATAAACCGCACCAAGTTGCTTGGACAACAGGCGCAGGAGAACCATTGGCTCCGCTGATGCTGACCCTGAGACTCGAGAGGATTTGTATAGAAGAAACTGTCGCCACTTAGAGACACACCCGAAATCAGAACGTTATAAAGGGTTCTTTCGAGGACATCGATATATTTTGCATCGCCGTTTGACAGAAACAATCGATAGTTCCAGAAACAATTGCCGATAGCGGCGCAGGTCTCACAATAGGCAGATGCATTGGGCAACTCATAAGCATCGCCGAAGGCCTCTCCTGAATCACGGGCGCCAATACCGCCTGTAATATACAATTTCCTGGTGACAACGTTATCCCATATTTTATTTATTGCATCAAGATAACGCCTGTCTGCAGTTAAGGCGGCAATGTCCGCCATTGCGCCGTACATATAAGTTGCACGGACAGCGTGTCCTACAGCTTCTGTTTGTTCAACAGGCTTTTTGTGTGACTGGCTGTATTCACCCCCACCGGGGCCTCGAGCCTCAAGGTAGAATTTAGCGAGTTTGATATATTTTTCGTTGCCGGTTGCACGATATAGACGGGTTAGTCCCATTTCAATTATCTGGTGTCCGGGTGTGGATTGATTTTTGCCGGGGCCAAATACGGTGTCTAAAAAGTCGGCATTTTTTATAGCTACATCGAGTAAACCTCGTTTGCCGGTGGTCTTGTAATGTGCAACCGCTGCCTCGTAGAGATGGCCCATATTGTACAGCTCGTGACTTGCATCAAGCTTTTCCCATCGTTGTGTGCCGAACCATTTGATTAGATGCCGGGCATTATTGGTGCGTGCGGTATACAAATAGCCGTCATTTTCCTGAGCGGCCGCTATTTTGGCGATAATCCCATCGAGATATTTATCGAGGTTTGGGTCGGGATGCGTGCTTAATGAATAAGCCGCGCCTTCAATAACTTTATATAAGTCAGTGTCATCAAATGGATAGTCGCCGCGATACTCGCCCTGCATCAGGCCGCCGGCTATGGCAAAATTATCTATTCTGCCGGTTTCTTCGCATTTTTTAAGGATATGAGGGATAGTAATTTTTCGATTAGTCTCGATTCTTTGCATCCAGAAATCATCGGTAACTTTAACATCGGTGAATGGTACCGGGTTAACCGGGTAATCTTTCATCTTTTGCCTTAATGTTATTTGCAGTTTTTTGCCTGAAACAGCGCTATTAAAACCGGATTGATAAAGATAGAATTTTACAGGCAATTATGAGAAGTGCAATTCTATAATATCCTTGTCGTTTAGGACGTGGTTTCTTTGGGCGTTCTGGCCGTCATAGACACCTTTGCCCCATATTCTCGCAAACTTCAGTTTGTCAACCAGTTCCCTGTGAATGGCCGCCGCCAGGTCCATAATTGTAGAGTCGGCTTGTAAAACAAAGGGGTCATTCATATCGGCAGGCTTGCCAGGTGGTTTTGCATAAACTCGGATGATACCCAGCAACCTGAAGAATACTCCGGATAGATTCTCAATGCCTGCACCGGTCTTAGTGGAGATTTCGATAAATTCAAAAGGATATTTGCACGGTTTCTTCAGTTTCCGGAGAGCATCAGGTTCGGCGATATCGGATTTAGTGCAGATACAAAACGCTTTTTTTGCAATAACGTTACCCTGGGTGTCATAAGCTAAAGTTTCTGCATCAATGAGCAGGTTCCTTGATTCGAGGAAATCCAGACAAATCCGCAGCTGCTCCTTTACATCGGCTGAAAGGTCGACAACGATAGCAATCAGGTCGCAGTTTCGATACGTTCCCACCTGTCCGGGCGCGATGAAATCGGCAGTAATTGGAGGCATATCAACAAGCTGGAACTGAATATCCTCGAACTGTACCATTCCCGGCGTTGGAACGGTAGTGGCAAACGGAAAATCGGCAGCGTTTACCTTTGCGTTTGTAAGTGCCTGCACGATAGAGCTTTTACCGCTATTGGGCGTTCCCAAAAGTACAATCTGGCCTGAGCCGCTTCGCGGTACGTAAAATATATCGACCTGTTTGACTGCTTTTTTCTGTGTGGCGGCTTCTTTGAATTTACTTAGCTTTCGACGCAGGTCGGCCTTTAAGTGGTCTGTGCCCTTGTGTTTGGGCATAACCGCCAGCATTCGCTCAAGGGCAAGGATTTTCTCCTCATTAGTAGCAGCTTCGCGATACCACTGCTCGGCCTTAAAATATTCCGGTGTCAGATTCGCAGGCATAATTGATAATAATATAGCATAATGATAAATTAAAATCAAACCACTGCTGTCATGGTACCCAAAACTATATTCCTAACATCAAGGTGCCTATAATCCTTCTTGCGTTAATTCGCAAAATTAATTATATTAATGCTCGCCAGGTTAGATTGAGATAAATATGCAAAAGAAACATTTCGTTATCGGCCTGGATTCGATTCAGGACAAAGACGCCGGGCTGGTTGGCAGCAAAACTCTTAGTCTTGTCCATATGAATCGAATGGGCCTTCCTGTTCCGCCCGGTTTCTGTATAACAGCAACAGCATACCGTAAACATATAGAGCGTAACAACCTCGTCAATCACATCACTTCGACAATCGAGCAACTCCGCACAGTCTCGCCAGCTTCTCAAAAATCTGTCTTGTCAGACCTCAGAAAGACTATAGCACAGAAGCCCTTGGCAGACGAGCCCCGTAAACAGATAGAGCAATACTATCAAGCACTTGGCGCTAAACACGTCGCAGTCAGGTCATCAGCCACCGCCGAAGATTTGCCGGAACACTCCTTTGCCGGCCAATATGATACACACTTAGGAATAGTGGATCCGGACGCTTGCATTGAAGCTGTCAAGAAATGCTGGGCTTCGTTGTGGACGCAACGTGCGTTTAACTATCGAGAAAAGATTGGCATTGACCACCTTAAGGTAGATATGGCCGTAATCATCCAATCGCTTATTGAAGCGGATGCATCGGGTGTACTCTTCACGGCTGACCCTCGTTACGGACCTTCAGGTAACATTGTTATCGAGGCGTGCTTCGGATTAGGGCAGGCTTTGGTTTCTGGTAAGGTGACGCCTGATAGGTTGGTGGTTCATAGAAAAAATTTAAGCCTTCTTTTTCGAGAGATTTCAGAAAAGAAAATTGAGTGTGTGCTCGATAAAGAGTCAGAAGTCAAAGAGCAGGCAATTCCACATGAAAAGTCAATTACCTGGTCTTTGAACGAGAAGCAAATAAAATTCCTGGCAAGGATTGCACGGAAAATCGAGACAGAGTTTGGCTGTCCGCAGGACATTGAATGGGCGATATATAAGAATAAAATTTATTTACTACAATCCAGGCCAATCACTGCTATGTCACAGGAAAGGTCTTGGGAGGACCGCCAAATCTGGCACGCTACTCCCAGAGAGGTAATGCCTGATGTAGTTACACCCGTTACACTGTCTATGTTACTTGAGGCGGTTGGTCAAGAGTTGTTTGACCCGGTCTTACGTATGCTTTGTTGCGATAGCGGCGACCACCCTCTATATTCCATCATCGCCGGCCGACTATACTTTAATGCAAATATCTGGGCTGCTGTGATAAGGTGCCTGCCGGGTGTTCGAAGTCTCGATTTGATGGAACTCACAGGAGATCACGAGGGATTCCGGGAACTCGCCGATAGAGTCCAAACCGTCCCGGACGAGGACCTGCCGGACTTAAAATTCAGCCTACTGAGATTTATTGTTAAGCTGCCCCTTACCATTATCGGCGTACTTTTCAACACTCCCCAAAAAGGTCAGCGCATGCTTGCAAAAATAAATGCTAAAAATGAAAAATGGCGTCGGCTGGATATTTCAAGCCTATCGGCTATACAAATAACTACTTGCTGCCAAAAGCTTATTTTGGATTTCCGTGAAATAGTGGGGCATATAATGTACTTGGTTAGTATCTTTGTAGTAATTCCAATTCTTGACAAGGTGTGCACAAAATGGCTCTCAGAAGACAGTACTTGTACGGGAAGACTCCTTGCAGGACTCGAAGATATGAGTGATGCCATAGCAGGTCTGGAGCTTTGGAAATTAGCGACCCTGGCCGACAGGAATCCAAATGTCAGACTGCTCATACTTTCAGGTCACGACTGGCGAACCATCCAGCCTAAATTTACACAGACAGACGCCGGCAAAAATTTTCTAAAAAGCTGGTGTGATTTTATGAACCGTCACGGGCACCATTGCCGAGCCGAGCTGGAGCTGTATAATCGTCGCTGGTCGGAAACACCCGATTACATCCTGAAACTACTTCGCAGCTATATAACTCAAATCGGCAAGGTTGACCCTGTCCAAAAATTCAACAACCTTGTTCAAAAACGACAGAAATTAGAAATTCAGTGTCGTGAAAAACTAAGGAATCCTCTAAAGAGAATGATATTCAACCGGCTTCTGGTTCGCTCACAGCAAGGCTCCATCTTCAGAGAAAATGTGAAAAGCGAGGTCATAAAATCAATAACAGTTATGCGAAAAATGATAGTAGAGCTTGGTAAAAGACTCAGTGAAAAAGGTATAATCAAGAATCAGGATGATATCTTTTTCTTACAGCTCGAAGAGATTGAATCTGCAGTACAGGATAAGACAAAAGTTGACATCCATCAATTGATTGCCGCTCGGCGGGCAGAGTATGACAAGAACAAGACCATTATGCCGCCTGACGTCATTTTTGGTAAATTTGACCCCGACAAATACGTCCCTGAGCCCGTGGATACCTATATTGAGACGCTCAGCGGCCTGGCAGTAAGTCCCGGCATCGCTACCGGAAAGGCACGTGTTGTTCTAAGAGCCGATACTGACGAACAGGTCCTGGCCGGTGAGATCCTTGTTGCCCCTTTTACCGACCCGGGCTGGACGCCATATTTCGTGACAGCAGCTGCGGTTGTTATGGACCAGGGAGGAATACTCTCACACGGCAGTATCGTTGCTCGCGAGTATGGCATACCCGCAATAGTCAATGTTGGCAACGCAACGAAGATTATTAAAACCGGCCAGACCATAGAGGTGGACGCACATCGTGGAGTTATTAAGATTCTGCAATAGCTTATAGTAAGCGTGTTCTGTGTCGTTTATTCCACGACTTTTTCTGCTACCAAATCTCCCACTTCCGCTGTTGAATAACCCATTTTTCCTGCCTGGAGTGATTTAAGCTTTTTAGCGGTTACAAACATCACGGCCTTTTCCACGGTATCGGCGGCCTTTTCCTCGCCCAGTGTTTCGAGCATCATTTGCACGGCACAAATTGCGGCCAGCGGATTGATAATGCCTTTGCCGGTGTATTTCGGCGCGCTTCCGCCGATGGGCTCAAACATACTTACGCCTTCCGGATTGATATTTCCGCCGGCTGCGATGCCCATACCACCCTGAGTGATGGCGCCGAGGTCGGTGATGATATCACCAAACATATTGCCGGTTACAATTACGTCAAACCATTCGGGATTTTTGATCATCCACATACAGGTGGCATCGACGTGATAATACTCCCTTGCGATATCGGGATATTCCTTTTCGCCCATTTCGTGAAATGCCCGTTCCCATAGGTCATAGATATATGTCAGCACGTTGGTTTTGCCGCACAAGGCGAGGGTGTTTTTGTCACTTTTGCCGCGGGCCTTTTTGCCATACTTGCGCGCATATTCGAACGCGTATTTAAGGCAGCGGTCAACTTGAAAGCGGTTATAGACCGCCGATTGAACGGCTACCTCCTGCAGCGAGCCTTTCATACTGAAACCGCCCACGCCGGTATAAAGGTCGCCCGTATTTTCGCGGACAACTACAAAGTCAATATCATCAGGCCCTTTATCCTTCAAGGGTGTATCAACACCGGGATACAGCTTAACCGGTCTTAGGTTTATATACTGGTCTAATTCAAACCTGGCTTTGAGTAATATCCCTTTCTCCAATATACCGGGGGCCACATCTGGATGGCCAATCGCACCCAGGAGGATTGTGTCGAATTTACGCAGCTCCTCAACGCCGCTATCGGGCAGGGTCTCGCCGGTTCTTTTATATCTTTCACCGCCGAAATCGAACTCGGTTAAATCTACTTTAAAATTAAATTTGTCCGCGGCAGCCTTTAATACCTTTACCGCCTCAACCGTCACTTCCGGTCCGGTGCCGTCTCCTGGGATTACAGCAATCTTGTACACTTTTATCTTCCTTTCAATACTTTAAGAGTCTCTGCCAATTGCCACTGGTATACCTTGCAAGGATAGGGTCATCAAGAAATTTTGCTTTGAAATTATTTTCCTGCAGAAAGGATGCTATATCCTGCACTGCATACTTTTCAGTATTATAGTGACTGGCTCCTATCAAATTTATCTTCAATTCTTTTGCAAGCGTATGAAACTGCTTATTTGCGCGTTGTACCGGCTCATGCGCCCATCGGTGCACGGCCGTTCCTGTAATGTATGTAGTGCAACCTAATTCCGCTGCCTTTTTCAGTATTTCGGGCTGATCCCCACCTCCCGCGACAACGGCTGTCAACCCCTCTTCAGCATTATTATCAAACACATCGATGGTATCAAGCTCAAGCGACCGACTGACATACAACGCCATCGCATCGACATCAGCAGCGACTAATGTTCCCATAATGCCGAGGTATCCGCCGCTTGCCTCGAAAAAAGGCCTTGTGTCCGACAGGGATAGGCGCTCTGCAAGGCTTTTCGAAACGCAAATATTCAAACCCACGTCGAGAGGTGCATGAATCGTATATACTGCAACTTCTCTTTTCTCAAATTCTTTCAGATATTCTTCAGGAAACGGTCCAAAGCCCCTGGAATCTTCGTGATAATCATGGGGATGGTGTGTAAATATCAAAGATGGCCCGTCTGCCGTCGCCAAAAGACGGTCAAATACCTCATTCGTTGTGAAGACGACGCAATAAACGCAGTTGATTGTATGCGCAAAATCGAACATAAGGCCGCTTTTCTCACAAAGAAAAGCTTCTGTCGCCTTCGCTCTGCCAACTTCGCTTATAGCGTGCTTCACCAATCCCGGGTCGCCCACTTCTTCGACGCGAAACTCTCTATCAAGCAGCTCAACAATTTGAGATATAGATATCATTTGCCCTTCGTTTGCTTTTCTGAATATCTCCAAGCGACGTCAAACATCTTTCTCATACACTTGACGCATTTGTCGTAATCCATAGCGTCTATTGCCAATATCTTTTTATCTATCCAGGTCACCTCAAAGACCCTGTCGGAAAAGTAAATAGACCCTGCATTCGCATCAGTGCCCTTGTAATCTTTGTAAATTTTAGCTTTCGTTATTGCAACCGGGCCGAGTTCCATCTGTTCGCTATTGGCCTTTGCCTTGGCCGGCAGGATAATTTTTACGTCCTTTCCCTTAAGCAGCGGCAGCAATTTTGCAAGCATACCCATAGGGATATTATTAATTCTGAGAGTTCTTGATCTTTCAATTTTATCAGTTATCGCTTTAAGAGCATCTTTTGTGGAACTAAAAGTCGTCGAAATTTTTGCTTCGTATTGTCCATCCACGATTGGCATATTATCAGCTCCTCATTCTCAAACCGCGGATTAACGCGGATTTTCACGGATTATATAATTCAAAGAAACTCTTCAATCAATTCTCGTATTCCCTTAATCATTGCTCCAACATCTGAAATGTCGAATTTATCCCACTCGGCATGTAAGGCATGATTTCTAACACCTGCAAAAGACCTGACTCTTTTTGCCTTAACCTGAGTTAAAACTCCTTTCTGTACGAGTTCACTTATCAAATCATCGAGCTTTTTTCCGCTTGGCGCGATATTATTCTTTTTGCAGATTTTTTTAACTGTATCTTCAAGAACAGCACTCGCCAAAACTGATGACTCAATTTTCCTATTGCCTTTGTGATATTCCGCGGCGTGGTCAAGAAAATCGTCAAAAGTTACACCTGATACAGTATATTCCATCTTTCCAAGGATACCGCACTGCCAATCATCTCTTGCCCCTATTAACAACCCGAGCATCAGCGCCAGCACATTCGAGGGGACTCCTTGTTTCAAATGTTCATCTGACATAATCTTGTCACATTCTTGGGCAATATGTGTTTCACCAGGTGCTACAAAGTGTATTAAACTTGATGCCGAAGTCAGCCAAGACCTGAATTCTGGAATTTTCACTTTGGGGACCCAAAATGGATAACTCTCCGAGACCACCTCTGTATTCCCAAAAGTATCTAGTTGAACAATCTCTGGGCCGAGTGTCCTGATTAATTGCTGCCCCTTATCAATTAGCATTTCAAATCTTTTATCTATTTCTTCTTTCATTCCCATATTACTATACCTTTCTACTTCTCTGTCCGCAGATGTGGTAGACCCAATTTGAACTTTTTTAATCCGTGCAAATCCGCGTTAATCCGCGGTTGTTTTTTTCGTTGAAGCACCAGCCGTTTATACTTTAGCGATTGCTCTCCGAAATTTATCAGCAGACCCAACTCCAGACCCGTTGCTTTGAGGTAATTCAGAAGCTGTGCTTCTTCGACGCCCGTAATAGCTTTGAGCGCCTTAAGTTCGACCAACACTTTCTCTCCCACAAGAAAATCACACACGAACTGCTTTGCCAACAACCCCTTGTAAAAAACATCAATTCCTTTCTGCCTTTCGTAACGTATCTTACGGAGGTCAAATTCTATTGCCAAAGCTTCTTCATATACACTCTCAAGAAATCCGCTGCCGAAGGTCTTGTGCACTTCCATTGCTGCTCCGATAATTTCCCTCGTTAGCTCATGATGCAACAAGTTTGTTTCAGTCACTTTTTACCTTTCTTAAAATCCGCGCAAATCTGCGTTAATCCGCGGTTGCTTTTTTTATATGTTCCAGCAAGCCGCCGTCGTTGATAATTTCAAGAGCGAAATCCGGCAGCGCATTAAATTTAATATCAATGCCGGCGGTTTTGTTTTTAATCAAGCCTGCTTTGAAATCGATTTGTAACTCATCGCCATTATTGATATTTTCTATCTCATCACCCAATTCGATTAAATAAAAGCCGTTATTGATGGCGTTGCGGTAGAAGATTCGAGCAAAGGATTTTGCGATCACCGTCTGAACGCCCGCACCACGGATAGCCCATATAGCGTGCTCTCTTGACGAGCCGCAGCCGAAATCCTCACCGGCAACAATTGCATCACCTTGCTTGGCTTTTTTAACAAAGTCCTTATCCAGGTCTTCCATACAGTGCTTTGCAAGCTCTGCTGCATCATCGGTATTCAAATACCTTGCCGGGATAATCTCGTCGGTATTTATATGGTCGCGTTTATATACATGTGCTGTGGACATAAAAGTCACCTATAATTAAAATTTCAAAATTCCAATTTCAAAGTTACTTTTTAAACTTACAAATTATCTTTTCCCCTTCAATGTTAGAATACTCGAAGCAATAATATTCGCAATTTCTTTTATCTCATTTAAAAACCATTCTGCATCCGCTCTTTTTTGCTGCTCGAAGATTGGGCTTCTATGTAATTGGCGATAATACTTGTTCCGCTTCGGAGTAGCTGGTCTCCCAATCTTTTTGAAGTATTATCTTTGGGAAGCTTATCAATGAACTCAATTAACCTGAGTGTAAAACTGTACAATCTCTTTTTGAATTCAATTTTAAAATTTTCATTGTAATTTTTCATTTTGATTTTTCATTTTTCAAATGTTCTCGGGTCGGTTAGTTTTCCTTCCACCGCGCTTGCCGCTGCGGTTGCCGGGCTTGCTAAGTAAACCTCGCTCTTGGGATGACCCATTCTGCCTACAAAGTTTCTGTTTGTTGTACTGACACACTTCTCACCAGCTGCAAGGACGCCCATAAAGCCGCCCAGACACGCTCCGCAGGTTGGCGCGCTTATTACACAGCCGGCCTCATAAAACACATCAAACAATCCTTCATCCTTGGCCTGCTTCCAGATTCGCGGTGTTGCTGGAACGACTATTGTGCGAATCGCAACTTCTCTGTTTTTGAGTATTTCCGCGACAATACGTAAATCCTCAATTCGCCCGTTGGTGCAGCTTCCGATGTAAACCTGGTCCATTTCTTTGCCTGCACATTCGCCGATTGGTACTGCGTTGCTTGGCAGATGCGGTAGAGCAACCATCGGCTCGATTTTGGAGCAGTCGAATTCCTCAACCGCGATATACTCAGCGTTTTTATCCGATTCATAAACGGTGTAGTCTTTTTTGTCCTTCAAATGCTCATCAAGATATTTTTTTGTTACATCGTCAAAGCCGATGATGCCGCTTTTGCCGCCAGCCTCGATGGCCATATTGGTCATCGTCATTCTGGCCTCCATCGACATTTCCGCAAGAGCCGGGCCAATGAATTCCATCGCCTTATAGAGTGCGCCGTCTGTGCCGATTCTGCCGATTATAGTGAGTATAACGTCCTTACTATACACACCGGCCCCCAGCGAGCCATTAAGGACAATCTTCATAGAGGCCGGGACCTTAAACCATAATTCGCCTTCGGCAAGCGCCGCGGCCTGGTCTGTAGAGCCTATACCGGTGCTAAAGGCCGCGAAGGCACCGTAGGTGCATGTATGCGAGTCGGCCCCGATAATGACCTCGCCCGGCCGAATATGGCCCTCTTCGGGCAGCAGTGCGTGACAGACGCCCGCCCTGCCGAGCTTGTAATAGTATTTTATTTTGTGCCGTTTCGCCCACTCATCGAGGCGTTTGTGCAGCTCGGCGCTCTGAAAGTCCTTTGGCGGCTGAAAGTGGTCGGGCGTCACGACAATTTTCTCACGGTCGAATACCTTATCGATGCCGTGGGCCTCGAGCATTAATATCGCCGGCGGCGTAGTAACGTCGTGGCACATAATGACGTCAATCTTCGCATTTACAAGCTGGCCCGGCACGACTTTTTCCTTACCCGCCGCCTTCGCCAAAATCTTCTCGGTTATTGTCATAGCCATAAATCAGTCCTTAGACTTGGAGTTCGTAGTTCATTGTTTATTGTCAAATTTCAACTTTTACTTCAGGTTCCTGGCCTTTGTCTTTTACTGCGACCATTCTATTAATGGCGTCCATGTAGGCCTTGGCGCTCGCTTCGATAATATCTGTTGAGATGCCTCGGCCGATAAATGACCTGCCGTCCTCGCTGATTCGCACCGTTGCTTCGCCGAGCGCTTCTTTGCCGCCGGTAACTGCGCGTAAAGAGTAGTTCTCCAGTTTCGGCGAAAGGCCTGTTGCTTCCCTTATCGCCTCATAAGCAGCATCGACCGGGCCGTCGCCACAGGCGGCGGCCTGCCGGAGTTCGCCTTTGACCTTCATTTTAACGCTCGCAGTCGGCAAAGTGCCGGTCCCGCAGGCAACGTGAAGATACTGCAGCTCATAAACCTGCTCCACAGCGTGAATCTCATCGCTGATTATTGCGGCAAGGTCCTCATCAAAGACCTCCTTTTTCTTGTCGGCAACTGCCAAAAATCGCTCATACGTTTTGTCCAGTTCCTCTTTACTCAATGTATACCCCATCTCCTCAAGGCGATGGCGAAGGCCGTGGCGTCCTGTACGTGCAGTAAGTACAACACGACTCTCATCAAAGCCGACAGTCTCCGGCCTCATAATCTCATAAGTTTCCCGCTTTTTCAGGAACCCGTCCACATGAATTCCGGCGCTGTGGGCAAAGGCATTGTGCCCCACAACCGCTTTATTGTCTGGTACGGGCATTGCCAGCATATCTGCCACCATTCGGCTGGTACGGTAGAACTCACGTGTGTTAATGCCGGTTTCCACATCTCCAAAGAAGTCTCGGCGCGTATGGATTGCCATAACCACTTCCTCGATGGCCGCGTTACCGGCTCGTTCACCGACACCATTTATAGTACCTTCCACCTGTCGCGCGCCGTTCTTCACGCCTGCCAGCGAGTTGGCTACAGCCATTCCAAGATCATTATGGCAATGCACGCTGATTATCGCTTTGGTGATGTTCGGCACATTGGCCCGTATATCCCGGATAAGGGCGCCATACTGCTGCGGCATAGAATATCCCGTAGTATCGGGGATGTTGACAACAGTAGCGCCGGCATCAATAACGGCCTCAAGAATCTCATAGAGGTAGGCACGGTCAGCTCGACCGGAATCTTCAGCATAAAATTCGACATCGCCAACATATTCAGCAGTATGTTTGACCGCCTCAATGGCCATTTTCAAAATAGTTGCCTGCTTCTCGCCCATCGCCTTGCCGTATTTATCGTCTGCAAACTTCCCCGCGATGTGAATCTCTGAGACACCAATGCCCGTATGGATGCGAGGTCGTTTCGCTTTGGCCAGGGCCTTTGCGCAAACATCGATGTCTTCTTTTATGGCGCGGGTTAGGCCGCAAATGACAGGACCTTCAATTTTCTCCGATATGAGACGCACGGCCTCAAAATCCTCGGGCGAGGATGCGGGGAATCCCGCTTCTATAATGTCAACGTTAAGCCGAACTAACTGCCGGGCTATTTCAAGCTTTTCCCTTGCTCCCAATCTGGTCCCGGCGGCCTGCTCACCGTCTCTTAACGTCGTATCGAAAATCACAACTTTTTCTGCTGACATCGTAATTTCTCCTTATTTCACGGCTAATAGATGCAGATTATGCCGCAAAAATAGCCGAAATTCTACACATTTTATGGAAAAACAGATTTTTGTGGATATACAGTGGGTTATTGCGCCTTGCGGCGCAGGAGCAGAGTAAGCCGGCCAAAACCAGCTTCGGAAGGAATACAAACTATAAATTTACCATTCATAAGCAACGAACCTTAAATCGTATAATAACATTATATCGGCAAGAAGTCCTGCCGCAAGAATTTTTTTTACAAATTTCTTTAATGCCCTGGTTGAGTGAAAACTATACCGGTATTTGACAATTGGCATTTTTCCCTCTAATACCATTGTGGAACGGGTTTACTGAAGTATACTTAAATCTGTATTACATTTATAAAGGAGCTGCAATTGCAAAAAGTGCGTCTTGGTAAAAGCCGGATGGAAGTGACCAAAATCGGTTTTGGGGGAATACCTATTCAACGGCTGAGTGAACAGCAGGCCGTAAAGGTAATCCGCAGGGCAATCGAACTGGGTATCGACTGGATTGACACGGCCAACGGCTACGGTCCGAGTGAGGAGAGAATCGGCAAGGCTATTAAATCGTACGACCGCAGTGCTATAAAAGTCTTCACCAAGGGCGGAGGAAAAACGCGTAACGAGCTGCAAAACCAGATTGAACTCTCATTCGAAAGGATGCAAACCGAGTATATTGACCTTTTCCAGTTTCACGGCGTCCCCAGCGAAGAGGTGTGGGAAGAGATGCTCTCGGACGGCTGCCTGGAGCTTATACTCGAACTAAAACAACAAGGTCGATTTCGACACATAGGCGCCTCGTTTCATTCTCTCGAGGCGGCGCTGGCGGTTATGGACAATCTCGAAATTGAGGTCATTCAGTGGCCTTTCAACTTTATTATGGCCGACCGCGGCCGGAAGGTGCTGGAGAAATGCAGGGCCAACGACATCGGCTTTATCGCGATGAAGCCTTTTGGCGGGGGCGTCCTGGAAAATGCCGGCCTTTGCATTCGGTTTCTGCTGCAGTATCCGCAGGTTGCCCCGGACCCCGGCTTTGAAAAAGTCGAGGAGATAGAAGAGGTCGTCAGTCTTGCCAACCGGGCGAAGCCGCTCTCAGAGGAAGATAAAAGTAAAATCGAACGGCTGCGCAAGGAATTAGGGACGCGTTTTTGCCGGCAATGCGGATATTGTATGCCCTGCCCGGAAGGGATTAATATAATGTTTCTTATAACGATGAACTCGATAATAAAGCGGATGCCGCCGGAGGCGGTAATCGGCTGGCTCAGTGAACACGTCAAGATAGCTGATAACTGTACCGACTGCGGCCAATGCGAGACAAAATGCCCTTATAATCTTCCCATCAGACAATGTATGCGTGAAGGCATTAAGGCATTCAGAAGTCTAAAGCCGTGAAGGCCGGAACCTGGCGCCGCCTTCTCAGCCAAAGTTATAATGTTTCGTGACCGCTTTTTTGACCTGCCAGGTGCAGCTTAAGTCTTCGGGGAAGACCACAAAATCGCCCGGTCCGAAACTTACCGATTCATTTCCCTGGCGGTCGGTTACCGTGACTTCGCCATCGATGATAAGGCAGGTTTCCTTCTGGGTATAGTCCCAGTCGAATGTACTGGGCTCGCAGGACCAAATCGGCCAACCTTTGCATTTTTGCTCTTCTTCACCGGTTGGCTTTCGAACATCGATATCTTTTATTTCCGGCACTTTATTCCTCCCTATCCATCTTAATAATTTTTATTGGATGATTATACACTCAGAACCTAAAGCTGTGAAAAGGAATTTTCTAACAAACGGTGGCGGATTGTCCTGGCTTGCGATATAAAAGGACTCGGCAATTATTATTTTTTACAGGAAGCAACTATGGAGGAGATTCAGCTAAACAAACTCAAAGCCTGGTTTGATGAATATGTTACCGGTTTTTATGGCGAAGACCGATACGTTAATGCAAATCTGAAATTGAAGCAGGACCACACATACCGGACACGCGATGAGATGCTCCTGCTGGCCTCGCAACTGGGCCTTAATATCCGGCAGCTCAGGACGGCCGAGACAATAGCGATATTTCATGATATCGGCCGGTTTGAGCAGTTCGTGCGTTATCGCACCTATAACGATGTCAGAAGCGTGGACCATTGCCGGCTGGCCCTGCAGATAATTCACAATACCCATGTGCTTGAGCCGCTCGAACAGAGAGAAATACAGATAATTGAGGCCGCTATTGAGTACCACGGCGCACTTGAGCTACCCGACAATCTCGATGGCGAGACTTTGCTTTTTGCCAAACTAATACGCGACGCCGACAAAATCGACATTCTGAACATAGTCACCGACTACTATGGTAAATTTATAGAAAATCCGAAGGATTTTCCCCTTGAGCTGGAATTTCCTGATACCAAGGAATACTCGCTCGAGGTACTAAGCGATGTGCTAAACGGTCGAAGGACCGAGTATAACAAACTGCGCACTTTAAACGATATGAAACTGCTCCAGTTAGGATGGGTTTACGATGTAAATTTTGCCGCTACGCTGAAGCGTATAAAACAACGAGAACTATTAGAAAAGCTGGTCAGATTTCTGCCGGATACGGAAGACATCAAAAACGCTCAAAAACGGGTTCTGGCATACATTGAAGACCGTATAGCTGAGGGTGATTTATAACCAGCTTGACAGGATTGGGCCGCCGGTTTACTATATGCGCCTGGCAGTAAAATCCTCAAGTTTATAAACGGTGAAGACATAAATTAACGGGGTATTGCAATGACACAAACAGTTCTACAAACAGATATTTCACAGTACTCAGCGAAACATGGCAAGGTGCGAGACATCTATGAGCTGGACGATAAGCTATTGATAGTGGCAACGGATAGAATAAGCGCTTTCGACGTGATTATGACCAATGGAATACCGTATAAAGGTATTGTGCTGACTCAGATATCCAAGTTCTGGTTTGATTTTCTTCAGTCCGACGTGGAACATCATTTGATTACCGACGATGTTAAATCGTTTCCGCCGCCGTTTTGTGATTACCGGGACCAGCTTACCGGCCGAAGTATGCTGGTTAAAAAGTCACAGGTTCTGCCGATTGAATGCGTAGTCCGGGGGTATTTGGCCGGCTCCGGCTGGAAAGAATATCGGGACAACCAGACCGTATGCGGCGTTAAGCTTCCGGCAGGATTAAAACAATGCCAGAAGCTGCCAGAGCCTATTTTTACGCCGGCCACAAAGGCCGAGCTTGGCCGGCACGATGAAAATATCAGTTTTGAGAAAAGCGCGGAAATAATCGGCCGTGAGGCGGCAACGTATGTACGCGATAAGAGCATAGAGATTTTCAAAAAGTCAACCGACTATGCCGAATCAAGGGGCCTGATTCTTTCCGACACCAAGTTTGAGTGGGGCCTGCTCAATGATAAAATCATTCTAATTGACGAAGTTCTTACGCCCGATTCGTCGAGGTTCTGGCCTGCCGACAAATATGAAGCCGGACGGGACCAGGAAAGTTTCGACAAACAGTTCGTCCGAAATTATCTGGAAAGCATCAACTTCGACAAATCCGGTCAGGGCATTACGCTGCCGGATGATATTGTTGAAAAGACAAGCGCAAAATATATCGAGGCCTATGAAAAACTAACGGGTAAAAAGTTCAAACTGGCCTCATAACCGGAAAAATTAAGACTGAGAAGGTTCAATAATTTGGCAGGCCTGGATTCATAGAAGAAATGACAACAACCAGCCGAATAGTAACAAGGTAGTGCCCCCATCAATCACAAAATATCGTTATGTATAATATGACTGAATACGATTTTCCTGCAGATATAGACTGGCGGCATTGGGTACAGCGCTGGGACAGAATGCAGGAACGCTACCTTCTGAAGAGGCCGGAGCGTTTCGCGATTATTGTGCAGATGATTAGCTCAACGCAAAGAACCGTTAGCCGGGTGCTTGACCTCGGTTGCGGTACAGGCAGCCTTATGCTGCAGATATTGGAGAATTTTCCCAAAGCGAACGTCATCGGCATCGATTTCGACCCGACCCTGCTGCCTCTTGCGAATCAAAGGTTAGAGCATTTTGGCGAGCGCGCAAAGTTAATCCTTGCGGATTTGCGTGATGATTCGTGGAGTAAACTTGTGCCCCATTCGATAGATGCTGTAGTATCCGCAACCGCCTTACACTGGTTCAAGCCGCAGGAATTGGCACACTTGTATCATAAAATTGCCGGAGTTCTTCTGCCAGGCGGTATTTTTCTAAATGCAGACCACGTTAGCAGCGATCATCCTCCCATCCAGAAGACATGGCAGGAGAATCGAAAAAAGATGCGCGCCGAACATTTAAACAAACAATCTGATAGCTGGGAAAGTTTTTGGGAAGATTATACCAAAGCCCTTGGGACTAATGCCCGCGAGATAAATATGCGTGTAATCGGCCAATGGAACGGAGGCATCGAAGAGGGCATGTCACTTGCATGGCACTTTGAGAATCTGCAAGAAAGCGGATTCGACTGCGTGGACTGTTTCTGGCGGTGCGATTGCGATGCCATCTATGGCAGTATCCTGTAAAAATACTGGAGTAAAATAATGCAAGAAAAAAAATTCCAGTTCGGAATTTTCGCATGGTTCGGATACCGGTTACATATTGCACAGCGAGCGCGCCTTATAAAAGATGCCGGCTTCGATATTGTTTCACTCTGGTGGGGTGAAGAAGAAAAGGCCAACACCGGTTCCTTGCACGACCTGCCGCCCATCGTTCGTGACAGTGGTCTTACAATCGATAACATACACGTACCTTTCGAGGACTGTAATGATTTCTGGAGCGAGGTTGAGAGCATCCGGCAAAACATGCTGTATAGACACTTGACCTGGCTCGACGACTGCGCCAAGCATAAAATCCCGAAAATAGTGATGCATCTTACACAAGGGCCGAATCCACCAGCTCCTAACGAACCCGGCCTTTCAATAATAAAGCAACTCGTAAAGGCGGCGGAAGATAAAAACGTGATTCTTGCCGTGGAAAATATCCAATGTACTGAGCATCTCGATTTTGTCTTCTCCAAAATCGATTCGCCTCATTTTGCCTTTTGCTATGACAGCTCACACGACTTTCTATGGAGCCGACAGCCATGTGAACTATTAAACAAGTGGGCAGGTCGTCTTGTAACGACCCACTTTTCCGACAATGATGGGCAGGAAGATCGACACTGGCTTCCGAATACCGGTACCGTTAATTGGCAAAAAATCGGACGCAATTTCCCTATTGAGACATACGCAGGCCCCCTTCTGTTAGAGCTGCTGCCTGAGCAGAACGGGCCGAAAAGGTCGGCTGAGGAATTTGTTACAGCGGCTTATGAAAGTGTATGCACGGTTGCAGAGATTCTGCTTAAGAGCAGGCAGCAAGGCCCGTCTAATCATTAACCTCCGGGAGTTTACGAATGGATGGTGAAGGTTTCAGTATTGACAAGAGGTTGGCCACTGCCATTATTCGCGACAGCATCAACGCTTCTCTTACGGTTACTGCGATAAGTCCGCTTCATGGCGGTATGATTAATCGCGTCGAAGAATGGCAAACGGATGGTAACCCACCATCCATAGTGGCAAAGGTAAGTCCAGAGAAAGACCGGCGGGACTTTTTCGACGAATATGAATCGCTTAGATGGTATCGTTCACAAACTTCCTTTCCCGTGCCTGAGCCTTACGCATGCGTTTCAGAAACCAAGTATTTTGAAGGTAGTTTTCTTTTGATGCAGAAGGTAAAAGGCAGTAATCTGGGCCAGGTGCATCTGACGGCAAACGGAATGCGAAGCTTTCAGGAACAGTTAGCTGATGTGCTCATCGACCTGCACAATCACACACGCCGGAATTATGGCAGTGCCCTGCAAGCAAAGGGGAAAAATCGCTGGCTCGATATTTTCGCACCACAAATTGAAAGCAATTTTTCGAAAATGAAAGAGCACTTCGACCCTCATCGTCGGGATACTGTAAGCAAAATGTTGGACCATTTGGATGAATGGCTGCCTGAGTTTGGCCTGCCAACGCTGGTACATGGCGATATCTGGGCAACAAATATTATGGTAGATGATGCCAATCCCGACATGCCTTCGATAACCGCCTTTCTCGACAGCCACGCCCGCTTCGCAGAGGTCGAGTATGAACTGGCATACCTTCGAATTTTTCACACTGCCGACGAGACGTTTTTCAGTCGTTACACACGTTGCCACCCCCTACTTGAAGGCTTCGAGCGCAGGTGTCTCGTATACTGGCTTAATACGATGATGCTGCACGTCTGGCTATTTGGAACAGGTTACCTACAGGCCTGCGAACAACTCGTAGACAAAATTGCGAGACTTTAGTTTCCTTTCGGCATAGAAGTCAAACGTTGATTTTTTTGTTATGAAGTGGTATATTAACACAATGCGTTTTTTCTGCAAAAAGCCGAGCATAAAATAAATCATTTATTTGCAGGTTGTATCAATTATGGAGAGGGAAAAACTCCCACAAGACATAAAGAAAAAGCTGGAGACCGATTTTCCTGATGAGCAGATGCTCATTATACTGAGCTCTGATATCACTCATGAGGGCGTTTACGGCATCGAGTGGCTTGTGGTTACCGACAAGCGAGTTTTAGTTTTCTCGGAAAAAAGCAACAATGTGTCTGCACTATTTTCGACGAAGCTGGAGTCCATAGAGCAGATTGATTTAGTCAATCTGGTTGGCAGCGGTATGGTACAGGTAAAGACCGCGGAGGGTACACACAGGGTAATCACATACTCGGACGCAAAGAATCCGGACTTCGGCCAGGCAGTTGATGACATCAAAGATATTCTAAAAGGAAAATCAATAGAGAATAAGGCCCGAACCAAGCCCCGAAAAATATGTGAGAACTGCTTACTGCCCATTCCGCGAGAGATGAATAAATGTCCCAGGTGCACCGACAAGAGAAAAACGCTCTTAAGCATCCTCAGTTTTTCAAGACCCTATGTGAAACTTCTGGGCTGGATGCTCTTGGGAATGATTGCAAGCACCTGCTGCGGATTGATAACCCCCTATATGAGCAAATTGTTTATCGACCAGATTCTGAAGCCCAGTCCTGTAACCGGTATGTTCCAGTATGCCAAGTGGCTGCCTGTAGCGGCCTCGGTGCTGCTTATATCATACGCCGGCCAACTGTTTTTTGCCGGCATACAGGAGCGTCTGGGGGGCAAGTTGGGCTTTAGAACCACGCACGATGTCCGCTCAGCCATATACAATAAACTGCAGGACCTTTCGCTATCTTTCTTCGACAAACATCAGACCGGCGCGCTTCTGTCCAGAGTCAATCAGGATACCGGCGAGCTGCAGAGGCTGCTGGTGGACTTCATACCACTGACGCTGGAAAGCGCGTTTATGCTGCTTGGAGTAGGCATAATTCTCTTTATGCTGAGCTGGCAATTGACGCTGTTTGTTTTCATACCAATTGTGGCAACTATCGTTTTCATCAAGACTATTTTTTCCAAGATACGCACTTATTTCCACCGTTTCTTCCATCGACGTTCGAAATTAAGCGCCCTGGTAAATGATTCTCTCTCAGGAATGAGGGTCATCAAGGCCTTCGGCCAGGAACGGGTAGAGATGAGCAAATTCGGCAGGAAAAGCAGTGATTATCGCAACGCAGGCATCGACCTTACGACCAAATGGAGTGTTTACCACCCGATTTTACACTTCTTCATAATGTCGGGAGTAGTAATTGTGTGGTTTATCGGCGGCAGATTTGTAATTAGTGGTAAGATGTCACTTGGCTCGGTTGTGGCATATTCCGGGTACCTTATGATGTTCTACAGACCCGTCTTCATATTGACCAGAATGATTGACCTTGTTACGAACGCCCTTAGTGCCGCTGAGCGTGTCTTTGACATAATCGATACAGAGCCGGACATCAAGGAAGCTGCCGATGCAGTTGATATTGGTGATATCAAAGGCGAGATTGAATTTCAAGATGTGACTTTCGGGTATAATAAATTCGACCCGGTAATTAAAGATTTGAGTGTAAAAATCGCCGCAAATGAGAAAATCGGCCTGGTAGGCAAAAGTGGAGCCGGCAAGAGCACCATTATCAATTTGATGTGCCGTCTGTATGACGTAAATAAGGGCCGAATTCTTATCGATGGCGTTGACCTTCGCAACATAAAATATGCCGACCTGAGACGACAGATTGGTATCGTACTGCAGGAAACATTCCTGTTTAACGGCACTATTTACGACAATATCGCTTACGCCAGACCCAACGCGGCGCGCGAAGAAGTCATCAGTGCGGCAATAGCGGCAAACGCACATGAATTTATAATCGAGAAGCTCGACGGCTACGATACCGAAGTCGGCGAAAGAGGTGACAGACTCTCCGGCGGTGAAAAACAACGAATAGCCATCGCACGAGCTATCCTGCGAGACCCAAGAATCCTCGTTCTTGATGAAGCCACCTCATCGGTAGATACCGAAACCGAAAAGAAGATTCAGGAAGCACTTGCCACACTGACCAGCGGTAGAACTACTATTGCTATCGCACACCGGCTTTCAACGCTGCGGAATTGTGACCGACTGCTGGTAATCGAGGACGGCAGAGTCGTTGAAAGCGGTACACACGCTGAACTGATAGCAAAAGAAGGTGCGTTTTATAAACTCGTTACGATGCAGAAAGAGCTTTCAGAAATTATCGCGATTAATGGTTAACACACGATGAATACTCTTAACGCAACAAAGATAAGCTTTAATAAAAGCAAGAAGACCAGCCCGCTGAGTATAACATTAGAGGACGGCTCTGTGGTGAAGGATGTACACTGTGTGAGGCTGTTTCCACTGAGTGAGCCCGATACCTTTATTTCCGTGGTGCGTCGCGAAGACGGCCATCTACGGGAGATTGGTATTATAAGGAAATTAAAGGAACTGACAAGTGAGCAGCAGCGGCTGGTTCGGCAGGACATTAAACTAAGGTATTTTGTGCCGGAGATTAAAGACATCAATAAGATAACAGCGCGTCACGGCTTATATGAATGGGACGTTGTTACCGGGAGGGGCAACAAGAACTTTTCCCTTAGAAGTATAAGAGAAAATATCGCTGTTAATGACAAAGGGATGATAATAATTACCGACCTCGAAAGATGCAGGTACAAAATCACTGATTGCGAGAGATTGCCGGTGAAGGCTCGTACTGAATTGGATCAAGTGCTCCTGTAAGACCGAATCAAACCCCCGGACAGGGGAAAATTTTCCTTTTGCCCTGGCTACTACATTCAGAAACTCCATCCTTATGCCAACATCTCCATAACCATTTGTTCGACTTTCTGAGAAGCCTTTCCTTCTGCCAAGGGCGTGACTAACTCAGCAAGTCCTCGGCTGGTCTCTCGCAACTTTTGTTTATCATCCAAGAGTTTTATACAGGTATCTACTATCGAGTCGGTAGAGCCGAAATAAGGCATAAATTCCGGCACAAGCTGAGTATCAGCCAGAATATTAACCAGTGACAAAAATCGCATGCGAACCAGCGGCCGGCCGACAAGATACCACATAATGCGGCTGATCCGATATATTATTACCATAGGACAGGCGGCTGCGGCAACCTGCAGGGTTGCGCTGCCACTGGCGAGAATTGTAAAATCGACTTCTGTAGCTGTTTTCAGAACTGAGCCAATCCTATATTCGCAGACAAATTCACTGACCTGTTTTTCCTCCAGGACCGCCTTCTTTTTCTCGTCCACGGCTACTGTTGTGAATTCCACGCCGGGCCATTTTTCTTTTATCTTCATAGCTATCTGCTGCATCGGCAACCACAGTTTTTCAATCTCGGCTTTACGTGAGCCCGGCATTAACGCAATCCTTGCTTCATCGGGATTAAAATCGGCATAGTTTTTCTCATTAGCCGACGGGCTAACGGTCAACTCATCAAGGAGTGGATTACCAACGAATTGTGTATTGACACCTCTGTCGCGAAACCACTGCTCTTCAAAAGGCAAAATGCAGGCGAGTTTATCACAATACTTTCGCAGTTTTCTTATTCGCCAGGGTGCCCAGGCCCATAGTTGGGGAGCGACATAAAAAAGAGTCTTTATGCCGGCCTTTTTCGCAACCTTCGCTATGTGGAAATTAAAGGCCGGCGAGTCGCAAACGACGACTAAATCGACTTTGTTATTTTGCATAAAACGGGCTATCTTTCTTATCAGCTTGATATAATGCCAGACCTGCCAGAAGGCGTTATATATCATTGCCGCCCGGTCCGTTGTAACTTCCAGAAGCTGACAGCCTGCTGCCTGCATTCGCCGCCCTCCCACGCCGACAAATTCGATATTGCGGCCGGTTCTGCGGATTGAGGTTATAAGGCCGGCACAATGTAAATCGCCACTCGGTTCGGCTGCGCTTATAAACACTCGCTTTTTCACATGCTGTTGGGCCATAATCCCTAAGAATTTCATTAACTTTATACTAAGAAAAATATGTCAAATCCCATTCCGAAGCAAGGGCTTTTCACAGTAAAATGTACTTTCTCCAATCAAACAGAAAATGCGAGCTGGGTGATAACTGCAGGCTTGTGATAAAAGAGGAATTTTTTGAACTCAGTTATACCAACATATTTATTGAATTTTCTTTATATTGAACCCGGTCTTCAGAGTAATCTTCATTTCTGTTATCACTTACGAGTCCTTCGTTAGTATTATAATCACTCTGGTTATGCTGATTATCATTCGTCGTGAAGCTTTGTTGATTGAATGAGTCATTTTGCATTGTTTGTTCTTTAAGAAACTGATGTTCTGCTGGGTCCGTGAGTATTACTTCGAGCCGCTTTATCTGAATTCCAGAATTTTCAAGATTTCGAATTATTTGCGGCAGTGCCTGCTCAATCTCATTTCTGGTTTGTGTCCTTTTGACTTCCAAAATGCCTGTGAGCTGGTCTTGTTGTTCCTGAAATTTTATGCATACTTTGCCCAACTCCGGCGGATGCAGGCGAACTGTAATTTGTTGTTCACCCGGCTGTCTATGTATAGAGTTTTGAATTGATTCCGTAATTTGTCGGCCGATACCATTAATGAAATCACTGGAAAATGTCCCATTTGATGTATTTGCGTTTTCAGTAAACTTTACTGAATCGCTTACAATTTGTGTTTGATTATGATTTGAAGGAAGCGATTGTTCAAAAAACTGTCTTGAAACAGTATCAGATGTCAAGTTGTTTTCTTTTCTTTGTCCATCCGATATCAGTGGCTCCGTTATAGTCAGCTTTTTAATTGTAGAATTATTTAATAAGTTGTGCTTTTGCTTTTTGTTATTAATACCCAACAATTCTGATAATCCATTTACATCAGGATGATTTTGCTTAAAGAATGTGGTTTTATTTGCAGATCTATCGTTAATACTATCTGACTTACCTGAATTAAGTATACCCTCCTGCTGTAACTGAGGATTATCATTTTTAGCCGGCGAGGAATCGACTTTCAATATGGGCATTTTTTGACCATTAGAAATACCCGATTTATATACAACCCCAGCTTTGACATTATCTGCAGATAATTTGCCCTCGTCATCAGCCAAACTTTCGTTTTTCAATGTTTCAATGCCTTTTCGCTCTGTGTTTTTTGTTATATCTGAAATTGTTTTACTTGATGCTCGTTTGCTGCTGTTATTCTCCACTTTATTAAGTTGTAAATCAGAATTAAGTGGATTTTTGTATGTATTAGATTTCGGATTTTTTAATCCGTGCATGTATTTGCTTACAATGCTTACGACCGGAAGCGATTTATATTCAGCAGTTTTATTGGTTGGGCCTGTAGCAGGCAATTGAACAGCTTTTAAGTCAGATAACAAACGAATTAGTTTTTTATCTGCTTGCGGTACTACAAATCCATCTTTACCTATTTTAACTTTCTCAACGTTTTGTGAGTGTTGGACTAACCATTGTTGGATTATACCCGTCCGGAAAACTGCAGTCGGAATCGTTTTTTGCTCTATTGTTCCGTGGCCAAGTCCGGACTTCTGGGTCTTCCCGTCAATTGTTCTTTTGGTTACAGTAGGCTTAAGGCCCTGAAATAGCCCATCCCCATCTGTATTTTGAATGTTTTCAAGTGTATTATCGGGCGTTATTTTGTGAGCTTCGTTACATTCGGCACTCTCAAATTTTGTTGCAGATAATTTGTCATTTTTTTTCGATGATGTTAACTTAGCTGGTGATAAATGGGTGTTAGTTGAGCCTGCAAACAAATTTACAATTGTCGGCAAATTCGCATTCATAAAAAGACCCTGCAGACACTAAGCATACTATAGCAACGCCATAGTAGTTACTATGTGAGCAATCTATATACCAATAAGGACCCAAAAATACATATGGTGCATAACATGTTGATATACAAGAAGTTATAAACACGTAAAAGATTTTAGCTATCTGAAAAACCTCCTATTTTCAGATTAGAGTGGAGAAAAATTCCATAGGACAGGAAAGAATTTCCAGTTTGACTGATATACCGATTACTAAAGGCTAAGCAAAAGTGAGAGCAGCATGTAAAAAACACAGCCGGTTGTATAAAAACCTGACATCTATAAAAGGACATGAAAGATTGTTTATTAAAAGGTTTTAAGCAACAAGCTGTTTAATAACCTGAATTTAAGCAGATTCAGGTCTTTGGCACGATTATTGCAGTTTTCCATTAGGTCAGGCTTGAATAGTATACAAATTGTGGGAAACAGGGATGTCCAAAACAAACAGCATAGTAGGGCTTCTTGAAGCTGGTCTAAAGGCAGAAAGTCTTCGTCAAAAGGCAATAGCCAACAATATCGCCAATATTGAAACTCCTGGATATCGCAGGATTGATGTTAAGTTTGAAGAGTTACTTGACAAGGCATTAGAACAGTCCGGCAACATTAAACTTGAAGAAATCGAGCCTCAAATTCATCAACCCAGAAAAACTCCAATAAAGTCAAACGGCAACGACGTCAATATGGAAATCGAGGTTGGTAAATTGGTGGAAAATACTTTACGTCACAAGGCATATATACGTCTTCTGAATAAAATTTATAGCCAAATCGAAATGGCAATAAACTTAAGAGGATGAAATTTAAACCAGCGTTTAATCTTTATAACGAATCGTCAAGAAAATTGGAATAGGACAAATTAAATGGAAGTAAATAATACATTTAACCCTATAGATATAGCAATTTCCGGCTTGCGGGCCCAAGGAAAACAGATGGAATTAATATCCTCCAATGTTGCCAATGCTCGCACCTCCGATGCAGGTAATGGCGAACCTTATAGAAGACTCGAAGCGGCTTTCGGAAGCAGCGACGATGATATTGGTGGTGTCGGCTTAAAAAAGATTCTCACTGATATGAGTGAATTCCCCAAGATTTTCGATCCCGGTAATCCAAAGGCAGATGAGCAAGGTTATGTAGCAATGCCTAACGTAAACTTACCTACTGAAATGATGAATTTAAACATCGCAACGAGGGCATATCAGGCCAATGCCGCGGTTCTAAAACGTTATCAGCAAATGGTAGATATCACACTGGAATTACTTCGATAATAAAGGGAGCAGACTATGATTAACCTAAATGCAAATGTCAAAACGGCCTTACCCAATATCAACTCAGGTATAACCAATCCAAAAAATGATGGTTCTCTTGCAAAAAAAATGGATTTTAATGACACCGCAAAAATCGTTGAGAAGTATATATCGAAGGTTGACGAACTCCAAAACAACTCAGACATGTTTATAAAAGATTTATTGGCCGGCAAAAACGAAGATATTATCTCGGTGGTTTCCGCAGTCGCTAAAGCAGATATGAGCTTCAAGCTTCTCGTGGGTATCAGGAACAAGATAATCGAAGCATACAAACAGACTATGAATATGCCCTTATAACCAATTATCAATTTTGAACTTTCTTCAACAGTGAGTAATTAACAGGGACGCTAAATGGACTTTCTACAGAAGATAAGATTAATTTGGCAAAAGATAAGTCTGATTCAGCAGGCCCTGTTGATAACAGTTGTTCTTACATTTATCATTATCATAGCACTGCTCGTTTACTGGGCCCGAAAACCTGAAATGAGAATACTATATCAGGGACTTGGGCCCGAAGAAGCATCCAAGATTACCGAAAAAATAAGTGAAAAGGGCATCGTTTACGAATTAAGAAACGGCGGGAGCAGCATCTACGCTCCGGAGAAACAGGTTTACCAGCTTCGCCTGGATATGGCAAGAGAGGGGCTGCCCTCCGGCCAGCAAAGCGGCTACAAAATATTTGACAAAGAGAAAATCGGCATAAGCCCCTTTGTTCAAAACGTTAACCTAAAGCGAGCACTGCAGGAAGAACTGGCTAAAAGCATCCAAATGATAGACGGAGTGGTTTTTGCAAGAGTCCATATAGTAAGCTCTGAACAGACTCTTTTTACACCTGAATCAGGCAAGACTACCGCATCAGTAGCTCTTAAACTAAGGCCAGGCTATAGAATAAGCGCCTTGAATGTCGCAGCAATTACAAATTTAATTGCCGGCAGCGTTGAGGGACTGTCGCCTGAAACTGTAACGGTCATAGACAGTCAAGGCCGTCTACTTTCAACCCAGTCGGACCAAACCCTGGCCAACGGCGCAGGCACTGTTGCCGATTATCGAGAAAGAGTAGAGCAAAATCTGGCACAGAAGGTCGAGGATATGCTCACCGCTGTTTTAGGACCAGGCCGGGCGGTAGTAAGGGTTAGTGCCGTCATCGATATGAATAGTGTCAACACTGTCACCGAAATTTATGACCCAAGCGCAAAGGCAACAACAAAAGAAGAGATTACCAGTGGTTCAGAAATTGAGACGAACGGCTCCCCTGCTGAAGGCAAGCCACCTGCATCAGGCAGCACAAAGAAAGACGAAAAAATTGTTACCGAATACCAGGTAGGCAAAACAGTGAAGCAAGAAGTCGTTTTGCCGGGAAAAATAAAAACATTGTCTGTAGCTGCTTTTGTCGACTTATCAGCAGCTGATTCAAACGAGGCCGACTCAGATGAATCACCGGCTATGATAATGGAACTCTCGGAGGTCGAAGAGATTATTAGAAATGCTCTTGGTCTTAAGCAGACAGATTCATTAAAGGTAGTTCACGCCAAGTTTTATCATCCAACCGAATCGATAATCGATGAAAAGCCATCCAACTGGCCTCGTTATATTGCTATCGCCAAGCATGCATCCTTAGGAATAATGGCTATTTGTGCGTTGCTTGTTCTTAAGATATTCAGCAGTGCCAAGAAAAAAGCAACCTCATCAGTACCCACAGGGCAGTTAACCGGAGGAGAAGTTCCTATGGGGCTTCTGCCTTCTGAATCCGGAAAATCTGAATCATTGATGCTGCGCAGGCAGATAGCCAGCGCTTTACAACGTAATCCTGAACAGGTTAAGCAACTATTTAACAGTTGGATTGAGCAAAAGGAGTAGTAATTTGGCTTCGGCTTTAACAGGTAAACAGAAAGCTGCAATGCTGCTGATGAGCCTTGATCCCGCAACTGTAGCCGAACTATTACGAGGTCTTAATCCTGAGGTGGTTCAAGACTTAGCAGTTGAATTGGCGTACTTAGATGCATCCGGCTTAAGCAGTAAACAAAGTAACGAAGTTGCCCGGCAATTCTATAACTCGCTAAAAACCGGCCAGAAATTCCATCTCAACAGCTTTCTAAAGCATATGCTGAAAAGCAGCCTAAGTGAGGATAAAGCAACTCAAATTCAGACTCAGATACAAGATTTGGTTCGCAGACGTGACCCATTTATATTTGTTCGTTCCATCGATTCACAAACGATAGCATCATCTCTGGAAAACGAACACCCCCAGGCTGCCGCGGTAGTTTTATCTGAATTACCAGCAAAGAAAAGCTCAGAGGTTATTGGTCTTTTAGGGGAAGGTATCCGTGTTAGTGTCATCGGCAGAATGGCCAGTTCTGAAACAATAACAGCCGAAGCAAAAACAAGAATCGCACAAACGCTATGTAAACGTCTTGAGGCGGTCACCACCGGTAAGGAAGGGGCTGCCGCGGTTCGACCTGAGCAATCACTAAGAAAGTTAGCAGTGATTTTGCGAAACCTGGGTAAAGAACTAAGAGATGGTCTGCTAAGCGCCATTCAGGAAAAAGACAATACAGCCGGTGAAAAAATCGCTAACTTAATGATAGTCTGGGAAGATATCCTACAAGTGGCTGATAGATCGCTGCAGGAGGCTTTACGAGGATTAGACTCAGGCAAATTAGCTTTAGCACTGGTTAAGGCTGAAGAATCAATTATAGGAAAAATCAAGTCTAATATTTCCGAGCGAGCCGCCGCTACCCTGGACGAGGAAGCAGAGCTTATAACGGCTCCAAAGACACAAGACGTTGAAGATGCCAGAAATGAAATTGTACAAATCCTCCGCGGAATGAATGAAAAGGGAGAACTTGTGTTTATAGAAGAATAATTAAGATGCCTGGTACAGTTACAATTAAACTTTCTAAACCAATCAATGAGGTAAAAATCTTAGACAACTCCTGTATTGATGTCAAGTCTATTGAAGGTAGAACAACAAATTTACCGACAAATGACGAGATTTCTTCAAACCAGGATTTGGAAATTCAAAAAGCTACTTATATGCAGGCCTGCCAGACACTCAAAGGCTTAAGTGCCAAATTAAGCGAATTCTACGACAATATATTCGCTGAACATAAGGAAGAAATCGCCAAACTTTCGGTAGAAATCGCCAGAAAAATACTATTACAAAAAGTACAAAATGGAGATTACGAAATAGAATCTATCGTCAAAGAAACACTTAAAAACGCACCCACACACCAGGATATGACAGTACGTCTGAATCCTAAGGACCTCGAACAATGCCAGAAGGCACAGCAGGAAGACCCGAATAGTGCCTTATCAGGTATTATTCTCATTCCAGATCCAAATGTTGGACGAGCGGAGTGCGTGCTTGAGAATCCTAAAGGGATTATCAAATCATTAATTGACCTACATCTGGAAAAAATTACCCAGGCTCTTAAAGAGGCGAAGTAATCTATGGCTGAGATTAATAATAACTGCTTAATCAATTTCAAGAAATTTCACACGGCACTTTGTGAGGTTAATCTATTAGACTATCAAGGCTCTATTGTAAAAGTTTCAGGTCTAACGCTCGAATCAAACGGTCCAGCCGTGGGTTTAGGTGAACTCTGTGGCATTCACATTCGCGATGGTCGACGTGTTCTTGCTGAGGTTGTTGGTTTTCGCAACGAACACCTTATTTTGTTACCATTAGAACATATAGAAGGTATTTCACCGGGCGATACAGTGACTGCCCGAACTACCCCACGTTATATTAACCTAAGCGAAAATATTCTGGGTAGAGTAATAAACGGCCTTAGTGAGCCAATTGATAATAAAGGACCGCTGATCCGGAAAGACAAAAAAGCACTGGACGCCAGAAGTCCTGCACCTTTGCGCCGGCAAAAGATCACCAAACCTCTGGCTTTAGGAATAAGGTCAATAGACGGAGTATTAACCTGTGGCCAGGGGCAGCGAGTCGGCATATTTTCCGGAAGTGGAGTGGGTAAAAGCGTTTTACTCGGTGATATTGCCAATTCAAGCGAGGCGGAAGTTAATATAGTTGCGCTGATAGGCGAGCGAGGACGAGAAGTTCGAGAATTTCTCGAAGAAGAACTCGGCCCAGAAGGCTTATCGCGCAGCGTGGTTGTTGTGGCTGCGTCCGATTCACCACCAACTCAACGAGTAAGGGCGGCATTTTTAGCTGTCACCATTGCAGAGTACTTCAGAGACAAAGGCAGAAACGTCCTTTTTATGATGGATTCCCTTACACGCTTTGCCCAGGCCCAGCGTCAAATAGGCCTTGCTGCAGGAGAACCGCCGGCAACAAAAGGTTATTGCCCAAGCGTTTTCTCCTTGATGCCGAGACTTATTGAACGTTTAGGATGTGCCGAAAATGGCAGTATCACGGGTATTCTGACTGTTCTGGTTGAGAGTGACGATTTGGCAGATCCTGTTGCCGACAGCGCTAGAAGTCTACTGGACGGACACATAGTCCTATCGAGAAAATTAGCAGACAGAGGACATTATCCCGCCGTGGATATTTTACAAAGTGTCAGCCGTTTGATGCCGGTTGTTGTAACCGAAGAACACAGGCTCGCTGCACAGAAACTCAAAGAAATCTACAGTATTTATACAGATGCGGAAGATTTAATAAACATTGGTGCATTCTCATCAGGAAGTAATCGCCGTATCGATGGAGCGATAGCATTGATAGATAAGATAAACAATTTCCTTATTCAGGCCGTTCGTAAAAGAACAAGTTTTCAAGAGACAGTCAAAAAACTAACTACTATTACTCGGTCATGGGATGAGTTATTAAGCTTTAATAAAATAAAAAACAGAAATTAAATGAAAAGATTCGTTTGGCGATTGCAACGCGTTCTTGAGATAAAGACAAAAGAAGAAGAGAAGAAGAGAGAAGAACTACTTAAGATAGCCGAGAATCTTGCCCAGACTCGTGCAGAACTAATAACACAGCAAAAAGTATTAAGGGGTATAATCTCAGAGATACGCGGAGAAAATCCAAGACGAAGATTAGGCAGACAGGAATTTTTCATTCGATACTCGGCTACAATTGATGAGCGGATCAAAATACTTCAACAAAAAGCGAGCCAGATTGAGCTACAACAGAGAGAAAAAATTGCTGAGGTATTGAAAATCAAAAGATTTAATGAAGGTTTGGAAAAACTGCGAGCTGAAGCGAAGATTCAATTTATCAAAGAACAGGAAAAACTTGAACAGAAAGAATCAGATGAAAGTGCAACAATATTATTTACTCGGAATATGCTATTTCATAATACTTAATATGTTTTGTTACAAAGGCTAATTGGCAGATTCGATATTAGAGTCGGGAGATCGCTATGAATAAGAAACAAATAATAATTACATCAGCAGGAGGATTGATAAGTTTTGTAGGGATGTTTGGTTTGGCCTTACTCACTACAAAAATCCCTTCACACCTATACGGTGACTCAAATCAACCAGCACTTGCCGCTACTGAGACTGATGGGGCACTACAGCCACCAAAAACAGAAACAAATGTAGTGGGTATTAATGAAGTCGGCAATAAGATAGCGAAACAAACTATGTCAGAAAGACAGCTAAAGGGTCTTGTCTGCGAAGTCCAGGAAAGAATACAACAATATAATAGCAAGCTAAAGGATATTAAACTTCGGGAGCAAAGGCTGCAAATGGCGCAGGATACATTAAAAAAGGATGCTGAAAACTTCGATAATATGCGAGTAGAACTTGCGTCAATCGTTGCAACTCTGAAAAATAAGCGAAATGAGCTGCTCAAAACAAGATTAGAGATTAATCAAGCCGAAAAGACAAATTTAATATCCATAGCAGCCACTTATGACAAAATGGATGCTGCCAGTGCCGGCAGCATCTTAAGAAGTATGTGCGTAAGTGAATCACAAGGCAAAATTATTACAGAAGGTGAGGGCCTTGATGATGCAGTGAAGATTCTGCATTATATGACAGAAAGAACCAAGGCTAAAGTGTTAGCTGAGCTGGTTACTGCCGAACCAAAACTTGCGGCTGTTTTTTGTCAAAAATTAAAACAAATCGTCGAGGGCAAATAAAAGTATGGATGTTGCAACTATTATCGGAATACTTTTCGGCTTCATGGTTGTTGTAGGTGCCATAGTAGCAGGCGGGGGATGGCATATGTTCATCCATATTCCATCAATGGCAATTACTATAGGAGGGATGCTGTGCGCCACGCTTATACATTTTTCACTTCCTCAGTTCCTTGGGATATTTTCAGTAGTAAAGAAGACCATTGTTACGAAAGTACCGTCCTGCACAGAGCTTATTCAAAAGTTTGTAAACTACGCGGCCATCAGCAGGCGCGACGGTGCGTTGGCATTAGAACAGGAGATTCCAAAATTGGACAATCCATTCCTTGTCAAGGGCATGCAAATGCTTGTTGACGGGACCGAATTCGAAGAGATTAGAGAACTGATGTCTATGGAAATACAACATCTTCAGGGCCGTCACGCAACCGGCAAGAAAATCTTAGAGTTTATGGGGGCATCTGCTCCTGCATTTGGGATGATTGGAACACTGATAGGTCTGGTTCAAATGCTCAGAAGTCTGGAATCTCCGGAACAAATAGGTGCTGGAATGGCCGTGGCTTTGCTGACGACCTTCTATGGGGCCCTGACTGCCAATTTGATTTTTATCCCACTGGCAGGCAAACTGGGCATATATTCCAAAGCAGAGACGACAGCTATGGAGATGATTACAGAAGGTATATGTGCAATTTCAAGGGGTGATAATCCAACAACCGTTAGAGAAAAAATACAAGCATTTGTTTCTCAAAGCAGACGTTCAGAAGTTAAAGCTAATATCTAAATGGGACGCATAAACACGCAACCAGAGCCCGAGGAAGATGCCGGTGCCCCGGAATGGATGGTCACCTTCAGCGATTGTATGACACTGCTTCTTACTTTTTTTGTACTCCTTCTGAGTTTTTCTTCATTCGATAACAAGATCTTTCGAAAATTGAAGATAATATACAGTACTGCGTTACCAAAGATTTCTTTATTTACTCGAACCGAAAAGGAGGCCATATTACCCTCGACATTATACATGCATACTGAGGAACTTGAGAAAGGTAGTGAGAAACCCACTCTGGAAAAAGCCGAGGAAGAAGGTTTGATGAAAGAAACCGAATTAGATAACATCGAAAAATACAGGGTTTTTTGGGTTCCTTCCGAAACTATTTTTTGGGGTAATGGTACCGCGATTACCCAGGAAGGCTATAAAATCATTTCAACGCTGGCTTCCTTCCTAAAAAAAGTACAGGGGCCGGTAGTTATCAGCGAAAATGGTCCACTGCACGATGAAAACGGTAAATACTTAGGATTGCCACGAGCATGGGAAGTAATGGAGTATCTTACAACAAAACAAAATCTCGATAAAAAAAGATTTAACATCTCAGAAACAAGCACTTTGGCTCAGGATGATTCACAAAGGGAAGAGTTATTTTTGTCAAAATCAAAAAAACGTATTCTTGAGATAGTCTTGTTAGAACGGAGTCTTTACAATTGAGACTTCAAAAAAAAACACCCGAAGCAAAAGGGCCGAAAGTTCCTGGGTATATCGTAACATATTCGGACATGGTAACGCTGCTTCTAACATTTTTTGTAATGCTGTTAAGTCTTTCCCAGGTTCAAGACCCTGAACTCTTTGATAAGGGCAGAGACAGCTTTATAGAATCTCTTAGATACGTAGGATTAGGAATATTTTTTGGAAGGCAAGAAGTCCCACGCCTTGGTTATACCAAACCAAGATACTATATAAGTAATCCGGATGAATTGTCAGAAGCAAGAATTATTGATGCAAGTAAAGAAGAAAACCGTCGGACATTAGCAAAACTCACAAAACGTATGACTGTCACAGAATCGCAAATTGTCGCAGAAAAAACCAATTTTTCGATAACCAATATTTGTTTCGGTACCGGGGTGGCAACCTTGGACGAGACAGCACGGAATTTTTTAAAAGAATTTTGTTTGAATTTACAGCAAGGTTTAACCACCAAGCCTATCAAGCTTTATGTTCTTGGTCTGGCTTGTGACGCAGCAACCGAGAAACAACAATGGATACTTTCAGCAAGGCGGGCCCAGGCAGTAGCTGACTATATGATAGAAAAATTGCCTTCGGCATCCAAATCGGCTGTTTACTCCTGGGGTGCAGGCCCCGGAGGTAATTGGGTAGGACAAGATAGCCCAATTTCCAGGAAATCACACATTTTAATCGCAGTCTTGAGATAGAGCCACCAGAGCAAAATTTGTCAATTTTTTCGACAATTTGCCTGATTTTCGGCCAGATAACGGCCCCCAACCTTAGCGGATAATGCATTTAAATCAATGAATCAATACTTGTCAATTCGGGCACAATATTTGCACACTTGACGGATATAAAGAAATAATAAATAAGGCGTGTTTTAGAGCATGTCAGGATATAGAAAAAAAATTGTTTTGCTTCTGGCCATAGTTGCAGTCAGTAGTGCTGCGCTCATGGTCATCTCGGCCAAGTCGGCAAATAATCAGCAAAAAACAGAAAATTCAAAATTTAATGCCAATCTATTGTATGTAAATGACCCTAATTTTTCTATGACAACAAACAATAATCTCGGCGGCAGCGAGATATTCTTTAAAATGATACTTTCCGTCTTGTTTATTGTTGCTTTAGGCATAGCAGCAATTTACATTTCAAAAAAGCTTCTGCCACATAAGAGGCTGCCGGGGAAAGAAATGAGAATCATCGAGTCAGTCCACCTTGGGCCACAAAAAGCGGTCCATCTGCTCAAGATCGGTAATAAACAACTTCTTATAGGCAGTACAGCTGATAATATAACAAAACTTGCTGATTTAATTGACGAGTTTCCACAAAGTGAGGATGCCTTAGTAAATTTTTCTGCACAAGAGGCTAATATCAAGGACATAAAATGACCGGTAAGCTTATTGAAATATCTTTTCTGATGTCAATTATTCTTTCACTCAATGCGCCGTCTTTTGGTCAGTATGAAAACAAGTTGGTGCAAACGCCACCAGCTATAAAACATAGTAATACTACCCAAGTAAAACCTTCTATAAACAAGGTTCCAAACATTAGTGATTTGATGACGATTATAGATAAGGCAACCACCAATGAAGCTAAAGGTAGGGAGTGGTCAACACCTGTAAAACTGGTAATTATCTTCTCCGGACTGGCAATTCTACCAAGTCTTCTGGTAATGATGACATCTTTTACAAGGATAGTCATAGTCCTGGCTTTTATTCGCCGGGCATTAACCACACAAACTATTCCGCCTACTATTGCCATCATAGGTTTGGCCTTGTTTCTTACGCTTTATACAATGGCACCTACATTTGCCAAAATCAACGCTAATTCCATTCAGCCGTATCTTGAAGATAAAGTTGATTTTCAAACGGCAACATCTCAAGCCAGTAGCTGCATAAAAGGATTTATGCTTCGGCAAAGCCGACAGTCTGATTTGGCTCTTTTTGTTCAAATGGCCAAAATAGAGCCGCCCAACCGTCCTATGGACATCGATATGCATATAGTTATTCCGGCATTTATAATCAGTGAATTCAGGACCGCATTCGAGATAGGTTGTCTTCTGTTTATTCCATTCCTGCTGATAGATATGGTTATTGCCAGCGTTTTACTTAGTGCCGGTATGATGCTTCTGCCACCAGTAATGATTTCTCTGCCCTTTAAGTTGATACTGTTCATCCTTGTCGACGGGTGGGGATTATTAGCGAAGTGCCTTAGTTTAAGTTTTAAATGAATAGAGAATTATAACTGCCATTATGAGCAAAGCATAAGGCTCATCGTATTAAAAAACTTTGTTTGGTTCGAAATGAAATTTCTACTCTATGCGGAGTTTAACGAATGGAAAGTAGCTTCGTTTTATACCTTGGCAGACACACTCTTGAGACGGCCTTACTTTTATCAGCACCCATCCTGCTAACGTGTATGATTGTCGGCGTAGTAGTAACACTCCTGCAAGCAGTTACCTCAATACGCGATATGACCTTAACATTAGTTCCCAAACTCTTGGCCGTTGGAGTAGTAACCTTGATTTGCAGTGGATGGGCACTTCAAGTTATCCTTCGTTTCACCAACGAAATTTTCAGCTATATCCAAAATATTGGGCACTAATAAATGGAGCTGATGATAGAAAAATTGATCGGCTTCATAATGGTGCTGACACGGGTATCGGCTTTTTTTTTGATTATTCCGGTTTTTGGTTGGCGAAGCATACCGATTAGAATCAAAGTTGGATTAGTTTTCTTGATTTCAATCTTCTTTTCATTGATAACACCTCTGGCTATCGAACCCAAAGAAGTTTCTATCATTGAAGCAATATTGCTGATTACCAATGAAGCCACTTACGGTTTAGCCATGGGATTAATCGCTATTGTGATTTTTTCAGCAATTAAGCTCTGTGGACGTATAATCGAAAGAGAAATGGGTTTAGCAATGGCCGGGATTTTAGACCCTATGACCGGTGAAATGGCTCAGCCGGTTGGAACACTGTTGGAGATGATATTCATAATACTGTTTCTCAGTGCTAACGGTCACCACTTGTTTCTGCTAATTATCTCAAGAAGCTACGAAGCATTTCCGGCAGGAAGTATTCCGTCAATATCAATCCTTACGGGTGGAGTAATTAAAGCCGGTTCAGCAATGTTCATCACTGGTCTTAAACTAGTAGCACCGCTACTGGCAGCTTTTTTGCTTTTGATGGTAGTATTAGCTGTGTTGGCACGTATAGTGCCGGAAATGAACATTTTGTTTATCAGTTTTCCAATACGAGTAGGTCTTGGGCTACTAATGATAATGGTGTTTCTTCCGTTTATAAACAGCTTTGTTGCAGAATTTGCCGACTTGATGGGCAAATTTCTGCCTTATTAAACGGGAAATGTAAAGCTAAAAGTCCAAAAATCGTTGTCAAAAACCAGAGTTAATTGGACTGTTCAGGTCTAAAGCATGGCAGAAAAACCGGCAGCAGAAAAAACAGAACAACCAACAGCGAAAAAAATAGAGAAAGCCAGAAAAAAGGGGATGGTGCCACAAAGTCAGGAACTCACATCGGCAGTGAATCTTCTGGTGTTGGTAGCAATGGTAACCCTACTGGGTCCAAGTCTGGTACAATGGTTTATAGAGCAACTTCAAACCACATTCAGCGAATACAATACGAGTGTCTTTGCCAACGGTAAATCATTTCTGAATTTTGTGAATGCGAAAACAATAGATGCAATACTTATTGTCTGCCCCATTTTCGCAGCTCTTCTCGCAGGTTCTGCTTTAGCTTCCATAGCAATCGGTGGTCTGAATTTCGCGCCAGAATCCATAAGTCCGAAATTTAGCCAGATAAGTCCTGCAACAGGTCTTGGAAAACTGGTAAACGAGAGTTCTTTTATAAAACTCTTATTATCCATAATAAAATTGCTCTTTGTGAGTTTGATTGTCTGGTTTTACCTACACAACAAACTTTACTTTCTTGCCGAGCTTCGATGGGCCTGGTCTGCACAAATACTTGCAGCTATTGCAAAGATAGTTCTTGGCTTAGTAATACGTATTTGCATTGCACTGATAGTAATAGGACTCGCGGACGCTTTTTATCAAAAATGGAAATACATCCGAGACCTTAAGATGACGCGTCAGGAAGTAAAACAAGAGCGCAGGGATTGGGAAGGCTCGCCGGAAGTAAAAGGCCGGGTTCGCAGGATTCAAATCGAAATGGCACTAAGGCGTATCTCAGCAGAAGTACCCAAAGCCACCGTGGTTCTTGTCAATCCCACACACGTAGCCGTTGCGCTTCGGTATGATGCCAAAACAATGGAAGCACCTATCCTGGTGGTCAAAGGGGCGGAACACCTTGCAGAAAAGATAAGAGAAATTGCGCGCGCCTATGGAGTACCCATCATAACAAAACCCGAATTAGCCAGGGCCATATATTCAACGGTTAAACCAGGCAGTCCAATCCCGGAAAGTTTATATGTAGCAGTAGCAGAAGTATTAGCTATGATTTATCGACTGCGGCATAAAAAGTAATGCGTTATAAGTGGTTAACGATGGATTGTAGTTGATCTGAGACAACAACTTATTGCAGTTCACATCATAATACTAAAAACCCAAGGCACTCATTTGTTGTTGTATCAATGCCAAGGTCCTTTCCAGGCGAGCAAATTGGGCCACCAGCCTGGCCTCTCTTTGACTCAAACGGTTTTCTTCTGTTTCAATCCTTTGTTGAATTCCTTCTATGGTATCATCGACATGCTCCTGGTCGATTTGGAGCGAGCCGGTCGTTACTTTAAGCATTCCATCCAGGACATCTTCAATTGCACCTGCAAAACCCTGTTTTACCCAGACAGTAGCAGTAAAAGTGCCATTCTGACTCAAATCGACACTAAGCTGAAGACCATTCTCAGGATATACAGGATAGCCATTTTCATCGAAGGAACTATCCCCGATGATAACATTACCGCTAAATGCAGCATCGCGATATGTGGATTCGGTTGAAAGTTTAATCTTGGCACTGGTGATTGCACCACTACCAACAATTACTTCAACGTCATAGCTGCCGGCAGTTGTGTAATTGCTGCTCGCACCATAAAATTTGATGGTATTACTATCACTGCTTCCGGTTTTGTCCGCTCCAATTAAAGGCAAAACCGCCATATAATCTTCAGCTACAGCCTCATTAAATACGCTCGTGTTCAGACTCAATACCCCATTTCTGTCAATTTCAAGGCCGATTTGGGCCGGCATCAAAAAGGTATCAGAGCCTTCTACAAATCCACCCGTTGGACTTATAAGATAAGTGCTAAGTTGTGAGGTTATAATCGAGACGACATAGTCCCCCATCAATACACCGGCATCTTCCAATGTATCATCGTAGCTAGTCTTTTCCTGAATATAGCTGATGGCGGTATTATAAGCAGCAATCATAGTATCAAGCTTTTCTTTAACCGATTCAATATCTCTGGTTAGTGTTATTTGCTCTCCATTTGCGTCAGTTGTATCATGTAAATGCAGTGTTATTCCACTAATAACATCATCTACAGTATTAGAGCTTCTACTTATCCAGCCATCCGAGCCTTTTGTATCTTCCGCGATGACATAATTCGAAGGTTCTGAAGGAACGAGACCAGTACCAACATTAAATACAATCATATTTACGTCGCCGGCAGAATCAGAAAATGTAAATGTCAACGGTCCACCCACATCCAGAGTTGTGCCCCCAACTGAGACTCCACCGACAGCTATAATACTATCCAAGGTATTAAGAGCATCTTCAATTGCTGTTGTGCCGGTGTTATAGTCAATTTCTGCGGTTGTCTGTCCATCAAAAGTCAAGGTAAACTTACCGGCGGTTGGGGCTGTAGTTGGAGTCAGGCTTTGTATCTCTGCAACTGCTGTAGTAGAGGGGAAACCGTCCACCTTGATTTTGGAATCCTGGGCAGTTTGGCTGAGTGTAAAGTCTGCCGGTTCAAAATTGTCGTTAAGGCCCGATGCATCCGTGCTTCCACCCACTGTCTCGACCATATTTGGCAATGTCAGCATTGCTCCTGTGCCATTGTCATCCCAATTCAATTCGATGAATAGACTGCTTGAGCCGGAGGTATTATCCGTGAGGATAATCTCCCCGTTTTCAAGAGTCGCTTTAGCGATTCCATCGAAAGCATCGTTAATCTCCGAAATTAGATGCCCAACCGTTGTATTCTCAGTAACAGGAAGGTCCACCTGGGCTATATCAGCGCCATTATGGTCTGTTCCGATTATCTCAATATGTTCACCGCTCCCAAGCGTTCCACTGAACTGATCCAGTTCTGTAATCTTAGTACTCAATGTGGCGTTATCGCCGTTGTCGGTAAACGCGATGTCCGCCTGCCAGAATTCGGTACTGCTTTCATTGACGAAGATTTTATAATCAGTACCGGCATCATTGCCGTTCAGGACCAGATGATAGGCCTTGTTATAGTACAACAGACTTGCTGTAACTCCTGGATTGTCCGCATCGTTATTGATTAAGCCAACCAAGTCTTGCAGCGTTGTCTCATCAGTAGTCGTTATAATTGTTTCGTGGTGGTCATACGAATAAATAAAGGTGCCGGCACCTACATAATCTTCGGTATATTCGAGGCCGTTTGTATGAACCCATCGCTCGGCGTTAGCCAACTGGTTAATTACCACTGTATGATTACCTTCAAAAGCATTATATGAGGCTTCGGCAGTCAATTTATCACTATCACTCGAAGCGATGCTATAAGCGCGAAGCTCGTTGGCATCAGACAAAGCTCTAACCGCGCTTCTTAAGGTCTCGAGCCTGGTTTCTAATGTACTGAGCGCATCCTTTCTGTCTTCCCAGAGACTCTTACGCTGCTCGTAAACATTAAGCGTACGGCGTTCTACAGCCATCAGTTGAGCAATGAGTGCCTTTGTATCAATTCCCGTTAAAAGACCTGGAAGCTGTATAGTTGACATCTTCAGGCTACCTCTTTTCTGACAGTGTTAAACTCTCAGGAAAACGAAACTTTCCAACTCTATTATCGGATTAAAACCATAATATCTTAAGCAACTATTTCATAAATTAAGTCTAAACAGAAGCTAACGAATCGCCTGTAGTGTTGGCTGCCTGCATTGAGTCTGCAAAAGGATAGTATTTTGCAAAAGCCGCTGGGCAAATTCATTATTCGGGTTCACTTTCAGATAATCTTTTAACTCCAAATGGGCCAAGTCAAAAGCCGTCCGAGCACAAACACTCGAGTTTGATTTTATATAAGACTGACCTATTTTAAGATAAGTTACAGCAGCAAGACATTTAGCATGAGATTTTCTTGTCTCAGGAGCTATTTTGTCCCACCCAACATCAGGAAATAATTCGTCATATGAGAAGGTTTCCGTAAACCGCCTGACAACTTCAAAATGGCTCCTGGCTTTATCAATGTTCGTAGATCCTGACAGGTTTTTCAGATACATTCGTCGCAAATGCAAGGTCTCCTGTAAATGATGTTCTTTAAGACCGGCCTTTACGAAACGTCTCATCATATCATAGTCTTCACCTACCAAAAGTGTTTCATCATAAAGACCGATTCTATCGAAGACGCTCCTTCTTATGCCGAATCTAAAGGGTATTACAGGGTGTCCTTGTCGGAACAGGTCTCTGATGAGTAACTTGCGATTCTGATATTCGGGCTTTTTCATTATCCTTATCGGTTCACCATCGGCGTCAATCAATAAGACATCGCAATAAATAAGGTCGGCCTGTGGATGCTTATCAAATTCCTGCAGGTGCAAAGTTATGAAATGCGGAGCCATCACATCATCGGCGTCCAAAGGCATGATATATTGTCCCCGGGACCGGATAATTGCATGGTTTCTCGCGCTAGACACACCACCATTTTGCTTAAAAATATATTTAATACGATCATCATTGTATTTTAGTACCACCTTTTTGGTATTATCGGTGGAGCCGTCGTCAACAATTAACAACTCAAAGTTTTTATAGTTCTGGCTCAGGACACTTTCAATTGCCTGGCCAATATAATCGGCACCATTGTAAACAGGTGTTATTATGCTAACCATTGGTTTACTTGAGCTGTTCCGGCGACATAGGCTCTGTTTATCATTTACTAATTGTTGGGAGACAAGGTCAACCGCTGAATCCGAATGCGTGATAAGAGCATTAATTTCCCCAAGCATATTAAGCACCCGGGCATCTTTACCAACATTTGCCAAATAATTAAAAAGAAGTGTTTGGGCTTTCTTATATTCACCGGAAGTTTTCATAATTGCATAGCAATTAGTGATAGTATCCCTGTTCCATGGATTGAATTTGTATGCCTTAGTAAAGTAGCTTAAAGCTTTTTTTATATCTCCTGCTTCCATCGCCACCAATCCAAAGTCATTCAGTGCCCTGATGTGGTTGGGAAATTTTTCCAGCAGTTCATCGACTTGTGCATTAGCTTTTAGCCAGTTTCCCTGCTGATTCATAATCAGTGCCCGCAATAACAGCACATCAGGATGATTCGGGTGTTTCTGCAATAACTGCCCGCATTTAAGGTCAGCTTGTTGAATATCATTATCATGGAGTAATGTCCGGATATCGTTAACCTCCCTGGCGATACTGATTCTGTCCCAGAGCTTTGAAATATATTTCCCAGCTATGTCTGTACTGAAATTCTCTCGCACAAAATCAACCGCTTTACAGCGAATAGAAGGGTTGTTGTCGACCCTATTTAAGCAAGCGATTATTGCCTCTGCCAGTTTTTCAGGTGTATTATGTGAATATATCAGGCCTGTACATCCATCAGCTATAGTAGCAGCCGTACCTCCAGCATTATGAGCAACAGGAATACACCCGCATGCCTGTGATTCCAGTGTAACCATCGGAAAAGTTTCAAGCTTAGAGGGCAGGACAAGTAAGCTGTGCCTGGAATATATTTCCGGCATATCTTTATTGTTAGCATAGCCGTGAAAATACGTGCCTTCCGGTTTTGTGCCTTTGAGTTTATCTCCATAGGCATCTCCACCACGCCACATTGAACCATCCCCATAAATGTGCAGTTCGGCATCACTTATCTGCCGGCGGACCAATCGGAAGGCATCTATGAGAATATGAACACATTTATGCTCATGTAATGCACCAGCATACATTATAGAGTGGCCATTTCTGCTAACATCTTTTGGCGAATATACATCGGTATTAATAAGATTAGGAATAATCATTAGCTTTTCATCACCGATGACATCATTGTGCAGCGATACCCTGTGTAAATCCGACAAACAAATCACTATGTCGAAATCGCTCATATGTGATAACGATACGAAGTCTTTGGCCTGCCAACAGTGCTGCCACAGTACCCAAATTTGTCCTCTGGGCTTGGTCAAACCTTTGAAGTAGCGAACGTGGGTTGCGAAGAAAACCATATCAAAGTTTGCAAGGAACTCTGCTCTTTCATTTGGTTTCGGCAACGGAATAATTTTTAAGGATTCATATCGCTCAGGATGACATACGAGATCCCCGGTTATATGAACCTCTATATCGGGGTTTTTTTGAAGCATTTTTGCAATATTCAGTACAGCTATTACCGTTCCTGCAGGACTAGTTTCACTGATGTTGCCTATTCTATCATAATAGAATAGTATCTTTTGCTGACCAACTACCGGTGATAAAAGATCTTGCGCCCAATCAAAATCAGGCCTGATGCTTAAGAGCTTCTCCAAACTGTCACGTGCTCCAGCAAGGTCATCTTGATTTTTCTGTAACATCATCAAGGCAAAGGATGGCTGCCAATCACCTTCTTTAGCCCGTTCAGCAGCTACCTGATAATCTTCCAATGCTTCATGGATTTGCCCCATACATCTCTTTTTTAATCCCCGCCAAAAGTACGCCAGGCCACATTCAGGATACTTCTCAATTGCCTTGTTTATTTTCTCGTATAAATCATCCGGACAAGTTGCAATCTCCTGCCAAGCCCGAACCAAATGCGAAGCCGGAAACAAATCAGGATGACAAGTAGCAATAAATGCCCAGGCTAACTTTAAGTTACCCTTAATTGTCTTATGATACATACTCTGAGGATTTACCCGGTAGAGGAAAAGAGGTTCGCTTATCCGCCTGACAACGGGATTGTGCTTGGAACAGCTTATCCAGAAATTCCAGTCTTCCGGCTGAACAATAACGTTTAACAAATTATCATATCCACCAACTTTGCGCCAAAGATGTTTTCTATAAAGGGACGCGTAAGGCATGGTATTCTTAACCATAACCTGTGAACGGGAATACTCTTCAGGCGCCCATATCTTATTTGAAGCCCCAAACTCCTGCAGGTTAGCAAAAACTATATCCACATTCTGTTCCTGCTGAATAATATCCACAGCCTTTTTCATAAATGTCGGTTCAAACATATCGTCACTATCCAGCGGTAAAATCCACTCATTCGCAGCAGCCAATATCGCTGTATTTCTCGCATCCGCCAATCCGGTATTTTGCGGCTTGTCGATAAGCCGAATCTTATGATTTGGATACTTTTCTATTAACTGCCTTGTGACCTCAACAGTATTATCAGTACTGCCATCATTGACAATAACGCATTCCCAATTTTTATACGTTTGATTTATAATAGACTCAACCGCATCAGGAAGATGATGAGAATGGTTGTAGCACGGGATAACTACAGATATTCCAACCGCGTTGTCATCAGCTTGGTTGAAATAAAAGCTGACTTCCTGATGAGCTGCATTGCTGACAAATCCAGAATATTTGCTTACGTCAATAACCGCTCCCCGCTGATAAATTTGCGCTAATCTTTGAGAGCTATAGTTAACATTCACGCCCGACCTGTTCTGCTCATATACATTTTGAACTATATTGGCAGGATTGCAGAAAGTTACACTTTTACGGTAGCAAAGCAGCATTGACCGGTTATTCCTGAACTGTCTGTTTAAAGCCAACTGTGATTCCAGCAAGTTTGGATTTGAAAAACATCGTCCTGACAAAAAACCTAACATTTCCTGCGAGCGGTAAATCGAACTTGAGACCTCCAGCGGATAACCATAATCATGCTCGGCTGTTGTCCAATTAAACTTTAGTATGGAATCTGTTACACGTTCAAACTGTGGGCGTTTCTGTTCGGTATTAAGTGAGTAACAATAAGTTGTGTTTTCTCCCAAACGAAGTGAAAACCCAATCGCGTCAGTCTCACGCTTCAATGAGTCCACCACATCTCTGATGGAAAAGTCGCAGGTATATATGTTATCATCCACCATAAACACAATATATTTAGACGCCCCTATTACCTGTAGTGTCTGCTGTCTAAAATTCCGCTCTTCAATAAAGTCAATATTCTTGAAACATTTTTTCAAATCTTCATATTGGCCTTTATGCAATGGGGAAGTGGTTTTGTAAAGTACTGTAATATCGAAATTGTTACTGTCTTTACAATGCAACAGAAAAGATTCTATTGTTGCTCTAAGTTGCATTGCCCTATCCTTACTGAAGACCAGAACGGCAGTATTCTTTTCGGGCTGTTGTTCACTCTCCTTCTGAACATCCTGTGCCCCATCGGCTTGCGGTATTTGTACCAGGCTTGGGGTACTCGATACGCTCTTATTACGTCGCAACTGCAGGTAAAGCTCCTCATACCTGTCAGCCACAGCTTCCCAAGTAAGGTTTTCCTTCCACTCCTTCCATCCGTCTTCCGCGAGACTCTTACGGATAATCTCGTCATTCAGTATTTTGTTCGCATACAACGGCATTTTATCAGGCGCACATACAACGCCGCCTTTCCACTCGCGCACATTCCCGCAATCAGTGGAAACAAAAGGAGTTCGTGACGCCTTTGCTTCAATAATTACCAGAGGTGAACATTCCTTATCAGAGCCAAATAAGAATATATCCGCCTGACAATACGCCGCTAAAGTAACTTCCCGCGGAACATCGACCAAGAATCTTACATTCAATCCCCTCGCTTTTGCCTTAAGCCCATTGAGTAAAACACCCTGCCGGCCAATAAATACCATCGTAAGGTCAGGCCTGTTCATTTTCCGCAGGCACTCTATAACTCTGTCCTGCCCTTTGCCTGGAAAAAAGTTAGCAACACATAAACCTAAATACTTAGTCTTAATTTTATATTTCATGCGAAAGTCAAATGTCGGCATCTGTGAGAATTCTTCTTCGCACACACCATTTGGAATTATTACGCTATTATTAAACCCATAATTCTGAGCAAATTCGTAATCCTGATATTGTTTCGAGTGATAAACAGCCGCATCATATTTAGGCAAATATATTGGTATCACTCTGTTGAAATAATCCGCGAATTCCGGTAACTGCAGTGTATTATTGTCGCTAAGTGCTGAATAACCGCAAGGCGCTATTATATTAATCCTCCTTTTGCTTGTTTGTTCCAATGTACCAAGCGCCAGGTCTGTGGCCCACTGCTGAGCTGCGTAATTAAACACAACATCAGCCTGATGATTAAGGAGAAATTGCTGGTAGCGGTCAACGTCATTTCCACTGAATCCTTTTGCAAACGCCCCGCTAATATTAAATTCTTCTATACGCACCCCATTTAATTCTTTAAATGTCCGCTCAGCCAGCTTTGTTGTTGCAACTGTCACCTCGTGCCCGCGTTTAACCAGCCATTCTGACAGTTGCTGGACCACCTTTTCAGAGCCACCAATATGTGGTTCGTAAAACTCCACTGTATTGAGTATTGACAGTTTATCTCTCGGTTTGGAGCCGCTTTTGGTCGGACGTGATTTATATAATTGTCTCCCTTCTCGTTTGTGTAATCTGTAATTCTCTCGAATTCTATCAGCAGCTTCCATAACTTCGCTCGCATGTGTGTTGCCGATACTTTTCGGATGTAAACGAATTCTGTGTAAAACTTCAGGGATATTTGCCAACTCAAAGTCGGCCAATAACGCCCGGGCAAAAAAATCATAATCCTGTGCAACTGGGTATTCTTTGCGGTAACTTCCAATTCTTTTAAATACGTCCCTACGTATCAATGATGCACTATGAATCATCGAATTTAATTTGTCGAACGTCTCACGAATTCGTTCGGGCTGCCATTCTATGGTGGGTTGTCCCTTACTGTTACCTTCATCATCAAAATATTCGGCGAAACAACCAACTACTGCTATTTCAGGACGAGTTTCAAGATACCCAACCAATCTTTCAAGTTTTGTCGGCAGGGATATATCATCACTATCGTGGTTCATCAAATATTTGGAGTTGGGACTGCAATTTCTAATAGCTTCATTTCTTGCTTTAACAACCCCGACGTGAGACAGTTCTATTATTTTAATCCTACCATCATTTTTTTTATAGCTCTTTAAGATATCTATTGTTCCATCTTCAGAACCGTCATCAGATACGACTATTTCATAGTTCTTAAAGGTTTGATTCAAAATAGAATCAAGTGTCTTGGCCAGATATTTTTCTGAATTATACACCGCCATATAAATCGAGACGGCTGGAGAATTGTATCCAAGACCTGATGAATAAGAATTTGATTTAATAAATTTAAATTGTACTTCCTGATGGCACGATGAAGGGATGAAGTTAAGAAATTTGTTTATGTCGATTCCGTGCCCGTCATCATACATCCTGGCAAGATTATTAGAGGAATATTCTCTCTTGTTTCCGCTTCGATTATCAGGAAAAACATCCTGCACAACATTAACTGGATTACAAAAAGCAACAGAGCACGGGAAACAAAGAAGATTTTTCCTGCTATCAGCAAAAGTGTCTTTACTTAGAGCAATTTCAGCTTCTAAGGTGTTTGGGTTTTGAAAATCCAATTTAGTTAATAAAGGCAAAATATCATGAATTCTATAAATAGAACTGGATACTTCTAACGGATAACCAAAATAACCATTTGCACCTGTCCAGTCATATTTTAATACTCTTCCTCCTACATTTATAAAAGATGGTATTATCTGCTCTGAGGAGGATGGGTAATGGTAGTTGATATTCTTTCCCAAGCGTAAAGAGAAACCAAGAGTATCCGAATTTTTTTGTAATGCTTCGATTATTTCCGACAAACAGAAATCTTTAACAAAAATGTTATCATCCACCAGGAAAAGTACATATTGGAAATGCTTGAGATTAGATAACAATTGCTTTCTAAAATCATTTTCCTCAATAAACTCAATGAATTTGTATTCCCTAATTAGTTTATTATAAGATTCTTTATGATAGTTATTGGAAACTTTATAAATCACCTTCAAATTCACATTCTGCAGGTCTTTGCAATTCAATAGAAAAGACCGTATTGTAACATCCAACTGCATGGCCCTGTCTTTACTGAAAATTACACCATTAACCAAACCTGATGAGCAGGTCGTACCAGATTCATCATTATCCGGTCTGGTGAGAGGCAGCGATTTTTTGTATCCAATCAAGTAATGGTTATCGGGAAGATGTGCGATTGGATAGCTTTCCCAGGCAAGATCAATTTTGCTCTTAGCCAAGCGGCGAAAATAATGAATATTGTTAATCTGGCCAAACTGGTTCTGATATGCAATTAGATAATAATCGGCCCTTGAAACAAGTTCGAATACGCGGTCTCTGATTTCCACAGGTGCCTCGCTCATCGACCACAATGCAATAAAAGCACAATCTGCAGCTTTGTGATTTAGCTGCTCAGACAATTTGTTCATATCAGAAATCAAAACTATTCTGGTGGGGGCATCAGAGACATCACCATAGCTAATGTACCGCTGAAAACCTACGCAACTAAGAAAGTATTCCTGCAGTGCGCTTAACTCCGGCAGGTCATAAATAATGTAACGTCCTTTAAAACCCAGCTGATAAGCCAGTCTGCACATGCTTCCATAGCCGCCGCCAAATTCCACAATTTCAGCCAACTGATCTACCTGACATTCAGCTTTTTGCTCCAGTTGCGCAAGACTATACGCGTGATGTATCAGGTTACCACTGCTTTCAAGATATGGCCCATATAGCTTTGGATTACCAATCTGGGACTCTCGAATGGCCCTGTGCCATCTGTCCCAATCAGGCAGACTCTGTAAAAACTGCAACTCTTCAATTTTAGCTTCATGGAACATCGTTGCTACAATGGGCTGCCAATTGAGAAAATTGCTGAGGTCATCATTCAATATCATTTGACGAATACTATTTCTACGTTCAATCCATTTAGCCTCAATCCTGGAGCTGTTCACATCAGTGGAAACAGAACAATCAATTTGCTTTATTCTTTTTCTAAGTAACTGGGCATGCTGCTGAGACTTAGTTTTACGAGTCTGTTGCAAAGCAGCAAAAAGTTTTCGTATCAGTTCGTTTTGTGGATGTGCCCGAATAACTTCACGCTTTATTTCTTCGGCGATTTGAGTATTACCCTTAGCGTACTCGGAGCGGGCAAGATAGAATTTAATTCGCCAGCGATCGAGCCCAAGGTTAATAGCTCTTCTGTATTCATCCGATGCCTGCCGGTAACGTCCCTGTGCCTCCAGCGATAATCCATTCCAAAACATATATTTCTGCTCTGCATAAAATGCTCGTCTTTTAGCGCTCAAATCAGCAAATTTTTCATGCCCAAGTTTTTGTAATGTTTCTTCCGCCTGCAGTACTTCCTGGATAGTTCTTTCGTTACAACCCCCAAAATCTGAGGCGCTTATCAAACACAGTTTAAAAACGTCAGTATATTTACTGGGATGCGCAATTGCGGTCATCGTATTTCTATCAAAGTTTTTATTAACTTTTTTCTCGCAAACGTTAAAAAGAACACTATAAGGATTAAACTTTATTTTGAAACCTGCCCGCTGAACTCTTCGGCACCATTCAACATCTTCACCTTCGCGATGGAAAAGCTCCTCATCTAAATTATATTTCAGAAACAACGCTTTTTTCGTAATAATCTGTGCACCATCGACCCACATTGTAAGGTCCCAATCGTTGTGGTCTAAATTACAGCCCACGTATTTACCGTTGATTGCAGTTGCAACCAGCGCATCGTTGTGCTTTTCTCTGCCGTCAGGTGAAAATACTCCGCAATACTGAATCACCCAGTCATCGCCAAACTTTCTCATTCCTTCGTACCAGCCGGCAGCTAACCTGATGCGGTCATGGAGAATACACATGTTTTCATAAGTGGCATTGGCTGCAACGATATTCTTTTTCTTAGTCAACCATCCCTTATCATCATTTTCACTAAACTTGATGTATCTTACAGGATATCCGGATGGATTAGCATAAGTGCCGCAGACGATAATCTCGTACTGTGGTATGTTCTGGGCGATAATGCTTTCGATAAGTTCATTTACCCATGCATCACGTTTGCCATTTGTAATAATTCCAAAACTCCATCGGCCTGTTTTGGTGTTCTGATGTGGATATAAATCTGAATGTTCTTCAACGCAATTATAGTATTGATGAATATATCTTTGTTCTAACTGTCTTCCGGTAATACCATTGTGTTTCTGCTCATAAACGGTGTTATAAAATGAATGAATTCCTAAAGAGTTATTAAGAAAAAGAATATTTTTACCTGTATTTTGCGAATAGCGGTTCAGAGGTACCTCATCAAAAGAATCGTAACTAAGTGATCTGTCATTTATTATTTCCTGGTAAGTTGGCAATTTAATGGCAAAAAAACTATTGCAAAAATATGGCCTGTTTTCTTGCATCGGCTTGAAAGATGAGCCGCTTATGCTGTTGAAAAATAAGTTATAAAGCCGGGCAATTTCCTGATTAATATACACTTGGAACTTTATATTCACCCTGAATGGGTGTATTCCTTTATAGACACATTTGAGCTTTCTGACTTCGTTCCAGTAATTATCTTCGTCCCATTCAGGATTTTTATCCAAATAACTGTTTAAGTTAGAATAGTTTGTTCCCCACAAACAATCAGGGACATTTATTCCTTTCAACATATCATACAATAAACTTATTTTTTCTTTAGGAAACAGTAAGTTTATAAATTCAAAGGCTGAAGGGATGCCTGTGCTTAGGTTAACAGTAGTGGCTAAGGAATTATCCTGTTCCAAAACGTCGGGAGAATGCTTTATGAACTTGCGCCAGGAGTCAGGTGATATAAAAATATCCTCATCTGCCTTTATTAAATACTCAAAGTTATTATATTCAGTAAGAACAACCTTGATTTTGTCCAGATAACTGAGTCCGTTAAAGTATCCTGTATGAATGTCAAAGATTGTGGAAAAGGGTTTAATGAACTCCTCAAATTCATCGGAATTTTTGTCATTGGAAAATGCGAAGATTATCCGTCCGGGGAATTTTTCATTTTTGAAGGCAGCGTAGAAGTGCAAAAAAGCGGTTTTAATACTTTCTATGGTTCTAAGATGCGGCAAAAACAACAGCAAATATTTGCTGTTCGGCTCTTCGAGAGCTGAATTAGTATTAGCAGTAGAACTATCTGTATTGGCTAATTCAGAAATCAAATTTTTACCCTTTATACTTGAAGTAGATAACTCCTGCCTCGGAAGTTTCTTACTCAAGTATTCATTGCCCGCGTTCTCATATTCCGACCTCTTGAACGTTTGCATGTGCCTCTTATATTGGTTGATTCCGCAATCAAACAGGGACTTAGGCTTTACCGAACTGTTCATCCCAATCCAAAATTCAGCGTTGTGTCTCAGCGACAAAACATGGTTAGCGTCAGGATTGGTAATATCTTCTATCTTAGGTAACTTTCTTATATAATCTGACTTTGACCACCAAAAATTTCCGGAAAAATGCGGGACAGGTTCGGTTCGCCAATCAACACCGCAGGTATCATAATCGTTTAAGTTCCTTAAACAGTCTTCATATCTTTCAACATTGAAATAAGTCATATATTCTCGCCAATCAGTGATGGCTTCAATATATTGTTTGTCGGCTGATACACCTTTGGTATGGATATAGAGTATTTTGTAGCATGGATTCTCAACTGCAAATCGTCGTAATTCCTTTAATGTATCGAATTCAAATCTACTTAAATCTCCGTTTTGGTACAGAATTTTAACCTTATTTAAATTCAAGTTGTTTACCGGCCGATTGCCGACTATTCCGACAAATAGTCCGTATAGTAAATCATATAGTCCGCTCTTTTGTATGGCGGTTATAAGTTCGTCAACTACGTCTTGATAGTTCCCAACGGTTGCGACATGAAGAAAGACAACACACTTATCAATGGAGCTTGTTTTTGGCAACTTCATCAGGTTTATATTGAAGTTCTTTTTCTCAACCTCCACATATTTTTCCGCGATTTTTACACTCTTGTCGTAAATTAAGCCATGAAAAGGTTCCAGATCTCTAATGATATTTTTTTTACCGATGAACGGGAAAGGCGAATAGATATCATATTTGTCTAAATCACTACCTTTGTCCAAAGCTTCCATTAGTATTTGATCTAAATGTGCTGTCTCAGATTCTGTAAACTTTTTTGTCAGGTGGTCTGTGCCAAAAATTTTAGATTCGAACAGGCTGTTTATGGCTGTCCCATCATTTTCCAAACAGTCGTATGCGAATGAAATCTTATTACCTATTTGAACACCCCAAAAGCCCTTCTCAAGGAACTGGTCTGCTAACTTCATCTCTCCATCATGATCATCGTTAAACTGCCAGTCAATGGTTCCTAAAGTACTTGTTTTTGCGAACCATATAGGCGCTCTTGAATGACTGGGTGCAAAATACTTGGTTCCACTCAGATTGTTCATTATTTGAGGGCTGACGAAACCAATTCTCTCATGGTGGTCCAATAGTGTAACAGCCTTTAAAAGCCAATTATCGGATTTAATAAACACGTCATCGGAGATAAAGGCGAAATATTCGTACAGGTGCTTATATTTGTTAAAATAAAATCTATAAGCCCCAAAGGCTTTATGAGGGATGTCATTGCCATTTATGTCTATTTTGTTCTCATAAATAATTCTTCCATATTTATTAAAAACATTATCCTTATTTACGCCCTGGAAATTTCGATGAACGAATATTATGTCATGATGAATGCCTGGCTCGCAGTTATGGTACGTTGGCCAAAAACATGAATTTTGTTTTTCGCTGCCTCCTAAGAAGATTATCGCAGTGTTGTTTTTCACGAATTTTCGCCTTATTGATTAGGAAAAAAGAAGAATTTAACTGTTACGTATTTGCCATTTGACAATACGTCTGTGGCGATTGTGCCTATCCTGCAATATTAGAATTACATAAAATCTTCTCGGTAAACGAACGTGTAGCTTTTTCTGATACAGGCAATTTCTCGAACTTTTTCAAATCCGACGGAGTACCTAATCCATACATTCCATCAGCTTCCCGGCCGATGTTGTAATAGATAATTTCCATTCCATCTGCAATCATCTCATTATAAGCCGGAGCTACATAAAACTCGTTGTTCACCCTTAAATTTTTAGCAATCATCCTTTCAGCCGCATGGACAAAATCAGCGCCTCGGCGATAATTGTAAATTCCAACCGTAGCTTCATTAGATACAACCTGTTTTTCAACAACAGCACGAATTTCCCCTGATTCATCAAAACAAAGATACGACCATTTAGAGTCATTCGCCCACATAGTCATGATAAGTCCGTCAGCATTGCCAGGTTCTATAACTTCCAAATATCGGTTAATATCAATGTCCACCCATTGGTCACTATTAGCAATCATCAAAGGAGTATCGTTATCGATAAAACTCTTTGCCAGCAACAGGGTACATGCGGCACCTTCAGTCACACCATCCGTTAAAACAATTTTGCAATTGGGCGCCCAAGCTTCGAGTTTTTCATCAATATGATATTTTTGCAAATGCTCGCTCAAACATATGAAAATGAACCTGTGTTCCTGCACAGGACACAAATTTTTAATTACAAGACGCACCATAGGAATACCTCTGACCGGAATCAAAGGTTTGGGCAGAGTGTATCCGGCACTTAGAAAGCGGCTGCCCCTGCCGGCCATAGGGATAACGATATTCAGCATGCTATTGACCTCTCTGATATTTGTCGTTATTGGCACCAGGAATTTTAACAACAACATTAACCGCATCTTCCAGCGCTTTGAAATCTGTGGCTTCGCCCGGCTCCATCACGATAATATCACCTTCTTTGTGGACAATCCCATTCATTTCAACGGTACCACAAATCATCACCGTTATTTCAGTAGCGATTTTGTGATGATGTCTTTCTTCCCCATCGCCTGCTTTATAGCTTTTAACCGCAACTTCCACATCATTGGTTTTATAAAGAGACGGCTCAAAATTCCCTACAAACCAGCCGTTCACCATATCTTTTAGTTTTGCCGTCTTCACAATTATCCTTTAGTGATATCCGAATAAGTTATTCATGAGAATTACAACCTGATACGCTGTTCGTACTCTTTGATTTTTTGAGGCATATAGAACGTATGGTAATTCTCATTGCAAATAATGTATGTCTCAAGGTTCATATTCTTTAATATCATTTCATTGAGTGTCGGGGCTATATAAAACATCCCATCGAAGCTGGCGTTTTTCTTTATGTTTTCCATCGCAGCACTGACGAAATAATGACCCTTTTTGAAGTAGTAGAAGCCGGCTATCGCAAGTTTGCTCAGGGGTTTCTTTTCGGCAGATTCGACAATCTTGCCGTTGCTATCCAGTCTTACATAAGACCACCGAGGATGTATGGTTTCAAAACATATCACAGCCGCATCCAGATCTCTGAGCTCGAAGTGATTAATAATATGATTAAGGTCCTCCTCAATAATCTGGTCACTATTTGATATCACCAGCGGCTGGTCATTATCAATGTGCTCTATTGCCATCAATGCACTGCATACCGCCCCTGCCGTATTGCCCCGTAAACGTACGATTTCGCAGTTCCCATCGGTTATCAGCCTCAAAACATTATCCAGATGATACTTCGAACAGTCTTCTATCCTGACCACAAAGATAAACTTCTTTTCCCTGTCGATAGTATTAAGGTTTTCGACCGCCAATTGAACCATCGACTTGCCGCCAATCTCAATCAATGGTTTTGCGAACGGATATTCAGACGAGTCAAAAAACGTTGACTTCGCTCCTATGGGCATTAATATATTCAACATCAGTCCCGTCCTCTATTTCATGAATCCGATTCATGATATTAACATAATTAACATCTTCGACGTCATTAACCTGCAAAAGATGCGCACCGCTGGACAGTGCTGCCTTGATACCTTTTTCATTATCTTCCACTATAAGGCACTCATCAGGCCCCAGACCAAGCCGTTCAATCGCTGCAATGTACATCTCAGGGTCTGGCTTTGGCTTTGAGATGTCCTGGTTTGAAAGATAAAAGTCCAGATATTGAATCAGGTTGGCCTTCGTTACCATTGTTTCAACGCTTTTCCTTACCGAGTTCGAGCAGACAACCAGCCGATATCCTTCATTATGCAATTTACTCAAAGCATATTCATGATAGAATGCCGGCTTGCACCGCGTATAAGCCATCTCCATTGTGTATTTTTGTTTTAGGTCATTAATGAAATTATGAAGCTTATTCGGAAGTCCCTGCTCCAGCGACAGCATTTTCAGTTTTTTTCGCGTCGGCAATCCATCATATGTAACCAAATGGTCATATCTGCTTATACCCATACCAAATGGCTTCAAGGCCTTATTTAACGCCTCGTAATGCCAATCTTTCGCGTCAATAAGCACTCCATCCATATCGAATATCACCGCTTTTATCTTACGCATCGAAATATTCCTTCGCTTTTTCAGGCTGGTCCGTGCAAATCATTAATTTCCCATTCTTTAGTTTTCCATCAATCGTTTTGTAATCATTCCATTCCGATTGATTCTCTCTGCCATGAATTTCCGGTGAAACAATACACACTTTTTTACCCGTGTTTATATGCCCTGTTATCACGGACTCGTCAGACCAGTGCGCATGAAACTCATCCAACCATACTCCATCCGCATTTTTGTAAAAGCTCGGTTCATGTTCATACTCACTTTGTCTGGTAAAGACTTTAAATCCCTCCTGCAAGTAGCCCAATCCGTCTGGAACGGACATATCAAAAACAAAATAGTTTTTTATCTCATACTTTTCGAGCAAAGCCTTGAGCCTTTGCTGTAATCCGGCAGCTTTGATGTTAAGAGCCAAAGGCAACATCTTGCTAAATCCACGATACAGCCCAAAAAAGCTTTCGACTCTTATACAATCTCGGTTCGCAATGTTATGACTGATTACAAGTTCGTTCTCATAGTCCCTGATGTCGGTCTCGGTACCAAAACCCATATTAAAAGACCGCTCAAACGCAACAATCTGATTCTTCTCGGAAATATCTTTCCAATATCCTCTATGAGATATTATTATCATCCAATTTATATTCCCGATTTAAGCCCAGACGTATAATCTAATTGCATTGCTCTTGTTTGCCTGGAGCTAAATATTGCCACGATAAGCCGCAACGGTTTTTTTGCCCTTACGAATTCGACTTAGTTGTCCACTCGTTTCGCTTTTCTTGGCAGATATGGTCACAGATAGCTGTTCATATAATTTTAACAATTTCTCCCGTTGTTTCTCAAAGCCGGTCTGTTTAAGAAGGTCTCCCTTTAAAATTAACTCTATTAGAGAACCTGCCTGCTCACCTAAAGATTCAACACCTGTCATGTCGCCCTTATGGGCCAGTCTTATCTGCTTTTCCAGCAGCGTTTGCAAATCACGCAGCAAATCTCCATTTTTGTCCGGAATATTTTTAGCGTTGTCATTAGTCATTCGTATTTACATTACCGTTTGCTTTTGTTGAGCCAAATTATGTTCTACTTCTTCCAGCAAATTTGCTGCATCTTCGTTATCAGGGTCCAGAGTCAAAATACTCATAAGGAGCTTCCTGGACCGCTCGAAACTGCCATCTCTCATATACAACGCCGCCAGAGGAAACATCACGGAGATGTCGCCGGGGTGCATATTTAAATATACCTCTAAATAGTGTATAACTTTCGAGAACGTACCCATCTGGCAGGACGTCTGAAATAAACCAAGAAGGGCTATCAGGTTATCACTATCCAGCTCCAAAGATTTCAGATACATTTTGAAGGCCTGCTCGTAATCAGCCCTCTGCTGAGCAATCATAGCCAGGCCGGCATAAGCTTTAGCGCAACTACCATCCAGCCGACAAGCAACTCTGAAAGCTATTTCAGCATCATCCAACAGATTTTTCTGCAAAGCTACTACTCCCAAACCGACATAAGGTCCAACCTCATCAGGTGCTAACGTAGCTGCTTTTTCGTAATATTGTTGTGCCTGTGTGTAGTTGCCAACGGAACTACAGCAGTCACCAAGTTCCTGCAGGACTAAGTAATGTTGGGTTACATCATTCTGCTGAATGGTTTCATTTTGTGATTCATTGCCAAATTTAGACGTGTGGTCAAAATTTTCTTGTGTTATATCCATAGTAATTCTTTTCCTTCAAGTATTTGCTCAGCTTGTTCGAGTAACTTAATAGCCTGAGTAAAATCCTTTCCTGTTCGCTTGATTTTTGCTTCTAATAAAAATGTGTCCACGGTAGGCCTTTGCCGGTTGATTTCGGAGCAAAGCTCCTGGGCTTTATTGATGTTATTAGCATTAAAAAAGGCTTTTGCCGCCAGAGTCTTCATCCATAGCTGATTTTGATAATGCTCGGCGATGTATTCAAACATCGGGGCTGCCTGCTGCCATTTGCCGTTTTTCTCTGCCAGCTTTGTCTTTTCGAGCAACTGGTCGAATTGAAAAGGAATTTCCTCGGCAAGTACACGCCTTACGAAAATATCGGCTGCTTTTAAAGACTCAAGAATTGCCAAAGAGGGAAACTCTCTGCGAGCATTTATCAAGTAGTCTTTTTTTAACACAACCGCCCACAGCTCATCTGTTGAACCCTCCAGCTCAAAAGCCTCCCTGTCAGATGAGTTATTAATCAAGGCATAAAGAGAATCCTCCACCCAAAAATTTCTTACAGGAAAACCGTTTGGTAATATTACAATGTATTCGCCGTCACATTTGGCAAGAGCTGCATCAATACGCTGGGACTGAGATGCAAATGAATCCACAGACACATTAATTACGTTTGGCATACTTAAACTCTCACAATCGACCTGTGGCAGAGGTAAATAAATTTCATACGGATAAAAAGTATATTGCCGGATAGAATTAAGGGTTTCCTTCGCCCGGTTATCCATCTGCTGCGTAATAAAAATAATTGATAAATCCTCGATTTTTGACCATGGTTTGGCGGGTCTTGTAGTTCGTATCGTAAAAACATTTTTTAGGTATTCGTCTTGGTCTTTACGTCGTTGTATTGATATCCTGTCACATTCGTCAATTGGATGACAATACTCACCTGTGATTTCATATACATGTTGGAAATCAGAGAAAAAGGCCAACCTTCTGGCTATATCCCAATCAATCAGAACATTAAGCTGCTCATTATAAGGCCCTGTTTTTTCTATAAGGGTTCTGTAATGCATAAGTGACACATGCAGAACATGATTATAATACAACATAAAAAACCGGTCGAAGTCCCGAGTTACTTCGACAACTTTGCTGAGAATCTGCCTACTGCCATCCGGCATAATCCTGCAACACATCTTGTACAAGTCACTATATGCAACCTGGCAATCGGTTTGATTTTCAAGGACATCGACCAGTGTTTCGATATGATTGGGATAATATAAATCGTCATCATCAAGATAGGCGATATATTTACCCTCAGCTTTACTTAGGGCCTGGTTGAGAGAAAAAGCCTTTCCAAGGTTTTGCTTCCGGTTGATATATATCAACCGAGGGTCGTTAAAAGATGCAATTATATCTCCTATATCCCGGCCGCCATCATTTACTATAATAACCTGTAAATTCGTGTAACTTTGCTGCAAAACACTGGACAGGGCCTCGGCTAAATATCGAGGTCGGTTAAAAGTCGGAATAAGCACACTGACGACCGGACCGATTTTTCTTTCATAGTTTCCTGCCATTGGGAAAAATCCACATTAGTTTTCAACCAATATTTTATTTGAATCTATTTCAGCCTCGAATCGTGTGAAAAGTTCGTTAATTTTTACCAATTGATTTTTCAGTGAGTAGTTCTCTTCAATGAATCTGCGATACCTTTCGGGCTCGTATGTGTCGGAAATAATTTGCCGACAGAATTCTTCAGATATATTGAACAAAAATTCAGATGGGAATATTTGGTCGGCCCCGGGGAAATTATGAATGACCGGCTTTAGGCCACAGGCCATCCCCTCCAGTATTCCCATCCCCTGGCTCTCAATAATGCTTGTTGAAACAATATAGTGTTTATCCTCAAGCCAGCCGTTTATATCTTCCTGCCAGTTATCAAAAAACACCACGTCGCGAATTTCAAGTGCGTTAACCATATGTTTTAGATACTGTTCCACAACAGCATCCACAAATTGCCCCGCGAAAAATAGACGATACTCAGGATCTGTGTAGTGCAGCTTTTGCATACACTGCAAAACGAAAGCCGGATTTTTTACCATTCTAAGGTCAGCCAAAAAAGCAATATTTTTACTGCTCTGTCGGTTTATAAAAGTGTATTTTTCAAGATTTACACCGTTAGGAATTGTAACTATCGATGTCTGATTTGTAAGGTTCGGCACTCTACTGATAAGTGCATCTTTAACAAAGCTGTTCCCGACATTAACAAGGACATCGACATTTTCCCAGTTAACCTGTTGGGGCCACGGCTCATAGGCTTCGTAGCGGTGCAGTCTTACAATGTTCTTACAAACTTTTGGCAACCTGGAAGCAATTACCGCTAAATCTGTGCACCACTCAAACCAGGAAATATCGCTCCATTTCATTAATTCATAGAGTTGTTCTTCAGTGTGGTCCTGAAAAACCTGCACCTGAAATCGTTGCTTCGTAAACTCGATAATTTCGTTGAGAAATTTGACACCATCGCCACCACAGAAGAAAGCTATCTTAGGCCTTTTGCAGCGAATTACATCAATCATAGGCTTGAGAACATCTTGCCCCGGCAGCACAAAAAGAGAACGAAGTAAAGTTTCGAGTGCGTCGGCTTTATTATCCTGGTTTAAAAAAACATTGGCAGTTCTATTAAGCACATCCACGTTCAATATGCCCAAACGCTGCATCTGATCAAAAAGCTTCTTAGCTTCGCTTGCTCTACCGACCGTAAGATACGCTTCCACTAAATTCCAAATTATCTCGGTAGAATCACCCTGAAGCTTCCTCGCTTTAACAAAGTTCTCAATGGCCTTATTTGAATGTCCAAGGCAGAAAAGAATCGCCCCTGCATCATTTAGTGCCTGCGCATCATCAGGCACCATTTGAAGATGCTCCTGAATGGAAATAAGGGCCTGTTGATATTGACCGGCTTCAGCCAATTTCTGAGCTCTTTGATAATTATTTATATTTGTTTCCATTATTGACCTTCAATTTAATTGCCTTTTTAAAATTAACGACCGGAAAAGTGAAAAAGCAGATAAGAACAGTGCAAATTCCGTACCTTTTGCCCATATCAATATATATTTAATTTCCTGCGGTGTTGTCCCGAAAGACCGTATAAAAATCAAACATTATGTTGTTCAAACAGCCCTTTCCCCACATTTTCAGATGCATATACTCAGCAGCTATGTGATGAAATCCAGCAGCGACATGGACATAAGTCTTGCAGCCATTGATAACGACATCTGATACAAAACCTCATGACGAGATATATCTATAACAACCTGGGCAATGTCCGCCTCCTGCAGATAAGTCACTTCATCCTCAGCGTTATATTTCAGGTTTAACAGAGTATCTTTTAGATTATCCAGAAAGCCAATTTTCGCTCCAAAAGAGGCTTGTCCCTGGACCAAAAGATTCGTAATTTCATCCAGCGAGTCTAATGAATTCATTTGCAGTTCATGCAATTGTGTCTCGGAAAGACCTCTCTCGTTTTCCAATATATCCCGGAAAGTTATAAGCATGTTGAATATATCGTAAGTTCCTGGTATACGAACAAGTTCAACTCCCGTACTGCTTATTTCAGTAGTATCAACATATAGCACTTTGCCGGTTCTCGAATCCGTTACAGCTTGGTTTGTTCCCCCCCCTGGCGGGACAGTTACATAGCTTGCTCCGTCATCGATAGACAATTTATAATTAGAGCCATCGTGGATTACCGTAAGCCATACATCACCCGTGACGCTCGATGTACCGGTGCCAGCTTTGGCGCCGGTCTCGCCCAGAAAAGCTGGTGTACCTCGATTATCAGAACGGAAAATATCGTCACCTGCGTAAAAAGCAACAGACTGAACACCGGGGGCTATTTCTGTATTTCTTTGCTCAAAACCACCTTGATAGGTTACGTTGGTGATTTTCCCATTAGTACGTTCAACAGCATAAGGAGCCGATGAGGTATTACTCCCCCCAAATAAATACTGATCCATATGCTCAGTATTAGCTAACAAAACTACTTGTTCAAGTGCATCATTGATTACAATTGCAACTCTTTTACGTCCCTCTTCGTCATAGGTTCCGCTGGCAATCTGAGTTAGATAATTTTTAGTATCTATCAAAATTGTAACTATATCTCCAACAATCGTGGATGAAAGTTCAAGAGATGTAATAACGCTCGACAAGTTTTCCATATAATTTTCCAAAGACCTTTTCTGAGAGTTAAGCCCTAATATCTGGTATGCAGCAGACGGTTTATCAGATGGTCTATTTACATAGGAACCTGTTGCTGCCTGTTCTTGCAAGCGAGCCAAAGCTTTGGTGTGCAACTGCAATGCAAAGCTAATATCATTGTAAATACTATTTAACGACCCGCTCATTATAATCCCATAAATAAATTCTAAAGTTATGACTGTTTATACTATTTCCATAAAACTTAAAATTGCAGACTGAATGGTATTTAAATATTTGGCCATAGCCTGAAACATTTGCTCGTAAATCAACATCTGAGCAGCTTCATCGTTTATATTGACTCCACTTATCTCACCCTGCTGACTGGCAAGGCTTTGAATTATCGCCTCAATATTGTCCTGCTGAATTTGTTTGTTAAAAATCTGCTGACCGATGTCTGTAACCAACCGGTGATAAAACTGTGGCGGTGTCATTTCACTCAGGCTACTTAAAGATTCATCCTTTAATCCTGCTAACCGTAAGGCATTGGTATTATCTGTCATATCCGGCCCCAGAGAAGTTGCTATCCGGCCGGGTGTAGCAGATACATCCGAACAAACGGCTATATCTATAGCGTTACTTCCGGAGAAAAAGGTATTAATCCCAACCGCCGCCAGCACACCCGAGGTATCACTACTGGAAAAGGCATCAACTTCGAAACTATCACCTGCGTTCAAATCGCCCATACTTAGAGATATTTTGATTCCATTACCTATATCGAGTTTATCGCCGGCGGCATAACCGGCACCAACATTCAAATTTGCTACAACATCACCAACACCATTTCTCACTTCAAGCTGTAAACTGCCGTTGCCAACCGTATCTGTGCCTATTACCGTGAAGGTGAAAGTTTGATTGTCAGTTCCGTTATAAATACCTGAAACAGATACGTTTGGCGGCGAGGCGCCAGTAAGATTACTCACGGTAGGAACAGGCAGAACACATGGGATAAAGTCAAATGTATAATCCACACCTGCCTGTATATATAACCGATTATCAGCAACCGATGCAGACAGACCGGTAATTGCTGAAATATCCGCAGCTATCGTCGTAAGCGAATCTGTTGAAACATTAATATCAATTTCATTTCGTGTTATTTGCCCCGTGCTTGTATCAGTAACTCTTATATATATTTTCCCATCGGACACAGGAGGGACAAAATCGGCTAAGTCTTCGCTAACCATTCGCCAGCCATTCAATTGCGTAAAGGAACCTTCTGAACCCACTGCCTGGACATGGTACTGGTTTACTTGTTGTATAATTGCGGTTGCTAAACTGTCGAGGTTGCTGCTAATATCCGCTACAATACTGTTCTTCAATGTTAATAATCCCCCAAGCTGGCCTCCTTGTACTTCAATGTCATAATTACTTGCCCCGGCAATCGAGATACCAAGCATGCCCTGCTCTTTCAAGCCTACTTCCAATTCAGACGAAGTTGTACCTACTACCGCAGGCAAACCAGCTATATAGACATCAACCACTCCATATTCCCTCTGTTGAGTCTCTACTGCAATTAATTCAGACAGATCATTTATGAGCTGGTCTCTTTGGTCTCGCAAATTATTTGCTACACTACCAACTATTTCCATTCTCTCTATATTGTCGTTAAGGCCGGCAATCCGACCTGTTATTGTATTAATTTGTTCGATTATGTTTTCGGCTTCCAATCTGATTTGCGTCTCCAACTTATTAAGAAACTCACTTAACGTTCTAAATTGATTAGCCATTGTCTCGGCGGCGCTTATAACTTGATTCTGCCATATGGCTTCAGCGGGATGGGTCGACAGGTCCTGAAATGCATTAAAAAACTCATCAATAGCTGTGCTCAATCCGCTACCAGATGAAAGCTCTCCGAACGCTGTTTCGATTGTTCGCAGTGCAGAGAATTCACGTGAGATTTGCCCCAATGATGACTGTTGCCTGAGAATCTCCTGCTCTAAAAGTAAGTCGATAACTCTTGTAACACCGGTAATATTGACGCCCCCTCCAATCAGTATCGGCCCCTGTTGTGATGAGTATGCAGGATTCAGTTTTATTCTTTGAAGGTGATATCCCTCAGTAGCCGCATTTGCAATATTGTTGCCGATTATATCAAGCGCTTTCTGAGCAGCATCGAGACCACTAAGTCCTATGGAAAAACCTTCCATTTTTTAACCCACTTATCCTTTACAATTTAAATTCTGCCCAAACTCAACCCATAGTTTAATCAAAACTGCATCATAATCGCATATTAACAAGTACCGTGTCGGTTTGTCGTTTAGCTGTGCCATTAACCGTGTATGTAATCGTTCCAGGTTGACCAAGTCCAAAAATACTCTTCAAAAGAAGATTGTTAAACCTGGCACACTCCGCTAAAAGAAATGAGGTGCTTATATACTCTTCCTTAAGTCTTTTAACTAATTCTTTTAACCTTGTTTTTCTAACGGTTACGTCAGCTTGCTGTTCTTCCGGCAAATTAGCTTCAAGCATAGATAATGTCATTTCCTTTAAGTTACAGCTCAAGACAACAGCTAATTCTTTCCGTATTGATTGCCGTTTCAATTCATGGTTTTTATATTTGTCAGACTCGGACTGTATACGCTCAAGTAATTTGCTTAAAGCCTTATTGTCATGTTTGATAGTCAGGCTGCGCAGCTCATTTAAATAAGATACACTCTGCTGTAGATGTTGGATGTCTTTATCTAAAACAGCCAAAAGCTTGTCAACTTTGTCTTTGATTTCGATTTCCGCTGTTTTCATATGCTCCTATCCAGTAACTCTGTTTCTTGAGTTGTCTGTTTAAAACCATTTAAAGATTGATATAAAGCTTTCCACAGTCCGAAACCACCGGTGTTTGCAAGTCCCTGGGCCAGGTAAAACCAAAACATCCCGTATACCTGCCTACAAGCCCCATCTTTGTCAAAGCCCCAGTCACCAATAGTGTCTTTCATCTGATCTAATACTTTATTGATTAAAAGCGATTCAAAATCTTTAGCTATTTGCTCTTTTCTTTGTTCTGAGACTTTATCACTGTTGCTTAATTGCTTCAGCTGCATCGGCCCTGTGAAGGGTTGGATTAGCATCAATTCAGCGTTATTCATAAAATTAAATCCCGATTTCCATTGTGTAATTAATTACAAAATGGGATTCTGTTACATTATCACCAGCTTAGCTTGAAGAGCACCGCTCTTTTTAAGGGCATTAAATATCGCTATCATATCCCTCGGTGTTGCTCCTATTGCATTTAAAGTTTTAGCCAGCTCTGAAATAGTAACCGACCTGGATATAGGAATCAGATGTCCTTCTTTTTCTTCTACTCCTATTATTGTTTCCGGAACTCGTTCCGTCGTGCCGGCATCAGAGAAAGGAGCGACTGGTTGAGAAACAATCTCGGTTTCCTTGATTTTTACAACAAGGCTGCCCTGAGAAATCGCCACTGCTGATATTCCGACATTTTCTCCAATTACAATGGTTCCGGTACGTTCGTTAATAACTACCACTGCGGGGGTATCAACTTTCACTTCTTGCTGGGTAATATCATCTATAAAGCCAGCTATATCTGCCTGGCTAATCTCATTTGGGACTTTAACCCTAACAGTTCCCGCATCACTTACCAAAGCACAGTCAGAAAACACTCGGTTAATGGCCTCGCTTATTCGGTATGCAGTTGAAAAATCGCTGTTTCTAAGATTAAACGTAATAATTCTATAACCAGCAATATTCTCAACAAATACAGCTATCTCTTCCTTTTCAACAACCGCCCCATCAGGTATTCGTCCGACAGTCTGGTGGTTTTTTGTCACCGAAGCCTTGTTGCCAATAGCAGCCCACCCACCTATCGAGACTCCCCCCTGAGCTACTGCATAAATCTGACCATCAAGACCTTCTAAAGGAGTTGGCAGAAGCATCCCACCTTGAAGGCTTTTTGCATCCCCTATAGTAGATACATCAACATCAATTCTTGAGCCTTCTCTATTAAAAGGTCCCAATTCCGCCATAACCATTACCACAGCAATATTGCCACCGGCTAAATCCGATGGACCCAGAACTATGCCTGAGTCACGAAGTATGCTTGTTAGTATTTGTCGCGACAGAATTGTTGTATCACCAGTTCCGGAAAGACCAATCACCAAACCAACGCCTTTAAGCGGATTACTGCGAACTCCCTGAATGTCCACAATGTCTTTTATTCGCTCACCGTAAACAACATTAGCAAAAATCAAGCAAATTATAATTAAATAATTTACAAGTTCCTTTGCGCTTTTATACTTTTGTGTTCTTGTAGTTCTTTGTGAATTCATAAGTCAATTACCACTGCATAAGAAAGGAAAAACTACCTGACCTAAAATGGCCAGAGAATATCAAATATTCTCCCAAGCCAACCCGGTCTATTATATGGTTCAGATATGCCCGTGTTTTTGGTTAGTATCCGAAGGTCCGCAACTTGTTCACTCTTGACTGAATTATCAAATGCAATGTCACTCGGCTTCACTATTCCGCTTATCTCGATAATCTGCTTGTCACCTGCGATGTCTCGATTACGTGTCCCCATAACAACAAGATTACCATTAGGTAAGACATCCATAACAACTACAGCTATTCGGTCGACGAAACTGCGCTCATCTTTATAATCAGAATTGCTTTTCAGTTCATTAGAGGATTCGGCCGCCATAGTAAAGCCCGGCATATTGGGCAGTATACTGTGATTTTCAGTTTTGATTCCCAGTTCCCCATTAAAGCTCGATGACTTATCAACTTCTTTTTTCAGGTTTCTCTTGGTTTTGTTATCGACCTTGCTGTCTTCACTGATTTTAATCGTCAGAATATCACCTATCTGGCGTGCTACATCGTCAGCATACTGCTCTTTCATATTCTTATCCCTTTTGGCCCAGATAGACCCTGCCTTCGAGCAATTGGTCGAACATAAAATAAAAAACATCAGGGTTAACATTGAAATTACTTTGTTACTCATCTTTCATCCTTTTAGAATATTGGTTCCACGGTTCCATCTTCATTAACTCTTGCCAAAATTATCCGCTGTGAGTCTATATTTCGGACCTTTATATATTCGCCACCTCTGGCTTCCTGCAGAGCTTTTCCGATGGCCGTCACCATAAGTTCCGGTCTATCGACGCGAATAACGACATTTTGATTTCGCTTAATAACAACTTTAGATTTGACTGGAGAGAGCATGTATGGGCGAAGAACAGTATTTGCCGGCAACTGACGTTTAGCAACAAGGCCATATGGTGGTTTCCACCCATCAGATCGCGGATAATTTGATATGGTGTTTTCTATTTTTATGTTCTCAGGACTGATAATTGTTCCCGCTGGAATATCAACCATTGTTACTGCTTTGCGACGGTTGTACTTCAAACGAAATGTTACTTCTCGTAATCCTATTTGCCTGCCGTATTGAGATACAAGAATTTGAACTTTAGCCAGATTCGCTGAAGTGCCTCCGACCAAAAGTGGGGTAAGCTTAACAGCTTCGTTCTCTTTAGGTATGATTAAATCATCCGGTATCTGTACCGGGTCTATTTGACAGACAGAATCAGCAGGTAACTTTTCCTTCAAAAAAGCAATTGCCGGTTCAACAAATTCGCTACCTTTGATAATTTGCTCTTGTCGTCTTATCGTTATCTTCTCTGCACCGCTTAACCGCACTTTCGATGCTGGAATTCCACTGCAAGCTAATCTGCTCAGAAGCAGAGACCTGTCAATAACAATCTGTTGGCCAGGTATCGATATTCTTCCTAAGGCAGCCTCTCCTGCCTTAGATACAAGGGCCTCTTCACCCCGGATTATACTAATTCGGCCTAATTTTATATCACTACCTTTTACTGCAACTTCCCTCGGCAGATAAATCTGTAATATTGAACTGTCTTCTAATTCAGCTATTCCAATATCTGCATATACCCGGCAGAAAAATATACACGTCAAAAGTACACAAGCTAAAAGCATACTTGCGTTTTTGCACTTCGATATTCTTATGACTTTTTTTCTGCCCATAAAAATCCCTTAAATAACAATGCTGTTTGCCGTTTTCAGCATATCATCACCGGCCTTTATTGCACGTGAGTTTATTTCGTATGCTCGTTGGGCAGTGATAAGGCTAACTAATTCGTTTACCATCTGGACATTGGATTTCTCCAAAAATCCAGATTGGATAGTACCCAAACCTCCTACACCCGGCGTACCGGTTATAGATGTGCCGCTTGCCGCAGTTTCCGCAAATAAATTATCTCCTTCGCTGGAAAGGCCGGATGGATTTTGGAATTGAGCCAATTGTAGAGTACCAACTACCGACAATGTTCCATCAGCACCAGTAACATTAACACCTCCATCTTTTTCTATACTTACCGAGACAGCATCGGCCGGAACAGCAACTGCCGGCTCAATAGTGTAACCTGCGGTTGTAACTAATTCACCGTTGGCGTTTATTTGCAGTGAGCCATCACGGGTATATCTTGTATCGCCATTCGGTGTAGTTACCTGAAAAAAGCCGCCTCCAGTAATAGCTACATCAAGAGGTCGGCCCGTATTCTGAAACTCACCTGAAGTAAAAACTTTGGCTGTAGAAGCAGCGCGTACCCCACTGCCTATCTCTAAACCACTTGGGCTGTTTATACCTGAAGCAACTTCCGTGCCCGGCTCTTTTAAATTGATATAAAGCAGATCCTGAAAATTTATCTGGCTTCGTTTAAAACCAGTGGTGTTAATATTAGCAAGGTTATTGGCAATAGTATCTACCATCATCTGTTGAGCAGTCATACCTGTCGCTGCTGTAGAAAATGCTCTTAACATTTTATCTTTCTCCTTATCTTAGAGAGATTTAAGCCATAGCTACACTCATAATGCTGTTGGAGGCTTGCTGCTGGGCCCTAATGAAATCCATATTTGCTTCATAGAGCCTGGTTACCATTATCATATCAACAAGCTCATCAATAATTTTAACGTTTGATGCCTCCTGGTAGCCCTGTTTTATAATAACGTTATCCGCAGGAAGAGGTGTTATATCCTGCTCAGGCATTCGGTAACAATTCAGGCCGACCGGCACGAGCCTGCCCTCGTCGTCTTTGAAATCAACAAGCCTGAATTTTCCGATAACTACGCCGTTATTACTGATGCTTCCGTCGCTTGAAACGTTAAGTTTAGCAAGCTCTATACCACTCGGTATTGTGATTGGCCCAGCCTGGCCTGCCACAATTCTGCCATCAGAATCCACTATTTGACCATTTTGATTTACCCCGAATGTACCATTACGGCTGTATAGTGGTCCCTCAGATGTCTCTATTACAAAGAAACCTTTACCATATAGAGCAAAATCCATTGGCCGGTCTGTTTCAGTAATACTGCCCTGGGAAAAATCAAGTGCCGAATTCAATTCAATAGTGCCGGGAGAATATGACTGCTGACTTTCTTCTTGCGCCTCAAGAGCTCTTGAAAACGCATTACAAATTCTCTTATATCCTGCCGTACTTACATTAGCCAGATTATGTGTTATTATTTCAAATTCCTGTGTTAATGCATCAATGCTTGAACTAACCTGGGATATAATGTCTGACAATTTTAAACTCCTCAAACCGAAGCTGTTTCTACAACATCTTCCTTTGTGGTTTGCTCATCACCGGCAGAGAAAGAAATCTCCTTATCCGAACCATCAGCCTTCCAAAAAGCTTCTTTAGCGGCGTTCATCAGCTCATAAACATCGGAGTCGATAAATCCGGTTAATTCAACTGCGATTGAAAAACCGTCCCTCGCAGCTTCAACTTGCCTAACCTCACCTACAATTCCTACTGTTTTCAGCAGTGTTTTTTTTGAATCCCCACGGTCTGGCAGCTTGTCCTGTCGCTGTTCTTCACCCAACTTAAGCACTACCAATACTCTCTCACCTTTTTTTACCTCTGATGGCACATCTGCACATAAACCCAAACCCGCCAGCTCAGTAACAACGCCGGGAACAAACTCCGGAGGTCCCCACTCTCCCTTTGAGGCCTTGTCTGGGCTACCGCCGGGATTAGCTTTCATATTATCTTTGTCTGTAACAATCTCTTTTGAGGAAGGGAAAGGAGCAACAAAAGCCGGATAATTTACTCCAACTCGCAAAAAACGCCGGTTTTCAATAATCTTCAAATCATCATTATATACTTCTAATATTTTTTTTCCCGAATCCTTGTTAGGATTACTCTTAGTTTGCTTATTTTTCGTTTGACGTAAACTCACTATTACCAATAAAACAATCAATATAATTAAAGTAATAAACGCAACAACGACAAACACGCTTTCTGATGTATCATTTCCACTTAAGCTCTTACTCGCAGCCCTCCACCTTTCCGTCGGCGTAAGAGCCGAAATATAAGCATTCAACACTGTTGCTATAATGGGCACTGTCATCATCTTAGCTTTCTACAGTCAGTTTCTACCTGATAAGATTGCTTAACTCTCGCAGTATTTCATTAGCAACTCTAATAGTCCTCGCATTTGCCTGGAAACCGTTCTGAGCCTGTATCATATTCACAAACTCTGTTGCCACATCAGCATTAGACTTTTCCAATGCACCGCCATGAATAGTACCGGCACCGGCGGTCATACCTTGTGTAGCTACAGCCTCTCCCGAATTAGCCGAAGGAATGAAGTATCCACTGCCAACACTTTCAAGACCTGCCGTGTTCTGGAACAGCGATACCTGAAGAGTCGCAATGTTTCTCTTAATGCCGTTAGAGAAAGCACCAATAAGTATGCCTTCATTATTAACTGAAACAGTTGATAGCCTACCTGCCTCATATCCATCCTGCTCTCTCGCTACTGCCGTAGAATTGCCGGCAAATTGTGTCAAGCCGTCCAACTTGCCTACCGTTCCCAGCTCTAACTGCATTGTTTGGGGATTTGATGGGTCATGGGCAAAGGTTATTACAAATTCAGGCGAATCGATACCCGACAAACCAGCATAAGAACCATCATTAGCATCGAATGTTATATCCTCAATACGTCTATCTGCCATAGTGATGTCATAAATGTTTCCGGTTACTGAGGTCAGTACCATATCCCAGGTATTGGTAGTATCTGTTCTGACAAATGCGCCTGAAAGAACGTGCTTACCTCCCAATGTGTCATATACAGTAATATTGATATTCTTAACTTCTTCTCCTCCAACAGCTTGTATCTCAAAATATGCGGGAGTTGTAAGTACACCATCACCCGTGTATGACAGTTCAACATCCGACCTGCTATAACCACCGACATCATCAGTTATTCTGATTTGACCATTAAACAAGGCAGCAGTGGTGCCGCTTAGAACATTAGTATTCAAATGGTCTATAAGGTCACCAAGTGTTGTAGTCGGATCAACCGTAAAGCTAAGACCGCTGGTAAAACCGATGCCATTCTGATGATACCCGGAAATATTAATTGTCCCCGAGTTACCAACGCTTAATTGGCCATCGGCTTCTCCACCACCGCTAAACTGGTCAAGTTGGTCAATTTCTGTAGTCAGGCTGGCCGCATTACCACTATCTTTTGTATAAGAGATGTTTGAAGCTATAATTTGCCTTCGAGGTGTTGAAAACGCTGCATCAGAGCTGAGATTTCCAGAGATAACCATTTGTGACGTAGCGCTTGCAGGCATTGCCACATCATAAGGCACACGAATATTGCTATCTCCAGGAGTCTGAAAACCGTCTATTTCTCCCTCCGAACCGATACGCTGCACTCGAAAACCCGTTGAGGGGTCAACCAAATTCGATTCTGCATCAACCGCAAATGTACCTGCTCGTGTATAGACGTTTTGTTGTCCATCGCTGAGAACAAAATAGCCTTCTCCCTCAAGTGCCAAATCCAAAGGATTTCCCGTATTGATGATATTGCCCTGTATTGTATTGGGGCTTATACCTGATATTCCAACGCCGCTGCCCATTTGCATAGGATTGGTACCGCCGACGTTTGTGGTTGGCTGTGATGCCTTTTTTATGGTCTCACTGAGCAATTCCAAAAAAGTTATTCTGCTTGCCTTAAACGCGGTTGTGTTAACATTCGCCAGGTTATTACCTGCTACATCCAACATTTTCTGATGAGCCTGCAGGCCACTTACTCCGGCTGAAAGTGCAAAAGTCATTTTTATTTCTCCTTATACAATAATAGAATATCAATCTATTAGTTTTTAACTGATATTACATCTTCCAAACTTAGAGCACGACTTACGACCAAATAATTCTGTCCATCTTTTTCGTAAATATTCTCAATTTCTCCACCCCGAGTCTCTATAACACCGGTTTCTGTATTTTCCACAAGGAATGAAACATTTTTACCTACTAATGAGTCGGCGACGTCCTTAAAATTAACTTGGTGACCGTCCACTATCAAAAAGCTATCTCCATTAGCATCTTCATAAACCTGATTAATTATACCTGTTGTAATTTCCGTTGTGCCGCTTTGTGTTTCCCTGAGATATGTAACTTCCTGCCCTATCAACGAATCAGCCACATCCGCCCAATTAAAAGTACGCTTACCTACTATCAAAAAGTATTCCCCCTCAATGTTATAAATTTCATTAACCGTTTCGCTCAACTTCCTGAAGCTGCCCATCCCTGTTCCTTCTAAGAATGAAACATCCTTACCTAACAGTGAATTAGCATAACCTAACTCAGCAGCTGAAAGAAACTTTCCAAAGTTTGAATTAATTGACTCAAGCTGCTCCAGTTCTGAGAATTGCGCCAACTGTGAGGCCATCTCATTGTTATCCATTGGTTCAAGTGGATTCTGGTATTGCAGCTGAGCTATCAGAAGTCTCATGTAGTCCATTCGTATGTCAGTCGCTGCTGTTGTTGCTGTTATTGAGCTCATATATTCGTCTTCTTCCTAAAAAATCCGATGATTAAACAAATCTTCTTTTTTAAATTGTTCGCGACAATAATAGTCCGGGCAAATCTTGTGCAATCGGTATGCCATATTTAAATCATCGTAATTTATATGTTATGTAACGTCTTGTCATAAAAGACCTTAAGTGTATTGTAAATTTGTACAAATATAGAAATCTGTCTTATGAAAAGCCTTTCATAGGATAAACCTTCCTACACCCCAGAAAATTCTGCCGATTTTGAAAGTTTTTAACTCATATGTGTAAAAAGACGCATTTTCATTACTCTACATATTTTTTAAACGATACAAGAAAGTCCTATAAGAAATAGTAGTTTTATCTTTAAAAGAGAAGCTTGTTTACTTTGTTGCTAACTTACTTATGATAACTGATTGACATATCAACTATAATTTTGCTTATATCAAGAAAGTCCTATAATTAAATTAAAACGTCCGATAAGGTTATTAATCATTCGATTACTTCTTTTAAGCAAAAAAATTGTAAGATTATTGGCCCGTCCCATAAAAAATTAAAGTAGCTTTCAATAGTCTGTCGATTTACTTATCTGTATATTTGCAAATATTTATTTCATTTATCTACGAATTATGATCATCCATATAAATTGAGATAATAAGTGGGGGATAACATTTATGGCTCCATAGTAAAATGAATTTACGTATAGTCGTTGCGGTAACTAAGGAAACGCACATCCAGCAGTTAGCCCGACGTATTGGCCAAGACATATTTGTAGCCGATAACATAGCTGAAGCTATAGACATTATTCAGACTGTCAGCCCGGATTTAATCCTATTTGATTATCATTTTACTCCAAGACATATCCACGAATTTCTCAATACGACCTATAATAATTCGATAAATGTCCCCGTTGTGGTTGTTGGCAGTGATGAAACTAATGCAGGCTTGGTCAACGAATTCAAACAGATGGGTATTATCGACTATGTGAACGGGAAACAAGAATACGGCCGACTGGAGCAAATCGCACAACGGATAAAACAACAACGCAAGATTCCCAGCGACAAAAATATCAACGACTTTTTCTTTGAAGACTTCGCAGCTTCTATTTCTATGGTCGGTAAAAGTTGCGCAATCCAAAATACTTTAAAGATGATTAAACTTGTCGCCGCCAGTAGATGTAACCCGGTTCTGATAGTTGGTGAAACAGGTACCGGCAAAGAATTAGCTGCTAAGGCGGTACACATTTTAAGGTGCCCAAATGAGCCCTTTGTAGCTGTAAATTGTGCTGCCCTTACAGCAAATTTGCTTGAAAGTGAACTTTTCGGCCACGTCAAAGGCTCCTTCACCGGTGCTGACCGTGATAAAACAGGTCTTCTTGAACTGGCTGGTAAAGGTACCCTCCTGCTTGATGAAATCTCTGAAATGCCAATGGAACTACAGGCAAAGCTGTTACGGATTATTCAAGAAAAAAACTTTCGAAAAGTAGGAGGTACTAAAACTATCACCTGTGACGCTACAATAATAGTCACCAGCAACCGTGATTTACACAAGGAAATCCAAAATAATCACTTTCGCCGTGACCTATACCATCGCCTAAATATCAGCCCCATAGCTATCGCTCCTCTCAAAGTACTCCAGAGAAAAGAGGATATCCCCCTTCTGGCTGAGTATTTTCTGAGGACATCGACAATTTGTCCTGAAAAACAGAATAAAATAAAATCATTAACCAAGATGGCTATGGAAGCTTTGGAAAAATACGACTGGCCTGGCAATGTCCGAGAACTTCATAATGTTATTGAAAGAGCGATACTGATAGAAACAACAGACAAAATCGGTCTTAGAAGTATTGTAATTAATCCTATGGAATACGCACTTAACACTAATAAACCGACAAGAAGCTACATAAATAATTTTTCATTGGCAAAGGCTGAACGAGAGTTAATTTGCCGGGCTTTGCGAGAAACCAGCTGGCAAAAAACAAAAGCAGCCGCCCTTCTCGGAATAACCAGAGCGACCCTATACGCAAAGGTCAAGCAATACAACATTAAAAAGGGCATATTTGTCGAAAAAGAGCCGCAATATGAGGAACCAGCCTCCCTGCTGTCTGAGCCAATATCTGCTGCATAGTTTCACGTCCTTAATTAAAAGCCAATGTCAGAAAATCTATCGGCTCGTATAGAATCCTGACATACCTGCGAAATACAACTTGTCTAATATAAAACGACTAAGCGATTTTCCTGTTAAAAGCCCAGTAATTACACCAACAACAACGCCTTCACCCAAGTTTGGCACATTTATTGCTCAAATACACAAACAGGTAGTGAAATATGCTCTAATTTTAGGTTAATCTGTCCCGATTTATCGAAACTAAGCCGAGAGCAGAATAAAAACTTATGGCTAAGAAAAAGCCAAAAAAAATTCCCGAAAAAGGTCCTTTAAAGAAGCCACCAAAACAGGAACCTTCAGTCGAACCTCAGGATAAGCCATCGAAACAGGAACCTTCAGTCGAAGCTCATGAGAAGCCACCAAAACAGGAACCTTTAGTCGAAACTAATGAGAAGCCATCAAAACAGGAAACTTCAGTCGAAACTCATGAGAAGCCACCCAAACAGGGAGCTTCGGTCGAAGCTCAGGATAAGCCATCGAAACAGGAACCTTCAGACAAAGCTCATGAGAGGCCACCCAAACAGGAACCTTCAGACAAAGCTCATGGGAAGCCATCAAAACAGGAACCTTCAGTCAAAGCTCATGAGAGGCCACCCAAACAGGAACCTTCAGACAAAGCTCATGGGAAGCCATCAAAACAGGAACCTTCAGACAAAGCTCATGAGAAGCCGAAAAAACGCAATATATCCACAAAAATATCCACAAATGATAAAAAGGTTGTCGAGTCTACAGCCCAAAAGAAGCGAGCCCAGGTCACCCAGGAACATCCTTCCAAGATAAGAAACCTATTACGGTTATGGGCTGTGCTTAAGCATCTTTCGATCCTTCAGAAAGTCCTTGCTTTTAGTATTATCATTATTACAGCAATGCTCCTGTATGCTCTACTGAAACCACCAAAGAGAATTGCATCTCATACCGGCACAAGGCTTATTACCCCACAAAGAACTTCGCCGAAAGCTTTAACTACGCATGATTTGACAAAAATTCTGCCTACGCAAGTACAAAAACAACAACTTAAAAATACTCCGGTACAACCATTATCTATAAAAGTAGCTCAAGATTTCTATCTCCAAAAAAATTACAGCATGGCCTACGATATATACAACCAACTCGAGCAGGATCTTGTGGCAGGCAATGAAGCGGATCTGCTAAGAGATTTTCTTCAGTTTAAAATGGCCTTGTGCATAAAGAAAATAGGAGATGATAAACAGGCAAATCGTTTACTCAAGTTAATTTCAGAAAGCAATTCACCTATTTTAAGAATATTAGCCAATTATCATATAAGTCTTATCGAGATTCAAAATGAGCAATACTTAAAAGCAAGAACAAGAGCTTATAAGACACTTGCTCTGATAGGTGCGGTGGATTTGGGCCCAAACATGGCTTTATTACTGCAGCGTAATTGTCACTTTACGATTGCTGAATCCGTTACCAGATATGTTCTTTCATTATGCGATATTGATAAAGAAATTCCCGACCAAATGTGGAGCCAGCCGGAAGATATCGATCCTTTCTATAGCATCTACGATACCTATGTTTTAAATGAGCTTTTGAATTCCGGCTCAGAGCAATTAAGCAAAGGATTGCTTTCTCCACAAATTCAAAAAATCGAGCATCCGGATGCTCCAATACGCTGGTCTCTCACTTGTCACTGGACATCAATTGAAGAGGTCTTGGCCAGATTTGCCGCAAATGCAGAACTTGAAATTATCTGGACTTCCAGTAAGGATGTGATTGATAAAGTAATTAAAGACGCTATTCGCAACCGAGCGTTAAGTCTATATCTGCCGGCAGCAACAACGCGGCAAACTGTTACTACAGCAGCCGGTTGTGTCGGTTTGTTGGCCCAATTAGATGAACAGGGACGAGTAAATATCCATAATCCGGACGAATATAGCTCGTTAACGGAATTCACATCCTTACTTTCCCGGGAGGCCATATCACTGTGGCAGAGATTTTTACTTTCCTTTTACGATGACCGGTGTGTTCCCAACGCTCATTTTGCCCTGGGACTTCTAAAAGCAAAGAGAGGTCAATTTATCGAATCAATCGCGGAATATAAACTAGTAGCAAATCGCTATTCACAAACACATTTAGCACCGTTTGCCCTTTTACAATCCAGCAAGATAAAATCTAATCTTCGCGACTACCTTGGTGCAGGGCAGGACTTAAAACATCTTATTGAACAATATCCTGATAGTGAGCTTTCCGGCCAAGCCTGTTTATATCTTGCCGAGACTTCTATGAAGGGCGGACTTTTATATGAGGCCGCACGGCTTTACCGTAAAGTATATAACCTCGGATTATCACGACAATCACAGACTGTTTCCGCCTTTGGAGCAGCTAAATGCTTCTACGAAATAGAAGATTATGAAGCCGCAGCCAAATGGTTAAACCGATACATCAACCTTTCCAAATACCAAACAAACAGAGAGCGATATTTGATTTATCTCCTTCTCGGTAAAACAAATTTAAATTTAGAAAATTTGCAGCAAGCCTGCAATGCTTTCCAATATGCACTGACAGGCGAACTCTCTAAAGAAGAGTATATAGAAACTGTCTCTGCATTGATAGAAGCACAAATAAAACAGGAACATTTCATCGAGGCCCTTACGCTGATAGACAGCGTACATCCCTGGCAATTCTCACAGAAAGAATCTATAGAGATACTGCTGATAAAAAGTAAAATCCTTCGAACTATGGGGCTGGTTAACAAAGCTGTCTATGTACTTGGCGAAAGAGTTGAATATATCCAGGACACACAATTAAAGACAAAACTCTATTTCGAATTATCTAAATGTTATATTGCACAAGACAATCTTGAGCTTGCTCTTAGAGCCCTGTCGGAAACCCTCATCTTCGTAGAACCGGGACCTCTATCGCACGAAATTGCACTTGAGTTGGCCGATGTTTGCTTAAAACTCGGCGAACACTCGCAAACCATCACCTTATGCCTGCAGCTTTTAGATTCAAACCCCTCATCACAAATAAAACAAAAGGCTTTAAGCACTCTTGCAGCGGCCTATTACCAGCAAAAAAAATATGATAAGGCAACTCTTGCCTTCTTAGGCAGGTACAATGAACTTGAACCCGAAAATGAAAAAGGAATCTTTGTTAGTCCGGATGCCCCCAGCCAATTACTAAACATAGTTCAATAAAATGAAGAGTAAAAATTTACAGCCAACTATGATTGCAGATATTCAATTCAAGACGACTGGTAAGTGGGATTTAGAACATAAACATAAAGCATCAATCACCGAACACCGAGTCTCAGGCTTTTGGGCTTACTTGTGCTACTCAGCATTGCTAATCATCTGCTTGTTGTTAAATCCTGTAATCGCTAAACAACAATTGTCCAAAAGCTCAGAAAAACCAAATGAAAAACTACAAGAAGAAAACCTAACAAATCTTACAGGTTTAGAGGCGAAAGTAACCAGTGGATTACTAAGACATCAACTACAGCAGTCCAGAATTAGTATTTATCAAGTCGAGAAAGATAGCAAAAACAAAAAAGAACTTAAGCAAAGGATTGAGCAAATTCGCTCTGTTGTATTTAAGTCACAAAATCAGCCCCCCAAATCTAAACCTGTTACCGAGTTAATACCAGCAGTTGAGCCGAACAAAGTCGATACAACAATGCCTGAAAAATCCAAGAAAACAACATCGCCACCAAAATCTCAAGAACCGGTTAAATCCGGGTATCAATATGAGCCGGTAAGTGAGCATACTCTACAAATACTCGAAAAGATAATGCAAAATCCCAACGAGCTTAAAAACCCCTTCGAGTTGGCAGAAGTTTTATTCCTTAATGGTCATACAAAAAAAGCAACAATTCTTTATCAGGAAGCTCTTAATCGCAAAGACCCGAATGATCTCAACTCAGTTCAGGAAAAAGCCTGGATATTATTTCAAATGGGCAACTGCCTACGAAGTTATGACCTTCAAGCGGCAAGAAAAACTTACAGACAGCTTATTGCAGAATATGCCGACTATCCCTGGATCGACATTGCCAAAGTTCAGGAAAAGATGATCCACTGGTATATAGAAGAAAAGCCGTATACGTTAATTAAAGAGTGTAAAGAATTAGTGGAAGGAATATAAAAATTACAACAAAAAGAATTAATGGAGCATCTCTAACGTGAACAGCATTGAAACAAAAAACTTAGGCACAGACCTGTCAAAAGAAAATATTTTGAATATAATGATAGTCGGCAGCGACCCTAATATGTCTCGATTTTTACTTGAGATTTTTGCCCACAAAGGGATTCGTGGTCATCTTGCCAATGATAGAAAAAGTGCGCTTAAATTCCTCGAGAAAAACAGCTGCGATCTCATATTTACCACCGACAAATTCAGCCAAAGTGCCGGCCATTCTTCTCAATCACATGATGGTTTCGAACTGCTTGCCGGAATTAATGCAAATTCACCGGAGCTTCCGGTGGTTATGATAACAAAGGCCCAAAACGGACAAACACAACAACAAAAAACAGTTGAAACAGCCGTTAGCGCAATTAAGCAAGGCTGTTGTGATTTTCTCATCGAGCCGCTCGACCGCAGGAAAATAGAAAATATTCTGGACAGCCTCTTGCCTAATCATAATGTTTCAACGATAGCCTTTGCCTACGAAGGTCCAAACTGCCTATACAGAATCGTAGGCAGAAGCTCAAAACTAATTCAAACTGTAGAATTGGCCAAAAGAATAGCACCAACCTCAGCACCGGTTCTGGTAAGCGGTGAAAGTGGAACAGGCAAAGAGTTAATCTCTTTTCTTACCCATCACAAAAGTAAAAGAGCCCAGGGACCATACATTAAAGTTAACTGCGCAGCATTAAGTGATTCCCTTCTTGAAAGCGAGCTGTTTGGGCACGAGAAAGGAGCCTTTACTGGTGCCTATTTTCAGCGTAAGGGCCGGTTTGAGATGGCACATGGTGGAACTCTGCTGCTGGACGAAATTACCGAAACACCCCTCAAATTTCAGGCCAAACTTTTACGAGTACTTGAACAGCAGGATTTCGAGCGTGTCGGCGGCACCGAAAATGTTAAAGTCGACGTCAGAGTAATAAGCACAACCAATAAAGACTTGTTAGATGAAGTTCAAAAAGGCAGATTCCGCAAAGACCTCTACTATCGGCTAAGCGGAATAAGATTGGTCATACCCCCTTTAAGAAAACGAAATGAAGATTTATATGACCTGGTTTGGTATTTCGTCAACATTTATGCTCGTGAGTCTAATCGCCATATCGCTAAATTAGACTCTGCAATGATGGATATATTCGATAAGTATGACTGGCCCGGCAATGTTCGCCAATTACGAAATGTTGTACGAACATCATTGATTTTGGGAACAGACCATACTCTCTCACTGGCTGATGTCTCATGGCTTTTTGATGAATTACAACCGCTGCCGCAGGAAAAAGTAAGTGTATCCGAAGAAGTATACCAAAGCGGACAACCAAATAATCTTCAAAAGACGGGAATAGGGGGAATGCCTCTTAAGCAAGTAGAGCGAAGGGCAATTTTAGAGACATTACGTCAAACAGCAGGGAATCAAATCAAAGCTGCAAAGGTATTAGGCATTAGTGACAGGACTTTACGAGAAAAGATACATCGATATCGGCGCGAAGGTTGCTTACAGTTAACCTGATGAAAATGTACCTAAAAGATAATGATGAGGTAAATAAATGGCAGATACGGACGAGGAAAAAGAGCAAAAGGACGACGTAAAAAAACAAGAAGAGCCCAAAGAAAAGTCTGAGGCTCCAAAGGAAAATCAGGATGATAAAAAGGCAGCCAAAAGTGGCTCCTTACAGTGGATAATATTGGCTGCCGTGGTTGCTTTCTGCGCTGGTTCAGGCTTCGGACTTGGCAGATTACTTGCTGGTTCCGTTAAAAACGAACCAGCCCAAGCTCCTCAAACCACTACGGAAGAACTCAATCAGGCAAAAGATATAAAATCGGATGCACCTGATTTAAGCGGAGGAGAATCTCAAAAAACCTGGTATTATGATTTAGAACCGGTTGTCGCAAATCTCGATGAACCCGGTGTAACAAGATACATCAGGGCCGCCTTAACACTTCAAATCAACTCCGAGGTAGATCAAAAGAAAGGTGTCGCCTTTTTTGAAGAGAAAATGCCGCTCTTAACAGACTGGCTTACCATCTATTTTGCAGGTCTAAGCATAGAAGATATCAGAGGTGACAAAAATCTCAAGCGTATTAAGTCGCAAATACTCGACATTTTTAACGAAAAGCTTTTTCCTGACGTTAAACCTCAAATAAAAAACATCCTTTTTAAGGAATTAGCTATACAATGAATAATGCAGACGCTAATAACTTAAGCAGACAGAAGATTCAACAACTCCTCGCCGCCGTCGGAACCGGTTCTGCAGAATATAATACACAGATACAAGCCACCGAGTATAATTGGCATCAACCTCATTACTTCGGTACTCAGCAGCTTAAAAAAATTGATGAAGTAGTCAAAAAATTTGCAACAGCTACAGCTGATAAATTCACTTCTCTTTGCCAAAAAGAATTTAATGCTACAATCGCCTCCGTTACACAGCATTATGCTTCGGAATTTTATGAACAACAGTCAGATAATCAGCTCGAACTTTTTCAGCCATTTGGCACCAACACAACTAACATATGTGGATTGGTCGCTGTACCCCACCCAACAGCAATTGCCTGGACAAGGCTTTTACTCGGCGACTCCGAAACCGAAGACGATTCAGGCAAAGATTTATCGCAACTGGAAGTGTCACTTTTATCAGATATTTGTTCGAGCATCATTGATGCTTTCTCCAGCTCTTATGAATCTTTCGATTTTCATCCGGTACAAGGTTTTATTAAAGGACAATTTCCCTTAAAATTGAAAAGCTCGGAGGAACTTTTTAAAATCACATTTAATGTAAACTTAGCTGATTCAGAAAAAGCATCTGATGCTTACCTTTTAATATTATGCAGCAAATTAGCACCTGTGGCAGAAAAAACGGCACCGATTGGTGAAAATAAAGAACTTTCAAAACAAGAAACTTCAAAAGCTATTGTACGGTACATAGAGCAAATATACGTCTATGTTAAAGCCCAACTTTCTTCAACTTCACTTACTCTTGACCAGATATTAAATCTCCAGGTCGACGACATATTAGTTCTTGATAAAAGAGTTGATGAGCCAATCGAATTGATAGTTAACGGCCAAAGAATTTGTCGCGGCTGGCCTGCGAAATCAGCCGGCCAGTATGCCGTAGTAATCAAATAGAATCCATAAATGAATTAACCATCTTTAGAAAGAAATACAGGAGTATCTTATGGCAAAAACAGATACAGCAGTTAAAGAAAAAGAGGGCGAGGCCGCTGATGATTCAAAAAAACAGGCGCAATCTGTTGAACTCACCGAGGCTACCGAAGGTCAAGCTACTGGTCCCGGTGGTAGCATAGATATCCTACTTGATATGAACATACCGGTCACTGTTTCTATTGGCCAAACAGAAATTTCGGTAAAACGACTCCTGCAACTTGGTTCCGGCTCAGTCTTGAAGCTTGATAAACCTATTGATGAGCCGGTAGACCTCTACCTAAAGGACACAAAGTTCGCCACTGGAAGTGTAGTGGTAGTGGACGGTTGGTTCGCCGTAAAGATAAACCAGATTTTGGGTACCGGGCCGCAAAAAGCAGATGTGACATAAGTTAAATTCTCAGAATACTTTGTTCTAAAAGAAACTATTATGGCAAATTCTGCACAAGTAAGTTCATTAAAATTATCAGGTATACATCCTCAAAGCAAGGCAGATGAAAAACTCCCTCTCACAACCCTGGTTTCCCACAGCAATATCATTTTTGCTATAGGATTGGTTTTCATCCTGGCAACTTTGATAGTACCATTACCTACCCCTATACTGGACATGCTCCTTGCCTGCAGTATATCTCTGGCTGTAGCTGTTTTAATTGTAACTTTATCATCGAAAGAGGCTCTCGAACTATCCTCGTTTCCTTCGTTGCTGCTTTTCGTAACACTGTTCCGTCTCTCACTCAATGTGGCCTCAACTCGATTGATACTTCTACAGGCTAACGCGGGAAAAATAATCCAGACTTTCGGTGATTTTGTTGCCGGCGGCAGTTTAGTGGTCGGACTTGTAATCTTCTTAATCCTCGTTGTCATACAGTTTGTAGTAATCACAAAAGGTGCCGAGCGAATAAGCGAAGTCTCTGCACGTTTCACCCTGGATGCAATGCCTGGCAAGCAAATGGCTATCGATGCCGACCTCAACGCCGGACTTATTACTGAAACCCAAGCTAACGAACGCAGAACAAAAATCGTTAAGGAAAGCGAGTTCTATGGCGCAATGGACGGTGCCAGCAAATTCATTCGCGGCGACGCTAAGGCCGGGCTTGTAATTACTGCGGTTAACATTATCGGCGGTATAGTTATGGGTTACACACGCGGTATGACAATTGCAAATGCTATAAGAACTTATTCCATACTTTCTATCGGCGATGGACTCATCAGCCAGATACCATCGGTAATAATCTCAGTAAGTTCGGGATTTCTGGTGACCAAAATATCATCCCAACACAGCGTTAGCCAGGATCTGTCCAGACAGTTTCTTAAGTCAAGCCAACCACTAAAAACAGCTTCTTTCATTATTGCAGCTATGGCCCTGGTGCCGGGTCTGCCAAAGATACCTTTCATTTTGCTGGCTATTGGCGCTTTTTCAATCGGACGAGTCGCAGCTCAAACCGAAAAAGAACTGCAAAAAAGCACCACCCATCCGAAAGAAAAAACTGAGAAACAGCCAGTTGAAGAATTGTTGGATATCGACAGAATCTCCGTACAGGTCGGCGTACGATTAATAAGTATGGTTGACCCTCGTAAAAACAGTACCATTTTTGAGCGTATTGGAGCACTACGAAGAAAATTCGCACAGGAACTCGGCATTATCATTCCGCTGGTTCGCCTACAAGACAATATTACTCTCGAACCAACTGCTTATATAATTAGACTATATAACCATATAGTTGCAAAAGGACACCTGGAACCTGATATGTTCCTCGCTATGGATTCCGGTAGTGTCCAGTCTACAGTCCAAGGTATAAAAACTGTTGAACCTGTTTACGGCTTACCAGCCTTATGGATTAAACAAGCTGATAAAGAAAAGGCTGAATTAAGCGGATACACGGTAATTGATCCTGAATCTGTCTTTATTACCCATTTATCCGAAACATTGCGCAATCATGCCGATGATTTGCTAACCCGTGAAGACGTGCAGCTTCTCACAGACCGACTCCGAAAGACTCAACCGTCATTAGTGGGAGAAGTTGTCGGCCCGGATAAAAATGTATCCATTGGACTACTACAACGCGTGCTAAAAAATCTCCTAAAGGATGGAATACCGATTCGTGAATTAACCACTATAATTGAATCGTTAGGAGAAAACGCCACAAAAACCAAAAATCCTGCTGCCTTAACAGAACTGGTTCGAAAGCCACTAAGCAGGACAATCACAGAGCTATTTCAAAATGATAATGGCAAGATTTTTGCCATAACGCTGGAACCTGCTCTCGAACATCAGATGACTTCTACTTTACGACAGGAACTGGACACAATAATGCTTGCTCTGCCAACCGACATGATAATGGATATTGGCAGGAAAATAGCACAGGCCTGGAAAGCAACAATGGACAAAGGCATCGACAAAGTAGTACTACTGTGCGATTCGAGATTACGCCTGCCTCTATCAGCAATGTTATCACGAACTGTACCACTACTATCGGTGATAGCTTACGATGAAATTCTGCTCGGAACCGAAGTAGAACCAATAGAAGCTATATCAATACAGCAACCCGACTCAACAGTACAAGAAGGAAAAGAACTTATGGGAGCTACAACTTGAGATTCAAAATTTGATAACTGAAAATTCGGAAACTTACTATGCCATTCAATGTCCGGTCAATCGCGGTAGGTATTGCAGTAATATGCTTTTTCAGCCTGAGTTTTATCGGCTGGATTAGCGGCCTATCTCCATTCATTTGCTGCAAAAGAGCATTGGCAGGTACAGTACTTGCCTATATAGCAGGTAACTGGGCGGTCAAAGCCATTAATGCTATCTTGATTAACGCGATTATTACTAACCATATAAGTAAACAAAAGGAACAAGGAATTGGCGGTAAAGACTAAGGAAAATCCTGAGAAGCAGACAGTTGAAGACCCTAAAAAGCACCTAAATTCCGCTGCTATGCGCGCTTATTCCGGACAAAAGAAATCCACACAATTCATCGAAGATGAGCAGATAGTACAATTTCTCCCTATGGTTCATAAAATAGCCCGAAAGGTAATAAAATATCTGAAGCCACCATTAGTATTTGAAGATTTGGTTTCAGCTGGAACTGTTGGGCTGGTAAAAGCGGCTCGTGATTTCGACCCCTCTCATCACGCTGAATTCAAAACCTACGCCTACATCAGGATAAAAGGAGCCATTCTTGATGAACTAAGAGGTTGGTCTTTTATACCTGCGAATCTAAAAAAACAGGTTCGCAAGGCCATGCAACTCAGCCAGAAAATCACTGAGGAAACCGGTTCTGTCCCCAGTGATGCTGAATTAGCTGAAAAGCTTGGAATAACTGTCGACGAGCTCTACAAGATGCTTGAAAATGCTCGTGCCCAGCATTTTATCTCTATAGATGACTCTACAGAAAACTCCCCTGCATTGGGAAATTTTTTGTCAGCAAGAAACACAACTACTCCTGCCCAGCAAATTGAAAAAGCTGAGCTTATAGATAAGTTAGCCAAGGCGATTCAAACATTGCCTAAAAAACAACAGCAAATTATTGTGCTTTATTACCAGCAACATCTAACGATGAAACAAATTGCTGAAATTCTCGAAATAACCGAGTCATGTATCAGCCAACTGCACGCAAGTGCAATATTTAATTTGTCCGTAAAATTAAGGCAGTGGAAAGATGGTAGATAATAATTCTAACGTAATAAAGCCAGTTGAAGGGTTACAAAATATAGCAGGCTTAACTCCCACCGAACGACGTAAAGACAGAAAACGACGGCAGCAGTTAAATCAGGAAAGCAAGCAAAACTTGGATACTGAAAACCAACCAGATAATCCTATTGATGAGCAGTATTCACTCATTGACCAGACCGAGAACGAAAATGAACAATCTAATTCCGGCGGAATTGACTACCGTGCTTGACAAAAATTGTAAACCCAAAAAATTAATGAAAGGTTGGTAGAATAAATGCCGCAATCAACCAGACGTATCCTAAAGGCAGACGATATTGAACTCGAAGGACAATTCCATTTAGACATATCGCAGTCTGGACCAACGCCGCAAAACAATAATAACACAGCTTTATCTGAGCCAAAAGCTCATATTGTCGAAAAACAATCCGAATTCGTTGTTATAGAAGTAACCTGTAGTTGCGGCATAAAAACTTATTTAAGATGTGAATACGTTAAAGACCAAGCTCCCGAAGGCTAACGAACATAAAGCAGTACATTTATGATTCCTAAGCACATTTATGACAAAACAAATGGAGAAAACAAAATGAAAGACAAAAAAATTACATTTTTCTTGAGTTCAACGGCTCTAATATTCCTTGCAGGCTGTTTAAGCCCTCAAGATAGCTCGAAAACTGCTATCTTATCTGGTCTTGTTGATAAATCTGTTTCTCCTGGAGACGAGGTTATTGTGCAAAGATTTCAGCAAGCTGCCCCACAAAATCCCACCGCAATAGAAACCGCGATAGAATTGTCGGGAAAATATGCCAAACTTTCCGAAGATGCGGCCATATTACGACAGAAAAATCAACATCTTATCAATGAAAACCAACAACTCAATGACGAAAACACAACTCTTGAGATTCAATTGCAACAAACACAAAAGGAGCTAACTGAAGCAAACAACCTTTTGATTGATTTACGTATCGAATTAAACAACTGGAAAACTGATATCATGGGCTTTCGAGAAGAATTGCGGCAAGCCGACATAGAGCAGCTGCAGGCACTCATCAAAATATTGGAAGTTCTCGGCGGCGAATTAAAGACAAAGTCCGAGGGAAATTTTAAAACGTCAAGAATAAAAGAAACGAACACAGAAAATGCAAACTCGACGATACAATGCTAAAGTCTACCTAATCAACTTGGGCTTTTGAAAGAACAGGAATCTTTAATTTTAGGTGAGAACAATGAATAAATTGAGAACAACGTCATCCTTTATACGAACCCAAATTCTTCTAACCATTATTTATGGCTTGAAGAATGCTTTACAAATTTCGATCTACAAGTCACGCTTTTTCATTTATCTATCACTCACTACTCTATTACTTACTTTCGGCTGTCAGTTCAACAAAACCACTGCATCGAAACAGATTGGTTACTACTATCTAAACCCAAATAAAGACCTGGCCCGTATGAGCAGGATAGCTTTAGTTGAACTTAATAACGATTCCAGCTACCCTCAAATCTCTGTAGATATAACAGAATCGCTTTTTCAGGCATTGCAGAAAAGGCAGATTTTCGGTTTAACCATTGTCCGTCAAAACGACCCCGCATGGCGCAGTCTGCAGGTAAACCTTAATTCCACATACGATTTAGGCCAATTAGTAGCAATCCATAACACATTAAAATGCAATGCTGTATTGACAGGAACTATTACTGAATTTAGACCTCATCCACATATGATTATCGGCCTTCGTTTAAAGCTCGTGGACCTGAGGGATGGACAGTTAATATGGGCGGTTGAGCAAATATGGGACACAGCCGACAAAACTATAGAAAGTCGAATGAAAAAGTACTTTCAAACACAGATAAGAGCTGGTTATGCTTCTTTACAAGAACAACTGATAACCATTAGTTCATTAAATTTCATTAAGTTTATAACTTATGAGGTAGCTGCCACAATGTAATTCAGGACATTAAAGGTATAGTTGTAAATATGGGTAAAATTCAAAAAATACTATTTTCGTTCAAAAATGGCATCGACTTTAGAAAAAAAGAAAATACGAAAAAAATTTTTAAAGTTTTATAAAAACCTTACGAAAAGGATTTTAGATTAGGAATTTTAAAAAAGCAATACAATGATAGAAAAAATCGACAATAGTAAAATTCAAGAAACCTTGGAGAAGGCATCTCCCAGGCAGCCCGGCCCTATGAAATCCGTTCAAAAGGACAATGCGGATGTTTCTGTCCAGGTTAACTATGCTTCCCTAATTGAACAGGCAACAAAGCCCTTACAGACAGACGCTGAAGTGATTTCGCAGGTCAAAAAACTTCTAACGTCTGGTCAACTTTTAAGTTCTGAAAAAGTACAAGAAGCAGCAAAAAACATAGTAAGCTGTGGCATATAAAAAACTCCAAACAAAAAAGTATTTATTGTCAAGGAAGACCCAACTAAAAGCCTGATTAGAATTTAAGAAAACGAGACAGAACACCTTATTCAAGGGACAAGGTCTTTGGGGTATGGCGAAGCAAATTCGAACCATTTATATGCAAGAATTTGCGTTAAAAAGTCCCGAACTTTTTTGTCTGGATGTTTCACTAACTCGGCGAGGAAATGTGTAATTTTAGCCCCCAAAGTTGCCCATCCTCGCCGTTTTTAATAACCTAAGTTATATTATATTAAACCCTCAATGGATTTCCTGAAAGTGGAATCGCAGACTACAATTAGTGGCAAATTCAAAAGGTTTTGGAAACATTATCTCCTGCAGAGCCTCTTAGCAGCTGCTACCTTGTCCATAATCGTTCTTATCCTCGGTAAAGACAAAGTGGTCGTAATCAGTGCGATGGGTGCTACCAGCTTTATCCTATTTGCAATGCCTAAATCCATCTCTGCACAAACAAAAAACGTTGTTGGCGGCCATTTGGTCGGCCTTTTATGCGGAACAGTTTTCTATTTCACCAGTTTGCCATATTTTATTGAGTATCCCTGCGCAGTCGGAATCGCTATTTGCCTTATGGTAGCTTTGGGCTTCGAGCACCCTCCCGCCGCAGGTACTGCTCTGGCCGTCGTGATAAATGAAGTCTCATCTGATGTTTTCATCACTATAATGGCATCTGCATTGGTATTATCTCAATGTAAGTATTTCTTAAGAAACCACTTAAAAGACTTGATATAACCCATATATATGACTTTGAAAACTACAAAACCGATTGTTAAGCATAACAATCAAGAAGTTGTCCGATTAGTCCATAGTCGACATACTCTTGAACTATGTTTAATGAGTTTGAATAGGTAAACAAATTGCGAATGCGATCTATTTGTAGATTTCCACCGAAAGCTCCGTGGCGATTATTATTTAGCTTGTCGATGTGTAGAAACACATTTGTCCTATTGCTAAGAGGTTCGGAGCTAATTACCCTACACGGAATTCTCTTTATCATCTCATCACACTCCCGACAAAACTATGTTAGCGAATCCAAACAGCTAAATCAAGGTAAATCACACTATACAAGATTGTCAGGGGCTCCTTATTTTTCTGAAAAGTAATTCCACTTAGAGCAAAGTGATATTATAAGACGAAAAGTAGAAAATTAGCAAAAGATATTCACCGAATATATGTCTAAAATGCCCAACAATAATTTCACAATAGCCCATGTTTCCTGATTTAGTCTCCGGTACAGGAATTTTATCGATGCAGATTATCGCTCGATGTCCAAAATGCGGCAGCCCCTGGCTACTTGACCAAAGCGTGGTTGACCGACGGATAAAATGCCGAAAGTGCAGAAAATTATTTAAAGTCCCGAAGCTGGAGGAGGTCCCAAAAGCAGTCAGCGTAATAAAACAGGCAAAAGGTATCATTTATGTGAATGAGGAGGGTAAAACATACGGCTAACACTTATTCCTCGCTAATTATCGTCTGTCAAATCTCAAATCACAAAAATTGATTTTAAGATTATGGTTGCCAGTCGTACCGGATAAGTTAAGGTCCACGGTTCGATGATTTCTCGTGGACTTTGATATCATGAGCTTTTCGCTGCGACTTTTTTTCGACCGACGGTTTGGGCCGTTCGATACCCATTGCTTTTTCAATATTTGCTATTCTTGCAGATATTTCATTTAATCTGCTGTCGATAGAATCTAATTTTCTCACTACGACTCTAATTTCCGCTCCGATTTCGAACAAATTCCTTTCAGTTAAATCCATATACCTTTGCATTAGCTGCTCATAAGCGTCTATAGCTCGTGCCGTGTCGGTTCTATATTCGGGTATGGTAATCTGCGGTTTAACTTCATAAGTTTTCTGGCCGCCCTGTAACGACGGTGGATACAATACTATGACTGCGCAAACAACGAGACCCACAATAATAAACAATAACTGTGTGCTTGGTCGCATCCACTACCTCCTTCATCGCTTATTTACAATCAGAAACCGCTTTCCCCCAAATCACAGAATAAGTGTCGTGTCAAAAAGAATTGCAAAGATTATTTGTATTGTTGTTTCAGCCTCTAATTGCAACGATTAAGCGATAGTCTTCCAGCCTTGATTAAGCTCTTCCATTATCGATATAACTTCGCGAATCATCTGTGGATCACGTTTCACATTGGCCTCTGATAAGCGATTACTCATAAAGCAATAGAGCTTACAAAGATTGTCGGCTATTTCGCCTCCATCATTTCTATCCAGTACAGCATTTAGCTCGTTGATGATATCCTGGGCCCTGTTTATATACTGCCCTTTTTTCTCGTAATCGCCGGCTTCCAACTCCTTAACAGCCAGCTTCATAAACTTAATCGCACCTTCATATAGCAAGACGATAAGACGTCCCTTGCTCTGTGTTGTAACTGCCGTATCCCTATATGTTTTCACTTCATTCATAAATTCGCTTCCTGCTTATTATGTATTAAGTCCCAAAGACAATTTGTTAATCCATTAAACGACCAATAATCTATCCCTTTGTGGCTTAAGTGATTAATCCAGAAGAAGGGAGATGACCGAGATTTACATCAGTCATCTCCCCCAAAAATTCATCCATTTTACCTGTCGAGGTCAAGTATGTTTCTTTTCATACAAGCAGACTCAACGCCATTTGAGGCATCATATTGGCCTGTGCAAGCATGGCGACACCGGCTTGAGCCAAGACCTGGTTTCTGGTCATCTGAGACATTTCGGTAGCTACGTCCACGTCTGAAATACGTGATTCGGACGCCTTAAGGTTCTCTGCCTGCACATTAAGGACGCCGACCGTGTTTTCCAGACGATTCATTTTCGCTCCGAAATCTGCACGCGCAGTAGTTGCCGAATCGATAGCTGTATCCAAAGTAGTCAGAGCAGTCGAGGCACTACTTGTCGTGCTGAGACCCAGAGCATTAATACTAAGACCACTCTTGGACACATCAGTCTTATCCAGGGTTATGTTATCGTTTGTCCCACTTCCAAAAACAATTGATACACTGCCATTTGCGCTATTGAGCATACTAATACCATTAAACTGCTCAGCTTCTGCAATACGCTCAATTTCGTTGGCTAATTCTTTAAACTCGTTGCTCATAATAGTTCGCTGAGTTGAAGAATAAGACCCTGTGGCTGCCTGCTGAGCTAACTGTTTCATACGCACAAGCAGGTCATCGATTGTCTGCATAGAACCTTCCGTTGTTTGCAACAGGCTAATGCCATCCTGTGCATTACGAGCACCCTGTTGCAACACAGCGGTATCTGCACGCAACAACTCACGAACAGCCAGACCGGCTGCATCGTCTTTTGCGGTGTTGATGCGCAGTCCCGAAGCCAGCCTTTCGACCGACTGTGCCAAAGCATCATAGCTTCTCCCCAAATGCCGGGCAGCATTTTCCGCCATAATGTTGTTCTTAATTGCTAACATATTGCTAACTCCTTATTAAATAGTAAACTTGTCGATATATTGAAGCCCCAATTGTTGAATTCAAAAAATACATTTAGATAGCATCCCATAAAGACACTCTTTCAAAAAGCATTATCGATTAAGTTAAGAGGGACTTAAGGAATTATTTACAGAAATTAATGACAGAATTGATAGACCTGTAATATTGATGTTATATATACTGATAAGAGCTTCGCGTGTTTGGTTATTCTTGCAATGTAGATGCGGCCACTCTGTTTTATATGACTTAAGTTAAGTTGAAAAACTGAATTACGGTTATTTCAGCTTTCATGAATTTCTTTTCCTACGCAGAAAATCCACGTTCTCAGACAAGAGAACTCAAAATTAAGACACTAAACCAGATTATAGTGACACATAGGATAACGCCAAACCGGCTAACATCTTCGTTTAAAAAGGAGAAACGTCAATATAATCTTTCTCTGATTTATCGGCAATAAACTCCGGATTATCGTCACTGCGAATAAACTTCGGTATCCCGCGAACTATAAACAGATACTCCAAAACTGCGATCACGGCTCTGGCTTTTATCGAACGGTCCACCTCAATCACCAGTGATTCACGTGTGTATTCATCAAGCACCGTCAGCAACTTTAGCTTTCTGTCGTCTTCGGCCCTGTCATCATACATCCAGACGTGATTGATGAACTTAACTTCTTAACGATTTGTTCTGGGGTGTAGTTTGGAGTATTCATTTCAATAAAAAAACCACCACTGTACCTGTGGCATAAATTATCAGATGCCTTCTAATCTGCAATGGTACACACTCTTAGGGGGGCACTTCACAGTTTCAACTACTTTGGACCAATTATTTTATATAGTCCATATTTATAATTTCTATAACGATATTCTTTTATCATTTCATAATTATATCTATTAAAAATATTTTCTGTAAACATTCTTTGTGCCGGATCTTCTACATTAGACCAATAATTAAAATGAACATATACGCCCCCTTTAAATCTCCCAAGATTTCGTTCAACTGTTCCTGGATTATAAGTTTCGCTTGAGCTCTGGATAGCACTTTTTTTATTTAACAAAAATATATTTGGATTATGAGTAAAAACTATCGAATTATCAGGCAACAATTCTGCAAACTCTACTGTATATTTATGATCCCTTCTGGCAGCCCACGCCTCTTCGCCTTCTGCACTGATAAACGGTAAAAACCAGGTGAAGTTAAATAAAATAAGAAATACTGCGATTATTTTTACAGCTCTTATTTTATCTTCCAAAAGACTTATAATAAAATTAACACCTAATCCAATAAAAATCGAAATTGGAACATATGACAATATTGAGAAACGAACATCCTGTCCAAATTGATAACTTCCAGCATAGAAAAACAAGAATACTCCCCAAAATGCTAAAAACCAAATCAGTACTATAATTTTTTCTCTTATAAAACTTTTATTTCCATAAAAAAACAATCCTGTAATTGCAAATATCGTAAATAACAAAGGGAATTCCTTGTTTCTAAAATAAAAAATAGAATTCGTAAAAAAATTACGAAAGAAATAATCTAATGAGAATTTAGTTCCTGTTGCTCCCCAGCTCTGACCCCGCACCGAGAACAAATGAATTAGAATCCCCGTAGACAACAAAAATAAAAGGACTCCAAAAAAATAAAGCTCTTTTTTTTTAAATATTTCAACATCTTTTAATAAAAATAAACAACCTATTACAAAAACCATCAAAAAACATTCCGGCCTGAAATTGAAAAAAAAAGCCAAAGAAGACGTAAGAAAAAACAAATTAACCGCCTTTTTATTCCTTAAATAAATTAAAGAAGCCAGCATAACCATACTCGCAAAAAAAGCTGTCGATGGTTCTGCTGCGCACGTATTAAACCAATGAAGATTAATCGGGATAAGAGCATAAGACAGAGATGCTATCAGAGCAGCATAAACATTTTTAAAAAGAAAAAAAGAAATTAAAAATATGACAATTACTGCTAATCCAAAAATAAGATTATTTAAAATAAAAATATACAACTCATTTGTACCAAATATTCTAAATACAACACTCGTTAAATACGGATAACCCGGGGGTTGTTTATTATATCCTTCAGCAATAACCTTTAACTCGTTACTCTCATAATATCCTTCATTGCAAACTACAACACGTCTGTGGTCCGATATGCATTGTCCAATATTATTATAAATATCTTCATCATAATATATTCTATGAACCCTTGGGGCTATGAATGAAGTAGTAAATACCCCAGCTATTGAGATTAATATTAAAACAAGAAAAGACTTTTTACCAATTTCTACAAATATCTCTTTGATATACTTGTAATTTAATATAAACGCCATAATTAAAAGAAAGAAGTTAACTTCAAGCATGTAGACGTAATATATAGACAAAAACGTGTGTAATTGTTGCATCTGCGCATCTGATGTAACAATCAGAAGAAATAATGCAATTAACAAATAACCTATTATCATAAAAATATACTGTAGAGATTTATGCATAAAGCCTTTCTCTTTTTAAAAATATAAGTATTTAATGAAACTATAAACGTACTTAAAAAATACCTTACGCATTTTAATACTCGACTCCCCGTACTTCCTTTTGTACTCATGAGTTGGAACTTCAGCCATTCTGTATTTTTTTTTCAAAGTCTTAATAATCATTTCCTGCTCAATCGTTGTTATATTCTCCTTCAGATTCAGATCTTTTAACACTGCACCTCGAATAGCTCTAAAACCATTTTGGCTATCGCTTAACCTTATTTTAAATCTATGATTAATACAGAAAGTTATAAACGAACTTCCTGTCAGTCTCATAAATTCATCGAAGCCACCATGAAGTTCACTCGAACCGCCAAGCAATCGTGAACCTGTAACGTGATCGGCCTGTCCATCTTGAATTGGCTTTATTAACTTTGGGATATCATTGGCTTCATGAGAACCATCTGCATCAATGAAAACTACAATATCTTCATCAGACACATGCTCTACAGAAGCTCTTATACCACTGCCTTTGCCTTTCCCCGGGTCTATAATTACTTTTGCCTTGAGATTCTCGGCAATATCTCTTGTTTTATCTATTGAATTACCGTCAACAACAATAATATTTTCTGTAAACTGCTTACAGCTATTTATTATCTCTCCAATAGTTTTTTCTTCATCTTTTGCTGGTATTACTACACATAAATTTTCAATCAACTGCATTTATCTTTCTCCTAATAAACAAATTACTTAAAATACTTTGATAAGCCTCACAAGGTGTCCAGCACTGTGGGCACTTGCCATTTCTTATTTTTTCACACAAAAGCAAAGCATCTCTATTTGAAAGGATTTTTAACAAGTCGTAATTATTTTCCCTCAGATTTCCCATAATTACATTATAGCCTGTACAAGGATAAACATTGCCAAGCGGGTCTATAAAACAGGATATCTTCCCGGATTTGCACTTAAAGGGGGACTGATTATTTAACAGATAATTTTTAACATTCTTAAGATAAATATATTCCAGTAACACTATAGGATTCGCAAAAACAAAACCCTTTCTTTTAATAAAATCACTAACAGCATCAACAAATTTGTCCTTATCAAAAGAAACAGGTTCATTTGAGTACAAACTTTCCGAGTAATGATAAACATTCAAATGTATGTCCGAGTATTCTAAGTCGGGTATATAATCTTTCAAATCTGTAAAAAAATTGCCAAATTGGTCTATATTGAACGGAGATAGCGTGCAACCTATATATACTTTAAGATGCTTATTCTTTTTTAATTCTTTATAAGTTTCAATACACCTTTGAAAAGAATTCTCATTGTTCCTCATTTCATTATGAATATCCTTGTTTCCGTCGACGCTTACTGAAATAACTAAATTAGGGAAATCCAGTGAGACTATCTTCTCAGTAACTTCAACAATTCGCTCGGTTAAAAAACCATTAGTTGGATAATGCAGCATAACTACATTCTTAACGTTCTTTTTTATACTTTTTGTAATATCCAGTAAATCCTTCCTTAAAAATATTTCACCACCCGTAAGGTCTATCCAATTTAAATAATTATTTATTGTAAAAAACCTGTCTATTTCCTCATATGACAATTCATTGACCGGCTTTCTTCGCCAGACACTACATGTTTTACACCTTAGATTACACTTACTGGTAATTGCAAAAGTAAGCTTATACGGGTACTTCAACATATCGAAAGCAGATAACAAGATATTTTTGGAAAAGGTTGAATATGTTCTTATTTTTTTATATAGGCTCATACTTACTATCTTTTCTAATCTATTATCTTATACAATCCGTATTTGTAATTTCTGTAATGATATTCCTTTATTATTTCATAATCATATTTATTTAAAATATTATCTGTAAATTCCCTTTGTATTTTATTATAACTTACACCAGACCAATAATTGTAATGAACATACACACCTCCTTTAAAGCGATTAAGATGCCGTCTGATTGTTCCCGGATTATAAGTTTCAGTTGATGTCTGAATTGCACTCTGCCCGCTTGTTAAAAACATATTCGGATTATGAGTAAAAATTATAGAATCTTCAGGTAGCAACTTTCTAAACTCCATTGCATATTTATGGTCCATTCTGCACGCAGCGCTCTCGCCTTTGGATTGTGACCTGATAAACGGTAAAAACCAGGTAAAGTTAAATATAATGAGCAATATTACAATTAATTCTATAGACCCTACTTTATTTTTTAAAAGACTTCTGATAGAAGCAACGCCTAATCCAATAAAAATTGCAAATGGAATATATGACAATAAAGAAAAACGGGTGCTTAAGCCCTCGTCATGCTTATAAGTACCGGCATAGAAAAACAGAAACATGCCCCAAAATGCCAAAAACCAACTCAATAATATTGTTTTTTCTTTTATATACTCTTTATTTTTATAAAAGAGAAAGCCGGCAATTCCAAATATTGAAAACAGCAATGGAAATTCTTCGTTCTTTAAATAAAACATGGAATTCGTACGAAAATTACGAGGAAAATAGTCTAAGGAGAATTTTGCTCCTGGAGCTCCCCAGCTTTGACTCCGCATAGCGTATAAATGAAGTACAATTCCCGTCGATAAAAGAAATAAAAGAGCCCCGTAAAAATAAAATTCTCTTCTCCTGAATATTTCAAAATCCTTCAGTAAAAATACTATTCCAACCACGAAAGCTATGAGGAAACTTTCCGGCCTGAAATTTAAAGAAAATGCCAAAGCGGTTGTAAAAAAGAACAGATTGACAGGCTTTTTATTTCTTAAATAAATTAACGAAGACAGTATCGACATACCTGCAAAAAAAACCGTTGATGGTTCCGCTGCGCAAGTATTAAACCACTGGAGGTTTACCGGAATAAGTATATAAGAAAAGCATGCCAGCAGACTTGCATAAATATCTTTAAAAAGTAAAAATGAAATTAGAAAAATGACTACCGCTGTTAATCCAAAAATAATATTATTAAAGATGAAAATGTATAATTCATTTGTTCCGAATGTACGAAATATAACACTTATCAAATACGGATAGGCCGCAGGCTGCTTATTATACTCTTCAGCAGCAACTTTTAACTCCTTATTTTCATAATATCCTTCATTACACATTACCGCTCGTTTATGATATGCTATGCATTGCCCAATACTATTATAAATATTTTCATCATAATATATTCTATGATTTCTTGGATTTATAAGTGAGACAGAAGACATCCCGATTATTGAAATTAACACCACAATCAATAAATTTTTATTTCCGATTTCTTCAAATATTTCTTTAATGTGTTTAAAATTGAAAATAAAAGCGATGATTAAGAGAAAGAAGTTAAATTCAAGCAGGTAGACATAATATATGGACAAAAATTTCTGCATTGTATGTGCTTGCATATATGTGGCCTATGGCTCTTAAGAAGTACCTTGGAATTATCTGCACAATCTTAAAAACAAACTATACCTCACTTAAAAGACATTCCTTAAGAGCTTTCGTTTCTTCTTTACTTTTTTCTCAATAGGTAATTTTCCAATACTAAGTATTTTGCCGGAGTTCTCGAAAAGGTATTCAAAGCATCCTCCGGTGAACAAACAAGCGGTTCACCATGTAAATTAAAACTCGTATTTAGAATAACCCCAATACCAGAAAGTTTTTTGTATTCTAAAAGTAACCTGGCATATCTTGAACCATAGTCGGTTATGATTTGCGGCCTGCAGGAGCCGTCGATATTTATTACTCCTTTCACTAATTTTTGTTTTTCTCTTTCTACCATATATCCCATTGTCATAAATTCATTCGGAGTTCCTTTTAAGTCTTCCAGTAACACTTTTGCATCATCCAAAAGCATTGTCGGACAAAATGGCTGATACCATACTCTTTTTTTCTGTATTAAGTTTAGTTCAGTTTTTATTTCTTCTGAGTGAGGTGGAGCAAGTATACTTCGATTTCCAAGTGCCCTTGGACCGTATTCCATTCTTCCTTGAAACCATAATACTATATTTCCCTCAGAAAGAATCTTTGCTATTTCTTTTTCGATATCATTTATGTATTCATACTTCACATTATTTAATTCGCCCTTTTTTAATACTGTTTTTATATAATCATTTGAATACCGTGGCCCTAAAAATACATTGTTAAAATCGTATTTATAAATACCGTTCAACTCAAAATTGGCAAGCATGGCGCTACCCATTGCAAGGCCGCCATCGCCCATATGAGGAAAGACATAAATATCATCGACTTGGGGCAGATTTTTCAAAAGCATATTGACTTTTATATTTGAACAAGTGCCTCCAGTTAAACATATATTTCTGATAGCTGTTTCTTTTATGGCGTTTTTCACCAGCTCAGTAATCTTTACTTCCAATGTTCTTTGTGCCATATATGCAAACTGTTCGGACGGATATTTCCACAGTATTTTCTTTAATTCCTTATATGTTCTTAAACTGCCGTATTTCGCCTTTACATTCAGCCCTTCAACTTTAAAAAAATCCAGCAAAGGATTTTTTTCGTCTTCAATTTGTAAGGCGTAATTGGCAAGCGCCATTACCTTGCCTTCATCCTCTAACTCCCTCATATTCATAAGATTAGTTACATGCTCAAAAAAGATACCAAAAGAATCACTGCCGGAAATAGTTTTTATTCTTTCCAATTTTCCATTTTCGAATTTGTTTATAGTCCCCGACAAAGAATCTCCGATTCCATCAATTGTAATAACCAGGGATTTGTCAAATCCGCTTGTAAAAGCGGCGCTGACGGCATGACATAGGTGATGGTCGTACGCTAATAATTTAAAATCCCGAAAACCCAGCTTTTTTAATTCTTTTTTTAATATTGTTTTACTGATAAATCTCGATAGTGGATCAAGCTGCAGCTCGGTTATTTTATACTTCAATTTCTTCTTGATAGAATTTAAACTCGAATAATCTTTCTTCTTTCGACGTATTAAATAATAACTCTCTTTCAGAAATGGAAATACTCTCCACAGAGTTTTAGCAAACTCTGTCGTTGAAAAAGCTATTACTCCTACATCTTCTTTTTTAAGGCCCAAATACCTTAGAGAGTACTCTATTGACCTGGCCGGGAATGAGATTTCTAACTTTCTTCTTGAAAGTCTTTCTTCATTGATAGAAAAAAGAACTTCACTATCCTTAAGCAGAACAATGCCGGAATCATGCCCGTCCCATATTCCCAGTACTAACATTATATGTCCCCATTATTAGATTTTAAAAATAAAGGTATAACATATCCGTTAATATTTGTCAATATGGTATTAAAACACTAATAACTGTCATATTAATTTTACGATAATTCGGTATTTTTCTTTTTGGCTAAACCACTCGTTACAAATCTATGGCTCAAAAAGAGCCGGTAATCCCCCTGAGATGTAATTAATACTCTAAATATCCCGAACTACACTCTCAAATCCTCAATCCTAACTCTTATCTTGCAATTCTCGCCGATTTAGCGTCAAGATGCATTATTGTACCAAACCATATCATCATTCCGTCCGTAATGAAATGTCAGGCCTGTTTCCCCCTTTCCGAACCTCTGAATTTCATGCTCATTTAAGCAAATCCATCTACCCGTTTTAGCCTGATATGATTGGCTGTTTCCAGGAAATTAAGAAGTGCCCTAAAGTTGAGTTTCAAGCCTTTTTTATTAGGCAAGGTTTTATCAAACAAATGGCAAATGGATTTTCGGACTTTATGTATGTTCCGGTAAAAGCTTCAAACCTTCTAAAAAATAATAAGCTTGTTGAATCGACTCTTCCTCGCAAATCTTACGGATAAACTAATCATTAAAAGCGTTAGAATTAAAGTGAAAAAAATACAGACATAAACCTTATAAAACTAAAGCTATCTTGACTTTTTCTTTATCCGCGCTATTATTTATATGTATAGACACTTGACTTTGGCTGGATTATTTGCTATGTGACAAGTGAACTGGGGGCGGTATTCGGGGGGTTATGAATTCCCTTGCTTGCCCGGTCATGGGCAGTTAGACCTTCAATTCTATAGCTCTCTCGAAAAAAACATCGAACACCACATCTACAACCGATAAAGTACTTCACGACATAAGTGAAGATGTCGAGTATTGAGTCGAGATAATTGAATTGACAGACAATAAAAAGAATTAGCTTAAATTAGGGGGGAAAAATGCATATAACAAGGAAAAAAATCTTAATCGCTTTATTTTTGCTGTTGCTGTTCCTTTCCCAATCGGCACAGGGTAAGTTCCTGGGAAATATCTACCAAGAGGGACAGGAACCTATGGATTTTTCTAAATATTGGAATCAGGTAACATCTGAGAATTCGGGTAAATGGGCTTCCTGTGAGCAAAGCCGGGATAGCTGGAATACATGGTATTGGTTAGACAGCGCATACGATTATGCTAATAGCAAAGGCTATCCTTTTAAAGAGCATTGCCTTGTTTGGGGACACTCATCAGGAGAACCTTCCTGGATATGCAGCCTTTCGCAAAGTGAGCAGAGGGCTGAAGTCGAAGAGTGGATAGAAATGTTCGGAAATCGATATAATCCTGACCAGGTAGAAGTCGTTAACGAACCTTTACACGACCCTCCCTGCTATAAGGATGCTTTAGGAGGCGGCGGCTCAACCGGATGGGACTGGGTACAATGGTCCTATGAAAAAGCCGGACCCGCTATGAGTGGAACTAAAATCTTAAGCGACTATGGGCTTCTAAACAGCTCTTCAAATGCCAGCCAGATTAAAAATATCAAAAACATATGTGGGGCTCAGGCCGTCGCAGCCCAGGCTCATGGTCTGGAAAGCACATCCGCAAGTACAATATCCTCCAATTTTAATACAATCGGAGGAACAGTATATGTCTCTGAGTTGGATATAAGGGGTAGTGACAGCGAACAGCTACAGATATATCAGAATATATTCCCCACCCTATGGAATAAATCAGCCGGTGTTACCTTATGGGGTTACATCGATGGAAAAATGTGGCGTAATGAAGCTCACTTGATTAAATCTAACGGTAGTCGTCGTCCTGCTATGAACTGGTTATGCGATAATTATATAAGTTGCGGCGGCGGTGATACAACCAGCACCACAACAACCAGCGCCACAACTACAACCACTGCTGCCACAACAACCTCAACCAGCAGCTGTAAAGCAGATGGTGAGAGATGTAATTCAGACTCTGAATGCTGCTCCGGCAATTGTGAAGGATGGTGGTATAAGACGTGTCAAGACGGCGCTACAACAAGCACTACAACTACAACCAGCGCCAGCACAACAAGCACTACGACTACCACTAACAGTGCAACAACGACTACAACAAGCAGCAGCTGGTGGTGGGGAGGTTGGTGGTAATAAAAAGTTACAATAGTTATTCCAAACAACAGACAAGAGCTGCCCGATTAACCATCGGGCAGCTCTTTTTCGCAGTAAAATAAGTAAAAAGGCCGGTAATCACCTCTGCCATATATTCTATGATAGCCGTTTTATTGTAGTCCCTCGCCCCTTGCGGTATAATGCTTTCATACAGCAAATATAAGGAAATCAGAAATTGACGGTTCAATGTGAATTATGTCCAAAAAGATGTGTGATTGAGCCCGGCCAAAGCGGCGATTGTCGCGTCAGAATAAACATCGATGGTATACTGCGTACCGTGGTCTATGGATTTCCCTGCTCGATACACCGTGACCCGGTTGAGAAAAAACCATTATTCCACTTCTTGCCCGGCACTGAGATTTTCTCGCTGGCGACTGTCGGCTGCAACTTGCACTGCAGGAACTGCCAGAACTGGGAAATATCACAGGCAAATCCGGAAGATAGTCGAGCAATGCCCTGCCCTCCTGCGACAGTTGTCAGCCTGGCGGAAAAATATCGCTGTCCGTCGTTGGCATACACCTACACTGACCCCATCGTTTTTTACGAATATACCTATGACACTGCAAAGCTGGCAAGACAGCGCAATATAAAAAATGTGCTTGTAACAGCCGGGTATATAAATCCTGAGCCCTGGAAGCGTCTCTTAGAGTACGTGGACGCTGCAAACATAGATTTGAAAGGTATCACAGAAGACTTCTATCACCGTGTCTGTTCCGCCACATTAAAGCCTGTACAGAAGGCACTGGTTTTGGCCAAAGCCAGCGGGATTTTGCTTGAGGTCACCAACCTGATAATTCCAACGTTGAATGACAAGCCCGAAGATATACGCAAGCTTACCCGCTGGATACGTGTTAACCTTGGCTGTGACACTCCCTTGCACTTTTCCCGTTTCTTTCCGCGATACAAAATGCGACATCTGCCATTCACTTCACCCCAGACGCTTGATATGGCAAGGCAGATAGCAACAGACGAGGGTCTGAACTACGTCTACATTGGCAATATTCTAAGCAAAGAAGGCCAAAACACATATTGCCCCGACTGCCAAGGCCTGCTTGTTGAGCGAAAAGGCTATAAAATCCTTAAAAACCACCTCAATGACGGATGCTGCCCGAATTGTGGAAAAGAAATTTATGGAGTCTGGAAATGACACGTAGGAAATTTCTTCACAGGCTGATACAAACAGGCCTGCTCGGTCTAAGCGGCTTATGGTGGCTGACAACTCGTGCCATAGGTAAACGTGCAGTGCCACGCAGGTTTGTACGCGCGATTCGAACAAGAAATTACCCCGGCAAGGTTAGGTCTTTACCCACGATAAATAAGAACGCTAAATGGAGTGGATAATATGAATGACAAATCGGACGAGACACGCAGCGTTACATTTATTCTTGTTTTAGCTACGGCTTTACTTTCGATTACAGGTATATTGCTATTAAAGGCGAGTATTAGGAACCACCCTGCGGCGCCTTCCGGAACCGTTCAAACAATAAAGCAAAACGAGCCAAAAAAACTACAGCCTCCAAAGACTGTCTTACATTCCGCACTTCCCGGCAGATGGTACCCGGCAGATCCGGAAAGACTTGCAAGTCAAGTTAAAAACTTTCTCGAAAAAGCACAAATCAATAATGAGATAGACAACGTTATGGCGCTGATTCTGCCCCACGCAGGATACCAATTCTCAGGACAGACAGCGGCACAGGCAGTCAAAACTGCAAGAGGAAAATACAAACGAATTGTCATTATCGGCCCAAGTCATTATGTTGCTATGCGGGAGACGCTGAGCGTTCCGAAGGTAACCCATTACGAAACGCCGCTGGGGCAGATTCCGCTGGATTTAGAATTCATTGAAAAGCTGTTGAAGCATTCGCTGTTTCAAAATGTGCCGAACGCTCACACCTATGAACACAGTGTCCAAATAGAGCTTCCACTGCTGCAATGCACTCATACAAATTTCAAACTTGTGCCGATAGTTGCCGGCAGTTGTTCCCTAAAGCAAATCATCAAGGCCGGTGAAATTCTCAAGGGCCTTCTCGACCGGGAAACACTTGTAATCGCAAGCTCAGACTTTGTACATTACGGCCACAACTACGGCTATGTGCCTTTTACCCAGGACGTACCGGAGAAATTAAAGAAGCTCGACCTTGATGCATACAAATTCATTGCGGCGCTGGATTGTAAGGGTTTTCTTGATTACAAATGGAAAACCGGCACAACGATATGCGGCTACGTTCCGATAGCCATATTGCTTGCAACTCTTCCACCATCGGCCAAGAGTCATTTAGTCGCACAGACCTGCTCAGGTGAAGTTACCGGCGATTTTAAAAGTTCTGTTGGTTATATGTCCATAGCTTTTTGCGGCACCTGGCCCCAACAGCCGGAGGTTCGGCCTGACTCAAAGTCTAAAGATTCCCATTTAAGTAAAGAAGATAAGGAAAAACTTTTGGCGCTGGCACGCAGGGCACTGCTGCATTACCTGGAGAAAAGGCAGATACTGGATGCATCCGAATTGAACATCGAGTTGAGCGAGGCAATCTCTGAGAAACGCGCCGCGTTCGTAACGCTTAAGAGACACTCCCGGTTGCGGGGCTGCATCGGCGACCTCGTTCCCAGAAAGGAGCTTTACAAATCGGTAATTCAAAATGCCGTCAATGCCGGCTTTAACGACCGGCGCTTCACGCCACTGGAAAAAAGCGAATACGACAAAATCACAATTGAAATATCTGCGCTTACGCCGCCCACGTTTGTAACCTCGCCGGACGAAATACGTCTCGGCATAGACGGCGTAATCCTCAGAAAAGAAGGCAAAATGGCCGTGTTCCTGCCACAGGTCGCTACTGAGGAGGGATGGAACCTTGAGCAGATGTTAAGCCGACTGTCACTAAAGGCGGGGCTGACGCCTGACGCCTGGAAAGACGATACCGAGTTCTTCGTTTTTCAGGCTGAGGTTTTCGGTGAGAACGAAAGATGAAGCTTGCCCGCAGCTTAATGATATTCAGTTATGGCCTGTTCACCATCGCCGCGCAGACGCTGCTTTTTCGAGAGTTCATCAGCACTTTTGAAGGTAATGACATCGGCGTTGGAATCTTTTTCGGTTCCTGGTTTTTTTGGGTCTGCCTCGGTGCCGTGCTCGTTTATAAATCCAAAGCTCTGGCAGAGGCACTGCTGAAGAACATCGAATTCTTATTCCTGCTTTATCTGCCTGTCTTTGCCGCTCAATTTATATTGATTTTATATGCCCGCCAGTTAGCAGGCGTGGAATCGTATGCACTATTCCCCATAAATCTTATGTTACTCCTATCGATACTGATTAACGCCCCAGTTAGCTGCATCACCGGAATGTTTTTCCCCCTTGCCTGTCTCTGGATTCACCCCGTTAAAAATTCTAAAACATTGAATAATATAACCACAGAAGGGGAAATTTCTAACGGCCTTCAGCAGGAAAGTCGGCTTGCTGTCTCAGGCGTATACGTCATTGAGGCTCTCGGCAGTCTTTTTGGCGGATTGGGTGTCACCCTCTTGTTAGCCTGGGGCTTAAGTTCGGCAAGAATTTTCTTCATACTTTCCTGCATTGTCCTGCTGGCGATATTTTTCGTTCGGTTCGCTACAACTAAGAAATGGAAAATACTCTTAGCCCCAGTTTGTATCATTATTGGGCTGGTTATTGGTATTGATGATGTCCTAATGCAACACATTCGAACTGCAAAGTGGTCCAGGTTGCTCCCGGCCGAAGCGCTTTCGGGCTCGTTTCAAACCGCTCAGGCCGAATATCTTTACGGGATTTACAAAGGACAGTGGCTTGCCGTTCGGGAAGGAAGTGTCTGCGAAACACTGCCTGACGACGAATCGGCAGGACGTATTGCTGCAATCCACCTTTCTCAAAAACCGCAAGCAAGGAAAGTCCTAATTATAGGTTCCGGATTAGGTCTGTGCTACAAGTTCCTCGAGCTGCCTCAAATTGAACAGGTAACCTGGACCCACTATGACAGCCAATATGCACAGCTACTCGAACAGTTTATACCGGCCGAGCTTAAGGTAACCGACGAAAGGCTGAAACGAGTGGCAGGTGACATTCGCCCATTGCTGCTGGAGAAAAAGCAACTCTATGACATAGTAATTCTAAATCTGCCTGATGCAACCAGCTCAGTTCTCAACCGTTACTACACACTCGAATTTTACCGGCTTATCAAACAGTCCCTTCAAGCCAACGGCGTATTTGGCGTGCGTATATCCGGCGGTGAAAACATTATGGGTACCGAGCTGATTAATCTCGGCGCTTCGACTAAGCTTACACTCGAGAAGGTCTTCGCAGGCTCCGTCATAGTCCCGGGCGAAGAGACCTGGTTTATCGCGTCCGACCGCAAGGACCTCACTGATAAACCTGCTATCCTGCAGGAAAAGTTCGCACAGATATCCGGTGGAGCAGATATTTTCCCTGCCGAAGGATTATTCTCTGTTTACCTGCCTGCCCGTGCCGCAACCGCCCTTGAAAACTACACCTCTGCGGACCTGCCTGAAAGGCTTCTGGTTAATCGGGACATTAGGCCGCTGGCGCACCTCTACAGTCTGTTATTGGCAGCAAAGCAGTCGGGTGCGCCGGTAACAAGGTTTTATAAGCTCATTGCAACCGGCGGCATAGGCACTTTTCTATTCCCTCTGTTTGTCTTGATAATTCTGAGGATTGTTTACATCTTAAGGACACCACCTCAAGGTGCAAAGTCAAGCTTCGAGAGTACTTTTCTGGTCTTTTCAAGCGGGATGGTGGGAATCGGGGTGGTAATTATCTTAATGTACCTGTATCAAACCCGATTCGGCTCTCTATACCTGTACGTTGGTCTGATTTCATCGCTTTTTATGACGGGTCTTACGGCCGGGTCGGCTATAACTCGATATCTACTCCAGCATAAAAAGGTCCGTATGGTGAGCCTTTTATTTACAATTATCCTCGCTCACACACTTTTCCTTACCATCGCCGCCAATTGGCCGCTCAATGAGTGGAATCATTTTACTTTTGCTCTCGCCTTTCTTTTATGCGGCCTTTGTGCCGGCGGTTATTTTCCTATTGCCGCCAGTCAGTTGGCGGATTCCGCCCTCGATACGCGTGCCACCGGCAGCAAACTTGAAATCGCCGACCATCTCGGCGCAGCAGCAGGAGCGTTTCTCACAGGCCTGGCCATTGTCCCCGTCCTTGGTGCGAAAGTAACCCTGCTGGTATTTACGCTGCTCCTCGTATCAAACGTGCCGTTAATTTTAACGAGAATGTATAACCCGGATAGATACCGTTCCACGCTTACATACGCTTCCATAACTCGCAGGATGGGATACGTCTTATTTGGAATAGGTGTATCGCTGATACTTTGCTCCAATCTACTTGTAGCCGCAGGGGCACGTTTAACACCCTCACTACCGCCGGCTGCTGCTCAAGGTTTAGCAGGCCAAGGACAATTGGTTCCGGCATCCGCCGTCGTACAAGAGGACGGCAAAAAAATCAACTATTTCAAGGTATATAATCAGGCCCAGAAGCTAAGCGGTTATATTTTCAGCTCAGACGAGATTGCACCGGAGGTCCGAGGTTTCGGCGGAAGAATAAACCTGGCGGTATATGTCGACCCGAACGGCACACTGCTCAACTTCCACGTAATAAGGTCGAACGAAACACCAGCATATCTGGAGTTTCTCAAGGATTGGCGCCTGGCCTTGAGTGGACGTAACGTTTTTAGCCAGCAGGCATTTGCCGACATCGAAGCGGTAACAGGAGCAACTATCAGTTGTCAGGCTATCATATTGGGACTGGAGACTTCAGGTCGTAGATTTGCCGACAACATACTTGGTCAGCCCCCCCTGCCGGCCGTATCTGACAAAACAGCCTTTAGCCGCTTTGTACCCGACCGCCAGGGGATATATATGGTGGGTATATTCATCATCAGCTTGCTCGTAATCCTCTATGGCGGATTTTGGAGTAGATTAGCCGTACTGCTATGCACTCTTATCATTGGCGGTATCATCCTCAACGCTCAGTATTCCAGTGAACAAATGGCCAGTCTGCTGACCGGGCATCTTCCGACAATCGGACTCTCAGGTACATTCCTGCTGGTGGTTGGGGTTCCCTTATTTGTATTGGCCTTTGGAAATATTTATTGCGGCTATATCTGCCCGTTCGGCGCCGCCCAGGAGCTTGCAGGCTATCTTCTTCCTATCGGAATCAGGCAGCGACTAACGGTTGAAAATGCCCAAATGCCAAGATTCATCAAGTATGTACTGCTCTTCATTTTGATAAGCGTATTTTTTCTCTCAAGGGACCATCTAACATTAGCCGCGGACCCGCTTATCCAGTTTTTTTCCGGAAAGACTCGGGGCCTTTTGCTGTTGATTATGACGGTGGTTTTATTTATTTCACTTTTTCACGTTCGGTTCTGGTGCCGGTATTTGTGCCCCGTCGGAGCTTTTCTATCGCTTTTAGGCAAAGCCGCCTTGTTTCGGCGTTATATGCCGGCAAAAAGATTTGGCAAGTGTGAATTCGCAATCAGCCCAAATGCTATGGACTGCCTATACTGCGACAGGTGCAGGTACGAGTCAGAGATTCGTAAAAAAACGCAGGCTACAGAAATCCCCGGCAGCAAACCGCTAAAGTTACCAGCCCCATATCTTTTAATATTAGTGCTGGTAATAGCGGTACTCATCTCGAGTATTTCCATAGGCACATTTTTAGAAAAACTGCCTTCGGGCTACGAGGAGCCGCTTTACTCGCTGTCTTCAGGCGGTAAGGCACGTGATGTCGATATGCAACGCATTCACGAAATGATTAAGACCGGAAGACTCTCCGAACAGGAGGCTGACTTCTACATAAAATTAAACACTAACAACAACCAGGAACAACAATGATAACACCGACGCTGCCGTCTTTATAATTATTCATCAACTATCTGCACCGTAACATCGCCGACAATCAGGCCTCGGACTCGGCCGATATCCACTTGAGGCGTTCTAACTACGGCTAATCCCTTTTGATAGTTCCAGCCGGTTATAACCGCAATTGCTATATCATCCCCCCTTCCGTCACGTATGCATGCTCCTTTTTGTGTTAAGACCCGGCTTATGAGTTACACTGCCTTTTTCTCGGCCCAACTTTCCGACATAATTTATTTTTTACGTCTGCCTATTACTACCATATATACGGGAGCTAACTGTTCCGGCAAAGACAAGACCTTACTAATGGAAGCGTCATCAAAGGCGCCCACGGCCACTGAGACCAGCCCCAGAGCCTCAGCCTGCAGATGAACATTTTGGGCGGCGTGCCCGGCTTCCATATACACATAACGAATGCCGCGCTGGCCGTAACGCTGTGTGGTTCTGGAAAATTCTGCTGCAAAAACAAGTGTTACCGGGGCATCTTCTATAAATTCCTGTCCCCAGGCCGCCGAGGCCAGTTTTGAACGCAGCTCCCGGTCACTCAATCGTTCAAGCAGGTGTTTCGCAGGCATATACTGAAACAGGCCATCCGCACTCACTACAAAAAGCTCCAGCGGATATGTCGCGCCCGCTGAAGGTGTGCTGCGGTATCCTCGATCGCTTGTGCAACCCTGGGCCGCCCAGCAAAGCTGACCGAGCTGTGCAAGGCTGAGCGCCTCCGATTCAAACTGCCGATGTGACCGCCGGCTCGCTATGGCCTGTTCCAACGGCATCGCTCCTTCGGTCTCCGGTTTATCAAGATTTATTATCGCAGACATTTCCGTTTCCCTTTGCGTAATCAGACTATCCTTGCTCCACCTCGGTGGGTAAACAGCAGGTGGGCTTCTGCAGCTTTTTCTTATCATATCTGTAACAACGAAATTTTTCCATAAATTTGCATAAAGAGACCAAACCAAAATCAGGGATAAGAAGGTAGTTCGTATCTCCTTAAGGATAGATCGTCACGGGTTATGTAATCAGGGCCAAGCCAGACGGCGGTAATTATCTACGGGAACAAAAACATAGTTACAAATAAATGTTGGGCAGTTTTTTTCTTTTGTGCTAAAATTGCCAAATATGCTCGACAATTATAAAAAATTGGTCATTAGTTTTAAATAAAAGAAGGAGAAAAGTTATGGCCACGTTTATTTCTCTCGTAAACCTCACTGGGCAAGGCGTTCGAGATTTCAAGGTTTCTCCTGCCAGGGCCGCTAAATTCAAGTCTATGGCCCAGAAGGCGGGGGTAACGGTCAAAGAAATCTATTGGACTATGGGAGCTAATGATGTCGTAATCATTATGGATGCTCCGGATGAAAAAGAGGCAACCGCGGTTATGCTGAGCCTGGCCTCGCTGGGCAATGTCAGAACGCAGACCTTGCGGGCCTTTAACTCGTCGGAGATGGAAGAAATCGTTTCCAAGGCACCAAATCCTGACTAAGTGATAAGCCGGCTAAGGTGTGTTCTTGTTTGCCTGAGAACAATACGCAAGCTCGCATTTCACAAAAAATCTCGAAATGAGAACTCGCGTTGAGTGGGTCCCTTTGTATACCGCAATAGCTGAAGTCGTAATGAAATAAGGAACCATTATGAAAGCCAGTAAGAAAAGACAAGAGTATGTTTTAAGATTGCTTTATTTCCTTCTCATTATGGTAATCATTTTGTCGTCTGAAGGATATGCCACCTCATTTCTTACTTTCGGAAAAGAAGCACAAAATGAAGCAGAAGCAGCAGAAAAAGAAAGTATATATTTATCAACCAAAGCAAGATACGGATTAGAATTTATAATTGTAGGATTTAAGGATTTAGGAAGTCAAATACAGACGACACCGGTTCACCCGGACGATTCAAGTTTTTTAACAGGACAGACAACAACAAACCTTGATGAAAGCGATTGGGGATTTGGTCTCACAGCAGGTCTCGTAGGTTCAATAGGAAATGATGATTTAAGATTGAAAATTGGAGCGGACATAAGATTGAATTTGTTCCGAAAAGATGATTACAGAGAGGGCATTTATGATGTTAAACAACAGGTTTCAGATACTCGTCCTGCCTCCAGCGGCTCATTTGTTTTTACTCAGGTAATCCCGGATTATTTTACTTACATCCCTTTTGCAGGAGTTGAAAAGGTTCTGTCTGAATCCCTTCTTTTGAGTTTTGAATTCGGCTTGCCTTACATGAAATGGGAAGTTCGCTCAGGACACGACAGATGGGGAAAATGGCAAACAGTCCAGGAGGATTCATGGAGTGGATTTGGAAGAAGATATACCGGAACTATTGCGTTTAAACGCGATGGAAAAAACGTTTGGTTTATCTCAGGATTTTACGAACGATACAGGCCGGAATTTGCCGAAGGGAAAGCTGATGCCACCTGCTTTGGCGGATTGATTGGCGTGAGGTTTTAATTTTTTGTCTTTAAAGGACTAAATTTTCATCGAGCTTTTTGTTATCTTATCTTTATTAAGCCAGGAAAAGCTTTTTCCAATTACCGATAATTCGTTATGACCTCTTTTCCCCATTTCATCTTCTCTATTTCCTGCCCATCAAGATTTTAGACAGCTCAATTTGAGTTGTTAAATGGTTCGGCCTGTGTATAATCAGCATCTATGACCACGCCAACTGAAAAACTAACACCGGCGATGAAACAGTTCCATCGGTTCAAGGCCAAATATCCGGAGGCGGTCCTGTTTTTTCGTATGGGTGATTTCTACGAAACCTTTTACGAGGACGCCCGGACTTGCTCACAGGTCTGCGGGCTGGCCCTGACCAGCCGAAGCAAAGGTGATAATCCAATCCCTTTAGCCGGTTTGCCATATCACGCCGTTGACGGCTATCTGAAAAAGATGCTCCAGGCCGGCTATAAAGTCGCCGTCTGCGAGCAAATCGAAGACCCTAAAACCGCCAAAGGTGTTGTCGACCGCGACGTTATCCGTGTTATTACGCCCGGCACACTCACAGACGAGATGCTGCTTGATGAAAAGCGGGCGAACTACCTTTGCGCAGTCAACCTCGGTAGGAAATCAGCGGCCGTCGGCTGGGTCGATATTTCGACCGGCCATTTTTTCGCACAAATCGTACCTGAGAAAAATTTGCTCGATGAAATACTAAGGCTCTCGCCGGCGGAATGTCTGCTGCCTGAGAAAAGAGGCCACCTCTTCGAAGCCGAGGCCAAAAAACTGGCCGGCCAAATAGCCCAGCTCACCAGCGCCGTCATAACCGAAAGGCCCGGTTGGTATTTCGAGCCTTTCCAGGCAAAAAAAAGGCTGCTCAAGCATTTCGGGACGGCGACTCTGGAAGGTTTCGGCGTAACCGATAACGATGAAGTAATTTCTCCCGCCGGGGCAATTATCGAATACCTCAGTGAAACGCAAAAAACAGCCCTGAAGCATATTTCTGCTATTAGAAAAGTAAGCCGAACCAAATTTCTGCAAATCGACCAGACAAGCCTGCGAAGTCTCGAGGTCCTGCGCACAATCCGCACTGAAAATCAAAAAGGCTCACTGCTCGACTGCCTTGACGAGACAGCTACGGCCGTGGGTGGACGGATGTTTGCGGACTGGTTGTGTATGCCGCTTTTTGACCGCGGCGCCATAGAGCTTCGCCAGGATGCCGTCGAGGAACTAAAAGAGCAGGACAAAAAAACATCGGACATTCGCAAACTGCTTTCAAACACGTCCGATTTGGAACGCATTGCCGCCCGTATCAGCACCTCACGCCAGAGCCCGCGGGACCTGCTTGCCTTAACTGTAACCTTACGCCGGGTGCCGCAGCTAAAGGAAATCCTGCAAACCTGCCAGTCCGATTTGCTTATAAAACTGGCAGAAGGCAGCGATAGTATGGACGAGCTGGCTAATTTACTTGAATCGGCAATCAAGCCTGACTGCCCGAACCACCTGCGGGACGGCGGCGTTATAAAGACCGGCTTTGACCCACAGCTTGATAGGCTCCGCTCGGTATCGAAGGATGGACGCGCCTGGCTTACCCAGTATCAGCAAACTCAGTCGCAGCGAACGGGCATAGCCAACCTCAAAGTCGGTTTCAATAAGGTCTTCGGTTACTATATCGAAGTAAGCCATTCGTCCGCCAACAAAGTCCCAGCCGATTACGTGCGAAAACAGACCATAAAAAATGCCGAGCGATATATCACCGAAGAGCTGAAAAAATATGAGGAGCAGGCCCTCGGCGCCCACGATAAAGCGCTGGAATTAGAGCAAAAGCTTTTCGATGAGTTGCGAGTCGAGAGCGCTAAATACATCTCACGGCTGCAAAAGCTTGCTGAGACTCTTGCTAACATCGATTGCCTTATCTCTTTAGCCTTCGTCGCGCGAAGGAGAAATTACATCCGCCCCGAGATTACCGATGGTAACGAACTGACAATTACCGAAGGCAAACACCCCGTTTTGGCAGAGACATTGGGTGCCGAGTTTGTGCCCAACGACGTTAACCTTGGCGATGGTGCCGCCGACATCGCCATAATCACCGGCCCGAATATGAGCGGCAAGAGCACTTATATCAGGCAAACGGCCCTTTTGGTGATAATGGCACAGGCAGGCAGCTTCATCCCCGCAAAGGCCGCTTCGATAGGCTTGGTTGACCGGATATTTACACGCGTCGGCGCCTCAGACGAGCTGGTTCGCGGCCAGTCAACCTTTATGGTCGAGATGACCGAGACCGCGAACATAATAAACAACGCCTCCGGAAAATCGCTCGTCATTCTCGACGAGGTCGGCAGGGGCACAAGCACTTACGACGGCCTGGCACTCGCCTGGGCGATTACCGAGTATATCGCGAACAAGCTAAAGTGCAGGACCCTTTTCGCCACGCATTATCACGAGCTGACCGAGCTGGCCGAGCTGTTTGTCAATATCAGTAATCTTAACGTGGCCGTGCGCGAATGGATGGACGAGGTGGTCTTTTTGCACAAGATTTTGCCCGGCGGTACGGACAAAAGCTACGGCATCCACGTCGCTAAACTGGCCGGTGTACCCAAAACCATAGTCGAGCGCAGCAGGGAAATCCTGTCCGAACTGGAAAGCACGTTTACAAAGGAGGCCGCCGGCAAACACCTTTCCCGCCACAAAACAAAACAGCCGGACGAAGACACACTCTTCGTCCAGAAACACAAATCAGTCCTCGAAAAACTTTCCTCAATAGACGTGAATAATTTAACACCTCTTGAAGCTATAAATTTATTGAATCAGATCAGAAGTGAAATTATCAAAGAATAATTGCATAACAACGGAACTTACTATTGGTCATTCTTCCATAGGATTTTCTTGAACCATTCTTTATCTCGTACATTCTGAAGGTCTTCATCACTTTTTGCATATTCCAAAGTCGGCAAATTTCCCGTTTCCTCGCCAATCTTCAGCCATTTCCTACAACCTTTTTCATCCTCGAAAAACGCACAAATACAAGCCAGATTATACGCACAATGACCTTTTTCGATTGATTCGGCTTTGAGATATTTCGCCTCGGCCCGCCTCATTAATTTTTTCTCTTTATTTTTATCTTCTGCGGCTATGTTGTCGGCATATAGAAGAAGAGTGTGTCCCCACATTTCGAAAACATAGTAGTTTTCAGTTTCTACTTTTGCTATCTGTTCTATGGAATCGAGCGCTTGCTCAAAGTCTTGTTTGCTGACACTATTTAACGCCTCCGTCCATAAGAGATTCAGTTTTCGGTTTTCCTCCAATTGCCCTTTTAAAACATTTGTCATTCGTTTGGAATCTGTATGTTCTCTAAGTGCTTTAAGTGGTCGATAAGACCTTGCTTTGGGTATCCATTCCTTCCACTGTTTTTCTAATTTTGCGAATCCTCCGGGGTAGTATTCATTGATAATTTTCATCGAATTAGCTTTTTTGCCCTCTTTTTTGAACTCCCATAAAAGTTCTTTCAGAACTTTTTCTGTATTGCTGCTGGACATCAAAAAATAGACCAGGGAATATCCGATTGTATAGGCGGCATTTATATTTTTCTTGCGGAATTTTATCCATTTGTCATAGCCCAAAGTAACATATTCATCAAGCTCTATTGGGAATCCTTCTTTAAGCCAATATTTACACCAACTGCTTCGATTGCTTTGTAAATAAACCCGCTTGTTCTTTCCAAAAACTTGTAATCCTGCAAAATATTCTGACAGCCCCTCATTGACCCAGACAGGACACCAGGGAATATTATGTCCCAGTATCATATGATTAGCTTCATGGAATACTGTACCAATCATTATCTTCGCATCTTTGTCCTTTTTTGAATATCCTTTCCAATAAGCTACTGTTTCGTGATATTTGTAGGAATAATAACCGTAACCTAAAACATTTGGACCTCCTTGTTTTTTCCTGTATTTCAGGAATTTGTCTTTATCCGCAAATATTGTTACCTTAACTTTATAATCGTTCGGGTAATGAAAACCGAAAGTTTCCTTATATGTTTCGAGTATCAGGGAGATACCGAAAACGATTCCTTTTTCCACCGCAGGTGATAATTCACAGCCCTGCAGATTAAATATGCAGATACCGGATTCGTAAGTTTTGAAGTCCTGCGCTTGAACTTCAGCGATAATAAAAACCATAACCAAAAAGATAATGACTTTTTTAATACTGCCTTTATTTGGATTGTACATTTTTTTACTGCTTAAGTGACAGGTACTTTATTTTGGATAAATCCACTTTAAATGACAAATTTACGTGTCTGCAGTTTTATTGTTGCTCTATTATACTGCCAATGACAATAATCTCCAATCCGAATCTCTTCTAAAGACCGGGTGAAGTTCGTAGCTCGTTCCTCCAAATGATAGTGTATATGCGTTATGCTGTCTTTCCTGTGTCCCGGCACACCGGGCTCGAAAGGCCTGCAGTTCGGAATCTATGAAGAATAACTCCGGCTTTGCTGGACTCAACTGGCGATATACGAACGATAAGACCTGTCCTGAGTGTAATCGAAGGATACGAGTGACGAAATAGTCGCGGCTACCTATGGCACAGACTCCGGCAGCTTACGCTGTGGACACAACGCTATACGAACATTCCAGACCCAAGACTCTACTGCTTATTCTGTCTGCCTTCTATCGCGGCCAGAAGAATACCCGACGAAATCAAAAGCCTGCGGTCAATCGAGCCGTTGGAACCGAATATTGACATGCTATACTTCAATACAAAGGGATTAAAGTGCTGCTTGATTTCAGCAATTATGCTGCCGTCAGCAGAGGTTATTACATACGTTTGTGGAATAAGCTTAATAAGCCGGCTTACTATAGCGCCCAAAACGCTGGTTTCAGTTAACTTGCCGACCTCGCTGCCGTCACTCGAGAGGAAAATCCACTCATCTTTAAAAATGGACTTGATTCCTTTTCGCCTTATTGCCCCGACGCTCTGGCCTGTAGTCGCATCTTCAACGTTATACGTTGCGCCGAAGTCCAGGATTTGCGGCGTCTTTATAGTTAAAAGTTCCTGCAATTGATTTTCATCCGTATATACACGAAAGTCCTCTTTCAGCTTAAATGCCTTCTGTTTTGAATAGAGTACAAGCATGCCGTTTTCATCGTATGCATGAAAAGCTCCGCCGAATATCTGTAATACCTTCTTGCGGAACAAATAGTAGTCGTGCGCAAACGCTGGATTAAGTTCATTTGTTTCTTCATTTGTCTGTTCTATTGTCTGTTCCATTGTCTCTTCCATTTGTTATCTCCTTTACAAATTTTAATTTTTGGCTTTTAGGTCCTGTAATACTCCGACAAATTTTTTACCATCAAATAAGACCCTATCCCAAGCATAGCTGGAGAGTCCCTTTCCAAGGCCCATCCATCCGGCTCAATTGATTCCTTCGGCTAAGCTTAGGACAGGCATTAATAATTAATGATAGATTATGTGTTTTTCTCTGTGTTTTCTGAGCGCTTGTCCTCATCCCGATACATCGGGGCTGTGGCTATAGTTTTTTTGATGAACAACGGCCTGCAATTGCGCCGGTTGACCAGCACATCTGGAGATTATACCCACCGCAGGGACCGTCAACGTCCAGCACCTCGCCGGCAAAAAATAAACCCGGACAAATCTTCGACTCTATTGTCTTAGGTTCTATCTCGACCGTGCTTACGCCGCCGCGTGTTACCGTTGCCTCATTAATCGAGCGGGTACTCACCACCGAAAGCGGCAGGGCCTTTAGATGCCGTACTATTTTTTTTCGCTCATCTTTTTTAAGCTTACTGCCTGAAAGGCCGGCATCAATATTAAATTCTTCGCATAAAGTCATTGCCGCTCGTCTCGGCAGGAAAAAAGCCAGATTGCCCGCAACGGTCTTTTTGGGACTTTCGACAATTCGCTCGCGAATTTGTTTATCAAGCTCTGCTTCGCTCATTCCTCGAAACACATCAACATATATCTTAATCGGGCTCTTTTCATTCGGAAGATAATCGGTCAGTAACCTGCTCAAATCAAGCACCGCGGGTCCTGCAATTCCGTCGTTCGTGAAAATCATCGGCCCGCATACAACCACCTTCCGACCCCTGATGACTGTCGATATTTTTACATCTTTAAGACTTGTGCCGGCCAGTTCACCCGGCCAGCTTTCACGTGTTACCAGTGGAACCAGTGAAGCTCGGGGATTAATGACACTATGACCAAGTTCCTGTGCAAACCGGTAACCATCGCCGGTCGAGCCGGTTTGCGGCCACGACAGGCCGCCCGTCGCGATTATTACCTTCTTAGCCGAAATAATCTCAGTGCCTGTGTGGATAGCAAAGAAATTTTCGTCTCTCAAAACACGCTTGACTGCCTTGCCGAAGCAAAAACGCACACCGCAGCTTTTGGCACGTTTTATTAAAACATCCCTTACGTCACCTGCCCGGCCGGTAATAGGAAACACACAACCGTCCTGCTCTACCTTGCTTTCCAGTCCCCATTTGCGAAATAGCTGCCGGACCTGCTCCGGCGAAAACTCATGCAGGCTATAGCTTAAAAATCTGCCCTTTGGTCCGAAGGCCCGCGCAATCTCATCGGGACCGGCTGAGTGTGTAAAATTACACCTGCCGCCGCCGCTTTGAAGAAGCTTCCTGCCTGCTGTCGTGTTATTCTCAATCACGATGGTTTCGACTTGTGGCGAGCCTGTAGTATCCGCATTTGCCCTTGCGCAGTGGATAGCCGACATCAGGCCGGCCGGCCCGGCTCCAATTATGCAAACATTTGTCCGCATTTATAACCTCAGATACGTAAAAGCTTTCCAGGGCTACTTTAATCCGGCCCTTCAGACCTGTCAAATGCCGTAATCCCGTAAGGGATGCCTTATGGCAAAAAAAACTTGAAAACCGAACAATTTTTTGTCAAAGTATAAATAATTCAGAAGTCCAAATTAAGGAGACCAGCTATGAAGACCTTTCCTGTCCCGAAACTTATTCTTTTAAGTTTTGCTTTGTTGTTACTTCCTTCCTGCTCGCAGATTGAGCTCACCGGCAGAAGGCAATTCAATCTTGTTCCCGATTCGATTATGAATTCGATGAGTTTCCAGTCCTACGGCGAATTTATGGCCCAGCAAAAGCTAAGCACCGATGCCACAAAAACCCAAATGGTCAAACGCGTCGGAGGCAGGATTAGGGATGCCGTGGAGCAATATTGCGCCAGTGAATGCAAGGACAACAGGCTAAAATCGTATGCGTGGGAATTCAATCTTATTGAGGACCCCAATGTAAACGCCTGGGCTATGCCCGGCGGAAAAGTCGTTGTTTATACGGGCCTTTTGCCGGTAGCCCGGACAGAAGCAGGCCTGGCGGTGGTAATTGGACATGAAATAGCGCACGCCTTTGCGAGACACGGTTCCGAAAGAATGACACAGGGGCTTCTTGTGGAAATGGGTGGAATCGCTTTAACAAAGGCCCTGGCGAACAGGCCTGAGCAGACAAAAAACCTTTTTATGCGCTCGTACGGCATAGGAACGACCTATGGCATAATACTTCCGTACAGCAGAAAACACGAAAGCGAAGCCGACCATTTGGGCCTGATATTTATGGCAATGGCGGGCTACAATCCCACCGAGGCTATAGATTTCTGGGAGAGAATGGCCGCTTCAAAACAGGGACCGTCCCCACCTGAGATTCTAAGCACACATCCGGCCGACTCGACCAGAATCCGGAACATTAAAAATTTGATTCCCGAAGCGATGAAGTATTATCGCCAGCCTTAGAAATCAAAAGAAATTATGTAATCTGAAAACTCACCTCATCTTATGTAAGCAATCTAGCCGGCAAAGGGCTGGAACGAGGTGTCTGCAGCCTCAGGTGGAAAAGGTATTTTGCAATCCACGGTTACTATTTCTCCGAGGCTTCCTGCTCCAGCTCTTTTTCAATTTTTTCAAGCTCGTCTTCCATATTCTCTAATGTAATTTCTTTTTCCGCCTCTTCCTCGTATTCAACCGCTGTCTTAACAACTTCCTCCTGCTCAGTATCAGTCTGGCCGGACTTTTCCTTACATCCACTCATACAACAGAAACTTATCACCACTGCAACTATAAGCAGCATTCCCCTTAACATTTTATCACCCCTTTAAAAGTCAAATTTTCTTGATTCTTCCTTCAACGGACCTGGGTAATTCTATTGTTTAACTTCTTCGCCGCCGCTTTCTTCGCCGGCCTGCAGAACCTTTTCTCTTTTTAGATTAATGTTACTGAGTTTACGCTCATAGTGGTCTCGTCCTTTTTTCAAAAGTTGGTCAACCCGTTTAACAGTTTCACTGTTACCCGACTCATTGGCCAATCGTCGAATTCGTTTCAACCTTGCCGTACGCCTGCGATGTTTGGCCTCCTCACGGCGCATTTGTCTTTCAAAAGCTCTTAATTGCTGCTGATGTTCCTTTCCTCTTCCACCAATTTCATCCTCGGCCCGTCCTTTTCCTTCTTCCTCGGCCTTTTCAATCCCTTTCTCTTTCGCTTCACGCATTCTCTCTCGTTCCCTGTCCCGGTCTCTATCGCGGCTTCGTTCGGCCTTTTTGCCCGACTTTTCCTTGGTTACCTTTTCCCTCTTGAGGGATGCACCTCTTTGTCCGCCGCCGCCTTTGCCTCCTCCTTTGCCAAAAACCGGACCGCAGCACCAGACTAAAGCAGCCATAATAAATACTGATAATATAATCTTTTTCATAATGCACACCTCCAATATAAAGTTGTTCAAGCGGTATCTATTATCTCGAATCAGGAAACAGCCGCAAAACAAATCCGGCCGATTAGTCAAAATTTTTCGGCCGACCCTAAGATATATCGAGGCCATCTTTCAATCCTTGTAATTAGCATCCTTTTGTATATAATAAGCCGCGTAGTTTAAGATTATTGAGGAATAACAATGGCCAAGATTACTAAACTTGATGATATCGTATCGCTGTGCAAGCGAAGGGGCTTTATTTTTCAGTCCAGCGAAATCTACGGCGGTCTGGCAAGCTGTTATGATTATGGACCGCTGGGAGTCGAGCTGAAGCGCAATGTTCGCGACGCCTGGTGGAAAAGCGTCGTGCAGATGCGCGATGACGTTGTCGGCCTGGATTGCAGCATCCTGATGCACCCGCTTGTATGGAAGGCATCGGGGCACGCCGATAAGTTCGCAGACATTATTGTGGAATGCAAAAAATGCAATACGAGAACCAGGATTGACCATCTCACAGGTCATGCTGAAGAGCATACCGTGCATGTCTCTGTTGATAAGGCAATGGCCCAGGTTGGGGATTTGTCCGGCAAAGTCTGCCCGAATTGCGGCTCCGTCGGGAAATTCACCGAGCCGATGGAATTCAAGCTGATGTTCGAGACCCAAATGGGCGCAAGCGTTGAAGACTCGATGAAGTTGTTTCTTCGACCCGAAACCGCGCAGGGAATCTTTGCCAATTTCCGGAACGTTCTTGATACTACCCGCGTTAAAATACCCTTTGGCATCGCCCAGATTGGTAAAAGCTTCAGGAATGAGGTTACTACCAAGGCCTTTATCTTTCGCACCCGCGAATTCGAACAGGCTGAGCTCGAATTTTTTGTTCGGCCCGGAACCGACGAGCAATGGTGGCAGGAGTGGAAACAGTTGCGTTTCAACTGGTATCTCGAGCTGGGGCTGAAAAAGGAAAACCTTAGGTTGAGAGAGCACGACCCGGAGGAGCTGGCTCATTATGCCAAGGCCTGTGTAGATGTCGAATATAAATTCCCATTCGGCAGCGGCGACTGGCAGGAGCTCGAGGGAATAGCCAATCGTACGGATTTCGACCTCCGCCAGCATCAGCGGGGTATGAGAACATTAAACAGATGGTTCGAGAATGCCGGAGACCTGGCGAAAGTAGAGCTTGCAGGCGAAGCGGACGATTATAATAAGGGGCCGCTATCTTATTTCGACGATGAAGCCAAGCATCGCTACATACCTTATGTAATTGAGCCCAGTGCCGGTATCGACCGAAGCGCGCTGGCATTTTTAGTCGATGCCTATGACGAGGAAGAGGTTAGGGGCCAAAAGAGAAATCTTTTACGGTTCAGTCCTGCGCTTGCGCCGATTAAGGTGGGTATTTTCCCTCTCGTCAGGAAAGATGGTATGCCGGAGATTGCAAAAAAAGTTTACGATGATTTGAAGAGATATTTCAGCTGTTTTTACGACGAAAAAGGAGCAGTAGGCCGGCGGTATCGCAGACAGGATGAGGCGGGAACTCCCTTCTGCATTACGGTTGACGGCCAGACCAAAGAAGATAACACTGTAACGGTTCGCCAGCGCGATTCGATGGAGCAGGTCAGGATTTCGATTGATCTGTTGCGAAATTATCTCAGCGAAAAGCTGAAGTTGTAAAAGAAAGGCAAATTATCTTCGAGCCAAAGCCAATCGGTTCACTTTGATCAATCGGCCCTTACGATTTCGAATATTTTTTTGCAGGTCCTAAGCACACCTTCGAGCCATTCCAAGGGTATAATACACGCAGAGTCTGATTTGGACTTCTCCGGCTCGGGGTGGACTTCGATAAATAATCCATTTGCGCCGGAAGCTATTGCTGCTTTGGCCAAAATTGGCGCCATCTCCCGCTGGCCGTCACTTTCCGTACCCCGACCGCCGGGATGCTGTGTGCTGTGAGTGGCGTCAAAAACAACAGGACAGCCCAGCTTCTTCATTGCCTTAATCGCCGTCATATCGTTTATCAGGCGGTTGTAGCCGAAGAAAGTGCCCCTTTCCGTAAGGAGTATTTTTTTATTATCACGAGCTCGAATTTTCTCGACGACGTTTTTCATTTCCTGCGGTGACATAAACTGGCCTTTTTTCACGTTCACCGCTTTACCGGTCTGTGCACAGGTCGTCAGCAGGTCTGTCTGTCGGCACAGAAAGGCCGGCACCTGCAGACAGTCAACTACCTTGGCGGCTTCTTCGGCCTGCGAGCGCTCATGCACATCCGTCGTAAGTGCAAGGCCCGTTTCATCGCGAACCCGGGCCAGAATTTCCAGACCTCCGACCAGGCCCGGCCCCCGAAAGCTGGATATGCTCGAGCGATTTGCCTTATCGAAGCTGGCCTTGAAAATTACGCCTACTCCCACTGCCCGGCCAATTCTAACCAGCTCCCTGGCAATCTCCAGGCACATTTCTTTATTCTCAATAACGCAGGGACCGGCAATCACGAACAAAGGACCGTCTAATCCCACCTCAACATCGCCAATCTGAAAAGAATCCTTTTCCATATTCACCTGCCTAAGTGAAAGGTTAAATATCCTATATTGGCCTCCTGCCTTACACAAACCTCCTCTTGAGTCTTGTTCTTATACCGGCCGGTTTAGCACCGGCAGGAGTTATCACCTTTACCGCCTCGGGTATCACATTTATCTCAAGTGGCAGGTCCGGCCCGGGGTCGCCGTCGATTTCGGTTCGAAGATCGGGATGGTCCGAGCTTATATGAATCTTTTTGCCCTGACGATAAATCACATTACCGGCATCAATGTGCTGTTTAAAAGCCGTTAGTGCCGAGTATTTCAGCAGCCCCAGCCTGGAGTCACAGTTGTAAATACAAAGGTCAAGCAGTCCATCGCCAAAGTTGGCATAGTGTAATATCTGCAGGCCTAATGCATATCTCGATATATTGCCCACAAAAACCATCCCAAGGCCGTCAAAAACTTCATCGCCGTCGATTTCGACCTTTATTTGGGGAAATTTATAAGCCCAGAACGTTCGCCAGATGGGCCAGAAGTAGTCAAGATGGTTTATATGGCCCCGACGCTGCCCATCTACAAGTTTTATTATCTGTCCGTCGAAATCAAGACCGACAACAGAGGTGAAGCACCGGCCATTTACACTACCCAGGTCCAGCACGCTTATATACTCATCTTCAAAGGCCTTTACTATAGTTTTTAGTCTCCTATCCAGCCCCAATTCATTTGCAAGCAGATTTTCCGTTCCACAAGGCAATATCATCATCGGCTTATCGCTACCTTCCAGACCGTGTGCCACCTCGCGTATCGTCCCGTCGCCTCCCGCAGCCACTACCATTGCGCAATTATAATCCACAGCCGCATCCGTGGCCAGTTCGCAGGCATCCTCCAGCGAGCCGGTGTGCATAATCTTCAGCTTGTATCCTTTTTCCCGGAGATAATCTACAAACTGCCGAACCGTTAATTTGCTGCTGCTCGAGCCCGATTTGGGATTCACTATATATGCGATATAACCGGTATTCGGATTAATTGCCATTATTTCCCTATAGATTCCTTTTCCGAGTTGAAATATATCTCCCTTTTTCCTGTGCCTTCATGCTCGAGCTTTTCTCTCATCAGCGTCGCATAGCTTTTTGGAATATGTGGTATATCACCAAGTCCCAACTTTTCCTGTAGTCGGGCAATTTTCTCTTCGTCAGGTCCCTCGATTTCCACAAACCTGCCCAGCAGTGGCAGCTCATCCAGACAGACCTGGCAGTCATCGAGCAGCCATATTTCCCGTTTCTTTTCGAAGCTCAGCGCCTTTTCATATCCCAATGCCACTGCAAGTTTCTCGGCAGAATCGGCATCTTCCACCACAACGTTTATTTCCTGTCGTTTTTTCAATCTGGTCTTTTCTTTTGGTCCTTTGTATGTCAGGACTACCTTTTCGTGACTGCCTGTAGATTGACATCTTAGACGTAAACATCTATCGCTGCTCATCAGCGATTCGGCTGCGTCATCAAAGTAATAATCTCTCTGCAAAACCTTCTGATGAAGCTTGCCGCCCAACTTAGAAATCCCCGCTGCAACTTCAGCGAGCGATTCTACCTTCAACTTGGCTTCTATCTCAACATCCATTAGCAGACTATATTTACCAACCTGGATTTGATAACAATGATTTTCTTTGGCTTTTTGCCGGCCATAGAGGTGATGACTTTTTCGCAGCCGAGCGCCATTTGTTTTATCTGTTCCTCGTCTGTATCAGCGGCAACGACAATTCTATCCCTAATCTTTCCGTTAACCTGCACGGCAAGTTCAACCTGTTTGTCCTGTACGAGCTTCTCATCGAACTGCGGCCACTGTTCATTGGTCAAAGATTCCTTGTGCCCCAATTTTTCCCACAATTCCTCTGCGATATGCGGTGCGAACGGAGAAAGTATCAGTACGAATTTTTCAATCAGACTCATTGGTCTGACCTTTTGCTTGGCCAAATGGTTAATGAAAATCATCATCGCGCTTATCGCCGTGTTAAAGCCAAAGCTTTCAATATCCTCAGTAACTTTCTTAACGGTCTTATGTAATAATCGCAGCGTTTCCTCGTCGGGCTCAGCGGTTTTTATTTCCGCACGGAGCCCGCCCGTGTCTTCATCGATTATCGTTCGCCAGGTCCGCTGCAGAAACCGGTGGACGCCTTCGACGCCCTGCATATTCCAGGGCTTTGTCGACTCTAACGGCCCCATAAACATCTCATAAAGCCGCATCGAGTCCGCACCATAGTCGCTGATAACATAATCGGGATTTACAACGTTGCCCCGCGACTTGCTCATCTTCTGGCTGTCTTCACCTAAAATCATCCCCTGGTTGACTAATTTTTTGAAAGGCTCCTTCGTACTCGTATATCCCAAATCGTACAACACCTTGTGCCAGAATCGCGCATATAAAAGATGCAGCACCGCGTGCTCCGCACCCCCAATATACAAATCCACGGGCATCCAGTATTTTTCCTTTTCACTCTCCCAGCCGACCTTATCATTCCCGGCGTCGAGGTATCGCAGATAATACCAGCAGCTTCCTGCCCATTGCGGCATTGTGTTTGTTTCACGCCGTGCTTTCCTGCCGTCCGGCAGTGTCACTTCAACCCAGTCATTTATATTTGCCAGGGGCGACTGACCATCGCCGGCGGGCTTGTAGTTTTCGACCTTTGGCAGAATTAAGGGAAGCTCTTTTTCCGAAAGTCCTGTTATTCCGTCCTCACTGTGAAGAATTGGGAATGGCTCTCCCCAGTAGCGTTGCCGGCTAAATAACCAGTCTCGCAATTTATAATTTATTGCCTTTTGACCAAGACCTTTTCCTGCAAGCCGGCTTGTGATTTTCTCTTTGAATTCCGCTGTCGGCAAACCGCTAAACTGCCCGCTGTTTATCGCCGTGCCGTCACCCACAAAGCAAAGCTCGCCTTGCTTAACTAATTTGGCCTGTTCTTTGTCGTCAGGTTCGACAACCGGGATAATCGGCAGTCCGAATTTCCTGGCGAATTCGAAGTCTCTCTCATCATGCGCGGGCACCGACATAATCGCACCCGTGCCATAGCTAATCAAAACATAGTCGCTTATCCAGATGGGTATCTTTTCCTCGTTAACGGGATTAATTGCGTACGCACCGGTAAAGACGCCGGTTTTTTCCTTTGCCAAATCGGTACGGTCCAAATCGCTTTTTCGTGCTGCTTCGTCACGATATTTGTAAACCGCCTCTTTTTGGTCATCGGTTGTAATCTTATCAACAATTTCAAGCTCAGGCGCCAAAACCATATAGGTAGCGCCAAATAAAGTATCCGGCCGGGTAGTAAACACACGAATACTTTCGTCAAGGCCGTCAATTTTGAAATCTACATCGGCTCCGATGCTTTTTCCTATCCAGTCCTGTTGCAGCTTTTTTATCGATTCCGGCCAATCCACTTTCTTTAAATCTTCGAGCAATCTATCGGCATATTTTGTAATTCGCAGCATCCACTGCCGCATCGGCTTTCTGAATACTGGATGGCCGCCGCGTTCGCTCAGGCCGCCAATTACCTCTTCATTGGCAAGAACCGTCCCCAAAGCCGGACACCAGTTGACAAGAACCTCTGCTTGATAAGCAAGCCGACGGTCATCGATAAATTCCCGTCTTAGTTCGGCACTTAGACCGTCGGGAATGTGCAATTGCTCGAGGGGTTTTGCTTTCTGCTCAGCCTCATCGAAAAAGCTGTTAAACATCTTCAGGAATATCCACTGTGTCCATTTATAATAGGCCGGGTCTGTAGTATCTACCTGCCGGTCCCAGTCATAGCTGAAGCCAAGCGATTTTATCTGTCGCCGCATATTGTTTATATTTTTCTGCGTTGTTTCGGCCGGATTTGTACCGCTTTGAACTGCATACTGCTCGGCCGGCAGACCAAACGCATCCCAGCCCATAGGATGAAGCACGTTAAAACCCTTCATCCGTTTATAGCGGGCTACTATGTCGCTGGCCGTGTAACCTTCGGGGTGCCCGACGTGTAATCCCTGAGCACTGGGGTATGGAAACATATCCAGCACATAGTATTTCGGCTTTGAATCTTCACAATCCACGGCCCTGAAGGTTTTATTCGTCTCCCAGTATTCTTGCCACTTTTTCTCTATCTTGTCAAAATCATATGAGTTATTTTTCGCAGTCACCTCTAAGTTACTCCATTATTGAATAAACCTTTGGCCCGTCCAATGCCATTGTCGGGGAAATATATAACCTCTCCGCACTCAAGGCACTTATACTCAAAAATCGGCATGCGCTTCATTCCGCATCCAGTAAAATACAAATCAACTGAAAGACGTTTTAATCGTGCTATTTCCGTGTATCGAATATAAGTGCCTGCAATTTAATAAGTTATACAAAATACCCGGCCGAGTCACGAATCTGGCAAGTTTTTGTAACTTCTTGAAAAATAGTAAGATAAGAATAACACAAAATCCAGCAAAATCCTCTAAAACTGCCGAGATGGTTCGGCAGCGGCTTTTAGTCGTTGCTGATAAAAATGCTGTTGATTGAAGGCTGATTTCACACGTGTTTCATCAAACAGGCGTACTCAAGCAGTCTTATGGTCTTTGTGATGGTCAAGAAATCCCTCCAGCTTTCGGGCTCTTACCGGATGCTGGAGTTTTATAAGCGCTTTTGCCTCAACCTGCCGCACACGTTCGCGAGTAACCTTGAAGATTCTGCCCACCTCTTCGAGTGTGTAAGTATACCCGTCACCGATACCGTATCGCAGCTTGATAATCTCACGTTCGCGGTATGTCAGTGTTTTAAGGACCTGGTCCATTCGTTCCTTAAGCATCTCCTGTGTCGCTGAGCTCACCGGGGAATCGACGCTTTCGTCTTCGATGAAGTCGCCGAAATAGCTGTCTTCGCTGTCACCTATAGGCCGGTCCAGGCTGATAGGATGCTTGGACATCTTCAGCACTCTTCGCGTTTCGGAGATGCTCATCGAGACTTCTTTGCCGATCTCTTCAAGTGTTGGTTCCCGACCCAGCTTTTGAAGCAGAGCCTTGTTCACTGCCCGCAGTCTGCTCATTGTTTCAATCATATGCACCGGGATACGGATCGTTCGCGCGTGGTCTGCAATTGCTCTGGTAATTGCCTGGCGAATCCACCACGTAGCATAAGTGCTGAATTTATAGCCACGCCTGTATTCGTACTTGTCAACCGCTCTCATCAGGCCTGTATTGCCTTCCTGGATAATATCAAGGAAGCTAAGTCCACGGTTGCGATATTTCTTTGCGATTGAGACAACCAGTCTTAGATTCGCGCTTGAAAGGCGTCGCTTGGCATTTTCGTATTCCGAGAATACAGCCTCAATAGAGCGCAATCTCTTATTAAGCTGCTTGGGCGTCTCAAGGTTCAATTCCTGCAGTCCATCCAGTTCCTCTTTCATCGATGTAATATCTTCTGCGCCATACTCCTTATCAGGTCCTTCGTCAATTCGTTTTTGTATTTCCTGCATTTTCCGCTGAATGCTTTGCAGCTTCTTCATCATAGGTTGGATTCGACTTGTTCGCAGACTCAGTTCTTCCAGCAGAGTCGCCAATTTTCGCCTGTTTCTGTGTATTCGTCTTAAGGTGCCTTTAACTTTGGTTATATCCTGCGATTCACGCATCTTATGAAACAAGCTGTAATTCAGATTAATCAATTTTTGTGCTGTTTCAATATTGTGTGGCAATCGCTTTTTAAGTACCGAGCGTACTAAGTTCTCAGCGGTGCTGAGTTTCATCGTTCTATCAAAGGGCAGCGTACCACTGTGGACCTGCTTGAGTATCTCCACGGCTGTTGTTGCGCAGTAGTAGCTCTCGAGGACTTTTCTTCTGAATGCCATACGAGTCAATTCTATCTTTCTCGCCAAACTTATCTCTTCTTCCCGCGAAAGCAGCGGTATCTCGCCCATTTGAGTCAAATACATTCGGATAGGGTCGTCTATGCGCCTTGCCTCGGCCTCTTCGGCCAGTTGCCGTTCAAGAAGCAAATCCTCATCAAGAGTGGATACTTCCTGTTTTTGCTCTTCAGAAAATCCCTCGTCGGTTCCTTGAAGCTCTTTTTGTTTCTTCTCCAGGTCAGCCTCATCAAGCAGGTTGACGCCCATTTCGTCCAGGGTCATCAAGAGATTGTCGAGTCGATTGGGTGTGACCGCCTCGTCGGGCAGCTCTTCGTTCATTTCCTCATAAGTCAGGTAGCCCCTCTTACGACCTTTTTCGATTATCGATTCAATCCGTGCCTGGACGATGTCCTCAGGGGTCAGAGCCTTCTGTATCGGGGTTGCTTTTTTGGACGCCTTCTTGCTTTTCTTTTTCTTCTTATCGGTCACTGCATTTAACCTTCAAACATTTCTAACGCTACCTATACCATACCTGCATTACGCAGATTAGGCCTTTCAGGTTTGGATGTTAGCTTACGTAAAGATTCAGTTTCGTCATTTATCACTTTTATTTGTGTTCTGGTTAGATTCTCTTGATGCTCCTTTATCGCATTGAGAGCCATTTCCAGCCGAACTGAAAAATTTCCCTTTTTTTCACCGTTCGCCGCCAAGTCGGTGATTATATTTGCCGTTTCCACAGATTCCACTCGCGAAAGTATATCTCTAAGAGAAGGTTGCGAACTTTCCTGCAGGCTCTTGAATAATGCCTCCGCTATTTGCCTGAATACCGGCACCTTAAAAGTTTCGAGTGAGATTTGTTGCTTGATATTATCGGAAAGATTACATTGATTTAACAGAACCTCCAGCACTTCCTGTTGGGCTTTTGCATAAAATCCCTCTCCAAGCCGGCCGGCTGAATCCTTATAATTCTCAGTTTTGTTGCCCCTTTCGACTCTCGACCTTGTGAGTGTCTTTGTAAGTTCGGCATTTATCTGCCTGCTGTTAATCCCCATAATTCGGCTGAGTCGATTAACCGTCAGGCCTTTTGTGATATTGTCAAGCTTTCCTGCCCTCATCGCGATAGCTACGGTACGTAAAAACTCTTCGATAGCCGCACGCTTATCGATAAACGTATCGTTCTTTTCAAGGTTCTCTGTCAGCCGTTTCCACTTGAATTCCATCACATCTATCGCCTGTGCTATCAGTTCTTTAAAGCTTTTACCGCCGGCCTGCAAAATGAACTCGCAGGGGTCACTGCCGGGGGGCAGCGAAACAAGTTTTATGTCAATTCTCTCAGCAAGACAAATCTCTAACGCCCTGCTTGCTGCCTCGATACCTGCGGTATCACTGTCGAAAACAAGCACTATCTGTTTGGCATACCGACGAAGCAGACAGGCGTGCCCTGCAGTCAGGCTTGTTCCTAAAGTAGCAACAACGTTATCGCAGCCATACTGATGGGACATTATACAGTCGGTATAGCCTTCTACGACTACCGCTGTGCCGGACGATGCTATGCTGTGGCGAGCATTATCGAGCCCATAGACGGCGTTACTCTTGTCAAATAGCACCGTTGCTGGTGAGTTCATATACTTTGCCGGCTCATCGCCGAGAGCTCGCCCGCCAAAGCCTATCATCTTCCCTGTAACATCGGATATTGGAAACATCAGGCGATTTCTAAATTTGTCGTAGCAGCCGTTGTCATTTTCGCGTCGAACGGTCAGGCCGGCCTGCTGTAGGATTTTGGGCGAGAATCCGGCAGCCTTTGCCGCATTTACCAGCGAATCCCAGGAATCGAGCGCGAGGCCGAGGCCCCATTTTTTTGTACTTTCGGGGCTGATTTTTCGGGAAGCTATATAATTGCGGGTATCCCGGCCCTTTTCGTTGTCTTTGAGATTTGCCTGCCAGAATTTAGCTGCCCACTCATTGACCTTTGCCAATTGCACTGGGTCAGCCTGGCCCTGAGCTCCGGCAGCTTGTGATTTTTGCCTGGGCCGCTCAATTTTTATGCCTGCACGCCTCGCCAAGCGCTCGAGAGCCTGTGGGAAGCTAAGATTCTCACGAAGCTGGACGAATTTTACCACATCACCGCCGGCCCCACAGGCAAAACACTTAAAAATCTGCTTAGTGGGACTTACATACAGACTTGGTCGATGGTCCTCGTGGAATGGGCACAAGCCCACAAGTTCCTTGCCCCTTGTTTTCAGGCTCAAATGCTCCGATATAACATCAGCTATGTTAACAGCCTGCTGAATCTCTCTAACTATACTGTTATCAAACCTCAATGCCTGACATTCTCCGGGATAAACCAACCAGACCATAAATCTGTCTGGACACCTTCCCTGTTTCTCATACCCCAGATAGTTGGACAAAAATCGAAGTTTCGCAGCCCATGCTCCGAGCGCTTCACGGGCTCGATTTGAGTTTAACAGGTACTCCCAAAGTATAGCTCAAAAACAGTCAAAAGTCAAATTTCAGTGATTAAAACGGCAAAAAAAGGGCTAAAAATAACGAATTTAATGTATCGCGACACTTGGTAGGATAAGACTTATAGGTGTTGTCCTATTTTCAAAAGTAATATAATAAATATGACGAAAAGAGAATTGCTATGGCAAAAACTTATGATAGCCCGCTTGATAAAGGCATAAAAAGATATGTTGAGATTCTGGATGGCGCAGGGATTGAAACATATGAGTCCTGCGAAGGAGGCAAAGAACACACATATCCAGAGCCAACGATTAGATTCCACGGGGACGGCGCAGAAGGATTTAAAGCCTTAGCTGTGGCCTTACAAAACAACCTCCCTGTGTCTTATCTGCGCAGAATATGGTCTATTCAGGACTTGCAACCTGTTGGTCCGACGTGGGAAATCGTTTTTACCCGACCAGATTAAGTCTATTTTCCTTCGCGATTCAGTCTTGCACAATGGGCACAAAGCGGTTTTCCACCAGTCCCTTCCCTGCGATAGCGATGTTCGATATTGTTGCCTTCTGTGCAGGCTGTATTGTTGTGATGAACATACTGTTTGATTGAGTGCCACGGACTTGTTCTGGGCATAATAATCTCCTTAAAATTATACCAGAATACTAATTGTATAATTACAAAATCACACGATGTTGTCAAGTGGATAACAGTTTAACAGTTAAAAATTTCCTCAACGCTCCAAATATGGTCTGTTATACCTGCTTTCATCGCAGGTGTGATTCTCAAAGAACTGTGAATCCGTCAGAAGTTATAGTGCACGAAATGAAGAGCAATGGACCAGTGTAGATTTTCAATCTTATAGAATTATCCTATACCAAAGCCCCCAAAACTTGTATCCGCTTTTCTATAGTCAGTCGATTCATACTGAATATTATGCTTGAGCGGTCAAGCAAAGCCAAGAGGAAAAATTTTTATTTTAAAAAAATCTTTATAAATTAAAATGTTGCTCAATAAATCTTGCATCATATCTTGCCAATTGTTGCACCAAAGTCTCTATTCGCTGTGCTTCTCCTGATACGGCCTTTTGCATCAATTGTTCATACGACCTTACATATTCTTGTGCAGAAATCCAGTCCTTTTCGCCTGTTGAGTAATTATGATATTTTACTTGTGGGTCAACTGGTCCAAGTTCAGCAGTAGGGCTCATATGAATCCATAAAGCTCCAAAACAAATCATTGTGGCAGCAGATTTAGCCATATGAGGAACTATAACCTCAAATTTCCCATCAGAATATGACCGGCATACGTTAACAATTCGCTCTGCGGCCAAACCAGAGCCACCTGCGGAATTTAATATTAAAATAATCTTCCCACCAGAATGCTCGACTGCTAACATACCTTCAATCATTTCCGCGTCTTTATCAGACATCATAGCATCTTCATCAAAAAAAGAAGAAAAATACACAATGACTTTACCTCTTAATCTCCGCTCGATTTTCCCAATAAGGTCTTTGCGTAGTTTCCATCCCTGGCTTGCTTCATCTACAACACGTGACCAAGGACTATGAGCAATAAAAGATTTGCCACGGTCATTTTTTTTATTGGATTTTCTTCTTTTCTTTTTAGCCAATGAAAAATACCTTTAAGTTTGTTCCCATCGCATTTTTGCCGCCTTTTTTGCAATTTCCTTGCGCTGTTTGGCAGTTAATTTCTTGGCCCTTGCCTTACCACCTTTAAGCCCCCCAAGTCGCCCTAACATTACAGCAGCAGGATTTTTACCTTCTTGAGCAGCTTTGTCAAGAAATTCTTTCATAGTTGCTTCATCTACTATAGACGCTGCAAGCTGGTTCAAATCAGACTTTTTCCTACTTGACCGCTTAGGCATACTGTGATTATATATTGGCAGAAGCTCTATAGCAAGTTAAATTTATTTTGAACACCTATTTACTTGTAAAAGAGCTAATAATACTATAAATTGCTTATATCGCCCCGTAACGCAAATGGATAGCGTGCATCTCTGCTAAAGATGAAGTTCAGGGTTCGAGTCCCTGCGGGGCGACATTTTTTATTATTTTCTTCTTGCATTGTATCTTTGAATACCCGATAATTTATACAGCAGAGATGCGGGGTGAAAAGCCCCTGAACAAACTTAGGAAGGGTAGCGGCGAAAGGCAAGGTCGCGCCCTTCCTTTTTTTATCTATCTTAACATTCCACAGAGCTAATTAAAAAAAACCATACCATACTGACCCACTACCGACTTATATGCTTTTTTTCAAAATTCTTTATTACATATATCAAAATTGTGGTTTTTAAAACTCGGTTTTTATTTGGATAAAATATTTAAAGCAACGTCCTATATTATCGTTATTGTTAGTATGAATTAAAAAGTAGCAATTTTTTTTAAAATGTGCGTATTTTTTGTTCGGTTTTTGTTCGGGTTTTTTAACTCTCTTGACCGATAAGTGATAAGTGAAGTTAGAGCTGATGGAAGAACTGGTATGAAAGATAATCTGAATAATGAGCCAATCTGTAAATTTGGGCCTGGCGGAGACTATGTCTCTGTTTGGCCCGGCCGTAGGACTTCTTTACCGGTTTCACAAACCAGTCGACTGACCAGACTGCTTGGTACAATAGCAGAAATGCTCGGCACGGCAATTCAAGCCGAGTTTTGCCCGAGTGATTCCAATGTCCCGGCTGTTGACACCGCTATTTTTCGAAAGGATGGACCGCTAAGTGAACACGAAGGAATTTGTAACAGACGTTACGCCCCGACAAATAAGGCTGCTAAAGGCCCTGGCGGACTTCGAACGCAGCCGCTGCTATTCGGCGACGATGCAGGAATTGGCCGACGAGCTCGGCATAAAACGCAGCACCGTATTCGAACACATCGCCGCTTTGCGACAAAAAGGTCTGCTCACAGCCTCCCGAGGCAGGGCTCGCTCTTTGAGGCTGACCGCAGAAGCAAACGAATTGCTTGAGAACTCGGATTCGGCCGGCGCTGCAGAGCAAACTGATGTTGATGGTATTCGGCTGGCAGGTACAGTAGCCGCGGGGATTCCAGTTGAGGCCATTGAAAATATCGAGCGGCTTTCATTAACATCCGAATTCGGCAACAACAACGATATCTTTGCCTTGCAGGTGAGCGGGCAGAGTATGACTGAGTATGACATCCAGGACGGTGATTACGTTATTTGTCGCCGTACGTCGAGTGCTCACAACGGTCAGTTGGTCATCGCTGAAGTTGAAAACGAAGGCGCAACCCTGAAAAGGTTCTTCAAAGAGCCTAACGGCGTTCGGCTTGAGCCCGGCAATCCTTCTTATGAGACAATTTTCTCACGGGACTGCCTAATTGAAGCGGTTGTTGTGGGATTGCTCAGGAAGTTATAACTCTTATCAAATAAGTCTGTCAAATCACTACACTTTTTTATAACACTTCGGAGGTTGGTAAATGATTGTCGAGTTTACCGGCACAACGGTAATTTACTACGGCTCACGAGATACGTCGAAAGGCGGGCTCAGCTTTGGTTTTGTATTTCTTCACGAATTCCAGCCATTCCCTCAGATTATTGGTATATATCTGGCCTGATGTTAAGAAACCATCGTTGTGGCCGCCTGTAATCTCTACGAATTTCTTTGGCTCGTTTGTAGCTTCATAGAGTTCAAGGCCGAACTCAAACGGCACCAATTCATCGGTTCGGCTATGTACGACCAGTACCGGGCAGTGTACCTTCTGTAAATATTCTGTGGTGTTATAGCTGAAACTTGCGAACCATCGAACGGGCATATAGGGATAGATTTTTTTACCCATATCGGCATAGGAAGTAAAGCCGCTTTCGATAATCAGCCCCTCTGGTCCGACCCGACCAGCGAGTTGCGCAGCAATGCTTGCGCCTAAGGACCTGCCGAAAATAATGATGTTATGTGCGGCAACTTTCTTGTTTTCTCTCAGCCAATTATAAGCCGCCCCGGCATCAAGGTATGTACCTTCCTCTGTCGGTTTGCCTTCACTGCTGCCGTACCCGCGGTAATCGAAGACAAAGCAGTTAACATTAAGTTCGTGAAATATATTGATGCTATCCAGCCGGTGGGTGATATTACCAGCGTTCCCATGGCAAAATAGTAATGTCAGTTCTGCGCCTTCGGCGGGAACATACCAGCCGGTAATCTTAAGGCCGTCCCGGGTGTTTAACACTACCTTTTCGAAAGCAAAACCAAGATCACCCGGAGTAATAAAAACATCGGATGTCGGACGGTACAAAAACGACGACTGCATAAAATAAAGTATAAGGCCGAGACTCAAGTAAGCTATTAACAGTACGGTGATGATTGATATAATCACCTTTTTTACACCGCCTTTCCTATATCGCGAAACTAACAGCCCGCCCCCAAGCAGGACGAGTAATAAGAATATCAGGTATTTAACCACATCTATACCACTCATTTAGACGGCCGGGAAGCCAAATTCATTTTAGTTTGCCCAACCTGTTAAAACAAGATACAATTTCAGCTATGATTAAAAGGAAAAAAACCGTTACTGTCAAGGCAGGCTCGGTGAAAATCGGTTCAACGAGTCCGATTGTTATTCAGTCTATGATTAAGGTGCCTACCGCGGATATTGAAAAAGCTGTACGAGAGATAAAACGCCTTGCAGCGGCGGACTCTCAACTTGTGCGGCTGGCCGTGCCGAGCCGGCTTGAGACGGCAGCGTTTGCTAAGATTATTCAAAAAGTGAGCGTTCCTTTGGTTGCAGATGTTCACTTTTCTCCTGCCCGGGCTATTGAGGCTATTGAGGCTGGCGCAGCGAAAATACGGCTTAATCCGGGTAACATAAAACGGCGCAGCGATATTTTACGGATAATCGACGCTGCGAAGATGCACAAAACGGCCATCCGAATCGGCATCAACGAAGCCAGCATCAGAAACCTGAAAAAGGCCGATGTTCCCGCAGAGAAACGAACAGCGTTGATGTTAAAAGAAATGAAGAATTATGTGCGGATATTCGAAACTCGCAGCTTCAAATCGCTGGTTCTGAGTGCAAAGAGCCGTGATGCCCTGAGAACTATCGAGGTAAACAGGAAAATAGCCGCAGTTTTTGATTACCCTATGCACATTGGGGTAACACACGCAGGTCTGCCTGAAGATGCACTTGTACCATCGGCAGTTGCGCTGGGTACTTTGCTTGCTGAGGGCATAGGCGATACAATCAGAGTCAGCGCAGCCGGCAATCCGCTTAAAGAGGTTGAAATAGCAAAAGAGATTCTGGCCTCGCTGGGATTGTATCGGCCGGACAAAGTGGAACTTGTAGTCTGTCCGAGCTGTGGCCGGGCTCAGGTCGATGTTGTCAAACTGGCTAAGAAAGTACGTAAGAAACTTAAAGGCGTGGATAAACCTTTGCGAGTGGCGGTAATGGGCTGTATTGTTAATGGCCCAGGAGAGGCGGCCGACGCCGACTTGGCCGTCTGCTGTGCAAAAGGCAAAGGATTCATTTACCGACGAGGACGCAGAATATCAGTAGTACCTGAAGAGAAAATCATCTCCGCACTACTCAGGGAACTACCCAACCTTTAATACACAAGCAGATACAATGCCGTAATTCTGTTATGCAAAGTTAATTAGTCTCTTACCTGCGGGCCGATCGGCCTTCCCGGTTCAAAGGGTCTTCTATCCGGCATTCTATTGTTGTTCTGGCGCGAAGACGAGCGACTAGACTCATATCTGCCAAAAATCATTCTGCCGGCAGATGTCTGTAGTGAGCTGGTGACTGTAATGATTACCGTCTGGCCTAAATAGCTCCGGCCCTCTTCGACAACTACCATAGTACCGTCCGGAAGGTAACCGACTCCCTGCTGAGACTCCTCGCCCGGTTTGACAATCTTTATCTGCATTGACTCGCCCGGCAGCACAATAGTCTTTAGGGAGTTGGCCACGTCGTTTATGTTTATTACATCCACCTCCCGAAGTTGCGCGACCTTGTTAAGATTGAAGTCGTTTGTAACCAGCCGTCCGTCACAGGCTTTGGTGAAGGCGACAAGCTTGTGGTCGACGCCGGTGGCTTCCTCTTCCACCGGTACGGGTTTATCGTCAATTCTCACGTCGATTATGGGATTGGATTGCATTCTGTTGAGCATGTCGAGACCCCTTCGACCTCGATTACGTTTGAGTTTGTCCGCAGAGTCTGCTATTAACTGCAGCTCATTCAAGACAAATCGAGGTATAATCAAAGGAGCATCAAACAATCTGCTTTCGCACAAATCGGCAATTCGGCCGTCAATAATGACTGAAGTGTCCAGGATTAATGGCCTCTGACCCTTGGACTGCTTTGCAAATTCGACGTAGGGAATCACGAAACGGACATCGTCCTTGGTACGTATCACGATGCTTATGACAAGATAACAGATGCATATGCCGAGGAGCCATTTGCTTGTTTGAAGGGCCTGAGTACCCATTTCAAAGTTGTATACATCATTTATCATATCCAATACGGGTGACATTGCCCAGCTTATGAATATTCCGACCAGTAGGCCGAAGAATATACCGGCCAGAGCGGCAATGGACTTCTTGGGAGTCAGAAAATCCACAAGCAGAACAATTACACCGGCAACTACTCCTAATATTATGATATTGAAGGGTCTGCTGTCCATAAGTGTATCGGACTGGGCACGTGTAGTTAGACTGACAAAAAGGACCGCGATAAGGACGATAACGAAGATTAATCTCATAAACCATATTACCATTGATGAAACCTCCAATAAAAAATGTACACTTATAAAGTTCTTAAAGACTATATTATAAAGAAACAGAAATTCACTATTAAACCTTTATATGGCATAAAACCGCCAGCGCCCATAACAATTCTTTCTTTTGGACGATTTTAGTTTCATATTTTTCGTTTATAGGTATTAGATGAACCTCAGATTCAGTAGTTCTTATCAGTTTGCAGGTCACACCGATTTGGTTTTTAAGTCGTACTATTGCCGCCTGGCCTTGCGCAGCCGGTACCGAAGGGCTCAATATAACGAAATCGCCGTCATCTATTCTTGGTGACATACTATCGCCGTCAATTTGCAATGCAAAACTGTCCGGGAATATCTCATAAAGCTCCTTACTCTCGACAAAGTGAACAACTTCATCATGCCCTTGGCTGCTTACCTGGATAAGGCTTGTAAGATTACTCTTCAAGCCTTTTGCGAGCGGTCTGGCCGGTAAATCGACCCATACCTTGCCTTTACTGGTCCCGAGTATCGTCTGACCGGTATGCCTTTCGACAAGATCTTCTAACTCGACTATGAAACGTTTTGGCTGGGGCAAGGTCGTTTCATCCCAGAAGTGTACTATCCCGGCAGCGGTGCGTCCGAGGACGGGTATCCAGCCCGGCCGAGTGGATTTCGGCTTGAAAGTAACAGCCTGCATGCTGCCTTCAGCAGCTTTGTTCTCGGAAAGCAATTCAATAAAAGCGATGACAGCGTCTATTGAGCCTTGATTGTTTTCAAGCAAACAGTCGAGTTTTTTCAGCAACTTTGTACTTTTTGTGTATGGCGTTGTATTAGAATTTGTCAGTGAAAGATTCAGGAAATTCTCTGTTTTTTGTTGTACTCCCTGCCCGGTCAAAAGCCATTCCAGACTTGTGTTACATAACTTGCAAATCCTCAGAAGTACAGGTATAGGGGCAAGGCGGTCTTTTTCATAATAATTGTAGGTAGAAGGACTTATGCCTAAAGCCCGTGCGAATTTTCTTTTACCGCGAGGTCCTGAAAATTCCTTTCGTAGCTGACACATTCGCTTAATAACCGCTTTTTCGTCAAAATCACACATTTATTATACGCTATTGTGAATTATTATTTGGCATTGTTCGCTTTTGTGTTTATGTTTTCATAAACTGCCCTTTCTTTTCGTTAAAGTATACGTTAAAAAACACGTTGGTCAATAAAAAGGAAGGTAAAATGATGAAACATAAAGATAAAAAGGAAGATTTACGGGCCGGCCGGGATAATGGAAAAAAGCAGTCGGCAATCGTTAAATCACAAGCTATGGAATTGATTGGTAACCTAACACAACTACATAAATTGCAAGGGACGCTGATGGCTAAACTTCAGAACATAATCAGAAAGACAAAGACACGTTAAAGAACGAGCCCGGTAGTGGACGAGTGATGCAGAGGCATGATGGCCGCTACTTATCCTAAGCCGGGCGATTATTGCTTATAGGAACCTTGAGATTGTCAGCAGCTTTAGAAAGTAGTTTTTTGCACCAAATTGGGGGATATATAAGACGCTGGGATTTTCGGTGATAAAGGCCCCTGCCAGGATAGTCGATAGAAATCGTATGTATTGTGAAACGGGGGTAGTCTTCTCGACTGCGTCTGTATAGAGGAGAGAATGCAGAGTAAGTTCTACTATGGTAAACGATATCTTAAAAAAGGCTGAAAAATCGACAATGCTTTAATCAAGGACTGGAATATGGCGAAAGACAAACTCCCTGAAGAACATAATGAATCAGAAAAGGTTCCAGTGGTTCTATTTGCATCCAGCGAGCAACAGAACCGGGACACTGCGTATAATCTACTAAAGCAGGCTGGCTATAAAGTTATCACATGTTCGAACGGGGCCGAAGCTGTTGGTCTTTCTTGTCGGTATAAGTTTGATATTATAATTATGGATATTGAGATGCCGGTCATTGGGGGTTGGGAAGCGGCAAAAATTATCAGGTCTCAGAGTTATAACCAAAATACATCCATAGTAGCAGTGGCTGAAGGAAAAGGAGCAGACGAATGGCTAAAGCTGCTTGAGAGCCCTTTCGATGATTACATCGACAAGCCGGATATTAAAAAAGATTTACTTGGCGAAATAAACAAGTACATTCAAAAGACTCAAGAGCTCAAGAAAATCAAAAAAAGCGGTGAAATTACCTGTAAAATCGCAGCCGAAAAAGATTATATGCAAGAGATCGAGAGATTGGTCCACGAGCTGCCAAAGTGGGTTGTAAAAATGAGGGAGACATTCGACAAAAACAACCTTCAGGAATTGCAATTTCAGATTCAGGCTTTGAAGGAGCAGGCTGTTTTAGAGGGATTTGATGATTGGGCTGAGAAAGCAACAGAAATCGAGAGAATATTGCATGTCGAAGAGATAGAAAAGATAAATAAAAAAATTGACGAGCTTGTGCATATGTGTATAAAAACAAAGTTGCCCCGCCGGTCCGACAGTGATTAATAGGAATACACCCCTTAAAAGCTTTCAACTGTAGCATCTATATTTCACTTGTCCATAGTATTTCAATTATTTACCTGTTTTGCGACTGCTATTATTGGTTGTATGTAGTTAACCTTCCGAATATAATAACTTTGAAAATTAGTAAACGACGAGTATGTGCGGTTTAGTAATTTGATAACATTTCTTTAATCGTTTTAATATGGCTAACGAAGATCTTTGGCTGCAACTTTCCAAGCTTGAGCCGAAATTAACGGCTGGGCGGGCAAAGTGCCTGTACAATGAACAACAGCGCCAATACACCATCACATTCATTAACAAACAATATCTTGCCAAACCGGACGACAAAAAAATTATAATCACCGCAGATGCACCCGTAGAGCAGGATGCAAGTTTTCTCGAACAGCTTTGTATTCTTGCCTATCTGATAAATGCCAAGGATTTGCCGATGACCGGCAGGGATGTTGGTACTGAACTGTTAAACGGTGGGCAATTTTTCTTTCGCGGCCCGCATGCTTTGCCAACCGGACAGCTTGAAGAGGCTTTTGGCAAAAATCCGGAAAGGCTCCTAAGACTGGCAGAAAGACTTAACGCAGAGGTGTGTGATTTTGGTGACGCGTCAATTCAATTTTTTATTCTGCCGCGAGTACCACTAACTATCGTCATTTGGCGCCAATGTGATGAGTTTCCTGCGCGGGCAACTTTTCTATTTGACCAGACTGCGGCAGAGCATCTTCCTTTGGATGCGTTGTGGACAGCTGTGAAGCTTGCAGCCAAGGCTTTAATTCAGGCCGACGCCGAAGTCGCTTAGAAAGGTTTTTATTAAGATAGTATCTAAAGTATATATGTGGACATCGAAAGGGCTTTTCAGTTGTATTTTGACTATTTGCTAAATCGATTGAACAATAACTTGACGCCGGATGTATCAAATTATATGATGACGGTCTGTAAGAATCCGGCAGCGTAGTTGCCTGGGGAAGGGGGGATTCTGCAGAGAGTAAAATGATTTAAGCTCGAGGTCTCTAACTTGAGGTCGGGTTTGAAAATAGCTATTGGGGGCAAAGGCGGAGTAGGTAAAACTACCGTTTGCGCAATTTTGGCAAAATTATTCGCTCAGGAAGGCGGTAAAATTGTCGTAATTGATGCAGACCCGGATACAAATCTGGCTGCTGCATTCGGTCTGGCCTCGGACAAAACCCCTCAACCGCTAATCGAAATGAAGGAGCTTATTGAGCAGCGAACGGGGGCCGGCAAAGGTTCGGTTGGGGCATATTTCAAGCTCAATCCGAAAGTTTCTGATTTGCCGGACAAATTTTGTGTTGAAGTTGATGGAATGAAACTGCTGGTTCTGGGAGGAATTGAACAGGCCGGCAGTGGTTGCGCGTGTCCGGAGTCGGCATTTCTCAAGACACTGCTTACCCATACTATATTGCAACGGCAGGAGCTTATCATCGTCGACCTTGCCGCGGGTGTCGAATTTATGGGCAGGGCAAGCGTACAGGGTATCGATGTGCTGATTGTGGTTGTCGAGCCGGGAGCAAGGAGCATAGAAACGGCACAGAAAATTGTAAAAATGGCCCGACAGATGGGATTGAAGAACGTTGCCGCCATTGCAAATAAGATTACAGAGGACCATCAGGTTGAAATAATCAAATCGGAGTTGAAAGAGGTAGATGTTCTGGCCAGTCTTGACTATAATCCGTCTTTGTTGCGGGCGGATTTGCAGCGTGAATCGATATTTGAGGCTGCCGGACAACTTGTCAGTAGAATGAAGGATGTAAAAGAGAGGTTAGTAGATTTAGCCGGGGCGACCGTGGATACTTAGAGTCGGCGCGGCGGAGCAGATTTTGCCGGAGAGTAGAAATGGATAAAATAATTGTTGTTAATATAGATAAATGCCTGGCCTGCAAAAGCTGTGAGATTGCGTGTGCTGTGGCGCATTCGAAATCGAAAGAGCTTCAGGAAGCGGTAGCTGAGTCGCCGAAGCCTCAGCGAATGCTGAGTGTAGAAGCGGCCGGTGAATACGGCGTGCCTATCCAGTGCAGGCACTGCGAAGCGGCCCCCTGCATCGAGATTTGCCCGACCGGGGCGATTAGGCGGGAAAGTGACCAGAGCCCTGTTGTGGTCGATGAAGATTTATGCATAGGATGTAAACTTTGTATGCTCATTTGCCCGTTTGGTATCTTAAAAATCGGCAGAGAAGGACGGGCGATTATCAAGTGCGATATGTGTTTCGAGCGCTTGCAGGCTGGCGAGGACCCGGAATGTGTCGCAGCCTGTCCTACAAAAGCACTTGTATGTATATCTATCGATGAACTTACAGACTCGAAACGAAAGAAGGCATCGCAGCAGTTCAAGAAAAAGTCACGCGAAGAAACTAAATCGCAAACAAGAAAGAAAACCAAGTGAAAAAAGTAGTCATAATCGGCGGCAGTGCGGCGGGGATGATGGCGGCTATAGCTGCCGCAGAGCAGGATAGAAATGCAGAAGTAACGGTCATCAGTAATGATGCGACGGCCTATCGCAGGCCCGGTATTCCTGCCTTGATTTCCGGTTATATCTCAGAGCCCGGTCAGGTGGGCGTCTTTTCGGAACGTACATTAACCCGTTACAATATAAAACTGCTCTGCCCTGCTGAGGTTACTGATATTAGCGTCAAAGAAAAAGTTATAACCTTCGAAAGCGAAGGGAAAAAACGGCAGCTTGCGTTTGACTCTGCTGTAATTGCGACCGGTGGCTATCCAATCATACCAAAGATACCGGGTGCGGATAAGAATGGCGTGTGTACTTTCACAACTTTTGAGGGTGCTCGGCAGATAGTTAATGCGGTTAGTGATGCAGATTCGGCTGTAGTTATTGGCGCAGGCTTTATAGCGCTCGAAATTGCCGAGGCCCTTATGCATAAGGGCCTGGAAGTTTACTTTAATGTTCGTTCACGCATACTGAGAAAACTTGTTGAGCCGGAAGTCTCTGAGTATTTGAGCAGAAGATTCGAACGCCGGGGATTAAGGATGCTAACCGGTGAGGCTATCTCTGAGGTTGGAGGAGGAAAATCGGTTCAATATGTAATTCATAAGGGCAAAAAAATATCGACAACGGTTGTGATTATGGGGGCGGGAATGAAACCAAACGTAGCTCTGGCAGAGAAATGCGGCATCAAATTGGGAAAGAGCGGAGCTATTAAAGTTGATAGTCGAATGCAAACATCGGTGCCGAATATTTATGCTGCCGGCGACTGTGCGGAAAGCCCCGATTTAGGAACGGGTAAATTTCTGTATTCACCCGTGGGCAGTATAGGCGCTATGGCCGGCAGGATTGCAGGCCGAAACGCAGCAGGAGGAGACGAACAGACAAAGGGCTTTTTGCGGTCCCAGGCTGATGATATTTTAGGTGTGCAGATATTCAGCATAGGGCACAGTACAACAACTGCAAAAGAAGTTAACCTTGCAGTTAAGGTGCAGGACCTGATGGCGCCAGAGCAAGTTGACAAGGATTACGGCCCGAAGGCCTTTGAGCTGGCAAAACTGTTAACCGACAAGAAAGATAGAATCGTCGGCGCACAGCTTGTTACCAGCCGTAATGGTTCGCAGTACGCATGGCAGCTATATCGTGCGGTTCTTGCCTCGGAAGACAGGGATGAATTCCTGAATAGTTTTAACTCGCCCCGGGCAAAGTTTGCAAAGGTCCTGGTACAGGCTATGACCTCGACAATATCAGTCGAGAGTTTTGAAGGTGGTGAATCTTTAACATGGCGTAATACGTCAGAGCAGCATATTGTAAATAACCGCTAAATTGAGGTGTTTAATTATGGATGCAAAGAAGCGTAGCAGTGACAAAGCATCGCAGGAAATGATAGAGCTGATGGCCGAGGCAGGCATTGCAAACGCCTGGGACCGATTGGAGGCACAGGAGCCGCAGTGCGGATTCGGCAGGCTTGGTATTTGCTGTCGAAATTGTGCGATGGGACCCTGTCGGATAGACCCGTTTGAAGAAGGTCCGCAGGAAGGGGTATGCGGGGCAACCGCTGATACAATCGCGGCCAGAAACCTGATTCGAATGGTTGCCGCCGGTGCCGCAGCGCATTCTGACCATGGGCGCGATATCACGCACACTTTCAAAATGGCCGTTGAAAGCGAGGCCTGTGATTATGTGATTAAGGACGAAACGAAACTCAAGCAGGTTGCAGCAAGGTATGGCATCAAGACCAAAGACAGACAAAAAAAGGAAATTGCCGCCGATTTGGTGAACATGGTGATGAACGAGTTCGGCAAGCAGGAAGGAATACTTGACAGTGTAGCGGCTTACGCTCCGAAAGCAAGACAACGTGTCTGGGAGAAGTTCGGAGTTACGCCACGGTCGATTGACCGTGAGATTGTCGAGATTATGCACAGAACGCATATAGGCGTCGGCTCGGACTATAAAAATCTTATAAAGCAGGGCATACGAGCCTGCCTTGCTGACGGCTGGGGCGGGAGTCTTTACGCCACTGAGCTTTCAGATATATTATTTGGTAGCCCAATGCCGATTCGATTTGGCGCCAATCTTGGTGTCCTGGATAAAAAGCAGGTTAATCTTGTTGTGCACGGCCACGAGCCGACCTTGTCGGATATTGTCGTGGCGGTATCACAGGAAGACGAGCTTGTAAAGCTCGCAAAAGACAAAGGCGCGACGGGGATTAACATTGCGGGGATGTGCTGCACGGCTAACGAAACACTGATGCGACACGGGATACCTGTGGCCGGCAATTTTCTGCAGCAGGAGCTGGCCGTTATGACAGGAGCGGTGGACGTTATGTTAGTTGATGTTCAGTGCATTATGCCGGCGCTCGGTTCGCTCTCGGGATGTTTTCACACAAAGCTTATTACGACTTCGCCAAAATGCAAAATAGCAGGGGCACAGCACATCGAATTCCACGAAGATAAAGCGGTCGAGACAGCCCGTAAGATTATCAGGATAGCGATTGAAAATTTCACCAACAGGAAAAGCGCCATCAAAATTCCAAACGTAACGGAACAGGGCATTGCAGGTTTTACCACTGAAAATACTTTTTACAATCTTGGCGGCAGCTTCCGCGGCAGTTATCGCCCCTTAAATGATGCTGTCATTTCAGGGCGTCTGAGAGGAGCCGCAGGTGTTGTCGGCTGCAATAATCCCAAGCAGATACACGATTATTGCCACGTTGAAATGATAAAGCACCTTATTAAAAATGATGTGCTGGTGGTTAGTACCGGCTGCAATGCTATTGCAGCCGGAAAAGCAGGCTTGATGAGGCCCGACGCCGCGGCGAAGTACTGCGGGTCCGGGTTGGCCGAAATTTGTGAAACGGTCGGAATACCGCCGGTGCTTCACGTCGGTTCCTGCGTGGACAACAGCAGAGTACTGACAATCCTGGCAAATGTCGTGGCCGAAGGCGGACTTGGCGATGATATCTCAGATTTGCCTGTCGCTGGCGCCGCACCGGAATGGATGTCGGAAAAGGCCGTTTCCATCGGGATGTACTTCGTAGCTTCCGGGGTCTACACCGTTATTGCTGAGCCGCTGCCTGTACTTGGTGCTCCGAATCTGGCGCGTTATTTAACAGACGAAATCGAAAAAGATATAGGTGGCAAGTGGGCTTTTGAACGGGACCCCATAAAGGCCGCAGAAATGATGATTGAGCATATCGAGAGTAAGCGCGAAGCGCTTGGAATAAACGTGGAGAAAGAACGAAAGCTTTATGATATGGAAGAGCGCAGGGCACTGGCCGTTTAAGCTGGAGTGATTAAGAGGAGATTTACAGATGTCAAGAATTATTGCGACCGCCGCCATAAATGGCGCACATAAGATTGCCGCACAGGCGGAAGATATCTTAAAGAAGGCCATCGAACAGAAAGGCCGGGACACCGCGGTGGAGTTTCCAAACACCGGTTATTACATACCGATTATTTATTCGATGACCGGCCGGGCGGTAGAAAAACTGGCCGATTTCGAGGAGGTAATGAAGGAGATAAAAACTCTGCTGCCAAAACCGGTTACTGATGATATGTGGCTGCCTTACCTCGGTCCCACTCTCGATGCCGGTATGGCAACGCTTTTTGCGGAGGAAATTATCGAGGCGTGTAAATATCTAATCGGGCCTAATCCTGTGGATGGTATCTGGCTGGGTGCGGCAGATGACGTAATTCTGCGCGAGCGCGGCATTCAATTCGTTGACGGCTCAGCGCCGGGCTTTGCCGCGATTGTTGGCGCTGCGCCGGATGTGAAAACAGCGGTTTCAATCGCGCGCAAGTGCCAGGAGCGAAGTCTCTACGTGTTTATGGCGGGCCATCATAACGGGACCACCTTCGCCGAGCAGTTAGTCGAAGGCGGCGTGGAGTTGGGCTGGGATACACGGCTTATACCCTTTGGGCGGGAGATTACCACAGCGATATACGCGGCTGGTTTTGCAGCGAGGGCGGCACTAAGCTATGGAGGCGTCCCGGCGGGTAATTTCGAACGCAATCTGCTTTATAACAAAAACAGAATCTTTGCATTTGTTATTGCTCTTGGTGAAGTTACCAACGAATGGTACGCGACGGCGGCGGGAGCTATCAACTTTGGGTTCCCCGTTATTGCCGATTCTGATATCCCGGAAATCCTGCCGACCGGTATTTGCACTTATGAGCACGTCGTATCGAATGTCCCCCACGAGCAGATAATCGAGAAAGCGATTGAAGTGCGTGGGTTAAAGATAAAAATCTCGGAAGTGCCGATACCGGTGCCGTACAGCCCTGCTTTTGAAGGTGAGCGTATCAGGAAGGATGATATGTACTGCGAGTTTGGTGGCCAAAGGACACCAGCTTTTGAATGGCTTCGGATGCTGGATATTGGCGAGGTTGAGGACGGCAAGATAGAGCTGATTGGCCCGGATGTGGATTCTGTTAAAGAGGGAGGCCAGATGCCCCTGGCAGTTGTGGTTGAAGTGGCGGGCAGAAAAATGCAGACTGATTTTGAGCCGGTGCTCGAACGCCAGGTGCATACGTTTATGAATGAGGCACAAGGGCTCTGGCACATGGGTCAGCGGGACATTAGCTGGGTGCGAATCAGTAAGGAGGCTTTCAAGGCGGGCTTCAGGCTTGAGCATATCGGCAAAATCCTGCACGCGATGTATCACGAGCAGTATTCCAACATTTTGGACAAGGTGCAGGTCAAGATTTTCAGTGACGAAAAAAGAGTTGTAGAGCTTCGGGAGATGGCCCGCAAGGTATTCGCCGAGCGCGATAAACGTATTGCAGGTATGACAGATGAAGACGTGGACACATTTTACTCCTGCACGCTTTGTCAAAGTTTCGCTCCGAACCACGTCTGTGTGGTTTCGCCGGAAAGGCCCGGTTTATGCGGTGCATATAGCTGGTTGGACTGCCGGGCCGCGTATGAGATAACTCCCACCGGCCCAAACCAGCCAATACAGAAGGGCAATTGTATCGAACAGAATATCGGCCAGTGGGACAAGGTAAACGAATTTGTCCTCAAGACCAGCGGTGGTAACGTTGAGCGAATGAGCCAGTATAGTATGATTACAGACCCTATGACATCCTGCGGCTGTTTCGAGTGTATCTCTGCTGTCCTGCCTTCCACCGGTGGAATAATGATTGTCAATCGGGAGTTTGCAGAGATGACCCCATGCGGTATGAAGTTTTCCACGCTTGCCGGAACGGTGGGCGGCGGACAGCAAACGCCCGGCTTCATCGGACACTCAAAGCACTACATCAACTCAAAAAAGTTTATAGCCGCAGAGGGCGGAATCCGACGAATAGTATGGATGCCGAAAATGCTAAAAGAAGAAATTAAGGATGCTTTTGCCGGGCGGGCAGAAGAGCTGAGCCTGGGCGGAGAGGGATTTATCGACAAGATTGCGGACGAGACGAATGCGAGCACCGAAGAAGAAGTACTGCAGTTCATTACCAAGGCCGAACATCCGGCAGCAAATCTGCAGCCCATGTTCTAAAATATGTTACTCTTGCAAGTGACAAACGACGGAATATAAGAAAGGACGGATTATGGCACTTACGGGGTTAGAGATTTTCAAATTATTGCCCAAGACGAACTGTAAGAAATGTGGGATGCCTACCTGCCTTGCTTTTGCTATGCAGCTTGCGCAGAAGCGGGCGAAACTGGATGATTGTCCGCACGCTTCAGAGGAGGCCAAGAAACTGTTGGCCGCGGCCGCGGCTCCACCTATGAATCTGGTGAAGTTCGGCAAGGATGAAAACGAAGTACAGCTCGGGCAGGAAACGGTTATGTTCAGGCACGAGGAGAAATTCTACAGCCCAACCGTCATTTCGGTAAGTGTATCCGATAAGCTCAGCGGTGATGAGCTTAAGAAACGAATCGAGGCGATAAACAAGCTGCAGTTTGAGCGGGTTGGCGCGAAGATAGGCGTTGGTGCCATAGCGATTGTGAATGATAGCGGCTCGGCCGAGACTTTTTCGGCCGCTGCAGAGACGGTAAAATCATCAACCTCAATTGCAATAATTCTGGTCTCCGAGTCCGCAAAAGCACTTGCTGCCGCGGCCCCTAAGGTTGCCGACAGGATTCCACTGATTGCTTTTGCAACCCCGGAATCGGTTGAAGAGGTGGCAAAAATAGCTAAGGATATAAATTGTCCCGTTGTTGCTCGGGCCGAGTCAATAGAAGCGCTGGCAGATTTGACCGAGAAAATCAAGGCCCAGGGCGTTGAAGATATTGTTCTTTCACTTGGGGGGCTTGAGCTGAACGAGCAGTTTTACAATTTCTCAAGACTGCGAGTCCTGGCTTTGAAGAAGGTTTTCCGGCCGCTGGGATACCCGACTTTGTCTTTTGTGCCTGATGGTGACGTGTATCAGCAGGCGGCTGTCGCATCAGCACTTGTTTGCAAATATTCCGGTGTTATTGTTCTTGATACGACTTCGCCAGCAGCCGTCCTGGCGATACTTACCACGGTGATGAATATTTACACCGACCCACAGAAGCCGGTGCAGGTCGAGCCGAAGATATACCCGATAGGCGAAGTTAACGAGAATTCACCTGTTATGTTTACGACGAACTTCTCGTTGACTTATTATACGGTCGAGTCTGATGTGGAGGCTGCACGCGTGCCGTCGTATATCCTGGTCGTTGATACGGAGGGGACCAGTGTGCTGACGGCTTATTCGGGCGACAAACTTAACGAGAAGACCGTTGCCCAGGCTATGGAAAAACTGAACGTGGCGGGGCTGGTCAAGCACAAGAAGCTAATAATTCCGGGCTATGTTGCGGTAATGAGTGGTAAGCTCGAAGAGGCTACCGGATGGGATATTATGGTTGGGCCGAGGGAGTCGTCAATGCTGCCCAAGTATCTGCAGGAAATCTGGAAATAATGGGACAAGAGAAGGAAAGAAAATGCATAGTTCAGTTTGAGCCGAGCGGCCTGCGCGTGGAAGTCCCGGCTGGGGCGATTCTGCTGGAAGCGGCACACAAAGCGGGGGTTTATCTAACGAGCATCTGTGGGGGCGATGGATATTGCGGCAAGTGTAAGGTTGTGATAGACGCCGGGCAGTTCAAAAGCAGGCCCACGGCTTTATTAACTCCCGAAGAAACGCGGGAAAATATAGTGCTGGCCTGTCAGACAAAGGTGCTTTCGGACCTGACAGTTACTGTGCCGAAATCGCACACGCTGGAAACGAGTCAAATCCTGATGGATTCGGATGCCCGGCGATTCAGCCAGCTCAAAGGTGAGGCTGAAGCAGGACTTTTTGAATTTGATCCGTTGGTGCGGAAACTTTGCGTTGAGATGTCTCCCCCGACTGTGCGGGACCACACGGCAGACCACGAACGGCTGTATGTCGCAATTCGTAGTGTAGTTGATGCACCTATTATGCAAACCGGATTTCGCATCCTGCAAAAGCTACCAAGTTTGCTTCAGGAAGCTGACTACAAGGTCGCGGTAACTGTTGGTCGGCGGGGCGGTACGACTGAGGTTATTGAGGTTGACCCCGACAGGGGATGCAAAACGAATTTTGCAGTGGCCGTTGACCTTGGCACTACAACAGTTGTGGCACATCTTCTTGACCTTAGCACAGCCGAGACGATAGACACCGAGGCCACATATAACAGCCAGATAAACTTCGGAGAAGATTACATCCGTCGAATCATTTACGCTGAACAAAATAATGCTTTTGACCAGCTTCAGGACCGGATTGTTCAGGATGTGAATAATCTCATCGTTACGATGGCGGCAAGACAGAAAGTTGACTTGCAGGATATTACCGCGGTTATATGTTCGGGTAATACCGCGATGGTCCATTTTTTACTGAGTCTTGACCCGACCCGCATCCGCAAAGAGCCGTATGTTGCATCGGCCGGCTTCGTTCCACCCATTCGTGCGGCCGAAGCGGGAATCCAGATAAATAAACGTGGTCTTTTGTACTGCCTGCCGAGCGTGGCGGCCTACGTGGGCAGCGATATAGTGGCAGGAGTCTTGACGACTCGAATTTATACGAAAGAGGAAATCTCACTTTTTGTTGACATCGGCACTAATGGGGAAGTAGTTCTGGGAAATCGTGACTGGCTGGTTTGCGCTTCGAGCTCGGCTGGTCCGGCATTTGAAGGAAGCGGGGTCAAACACGGAATGCGTGCAGCGGCCGGCGCCATTGAGAAATTGAATATCCTTCCGGACGGCACTGTTGAGTTTACTACCGTCGGAGGTGGGCCGCCGGCCGGTATTTGCGGCTCAGGGCTTTTGGATACGCTTGCGGAACTTTTTGTAAACGGAATTATCGACCGCACAGGCCGATTCACACTCGGCAAAGACGAAAGGCTAAGCGAAGGGGACGAGGGCTGGCAGTTCCAGTTAGTCACGCCCCAGGCCGGCCAGCGGGAGATTGTGATAACCCAGGCCGATATCGATAATTTGATTCGGTCAAAGGCAGGGGTGTTTGCAGCGATCAGGTCGCTTATGAATTCGACACAGATAAAGCCGAGTGACATCGACGGGATATATCTGGCCGGTGGTTTCGGGAATTTTCTGAATGTCGAAAGGGCAGTTACGGTCGGGATGCTGCCGGATGTGCCGATTGAGAGAATTCATTTTGTGGGTAATACATCCATCGCCGGGGCCAAAACGGTTTTGTTGAGCCGAAAGGCTCTTGATACGGCCGAGGAGATAGCCGGCAAAATGACATACCTCGATTTGATGAGTCACCCCGGATATATGGAGGAGTTTATTCAGGCGAAGTTCCTGCCGCATACGGATTTGTCGCTGTTCCCGTCGGTAGCGGCAGTGGGCGGAGTATAAAACTGAAAATTGAGGATTAGTAACTTATAAAAATGGCTGTGACAATCGCGATAAGTGGAAAAGGGGGAACCGGTAAAAGCACTATAGCGGCTATGATAGTCAGAGCGATGCTGAACCAGTCCGGCCGCGGCGTGTTGGCGGTTGACGCGGACCCGAATTCCTGCCTTGGCTTGATGATGGGAGTTGAGCCGGTCAGCACGGTCGCCCAGTTGCGGGAAGATGCGCTTAAAAAACCCTCGGAGCGTGGAGAAGGAATGGACCGAATGCGCTCGTTTGAATACGGCCTTCAGCAGGCGATTACTGAGGAGAGGGATTTTGACCTGCTTACTATGGGCCGGCCGGAGGGGCCAAACTGCTATTGTGCAGTTAATAATATGCTTCGAAAGTTTCTTGACGAGGCGGCTAATGCCTACGATTTTGTCGTAGTTGATAACGAAGCGGGAATGGAACACCTTTCACGCCGGACTACCAACGATGTTGATGTATTATTTATCGTAGCAGAGTCCACACCGATTGGAATAATCTCAGTAAAGAGGATTTTCGAGTTGACTGAATCTTTGCCTATTACAGTGGGCAAAATCGGCGTTATATGGAACAAGGAAAGCGGCGCTGGAGGCAAAATAGAGGGCATCAGTACCTTCGGGTGTGTGCCTTGCGATGATGCGGTCGAAGAGGTATGTGTTAATGGCAGAACAATATTTGATATTAATGAGGAAAACGCCGCATTTGCCGCGGTAAGCCGGATATTGAACCAACAGTTAAGGATTAAGGAAAAAAGCACTTAAAGTTTCCGGAGGATTTCAAATGGCAGTACCTGAAGTTACAGATAGTTTCAGCGGCTGTGTGAATAAAGTTACACTCGGTGCGACGAGCCAAGCCGGCGGCACGCGAACCTCAACGGTTACTGTGGGCGGTTCGCGGAACGTTGTCTACGGCGGGTCCAAAGAAGATGTCGGCGAAAAGCCTGTTATTGCTATGGATGTTCTTGACGGCCCGCCGGAGGATTGGCCGCCGGTTTTGCTTGAGCCGTATAAGGATGTTCTGGGCGACCCTGCAGCGTGGGCGAAAAAGTGCGTCGAAGAGTTCGGCGCAGAAATTTTGTGTCTGAAGTTTGAGGCTATTCATCCGGACAAAGGTGATAAAGATGCCGATTATGCCGTAGGGGTAACAAAACAGGTTCTGCAGGCGGTGGGCGTTCCGCTTATTCTGTGGGGTTGCGGCAACGACGAGAAGGATAATCAGATTATGCCCAAAGTAAGCGAGGCGGCCAAGGGTGAAAATTGCCTTGTTGGCACCGTTATCGAGGGCAACTACAAGTCCCTGACTGCTATCGCCCTGGCGGACGGCCACCATCTTATTACTGAGGCGCCGCTCGATATTAACATCGCCAAGCAGGTCAATATCCTCGTATCGGATATGGGCTTTCCTCTCGAAAAGATTGTTACATTCCAAGCGACGGGCGCTCTGGGCTACGGAATAGAGTATTCGTATTCCATTCAGGAACGGCAAAGACTTGCCGCCCTGGGCGGGGATAAAATGATGGCGATGCCGGTCATCTGCGATGCGGGCTATGAGTCTTGGCGTGTAAAGGAAGCTAAACTCGAAGATGCGCCCGGCTGGGGAGATGTGAAAGAAAGAGGACCGACCTGGGAAACTGTAACGGCAATGTGTCTTCTACAGGCCGGTGCGGATATTATTCGAATGCGGCACCCGAAGTCGGTCGAAACCGTAAAGGACTTTATAAACCAGATATGGCAGTGATAGTTTTTCTTGCAACCGACCTTCCAGGATGCGAGCAAGAAGCTCAGAGAAAGGAATTAGGATGATAATTATTGGCGAACGAATTAACGGGATGTTTAATGATGTCAAAAAGGCGATTGCGGGAAAAAACAAAGAAGTGATTCAGAACCTTGCAGCCAAACAGACGGCTGCGGGTGCGTCGTATCTGGATGTGAATGTGGGAACGGCCGCTGCTGACCAGGCCGGAACAATGCAGTGGCTTGTTGAAACTATTCAGGCCGGTTGCTCCACGCTTCTTTGTCTGGATTCGCAAAAGCCGGACGTTATCGCAGCGGGTCTGAAGGTGGCGGATACCAACCGGGGCATTCTGCTTAACTCCAGTCCGCTTAACAAGAAAAATGATGAGGAAATACTCGATAAATATATCGAAATGGCCGAGCAGGCCGGGCCTGATGGTAAACTTATAGCGCTGACTATGGACAAAAACGGTGTGCCGCAGGATGTGGACACTCGCGTTGCACTTGCCGCCGAGATCGTAACAAAGGCTATGGAAAAAGGATTCGGGCCCGAGCGCCTATTCATCGACCCGATTATCCTGCCGGTAAATGTCCCTAATGCACAGGTTCAACCGCTGAATGTGCTGATGGCGATGGACCAGATAAAATACCTGGCCGACCCGCCGCCGCATATTGTAATGGGGCTTTCCAATATTTCTCAGGGCACGACCGAAAGAAGTCTGATTAATCGGATTTTTCTTGCTATGGCCTTGTCGCACGGCTGCGATGCCGCCATTATGGAAGCGCTCGACCAGGATATGATGAACGTGGTGGCAACGGCAGAGATGCTTATGAACAAGCAAATTTATTCGGATTCCTTCCTAAAAGCCTACAAAGCACAGTAAAGGATATAGAAGTATTATTCGGGTATCCCGCTTTCTACTCATCACGGATCAACGGCCCTTTATTATCCGCTGGCCAAGAATCAACTCATACAAATTTACTTTACGATAAATTCCAGAGAAATTACCGGAAAACCTTGCTTTTTCTGACTGATTTTATATTATACCTATAGCAGAGCTATAGAAACGACAGACAGCGATGTGGGTGTGTAGAGCCCTACGCTATAAATACGAAGTGTCGGCGATAATCAGGAGGAGCGAGAAATGCAGTGGAAACAATCACTTGTTCGCATTTCATTGGTTACGTTTCTATTTTCAGTCAGCTCCGGGCTTGCTGATTGTCCGTCGGCCGACCTTACCGGCGACTGTTTTGTCAATTTTGTGGATTTCGCCATAATGGCAAATCAGTGGCTTACCGGCGATCCCAATTTCCTGGATGATATGGCCCGTATACCGGCTGGTGAGTTTGAAATGGGAGACCATTTTTCCCCAGAAGGCTATGACGATGAACTGCCCCTTCATGATGTATTGCTCGATTCGTTCTTTATGAGCAAATTCGAGATAACCAACCAGCAGTACTGTGATTATCTCAATTCCGCCTATCCTGCTCAGTTAAAGGTTGTCGGGGATGTTGTCTATGCAGCCTCAGACAGCTCAAACAGTTATCCCTATTGTGATATGCACAGCGATAGCCAGATTGACTTCAGCGACCCTGATTTCAGCGTAAGGAATAAGGATGGCCGTGATATGTCGGATGACCCAATGGTCAAGGTAAGCTGGTATGGGGCGGTTGCCTACTGCAATTGGCGAAGCAGCGAGGAAGGCTACGAAGCCTGTTACAATCTTTCAACGTGGGACTGTGATTTTACCAAGAAAGGTTACCGCCTTGCAACCGAGGCTGAATGGGAATATGCAGCACGCGGCGGTCTGAGCGGCAAGCGGTTTCCATGGTCCGATCCAAACATCAGTCATAGCCGGGCTAATTATCGCGCTAGCCCAGGCAGTTACCCATACGATGAAAATCCGACCAGCGGCTATCATCCTCTTTGGGACGGTGTTAATCCTGATACATCGCCGGTTGGATTTTTCGATGGTACTATGAAGTATAAGGTCGATTACAACTGGCCCGGAAGTGCCACAAGTTATCAGACAACCAGCGGAGCCAACGGCTTCGGCCTTTATGATATGGCAGGCAATGCCTGGGAGTGGTGTAATGATTGGTACGACTCAAATTACTATGATACAAGCCCATACGATAATCCAGAAGGTCCTGCCAGCGGCACTTATCGTGTTCTTCACGGTGGCTGTTGGGGTAGCTATGCGTACTACTGCCGTGTGGCCACCCGCTTCAACTACGCTACCCCGGTCACTCGGGACAGCCAATTCGGGTTTCGCATTGTCCTGGACTTTTAGGCCCCCTTTAATACAACTATGGTGGAGTAGTCGCTTCAGAGGATAGATGGTTTTACAATCGGACTGTGGCGGGCTTCCCGACTCCGAGTGTATTTAAATCAGGATTAAAAACAGCTACTTAAGATATACCCCAAAAGCAGGTTGCCAGAGGTTTTTTTAAGAAGTTGGGGGCAAAGTCTATTTTAAACCGGGCCATTTAACAATTCCGATATGACCTGGGTGGCGCTGTCTTTAGATTCGATATTTGCCAGTTGTTTCATCAGAAGCTGCTGCCTTTCTGTAAAGCAGACAGGGATTTTCAGGTCAAAACCGCTAACGCCAAAAATATCACGTATTTGTGTGATAAGCTGCTCGATACCGTGGCCAAACTTGGCGCTCACTCTTAGCGGCAGACCCAGCTTTTTAGGCAGTTTCCCTTCGTCGAATCTGGCCGGCAAATCAGACTTATTCAAAAGAACTAATATCCTGGTATGCGCGATTTTGCTAAGCATTTGCTCAGTGAGCTGCTCGGAATCGCTGCTGCCATCAAGGACAAGCAGTATCAGGTCGGCGTTGGCAAGCAACTCGGCGGTTTTCTCCTGAGCGGCCTTGTCAACAGAAATTTCAGCAGCGAGGTACTCAGCAAGGCCGGCAGTGTCAAAGAGTTCCATTAAAAGTCCTTCGAGCCGGCAGGTCGCCCCGACCCAGTCCCGGGTAGTGCCGGGAATATCGGTAACGATGCTTTTCTGCCGGCCGCAGAGATAATTAAGCAGTGTGCTTTTGCCGCTGTTGGGCGGGCCTGCGATGACTACCGAGCAGCCGCTTATAATCAGTCGGGCTGGTTGTGAGTTTTCAAGTATCAGGCTGGCTTGACGGTGAATCTCATCAAGCCGAATCGAATCAATACCGTCCAGCCAATCAGTCAGCATCCCGGCAAGGCCGGTGCCAGCCTGATTAAGGATAATCTTCGTACCTTCTAAAGTAACCGCCTTTATCTGGGCAAGCTGCGCTTCGAGGGCAATCGAATTAGCCTGAATGACATCGCTAAAATGACATTTCAGCAATTCTTCAGGCTGGGCGGACTTAGCACCGTTTTTCAATAAAAGGCGCATTATTTCGGAAACTATAAGTGGATTGCCGTGGCAGTTGATAGAGAAATTCTCAGCATCTTCGCAACCGATAATGACATGGTCGATGAGGCCGCCGTTGTCGAGGATGTCACCGAGCAGGATTTTGCCATCCTTTATCATAAGCGGCCTACCGCCAAGGGGCTTGAATATCCGCTCGATTATTCGTGATGCATTCCGGCCTGCCAGACGGATGCTGGATATGGCCCCGACGCCTTTAGCAGTCATTACCGCAGCTAATGTATCCATAACAACACTCAGATTGCACGTTCCTCAAGGTACTCAATGTATGCCAGAACAATGCCTTTGACTACAAGATTCGGCACAAAGTCATCAACGAAGGCGCAATCATCTTTTATCAGCTCAGCGGCACCGCCGGTCAGAATTATTTGCGGCCATTTGCCGATTGTCTCGGCATAGCGTCTGACTATCTCCTCAATAGCGCCGATGGCAGAGTAATACAAGCCGCATTGTATTGCCTCTTGGGTAGTTTTTCCGAAAGGCTGCCTGGGCTTTTTCATTCTCACTTTTGGCAATTTTGCGGTCTTGAGCTCAAGAGCCTCTGCGGACATCTTAAAGCCGGGCAAAATCGCCCCGCCGAGAAACCTGCCTTGTCCATCAACCAGGTCGATTGTGATTGCGGTTCCGAAATCCGCAACAACGACGGCATCCTTGACGACGGCATAAGCGGCGGCGGCGGCGACAACGCGGTCCGTGCCAACCTTTTCCGGCTCATTGAGGGCAAGTTCCATAGGCAAAGGAATATCGCTGCCTATAAGCAGCAGCTTTTCTGTAAGCTTATCTTTAACTATCTGCCGGACTTTTTTCGTCCAGGCAGGCTTGACGGAACTGGCTACTATAACGCCGTCTTTCTTCTTTTCTCTGGCACTTTTTACCAGTGGAACTATTGTCCATCCTGAGCTGATAATCTCGGTTAGTTTACTCGTTGAGTCACCCGGGACGGCCTTAATAAACTGCTCCTTACCATCAAGGAACAGGCCTACTGTGATATTCGTATTGCCGATGTCTATCGCTATTATGTTCATATCAACTCCTTCGAAACTTATCTGTCGGCCCTAAATTCTTTCAGCTTCTGCAAAAGAAACTCGTTCAACTCCTTAAGGCCGGCACCTGTAACTGCCGAGATTGGAAAAATTTCGCCGCGAATTGTTTCTCTTAGCTCGGTCAGTGCTTTACCTTCCGAGTCAAGGTCGATTTTGTTCGCGACAATAAACTCAGGCTTTTGGGCCAGGGCTCCGCTGTAAAGTTCCAGCTCCTTACGGACGGCCTGATAATTTTCGGCAGGCTTCGAGCCGTCGAGCGGCATTACATCAAGTATATGAACGATGATTCGAGTCCTCTCTATGTGGCGCAGGAACTCAAAGCCAAGGCCCGCACCCTTGTGAGCACCGTTAATCAGGCCCGGTATATCGGCCATTACAAACCGCCTAAAATCGGTCAATTCGACGATGCCGAGGACAGGCTCAAGTGTTGTGAACGGATAATCGGCGATTTTCGGCCTGGCGGCGGAACATCGAGAGATAAGCGTGCTTTTCCCGGCATTGGGCAATCCGACCAGGCCAACATCAGCAATGAGCTTCAGCTCGAGCCTTATGTTTCTTTGCTGGCCGGGTTTGCCCTTCTGCCCGTATCGCGGTGTTTGATTTGTGGAAGTGGCGAAGGCTTTATTTCCCTTCCCCCCCCTGCCGCCGCGGCAAATACAGACCTTCAAATCCGGCCGGTCAAGGTCTTTTAACATTACATCAAGCTCGTCATCATAAATTAGTGTGCCGGGAGGAACGCGTACAATAAGCTCGGCGCCATCTGCGCCATGTTTGTTCCGGCCGGAGCCGGTCTTACCATTTTCAGCCACCCAGTGGTGCCTGCCGGCAAAATCCAACAGTGTATCGAGACCCTCGACAGCCTGAAAATAAACGCTGCCGCCCTTTCCGCCGTCGCCGCCGTCAGGTCCGCCCTTTGGGATATATTTTTCCCGGCGGAAGCTGACGCAGCCGTCACCGCCATTACCAGCCTTTACCCATATATTTGCTTTGTCGATAAACATAGTTACACTTTTATTATAGCCGGCCAGGTTGCAATTAACAAAAACAAATAGGCGCTCAGCTATTGCATCAGATAACGTTAGTGTCGTATTTTCCTTTTTTATAATGGTTCCGACGGTTATAATTGTTCCGGATTGGCCGAAGACAAAGGTTACGTCAAGAGTTATCAAAGCACCGATTGCATAAATTGGCATAATCTGGTATAGAGTTTAATTAACCAGAAGGGAATTGGGGCAATATATAATGGAAACGGCAGAACTTAAATCGGCAATATCGAGTTTGCAGGCCCGGGTCCGAAAGGTCCGGGACTGGCTTTGACCTGCCTGGAAAAAGGACGCTGCGCTCAGAGTTAGAACGACGGATGGCACAGCCCGGATTCTGGGACAATCAGGACTCAGCGACAGCTTTAGTATCACAATTGAGCGCTATAAAATCTTTAATCGAACCGGCCGAAGAAATTATTCGCAGTACGGATGAGTTAGCCGGGCTGTTTGAGTTGGCGGCGGCAGAGAAGGATTCCGGATTGATGGAACAGTTGGCAACCGACTTGGCCGAATTGGAAAAGAAATGCGATGCTATAGAGCTTCAGGGGCTGTTGTCAGGCCCGGATGATATGAGAGGCTGCTTCTTCAGCATTCATGCCGGCGCAGGAGGGACAGAAAGCTGCGACTGGGTAAATATGCTTCTGCGGATGTACACCCGTTATTTTGAGCAAAAGGGTTACAAGTATGAGGAGCTGGATTTGACGCCGGGTGAAGAAACAGGTATTCGGTCGCTGACGTTACGTGTAAGTGGGCCGTTTGCCTTTGGGAAACTCTCGTGCGAGATTGGAGTCCACAGGCTTGTGCGGATAAGCCCGTTCGACTCGCAAAGCCGTCGTCATACGAGTTTTGCAGCGGTTGACGTGATACCGGAATACGATGATGATGTTGATATTGAAATTAAAGATGAGGACCTGCGAGTCGACTTCTACCGTGCAAGTGGAGCAGGAGGACAACATGTGAATAAGACAAGCTCGGCGGTACGGATTGTACACGAGCCGAGCGGCCTTACAGTACAATGTCAAAAGGAAAGAAGCCAGCACAAGAACCGCGCTCAGGCAATGAAGATGCTGAAGGCCAGGCTGTATCGGCTGGAACAGCAGAAACGGGACGACGAGACAGCCAAGCTATACAGTCAGAAAGGCGAGATAGCATGGGGCAATCAGATACGCAGCTATGTTCTGCAGCCTTACCAAATGGTAAAAGACCACAGGACCGAGTTTCAAAGCGGAAACGTTTCGGCGGTACTTGACGGCGAGCTCGATGAATTCATAGAAAGTTACCTAAGACACAGAGCTGAGAAAAAACAAAAAGTTAAAAGGGAAAGTTAAAATGAAGCAAATCATCGAAGTTAACGTGAAAACAAATAAAGCAGAGGCCTCTCAATACAAAGCCGACATTCTGGCGATTGGTTTGTATTCCGATATAAATAAACTCGACAAGCTATGCGCAGGCTTAGACAGTAAGCTTGGTGGCTCCATTAGGAGAGTGCTGGATTTGGGTGACTTTAAGGGCAAAAAGCAAACAAGCAACCTCATTTATACGGCAGACGACATTGCAGCTAAAAGAGTGCTGCTGGTGGGGCTGGGCGAGAAAAAAGCAGCAACAATTGATACGATTCGAAGAGCTTCCGCACTCGCGACAAACCAAGCCGTTAATATGAAATTAAAGACCATTGGACTAGCAATCCACCAAGCCTTCGGGAACAAGTTTCAGGCCGAGCAAACGGGACAGGCAACGGCGGAAGGAGCTTACCTCGGGGCCTTTCGCTATGATGAATTCGTCACTAAAGAGGATAATGGACGACCTAAAACACTAACCGCTGAGCTGGTGGATTCTAACCCGGTAAAGCTAAAAAAATTAAACAAAGGAGTTTCCACCGGTGCTATAATCGGTAGAGCGCAAAATTATGCCAGGACACTGGCTAACCGTCCCGGCAACGTCATTAATCCGGAAACATTGGCCTCAGAGGCAAAGAAACTTACGCGAAGTCTGCCGGGCGTTAGTTGCACAGTTCTCGAGGATAAACAATTAGCAACCAAGAAAATGGGGGGTATCTTAGCCGTAGGCTCAGGTTCGAAAAATAAACCCCGATTGATAATTTTAAAATACAATCCTGTGAGTAAATCCGCTTCCAACAAGCCTACAGTCGGGTTAGTCGGCAAGGCAATAACATTCGATTCCGGCGGTATCAGCATAAAACCATCAGCTCATATGGACCAGATGAAGCTGGATAAGTGCGGTGGGATTGCCGTGATGGCTACTATAAAAGCGGCTGCAGAACTCCGACTCGGCCTTAGAGTTACAGGAATAGTGCCCGCGGCGGAAAACCTGCCCAGCGGCACAAGCTACCGGCCGGGCGACATTATAAACACTTACAGCGGCAAAACGGTTGAGGTACAAAATACGGATGCAGAGGGAAGAATGATACTTTGCGACGCTCTGGCATACGCAGCGGAGCAAAAGTGTGAACCAATCATTGACCTTGCGACACTGACCGGGGCGTGCGTAGTAGCGCTGGGAAATTATATGGCGGGATTGATGGGTAATGATGAGAAACTTATAAAACAGCTCGAGAAGGCGGGCAAAGAAAGCGGTGAGAAACTCTGGCCTATGCCGAGTGGTGAAGAGTACCTGGCGGAAATGAAAAGCAAGATTGCCGATTTGAAAAACATCGGCAGTAAATGGGGCGGGGCCTGTACGGCAGCGGCATTCCTGAGCCAGTTCGTGAACAAGACAAAGTGGGCCCATATCGATATGGCGGGAATGATGGATATTAACAATCCCGACAAGACACTCACGGCAGAAGGAGCAAGCGGATTCGGTGTTCGATTGCTCAGCTCATACCTTATCGGACTAATGAAAAAAAGGTCTTAGGGAATAAAAGGATAAGAGGATGGAATCACAAAAGAAAACAAATATAGATATCGAGAGAATCAAAAAGGCCGTCACAGAAATAATCGAAGCGGTCGGCGAAAATGTCGAACGCAAAGGATTAAAAAACACGCCCCGCCGGGTAGCAATGATGTATGAGGAGCTTCTTGGAGGACTTAATGAAAAGCCAGAAAAATACCTGGAGACGGTTTTCAAGGAAAAATATGACGAGATAGTTTTACTGCGCGATATATCTTTTTACAGTGTTTGTGAACATCACCTGATGCCGTTCATCGGAATGGCCCACGTCGCGTATATGCCAACCGGTTCCGTTGTTGGTGTAAGTAAACTGGCTCGCATTGTAGACTGCTTCGCGCGAAGACTGCAACTTCAGGAACGCCTCACAGTACAGATAGCCGATTTTCTGATGGACAACATCAAGCCTAAAGGAGTAGCGGTCGTACTGGAAGCGTCGCACAGTTGTATGACAATTCGCGGAATAAAAAAACCGGGCTCCGCAATGGTAACCAGCGCGCTTCGTGGGATATTCAAGAGCGACCCGCGAAGCAGAAGTGAGGTACTAAGCCTGATGCATGTTAACAGTCAAAAATGAGAAACAAATCAGCAAAATAAAAAGAAAACCCAAGGTGGTTTTCCTCTTTTAATTTTTACATTCTATATTTGAATTAGTATGCACAAGCTGGCCAGAGAAATCAGGTTTTCAATAAATCCTTTCTCGTTACACGCGGATGATGGATTCAATTCGTATGCGTCGAAGCCGACGTCCGAAGGGCTGTCGTTTTACTTCGGCCTTTGGGTGGAAGTAAGCGGTCAGGCCGACCCGGCTACTGGCTTCGTTGTTAACGTGTCGGATATCGACAAGGCCGTTCGCAAATACGCGGCACCGATTCTCAGCCGAATAATAAGAGAATCTTTTAAGAGCCGCCGGGACCTTTCGCTTGTGGATATAGTTGGATTCCTGAAAAACGCCTGGCGAGAACTTCAGGATAAGTTTGCACCGGCGCACTTGAGTAGATTGTGCCTGGAATTAAATCCATTCAGGAAAATAGCAGTTGATTCGGAGGACTGCAAAGTGGTTTATTTTAGTGAGAAATTTGAATTTGCCGCGGGGCATAAACTATGGAATGAAGAATTTTCCAATGAGCGTAATATAGAGCTGTTCGGCAAGTGTGCCAACCCGGCCGGGCACGGACATAACTATATTATAGAGGTTACGGTTAAAGGGCCTATAGAGCAGGACGGCCATAGTGCGGGAGAATTTGAAAAAATTGTCGAGGAGGCATTTATCAAGCTTGTCGACCACAAGAACCTGAATGTCGATGTGGCAGGATTTGAAAATATCAATCCTACGGTTGAAAATATCACCGCCTTTGCCTGGAGTAAACTCATGGGACAATTCGGGAAAAGGCAGCTGCATTGTGTGACTATCTGGGAGACGGACCGGACATACTGCTCTTACTACGGCAGTGACTCGTGAATCGTATCTCATCGGGAAAAAAGCTTTACCATGCTGATTTTTATAGTATAGCCGTTTCACTCATAACCAGGCCTGATAAGGCTGTTGTGAACAGCGGACAACCGGTATAATACCTTCTCTACTCGCGGCCCAGGAAGCAACTGCCAGTCAGAGAATTTCAAAATGGGCAGGGGCGGATTTGAACCGCCGACACACGGATTTTCAGTCCGTTGCTCTACCGACTGAGCTACCTGCCCAATAACATCATACCCCCCTGCTTCCCGGCCTAACAGAGTGCCCAGAAAAATAAAACACTACCGCAAAAAAACAAGGTATGCAAGAAAATAAATGTTACCAAATAGCTGATTTTCGTAAAGCCAAATGCCAAAATAGAGATCGCTATAATTAATTAGAAATAGCCGGATTAGACGGGGCTTGGCTTAAATAAATGCGAAGAAATCAATATATGAGTCCGGTCTGAAACAGATATTATAAAGCGATTGTGGTCTTTTATTTTGATTCTGCTGAATTAGATAATACCTGGGCAGACCTTATTGCTCGCGATAAACCGGGGATTATTGCTGTAATTTTATTTAATTCATCAGCACTAAGTTCCTTCTGCGCGGAGCGATAAACGAGCATAAAGCCAACACTATTACCACCCTGAGACAAAGGAACACCGGCAAAAGTAACTTTGTTTAATACCGACAAATTACCCTGAAGGCCCATAGTAAACATATCTTCGGCTAAACAGAGTTTATAGAAATTACTAACGTTTCTGACAAGTTCAGCAGTAAAAATTTCTCCAAATTGCCCAGCATCTATGCCCACAGGTTTTTCGGACTCGAAAATGTGTATCTGAAAATTGTGACCATCAAGTAGAAAAAAACCAACGCTTGCATCGGAAATAGCACTCTGAATAGCTTGTGCTGTTGCCCGCAGAATGGCAGTTAAATCGGTCAGGCCAACCACGACTTCATAGAAATCAACAACAAAGCTGAGCATCTGCAGTCTGGTAATAAAATCTCGCTGGGCGGTAATAATATCATTGCACAATATATCTATTTTCTTGGCCTGTGCCCGTCGAACTTTATTCAGCTTCCGTAGATATAAACGTAATCTTTTATGTCGTTGATTTTCCAATCCAGACTCACTCCTTGAGAGAGCCCCTTCTGAAAGGCTCTCTAAAAGCAATTTCGACCCTCTCAGCCACAGTCTTTAAGGGCCTCTAAAGCCTTTTGAGGGCATAATCTTCCAGCCCTATAAACTGCCGATTATTCCGATTATTAATCACTAAAAGGTTTCAGGATAATTCTCAGGAGGCTGAGAGCATGAAAATAGCTTTCCAGTACTTCACCGTTTTCGGACTTATTTTCGGGGCAGAAGTACAGTTACTATTGTTCCACTGCCCTGCCGACTTGCCAAACGCAAGGAACCTTTGTTCAACTGCAGAACTCGATATGCATATGCAAGGCCCATGCCCCTTCTACGGCCTGCCGGCCTGTCCGAAAAGAAAGGCTTTGTGGCCTTCTGTAAAACCTCGGCGCTCATACCGCAACCGAAATCCGTGATTTGCAACCTGACAAAATCTCCTGATTCATCGCAGGCACCAATAATCCTGATAGGTCCCCTGCCACCAGGATACGAATCAAGCGCATTCGAAAGGATTTTGACGAATGCAGATACCACCTGCCGGGAATCAATGAAAACATTCCCGATGTCATCAAGATTTTTTACCTGAACCTCAAGCGACTCGGTCTTGTACTCCTTAGCTGTCTCTTTTATTGCCTGTTTAAGTAGCTGTCTTACGCTGCTGGTCGTGGGAGCTGGTGGCAACGGGCGGGCATAATTGACTAAATCAACAATAATCTCTGAGATTTCCTTCGTTTTCTCCTGAATCTGGCTGAGTATGCGTTTTTTCTCAGGGTCGGCCTCGGTTTTGGCAAGCAACTGAACTCGGCCGGATATTACCGCAAGTGGATTATTCAACTCGTGGGCCGCCCCGGAAGCCATTTCAGCCAAACCCGCCAGCGACTCAGACTCTATAGCGGCCCATCGTTCCTGCCGGACCCGTCCAAGAAACTCGGCAAATCGTTCGGAAAGACGAGCCTGCTGCTCACACCACAACCCAAGCGAAATAACAGCCGCACCAACCGAAGCCACTGTAGAAAAACCAGCCAGGCGATTCTCCAGCGCAATCGGATAGCGCTGCTCAAAAACAATAGCGCCAATTGCCCTGCCTTCTTTTAGCAATGGTGCTATTTTTGCCTTGCTTGAATTGAAAGGTATTTCCGTCTGCTCGAATAACCAGCCGGCACACTCAGAAGCATCCAAAATGGCAAAGTTTTCTTGCAGCCGGGTAGGTATGGCAGAGAAACCCTCCGGCAGCTTAAGTATAAATGATTCTGCGAAACCCGACTCGTTAATTGCAACTGCCTCGAAAAATTGTTTCTGCTGAGCATCGAGAAGATAAATACAAACCGGACCGGTTTGATAAAACTTTTGCCACCGGACAGCGAATTTTTCTGCAACTTCGGTCGTGGTCATTTCAGGTCTGACTGAAGTTAAAAAGTCGGTTACCAAATTAAGATGAGCCAAATCGCCCATCAATTTTCGGTTTTCCATTGAAAGTTTCGTATTGTCTCCGGAGAGCTGAACAGATTTACTACGTATAGTATCACAATAGGAGGCTAAAGAACCGTGGGCATCAAGACCCAGCACCCGACTTCTCTGCATAACTTCCTCATCGAGCTTTTCGCGCATCTGTCTTATTTGCTCGCCGCTTAATGAAAGAGACTCGGCCGTGCGGGAAATTGCTTCACCTGTAAAATCATAACTGCCCGATTCGCCTATGTTGGCTTCATGAGCGATTAAATCCGCCAGGTATACAAGAAGACTAATCTTACATAGCGGCAAACTCTTAGAAATCGTTTCAGTATCACTATGATGCAGCCAGATGGCAAAAACCACCTCAGCCGGCAGATGCCACTTTTCGGCCAGATGCTTTCCAATTACCGTGTGGTCAAAACTTAAATACTTTTGTTCTACGATAGAGGAGCATAGACCTTGTGTTTTTGCTTCATTCACAATACGTTCAAAACTCTTCGGCATCACCTCGGCCAGGGCCAGTTTGCCGATGTCATGAAGAAGCCCTGCTGAAAACGCCAGCTGCCAATCCGATTCCGGCAAAAAATACTCGGCAATACTCTTAGTGCAACACGCTACTGCAAGCGAGTGAAAAGCAAGTTGCTTGTGGGACAGAATTCGGTCTCTATCAGTCTCACGGTTATCAATCTCAAAGACCTTCACGGATAAGGCCGCCTCACGCATAACCTCGAGAGGTAAGGCAAAAACAGCTTCACGGACCGATGGTCTTGCTTCGGCAAAACGAACACCTTGCGTATGTGCCAATGAAAGAACTTTTATGCTTAGCGCTGGATCAGATTCTACAATCTGGGCCACAATTTCCGGACTTGAAAGTTGTGATAATAATTGCGTTATTACGGCGGGCAAAGTAGCAAGCGTATTCAAACGACGAACAATCATCTCAATACGGCGACTTGCTACTGCTTTCGAAGTGAACTGTTCCATCAGTTTTATCAATGCCCCCTCAGTCCATTTCTAAAATGCCTGTAATTCTTTCAACCACTTCAGTAATATTAAATGGTTTTCTTATGAAATCGACGGCACCTGATTTTAAGAGCTCTTCAATCTCGCTCTGATTGACTACGCCACTAATTATAATTATCTTTGTGTTCTCAAAGGCTGGGTTGCTTCGGATTGTTCTGCAAACTACATTCCCATTGACATCCGGCAGCATATAATCCAGGATTATTAGCTCCGGATGAAATTGCTGAGTCAAAACTCCTGCCTCATATCCTGTCTCTGCAGCTTTAACATCGAACCTACCATCACGAATCAGAATATCAACCATAAGTTCCACAATTTCCCTGTCATCATCTACAATAAGCACTTTTCTCTTACCTGTTTCAAGCTCATCCAAAGGTATGTCATTTTCTTTCATAAATTTTAATAAGCTCTCACGAGGTATTCTGCGAAACTTTGAACCTGGAACTTTGAATCCTTGTAGCTTACCAGCGTCAAAACACCGAATAATGGTCTGCTGACTAACTTTGCAAATCCTTGCAGCTTCACCCGTTGTAAACAAGTCTTTATTCCTGTTCATCCCTTATCCCTTCTGAAAAGTCTCGCCTCCATAATTCTGCCCATTTTGCCTTTTCTCTCCAGTTTAACCATTTTTCAAATGACTGTCAAGCCCTAATAAAATCCCTAAAAAACATTTTTCTTTTTGAAAAATCTTGAATCAGTCGGCATTCAGTACAATAACGTTTTGTGCAAATATCTAAAGATTGTTTAGATTTTGCCACAAAGTTGTCTGAAACCAATTTTAATTTCTAATGTTCAGAATACTTTACTTTACGTTTGTAATTACGTTTGTAATGATTAACACTTCAAACTGTAAAAGGGGATTAAGCGGAAGATGTTTAGCGTAAGAATATATATCTACTTACTTTGTAGCAATAAAAAGCAGCACAATTATATGTGTCATTTACGAAATCAAAGATTCGGTAAACTGTACTGCAATGTCTATGCTTGCATTATCGAGCAATCTCTTTCTATCGACACGGACAACTTTGCCGCTTTTGATCCTAGCGAAACTTCCTTTATATTTCGCCAAATCTTTAGTGCGTGGAAAGTTTATTTCAACAATGTGACCCGTCCGAACAGGTACCGCTATAGGAGCTGATAACAATGCACCGCCTTTACTTATGTTTATACTTCGTACGTTAAAAAACCTGTTAACTTCCGGCAACCACAAACTGACAGGCCAATTTAATTCCGTCCGTGCATTTCTACGCTGCTCTACAAAAGTTTCCATATCTTCACTCTCCGTTAATTTTTATTCTTTTCATATAAATAAAATTATCGGCATTGTCAAGACAGGCAATTTAGGGTAATTAGAAAATATAAATGCTTTGCAGCACTTTTTTTTGCTATTAATTCTTATTCATACTACAACAGCATTTTTTATCGGTCGTAGTATTGAATTATATTCGTTAATATTGAAATGATTTAGAAATGCTTAAGATAATCATTAATTGAATGTGCACTACTTTTTTGAAGGCACTTAAGATTTAAGAGAAAATTTAGATTTAAAAAACAATGATATAATCTATACAGATGACCTGACTGCAAATTTTATTGAAGTTTATTCAAAAAGGAGTTTAAATATTCAAAGATTAAAATATTTTAAAAAGTCAAACCCACCACAAAAAGGATTAAGGTTTCACTTTAAGTAAAAAACGAATGATTAAAAAATTAGCATATACTTTGGAACATTCTTTTATCAAATTTGCCATCGTAGGTTCTTTAGGAGCTTTAACAAATCTCTCAATTTTTTATGTTTTCGTCGATATTCTCCATTTTTGGGCAAATGTTATCTCCGTGGCTGCTTTTATAATAGCCGGTATACAAAATTATATTTTACATCATATCTGGACTTTTAGAAAAATAACTTACGGCAATAAAATGTCTTTTCGTAACTGGGTAAAATTCAATGTAACCACGTCGTTCGGGCTGGGAATAAACCTAATTGTATTGAATTTAATATTATACTTTTATACCGTTAATCAGAAGGTAATTGCGCAGGCTTGTGGCGTTGTCTGCGGCATGATATTCAACTACTTAGGTTCAAAGTATTTTGTTTTTAATAAAAAATAAACTTAGAAGAAAAGAAGAATTTGTTGAAAAATTCTACGTTTGAAAAATCATTTTGATATTACCCCTGCTCATGTCCAAACCGTGATTAGAGAAGCATTCACGTTTCGTGCCGTGGATTACCCAAGCGGAAGCGTAGCAGAGGCCGCAGCAACAAATTCGCCAGCAAAATGTGGCGGGATCTTGTACCCCCCAAACTATGTGGTCGACGATGACTGTATTCCAGACGCCACTGCTCGGTAAACACCTTCGCATCGGCAATAAACTCCAGACAATTGTCACTGCGAATAAACTTCGGCGTGCTCCGAAGCGTGAATAGATACCACAAAACTGCAATCAGATATCTAACCTTTATAATTGGTTAGAAGTGAAAGCCAATACCGGCAAAACAGGGCAGTCCTATGGACTCCTCATGTAGGATGCGTAACGGCACTTAGTGGACTTACGGAGAGTCGCCCTTTATGATTACGAATACAAACGTAACGGTATATCCTTTTTTTTGATGCTTTAACTATTGGCCCCCAGGCGATATGTGCAGGTTACCGACACAAGAACAAATGTAGATTTTGCTCTTGTATTTTTTACCTGTCGCTGTCCATTTTTCAAGAAGATTCCTACTATTTACCACGATATTATAGGATTAGGTACAAATAAATTCCGGAGTTAAGATGAAGTTATATTTATGGAATAAAACCGTGAAAAAGAGTATGTAAGCCCTTACAATTGAGCAAAAAGCAGGTAATCACCTTATGAAAGCCTTTTTACCCAATGAATTCGAACTTGGGCTATCAAGGCAACGTAAAATTGTTGTGCGAATTTAGGAGTGGAGATAGGTTTTCAATCGCCCCTTTACTAAAGCTATGTTCAGTATCTGCCGATAGTTACGTTAAGTCAGTATGAATTACAAGGGAATTTTTGCGCGGCCGACGGGGACAGAGTCTAAGTAAAGTATCGGTGAGAGAATACTTGGTCTTTCCAAAATAAGTCTATTTGCAATTATCGAGCATTTTAGGTATATAAATAAGAGTTGTGCGAAGGGAAAAACTCGGCCGTAAGGGAGGGAGCTTTATTATATAAGCCAGCCAAAAGCGAGCTGGTAAAAAACGAAACGAGTTATTTTAATCTGAAGGACAAGTAGCTTGAAAACACTCATTACTGGCGGGGCGGGATTTATCGGTTCTAATCTCGCAGAAGAGTTGCTGCGTGCGGGCCAAGAGGTAGCAGTGGTAGATGACCTGAGCACAGGCAGCCTGAAAAATATCGAGGGAATAAGGCAGAAAAAAGGTTTTATGTTTGTGCGGGACAATGTCCGCAACGCATCGACAATGACAATGCTGATAGAACAGTCTGATGTGGTCATCCATCTGGCTGCGGCCGTTGGCGTTAATCTAACGGTAGATGAGCCGGTACACACGATAGAAACTAACGTTCACGGGACAGAAGTCGTACTCGATATAGCGAACAAATTCGGGAAGAAAGTGCTTATAGCCTCAAGCAGCGACGTATACGGAAAAAGTAATGCGGTACCCTTCCGTGAAGATGACGATAGCGTGCTTGGAAGTACAAGATTTTCCCGATGGGCGTATGCATGCAGCAAGGCGATTGACGAATTTTTAGGATTGGCTTACTTCGAGCAGTATGGCCTTGAGGTTATCGTAATAAGATTCTTCAATACAATAGGGCCAAGGCAAACAGGCAAGTATGGGATGGTTGTCCCACGGTTTATCAACTGGGCGCTTAGGGATGAGCCATTGCTCATTTACGGAACGGGCCAACAAAGCCGCTGCTTCAGCTATGTAGGCGACGTAGTGGAGGGAGTCGTGGAATTGATAAACTGTTCCGGAGCAGCTGGAAGAGTTTATAACCTCGGCTCAACCGAAGAGATTACAATCGAGTCTCTGGCGGATAAAATCATCGCGATGACCGGAAGCAAAAGCAAAAAGCGATTCATTTCATACGAGGAGGCCTTTAATAAACCTTCAGATGATATGATGCGACGGGTGCCGTGTGTGGAGCGCATCAAAGAAACTACAGGCTGGGTACCGAAGACAACTTTGGAAGAAGCTTTACAAACTATTATAGGCGAATTCAGAAAACTAACGTGAGATGGAGAAATCTCTATGAAAATATCGGTAATCGGGATTGGTTATGTTGGTCTGGTGGCTGCTGGTTGCCTTGCGGACGGCGGTAATCACATCATTTGTATCGACAAGGACAAAAAGCTAATCGACAAGCTACAAAAAGGGACAATTCCGATTTATGAGCCGGGTCTGGCGGAAATTATAAAACACAATGAAGCGGCAGAACGATTAGTATTCACTACAGACTTAAAGTACGGTATAGATAATTCGTCAGTAATCATACTGGCAGTAGGAACCCCATCGGCAGAAGACGGCTCGGCGGACATTTCGTCCGTGCTCAGTGTTGCGGACCAGATAGCAAAGTATATGAAGGAATACAAAATCATTGTAACTAAAAGTACCGTGCCGGTCGGGACTTACAAGAAGGTTTGTGAGCTAATTGCCGGCAAAACCAAGCAATCATTCGATTACGTAAGCAATCCTGAGTTTCTTAAAGAAGGTTCGGCAGTGGACGATTTTTTGAAACCTGACCGGGTTATAATCGGCACGGAAAGCCCGAGGGCAATGGAGCTAATGAGGCAACTTTATGCACCATTTATGCGTAAAAGCAGCCGAATGATATTTATGGACCCTGCCTCAGCGGAGATGACAAAGTATGCTGCTAATACGATGCTTGCAACGAAAATATCATTGATGAACGAACTGTCAGCATTGTGTGAAAAGCTCGGTGCGGACATCGAGAAAGTACGAGTGGGAATAGGCAGTGATTCGCGAATAGGAAGCGCATTTCTTTTCCCCGGCATTGGATATGGGGGCAGCTGCTTTCCGAAAGACGTAAGAGCACTAATTTACATGGGCCAAAAAAATGACTGTACTATGACGATACCGCAAGCGGTTCAAGCAGCAAATTATTTACAGCAGGACAGGTTTGCACAACGGATAATCGATTATTTTGGCGGCCAGGCCGGGCAGAAAAGGCTTGGTGTATGGGGTCTGGCTTTCAAGGCCAGAACGGACGACGTTCGAGAATCCCCGGCGATACGGTGCATTGAGAAGCTACTGGAAGCGGGTATTAAAATAACGGCATACGACCCCGAAGCAATGCCGGCAGCAATTGAAAAGCTTGACAGAAGAATTGATACGGCAGACGAGGCGTACGCAGCACTGGAGGGAGCTGATGGATTAGTGATACTCACAGACTGGCAGGAATTCAGAGCACCGGACTTTGAGCTGATTTTATGTAAGCTTAAAAGGCCGGTTATCTTCGACGGACGGAATCTATACAACAAGCAGTACGTACAAAAGCAGGGCCTGGAATACTACAGCATTGGAAGAGCAATAGTTCAGGATAAAAGTAAAACGTAAGGGCAACTTTGGAAATTCTGGTCACAGGAGCAGCGGGATTTATTGGCTCTCATCTGGCCGAGCGATTGACGGCGGAGGGACATATAGTCAGGGGTCTGGACTGCTTTACGGATTATTATCCAAAAACGCTTAAGGAATTAAACGTCCAGGATATTACAGATAAGGGCGTAAGGTTTCTCGAGCTTGATTTGGCAAGTGATGACCTGCAAGCCGCAATTGCAGACGTTGAAGTAGTTTATCATTCGGCGGCGCAGCCCGGGATTTCGGCCGAGACGCCGTTTGAGGTGTACGTTAGAAATAATATCACGGCCACTTACAGACTGCTGGAAAGTATCGTAAATTCAAAGACCCTCAAATGCTTAATCAACATCTCGACTTCATCGGTCTACGGCGAGAAGGCAACAGGGACGGAAGATGCGCAGCCGAGGCCAAATTCCTATTACGGCGTTACCAAACTCGCAGCAGAACAATTAGTGATGGCTTACCACCGTCAGCGAGAAATGCCGGCCTGTTCACTCCGACTCTTTTCAGTTTATGGTGAAAGAGAAAGGCCTGAAAAACTTTACCCCAAACTCATAAGAAGCATTTTAGAAAACAGTCAATTCCCGCTGTATGAAGGAAGTGAAGAACACTGCCGGTCTTTTACATATATCAGTGACGTGGTAGATGGTCTGCTCGGTGTTCTGGGTAATCTTGAGAAATGCGTGGGTGAAATATTCAACATAGGCTCAGATAAAGAAATGACAACAGGCCAGGGAATAAGAATCGTGGAAGAGATAATCGGAAAAAAGGCGAGAATGATTAAGGCACCAAAACGGCCGGGCGACCAATTAAGGACACGGGCAAACATCGAGAAAGCCCGAAAGTTTTTCGGCTATAACCCAAAGACAATCCCGGAAGAAGGCCTTAGGGCTGAAGTTGAGTGGTATAAGAAAAGGATTCTCAACAAGATTGAATACTAAGGAAAGTTGCACATAGATATTGCAGCCGCAAATCATGATAAAAGTTATATGCGTATGTGGTGCCAGGCCCAACTTTATGAAAATATCTCCTCTGATGAAGGTCTTCAAGGCAAACGGCAGGTTTGAGACACTGCTGGTTCACACCGGACAACACTACGATGAAAATATGAGCAAGTGGTTCTTCGATGACCTTGAGATTCCACGCCCTGATATAAATCTGGAGGTTGGTTCTGGTAGTCACGCGGCTCAGACAGCGGATATTATGAAGCGGTTCGAGCCGGTCGTTTTGGAATATAAGCCGGATTATGTCCTGGTCGTAGGAGATGTAAACAGCACTATTGCCTGCGGTCTGGTCGCAGTGAAACTGGGAGTGAAATTGATACATGTGGAGGCGGGTCTTCGAAGCTTTGACCAGAGTATGCCGGAAGAGATTAACCGCATACTTACCGACCGGATAAGCAACTTGCTGTTCGTAACGGAACAATCAGGCATCAATAATCTAAAAAATGAGGGGATAGACCAGCACAGGATCCATCTTGTAGGCAATGTGATGATAGACACACTGCTTGCGAACCGCGAAAAGGCAAAGAAGTCGACTATTCTACATAAGCTGAAACTATCCGCCAAACAATACGGCGTCATTACACTTCACAGGCCGAGTAACGTTGACGATCCAAAGCAGTTCGAGATAATATTGCGGGCATTCGACGAGATTCAACAGGATTTAAAACTTGTTTTTCCAATTCATCCGCGTTCACACAAGAACATTAACAGCCCTAATCTGCAGAAGCTCGTTGAAAAAATGGCGAACCTGTTGCTTATTGAGCCCGTAAGTTACCTCGACTTTTTATGTTTGATGAGCCAGGCCGCTTTGATGATAACGGATTCAGGGGGGATACAGGAGGAAACAACAATTTTAGGTATTCCCTGCTTAACACTTCGTAAAAGTACCGAACGGCCGATAACAATTGAGCAGGGTACAAACCGGCTTGTGCCATTAACAACCGAGGGCATCGTCAACAGCTTTCGGGCAATTATCGCTGAAGACAAAGACAATATTTGCAAGATTCCGGAGCTATGGGACGGCAAGGCGGCAGAAAGAATCGTCAAAATCATCGGATACCACCACAATAAGGCAGGATAGAAGACATAGAAAAAACCTGCATTACCTGCGAGAGTAGATTATGCCGAGATGGTATTTCATTCTTTTAGTGCTTCTGTCAGTTAATCATTTTGAATCGGTTTTAATCGCCGATAACGTCGCGCTACGCAAACGTTATACTCTTTCGCCAACGCCAAACTATCCACACTGTACTGACCCGGACGATAAAGTGCAGCTAACCGACGGTAAAACTCATAGTTGTAAATGGTTAAAAAAGAGTACAGTAGGCTGGATGAAAGCGTCTCCAACGGTTGATATAGTTGTGGACCTCGGTGAGAAGTTAGCCGTATATGAAGTTCGGATTCATACCGTGGGTGGAGGTTTTGCCGGTGTATATTTTCCCAGATATCTTGCCGTGCTGATAAGTGATGACGGCAGAGAATTTCACCTTTGTGGGATTGAAAGCGATAAGAAATTAACAAATTTGCAAAATACTCGCAAATCGGCACGCCCCGCCGTGATGAATGTCAAGGATATAAACGCGGCAGGTAGATACGTCAAACTTGTGATGAGGCCGAATGTGCGTTTTCTATTCCTTGACGAGATAGAAGTAATTGGGGAACCACTTGCAACCAGTAAAAAATTAACACCGACAAATAAGCTTTATAAACCCAAGACGATAGAAGAACTCCTCGGAAAGATTGAATCTATAGTGCAGCTCAGGGAAGCAATCAGTGAAACAACCGAAAGTATAAAGGGAAATAATGTTAAGCTTAAACTTCCGTCCTCATTAAGTGCAAAACTATTAAATGAAACCGAGCGTATTTCAGATGCTGCTACAATTGAGATAAAAGAAGTACTTCAAAAGGACAATCTGGATAATACCAGGAACAAGTTAGGTATAATACGTTCAGGAATATACCGGCAATATTATAAAAAGCCTTTCGTTTGTCTGCCTGCCAATCCAATGGAAATTCTTTATGAGAAAGAGATGATTTTCAATGAGAGCCCCGCCAAAATAGATCTAAATTTATGGCAAGGCGAGTATGAATCTGCCGCCTTCAATATCATAAACTGCTGCGATGAGCCTCTTGAAATAACTGTTTCCATATCTCCGTTAACAGGTCCAAGGGGGCAAACGATAGCCAGTAACAACGTTTTCACAATCAGAAGAGCGATATACGTCCAGGCAAACAAGGCCGGTTCGATTGGTGACGCTCTTATTCTACAAAACGAAAAACCTTTTACAATTGCTCCCGGCCAATTAACTCAGATATGGCTTAGCTTTTTTAATCCCACATTAAAAGCCGGCGAGTATAAGGGCAAGATTGCAGTTTTGGCGACGAGAGCCAACGGTCAAACGTTACCAATAGAAACTGTTGAGGTCCTTGCTCATATCAGCGAGAATAAATTTCCCGAAAAAATAGCACTTAACGTATGTAATTGGGCATATTATCGTGCTGGAACTGAAGCCGAAACAGCTCAAGACCTTAATAATCATTACACAAATGTATGTGTCTTCGGTTCAGGGGATATACCTTTTCCAAGACTGACATCCGACCGGCCGGGAATTTTCAGGAAACCTGATTATTCAAAAATAGATAAAATCCTGGCACGCCATAAATATGCCAGAACACATTTTCTATTTCTGAATTTCAGAGAAGACAAAAAAGACTGGGGCAGGTTCGGTAAATGGATGACACAGGAATGGAAAACAAGGTTTTCTTTATGGCTTTGGAACCTGGTAAATTATCTAAAAAAATCCGGCCTTAGTTATGAGCAGTGGGCCTTGCATCCATTCGATGAAACTTTGTGTGACGAGTTTTATGATTTAGCCAAACTCGTAAAAAAAATTGACCCGAACATCAGAATTTATGCAAATTCTTTTGGCAAGAATGAAAAGCAGATAAAGAGATTCCGCAATTTAGTTGACATTTGGTGTCCGCTGGACAACCACTGCAAGATGCATCCTGACAAGCTGAAACTCGTAAAGAGCTTTGGCAAGGAAGTCTGGACATATGCAGCTCGTGGACCCGGCAAAGCTAATGACCCGTACCAATACTATCGTCTTCAACCGTGGCGAGCTTTTAAGCGAGGACAGAACGGCGTCGGATTCTGGGTTTATCACGACGGAGGAAAATGGAAGAATATTGCGACACCCTGGGACGATACTACTATGGCAATGGGGCACTATGGAGTTATTTATGGCGGGGCCAGAAGCCCTCTGGGAAAACTCGCTGAAAATATCATTCCTTCAAGGAGATGGGAGGCCTGGCGAGAAGGTATCGAAGATTATCAATACCTGTGCGAAGTGCAACGTGAAATCACTGAGACTAAAAAAACTGCTCCTATAAAATCGGCTAAAGCACAGCAGCAACTGGACAGTCAAATCGACCAGGTGCTGCGTAATCCGAAAGATAAAGACGCAGTGTATAAAACCAGAAGGAATTTATCAGAATTACTGCTGTCCCTAAAAAACAAGACAGATTAAAATTTAAGTACAGGCTCGACGAACGTTTCTATTGACAAAAAGGAAGTTATCTGGTATCATCAATTTTCAAAGAGTAGGCAGGGAACGGATAAAAGTAATGAACCTATACTCCACCCGTGTTTGAGTGGGTCCCATAACTGATATTCAGACAAATTAAAATCAAGAGGACGGATGATGAAAAGAGAATCTATATCAATTGCCGCAATAATTGTAATTTTATTCCTGCTTGTCGAGACCGCTAATGCCGCTTTAAATTATTACGTAGACCCCAACCAACCTGACGACACCGGTGACGGGCTTTCACCGTTAACCGCAAAAAAGACAATTGATGCAGCATACGAAGCAGCAGTCGCTGCAGGAGAAGACAACATAATTAACTTTATGCCTGGTGTTTACGACGATACAACGCAGGGGACAAATTTTAATATTCTATTAGATAAAGATACTGCCGTTACATTTCAGTCATATACATCTCAAGTTACATTAACAACTAATGATAGCCCTGGATGCGTCAAAGCCACTCAGACTACATCAACAAAACAGATAAGTTTCAAAAATATAAAGTTTACCAAAGGAGAGTTGGGCAATAGATTTATTTATATAGCGAATGATTGCGTGTATCATTTGTACTTTGAAGATTGTGAATTTGACGCAATAGTAGATAAACCTCTGATATTAACAGGTACAGATACTTCTAAGTTAAGAAAGCTTTCCTTTATTAATTGTACGCACACCTGTTCAGCATCATCAGACATAAGGATAGATGGCGCCAGACTTCTATATATTAAAAATTGTGCGTTTACTAACAACTATACATCATACGGATATGGAATATTTGATTTGCGGGGAGTTATCTATGCAGTAGTTCTTAAAGATAGTACACTGCAGTCCGCCGAGGGCGTGTTTTATCCCTCTCATAGCAGCTTGAACCGTATCGAGCAGTTGCATATTGAGAGCAATAATATCATATTGGCGTCAATTGCAGCAGGGCCGTTTTATGGAGTGAAGACACGTGATTCTATTTTTCGCTCTATTGTAATTAAGGATAATACTTTTAGTTCGCCGAATCCCACGCATAGACCATTCTTCATAGTAATCGGAGGTGAAAATTTTACAAATGGACACCTATATACAATTATAGGCAACAGTTTTATTACCGGTAATTTGGGCCAAGGCGTGGGAATAAGGACAGGAAATGGATGTGTGGGAACAATTTCTCACAATTACTTCGAGAATCTAAGATGGGGCACTTTCACTTATGACACATGTTTGATTACAAATAATATCATATCCAGCTGTGTCAACGGATCATTTGTTCAAGGACATCAATCTTTTATAATCAATAATACTTATATTTCAAAGGACCATTCTATCAATGATAGTAGAGCCATCCTTCTCAATCGAAGGACCTTTATGAGTCAGTCCAACAGCACAATATTTACAGCGACAACAGCGACATTTGGAGACAGCCCTATTTTGACAAACTCTATGGTGGGAATGTTAGTACCTGTATCTGATAACTGGGGTGGAGACTTTGAGTACTATGGAGTAATAAATGCCATCAATGATGATACTGATACTGTTACTGTTGACGAATGGCGTAAAATAAGTGATGATAGCATTGAAACACCCGGAGATACGAGTTATGCTACAATAGTGCAGTTCCCTCGTAACGTAACAATTTTCAACAACATCTTCGATGCTTTCGACGCCCTTTTTACCATCACATTCGATTACTCTCCGATTGCAGCAGGCATTGTTTGTGACTACAACTTATACGTCCCTGGAATAGTAATGTTATCAAATCTTGGGAAAAACCTGGGAGGCAAAATTAGTGTAACTACGCTGGCAGGTTTGCAAACGAGATGGACCGAATTTGCAGATAGCTACCCATGCTTTACGATTAATGATACCCATAGTATTGAAGCAGACCCAATGTTTATAGACCCAAATGTCGGTGATTTCAGATTAGACACGAATTCTCCTTGTATCAATGAGGGTATTCCGACGGTCTTAGATGGCTACACAACAATTGGTGCGTGGCAGGGAGCAGTTCGCAAGACGTTGCCGCCGGATAATTGCAGCAACTGGATAGAAGAAGACCTGAGCGGTGATTGTATAGTCGATTTAGCTGACTTTGCGATATTCGCGGACCATTGGCTCGAAGATAACAGCGAATAAATACAGATTTTAGTATTATTTTCACTCTACATATCCTCATCATTTGCAGGTTAATTGTGCAGATACCCAGTTTGGCATACTTGTGATATCCCTATAAAACCGGTTAAAAATTTAATATTGACCTTAAAAACAATTGCCGGGATTTTCCCTTAGATTTAAAACCGGTCCGCCAAAAAGAAACAAATGAATATGAGTCATTTATTTAATACCATAAGAGAGTTTTGGCTTAAGAATAAAGCTCTAATTCTAATTATTATCCTCTCATTGCTTATACGGACGGCGTTTTTTTGCCAAAGACAATCCTGGAAACAAGAAGTTGTAGAGCACAAGATTATACACGGCGACGCAATTCAGTACCATGAACGTTCTTTGCGTATTCTCGAAACCGGCTCACTTTCCTGGTTTCCGTCCGTCAGAACTCCAGGATACAATCTATTTATCGTTCCTTTCTATTACCTCTTTGGGGCAAGGATTTGGGTCGTTCTGTTAGCCCAAAACCTGCTTGACGTCGGTATCACGATAATGACCTTTTTTCTCGCAAGAATGCTTTTTAAATCGAAACTTGTCTCACTGGTAGCAGCATTTCTCTATGCAGTAAACTGGTTGACGCCTCTTTATGCCAACACCCTTCTTAGTGAAATCCCATATACATTTATTTTTACGCTAAGTATGATAATTTTTGTGTATGCTCTGCAGCAAGATAAACCTTCTTATACAAATATAATATTATCGAGTTTTCTACTTGGCGTGGCGACGTTCATACGGCCTCTATTCCAATATTTCATTGCGATTTTTATGTTTTTATTGTTACTTCAGAAACAACAGTTATCTCGTAAGTTGGTTAGTGTCGCTGTAGTATTTCTGGTATTTGCCGCAGTTCTAATGCCCTGGCAATTGTATAATCTGACTCGGTTTGGGAAATACTCCCTGACCACTACCTTCAATGGGACCTTATGTTATTGGATTGCGCCAAGACTGAAGGCAAATGTAGAGAATATAAGCTATGAACAGGCCAGATTAGAGTTCTTAGTTGCTAGCGCAGGAAAGGAAACAACTATTGCAGAGCAAAAAGAAATATGGGAACAAGCACCTATCGAATTATGGAGCCAGGAAAGAACTGAATTGGCCGGTAAAATAGCAAAAGAGTATATTTCAAAACATCCCAAGAAGTTTATCGCTCTGCATTTAAGGGGTATGATTGTTTATTTTATGGGGGTAGGTGAAGGTGGAATGAGAGAGCTATTTGGATTGCGCAAAATACAGGCCGATTCTAAATCATCACTTAGTATTTTAGGCAGACTGCGTAAGTTATTCCGTGATTCTCGTGATGAGTATTTTCTGATTCCAATACTGCTGCTGATACTGATGATAGAATATGTATTTATGATTATCGGTGCGGTTATAATGTGGGTCAGAAAACTCCAACGCCCTTATCTTGTGCTATTTATACTAAGCGCCCTCTATTCTCCTTCGATAATAGGTAGTAATTGTGTTGCCAGATATCGAGTGCCTATAGTTGCGCTCTATCTTGTACTCACCGCATTTGGCATAGTTGAATCTCTTGGCTTTCTAAAAAAAAAGCTTTTCAGCTCACCTGTAATTGCGCACGAGTCAGGTAAATAAGACAGGTAAAAGTAATCTGAAAGACCAAAACGTTCTATACTTTTTACGAAAGTGAACAATAATTAAATCCAATTCCAATCAAGTACTACGTTTGTGAATTTTGTAGCTGGACTAATTCCGGCCACCTTCATATTATCTTGACAGCATATGCATACCCACATACAGTAAACGAAGTGCATCATTAAGAATCAACAGCCGGGAGAAAAATGTGAAACTCGGTTATGTAACTGTTTTTGACCCTAATAATATTAAGTACCACTCAGGAACACCTTATTACATGGCGAAAGCACTTCAGGCTCAATCCATATCACTTGAGTATCTTGGTCCCTTGAAAGAAAACTTTTCACTGCTGTTTAAGGCAAAACAGTACCTGCACAACCATTTGTTTAGTAAAAGGTATAGAAGAGACAGAGAGCCTTTGATTCTTAAGGGCTATGCGTATCAAGTTTCCAAAAAATTATCTGGTACCGACATAGACGTAGTATTCAGCCCAAGTTCACTTCCAATCGCTTACCTTGAGTGCAACAAGCCTATTGTTTTCTGGAGAGATGCGACGTTCAGTGGATTAAAGGACTTTTATGTTGATTGCAGTAATTTATGTGAACAAACAATCAGAGCCGGACATGCGCACGAGCAGGCTGCCTTAAATAAATGCAGATTGGCTATCTATTCATCTGAATGGGCTGCTAAGATGGCTATCAATGATTATCAAGTCGACCCTTCGAAAGTAAAAGTCGTCCCCTTCGGAGCAAACATAGAGTGTAATAGAACTGTTGATGACATCAAAAAAATAGTCGACGCAAGGCCTATAGACAAATGCAAGTTGCTGTTTCTTGGCGTATATTGGACCAGAAAAGGCGGAGACGTTGCCCTCAAAGTGACGAAAGAATTAAATAAATTAGGATTAGATACGGAACTAACAGTAATCGGATGCCAACCACCTATAAAAGAAACCTTACCCGGTTTTGTTAAACCTTTAGGCTTCATAAGCAAATCCACCACACAAGGAAGAGAACAACTTGACAGAATAATTGCCGAATCTCACTTTTTGATTTTGCCTGTACAGGCGGAGTGTTATGGTGTAGTCTTCTGTGAAGCCAACTCTTTCGGTGTCCCCTGCTTAACATCTAATGTCGGCGGCATCCCTACAATAATCAAAAGGGATGTAAATGGGAAGCTATTTAGTAAACAAGCCAATACTGACGAATACTGCCAGTATATTTGTAACTTATTTGATAAATACTCGGAATATAAGGAACTGGCTTTATCTTCATTTAACGAATATCAAACCCGTCTTAACTGGACGGTAGCTGGACAAAGCGTCAAGAAATTATTGACAGAAGTTATTGGTCCCAAAGCCTCCTACAAATGATGAAAACCAACGTAGCAAGGGGCTCTTCAGCCGTAAATTTGAATTCCACTTATTCAGTCGTATAGCTCTCAAATGATGATGTTAAGCTCCATAAGCTAAGGTGGGATTAATTAAATAGACTTGAATTATAGGCTATCTATCACGCAATTTTGCAGCAATGCGAATCAAAAAAAACTAAGTATAGTTTGAAAGTTTGAGAACTGGCATGTCTCTACGAAGACGTATAGTGATAAGCGCAGGATCGAATTGGATTTTAACGTTTGTAAACACGTTTGTTGCGTTAATCTTAGTTCGTATCATAATAACCAGTATCGGCGAGACAAACTTTGGAATATGGTGTTTGCTTGCCTTTGGATTGTCTTATCCTAGGATTCTGGAAAACGCTTTCGTACTGGCGATGAATCGTTTCGCGGCTTTTTACCGTGACCATCTCGAGAATCTAAATCGCTTTTTGTCGGCATCATTTCTGATTCTTGGGTCCATGGCCGTAATAGTGCTGGTTGTAGCGGTTATATTATCATTTTTTGTTTCGGACATCTTTGCGGCAATCCCCCCTGAGTCTGCCAAAGACGCACAGATTACTTGCATACTCGTTGGTTTTACGCTGGCGGCAAAGATGTTAGGAGCAACCTTTAGCGGTGGATTGAAGGGCTTTCAGTACTACACTCGGTGTAACAATGCTATGATTGTAGGCTCGCTGCTCCGAGCAATTTTAACTGTAGGGCTGCTTTTTCTTTGGAAGAGCATTATTGCAGTACAATTAGCGCACTTGGTGTCGGCGTCAATCTCTTCATTGTTGCTGTTTATTGTTGCACAAAAGTCCATCATCGGCCTTCGAGTTAATTTCAGACTAATCAACAAACAAACAATACGGGAACTGTGGCAGTATACATACCACTCAGTTGCTCGTTCAGGTAGCTCGATTGTTATGTATAACACACTGAATTTGTTAGTTGGCTACAAAGGTACCGCTGTGGACGTAGCAGCATACAACATCGCTCTCAAGATACCAGCTTTTTTGCGTGGCTTACTTGCGTCAGCCCAGGTTGTTTTTCTTCCCGCCGTAACCACTCTTTTTGCGAATAAACAAATTGAAGGCATAAAGTCCGTTGTAAAGAAGGCAACTCGGATAAGTTTTGTTTTGACCTGTGCCTCATCGATTATACTGTTTGTCTTTGCGAAAGAAATTCTGTTTCTTTGGTTAAAAGATTCCGTTCCAGAAGGAACGATTAGATTGATGCAAATGTTAATTATATCGATGGTTCCGTGTGGACTTTTCGGAATATGGCTGCCGGTATTGGTTGGGATGGGATATCTTCGTGGCCTGAGCATCGCAGCAATCGCCACTACATTAATCACAATTGTACTAACACTGATTCTTTTTCAGACATCTATTGCAATTACGACGGTTCCAGCAATAGCACTGATATTGGTCCTATGGATAGAACTGGGACTTTGGCTGCCCCTTTACGGATTGGGCAAATTAAAAATATGTCTTAGAGAATACTTAAAAGACGGTTTATGTCAACCACTGACAGCAACGGCAGTTTCAATTGCAGCGATATGGGGGCTGAATTACATACTTCCCAAAGAGAACACCGCCTGGCTAATAAGGCTTACGGCATTCACGGCCGTAATAGTGGTAAGTTTCATAACCATCTCATTACGGAGAGAAACTGCTGATTTAGTGGCCGTAGTCAAAAGGAAAATCGGCGGCAGAAAGGAACTCCGGTAATGAAGGTTCTAATTATTAATCAGTGTGCCACCAATAAAGGCGATAGAGCGGTTTTATTTTTAGTGCTGAAAGAACTGGAACGAAACGGCCTTAAAGATATTGTAGTATCCACAACCATTCCAAAATACTGGGAAGATAATCCTGATGTTCCAGATATGGAGGTAAAATTTGTTCCCTGGGGCTGGGGTCCAGGTCGAAAGAAGAATCCCAGTTTCCTGGATAAAGTGACTTATCGTATAAAGTCTAATATAAGACGGCGTATCATTTTTCCGATAATAAGAAATGCCCTACTTGCAGGGAAAAAACCAGGCTATATTAGTATTTTATGCAATAAAGAATACCTTAATGCGTTGGACCAATCGGATATAGTTATAAGTACAGGCGGTCATCACGTAACAACGATAATTGCCGGCTGTATGGCTACCGGACAGATTCTTGATATGGCGCTGGCTTTAATATATGACAAGCCTTTATTACTCTGGTCACAATCTATTGGCACATTTGACTTCAAAGACCCAAAGAACAAACTAATGGTCCAGAAAATCCTTTCGGAAGCCAGCCAGATATTTATTCGCGATATAGCTTCAGAGCTGGAAATAAAAAAACTCGGTGTTTCCGTGGACCATGTGCATAAAACCCGTGAATCGGTATTTGGACTTTACGAGCTTGTAAAGGCACGAATCAAACCGAGCGAACGCGAGGCCGTAATGGGACTTTCCGTATGGACCGGCCGCAAAGCCGACCCAAAAGTACGACAGCACTACATTGACTCTTTAGTAATGCTGGTCAACCATGCCATAGATGCAGGATACAAAATCCTGTTTTTCCCGATGGAACTGGAAGGATATGATTTGCCTTTCTTGCGCGATATAATGAATAACTGCCAAAATAAACAGAGATGTAAAATACTGGAAGACTGGCCCAATACAACAGAGCATATTAATGCTCTTTCACGATGCAGGATTTTTACCGGTCATAAGACCCACTCAGTGATATTTTCACTCACAACCGCAACACCGCTGGTTGCAATTGCATATCATAAAAAAACCGTGGATTTTATGACTCAGTTTGGAATAGAGGATTACGCCATTCCCGAAGAGAATCTTACGGGCTCCAGGCTTATTGAAATATTTGACAATGTCAACAGCAATCTCGATGCCATTAATCAGAAAGAAGAACAGACGGCGCTAAGGTTCAGCAGGCAGGTTGTCGATGATTTTGCAAAGATGATTGAGCAAAGTAAAAAACTGATTTCTACCGGACGCGAAGATATATCCCAGTAGAAATCCGAAGAGCATTTTTAAACAATTTCTTTAATAGGTCGGCTTATGGCCACAACAATAGCATTTATCTGCATTTTAGTCATGATATTGAGTATCCCGCTGATTTTACTGAAACCTCAGTTGGTTTTCTATATATTTTTGTTTTTTAAAATCTTCGAGAATATATTCGGCGGATATATCGCAGCTGCCAATAATCTTGGCTTTCCCAGAACCTGGCTGCCGGGAGATACATTGTGGTTTACTACCCTTATTGCGGCGTTTTTTGTACAATATGAAAAGCGATTTGACACGGACACCGTTGGAAAATGCCTGAGCATAATATTTTTCATCAGCATCTTTTCCCTGATTCAAGGAACTATTATGTTTTTTGAATCAGCTTTGACTTACTCACGCGTAATTCACTTTGTGGCAGCAATTATTTTTGGTCTTAGATACTTCACAAACTATCGTCGGACCAATGCACTCTTTAAGTTCCTGATTTTCAGTATTATAGTAATGTTCGTCCTACAAGTTCTCATAAGATTCGGTCTGTTTACTCCCCCTATATCTGAACAGATTAAAACTACATCCTTGAGCGGCGAACGAGGTACATACGCTCTCGTTCCCTTGCTGTACATTGCACTGATAGCCATCGCCATTGGCCGGCTGGTGACTAAGTCCGGTTCCCGTACAATATCTTTTATTGCTATTTTAGCCAGCATATCTGGTGTATTACTGAGTGAGACAAGGTCGACATATGGAGCAGTGGGCGTACTTTTCCTCTCATCTATGATTTTTATCAGGGGCAGGATTAAAACCCTGGTACTTTTCGGCCTTATGACCATAATGGCAGTTTATATTGCTAACCAAATAGGTTTCGAGTTTCTGGCAAGATTTGAGCAAGATTCCAGTCCTGTGGCCACGGCCATTTCAGCCTTTAAGGGAACAACCTGGCGTGCGAAAGAGTATGGAATTTTAGCTAATGTCTACAAGGAAACTCCCGGATTTATACTGACCGGACGAGGTGTTGGGGCTCTTCACCAATCAACTGGCCGTGGTTTAAAGTACGGTGGACAGATTGGCTATTACCATTCAGAGTATCTGGGTTGGCTGGACAGGTGCGGCCTTATCGGATTATTCGCGCTAATTTCTTTGATGGTGACCGCCACTTGGAGGAGTTTTATTTTGACCAAAAATGAAATTCCACAGATACGCTGTTATGCGATAACCACTTTTTTGCTATTTATATCTTTAATGGCGGAAGGCCTCTTTCATCCGATATTTTCAAACTCCCGAGCCGCGTCAATTTTAATATGCTTTGCCGTGATTATAGCTAACTGGCAATATATTTACTATGATTTCTATGAATGGCAGGATGCTTCGTCGACTTATGAACCTCAAGAAAATGTTCCTCATCAACTCGACGTTGATTTCGCTTAATTGTAAGAGATTTTCGTTTTAAGATGCATTAAGTCTGTAAGGACATATTCATTAAATGCGTGTTTTAATGGTTGAGACTGGAGGTAGAGGCGGATTATATTCATACACGGATGGTTTGTGTCGCGGTTTGTGTGAAATCGGCGCCGATGTGACTGTGCTGACTAACTCATTATGGCCGGACCTCCCACAGCCATTCAAGATTGAAAGAAATCTGTTTGAAATTATAGACCCGGAAAAAAAGTGGTCCAAGTTACATTGGGCGTTTGACAGATTTTGGCGAAGCCTTAGTAATAGCCTGCGGCGCAACAGATTTGCGGAGAAGAATAAATTCGACATAGTTCATATCCAAATTGGAATGCCGTTGATAGACCAGTTCCTGCTAAAACCTTTAGCACGGCGTTTGCCTGTAGTGCTCACGATACACGATGTTCAACCTCACTCCAGACGTTTTCACTCCATGCATGCATTCTTAAAACGTTATTTTAAGATTCCCAATCGTCTGATAGTTCATTATGAGGGCGGCAAGAAGCAATTGGTCGACAAGTATGACATCAGCGCCGAGCATATCAACGTAATTTGTCATGGTATGACACCTCTGTGCAATCCCGCTGTACCGTCAGATGCGCGAAAAAAGTTAAATCTTCCTTTAGAGCGCGATATATTGCTTTTTTTCGGCACGATTCGCGCTGACAAGGGCTTAGATATTCTCCTCAAAGCGTTACAAATACTACGAACACATAATCCTCGTATTTTATTGGTAATTGCCGGACCTACCCCCCGCGAAGTCAGCTTTGAGACATACTCTAATATGATTAAAAAGTATAATTTGTCGGCTTATGTGCAAACCTTTATCCGCTTTATCAATGATGAAGACGTAGATTATTTCTTTGCGGCCTCTGATATTGTTGTATTACCCTATCTCAGATTTGAATCACAAAGCGGTGTACTACTTCGTGCATATACGCATAAAAAACCTGTAGTAGTCAGCAATGTCGGGGCAATTGGCGAATCAGTCTATGCGGACAAAATAGGGCTGGTGGTTGAGCCCGGCAATCCGGAATCTCTGGCTAAGGCTATTATAAGTTTATTAAATAATCTTGAAAAATTTAAGTCCCACTATAGTCCTGAACTCGAAAAAAAGTATAGCTGGAAACACGTTGCCGAACTGACTATGCGCACCTACGAACTGGCTATCGAAAAATAGCAACCCCAGCTGATAATTATTATGGATTCAGGGAGTTTTGTGACAAATATTTCCTACGGTCACATATTTTAAAATTACAAATGGTATTTTAAAAACAAAGGCGAATGCTACCGGAAAATCCGTTATTTTTTCTGCTTAGGAAAATTGGAAAAAGTTTTGATGAAGGTTGTAAAGAACGCCTATGAATCCAGATATTACTGAAAATCTGCTTTTTCGGTCAAGACAGATGTGGTACTGGTGGAAAATGCTCACGGGCAGAAGTTATTACCATAAAATTCAGAAAATGGGGAAGCTCTTTGTGCCTAATGAATTAAAGGGATATTTCAATGATTTAACCGGCAAAATACACTGGACAGGGGAAGTTGACCGTGACGGCGTTCCTGTCAGCACTTTATCTGATGGCAGAAAGATTCAATTTCCAATTTTGTTAACGCAAAAAGCTCTTGGACATTACGACCAGTGGCTTGCAGAAAAAGACGATAAAAACAGATTGCAGTTTTTAACATTGTGCCGCTGGCTTTCAGAACACCAAGACGAAAGTGGAGGCTGGAATACATGGCAGGCTCTTTTTGGACCGAAGTATCCGAAATATTCCGCGATGACACAGGGCCAGGCGCTATCGGTTTTGTCGCGGGCATTGAAATTAACAAACGACTCAAGATTTCAGCAAACAGCCGAAAAGGCGTTTAATCTATTTCTTATTGACGTAAAGGAGGGAGGTGTAACTTACTTTGAAGAAAATGGGATTTTTCTCGAGGAACTACCTTCACAACCAAGAAATACAGTTCTCAATGGATGGATATTCGCTTTATTTGGTCTTTATGACTACAATCTGATTGTTAATGAGTCCAAAGTGAGGGATATGTTTGAGCAATCCATCGATACTCTTGCCCAACACCTTGCCGACTACGACTGTGGCTATTGGTCATACTACAACTCCAAAAAATCTATAAGTAGTCCTTTTTACCACAGCTTACACATAAGCCAGCTCGAGGCACTAAACCTAATCAGCCAGAATCCCATATTCAAGCAATATAACCAGCAGTGGAACATCTACCAACACAAGTTCATCAACAAAACCCGGGCTTTTATTGTAAAGACAATTCAGAAATTAAAAGAGCCGGCAAGAATTACCATCACGAAATAATAGTGAAAACAGCATAGTTTCTCACGTTTTTTAAAAGTTAGTTTGACTTCTGTCATTAATAAACTCAAAACATACTAAAAGCCCGATTGAAAAACATCACGGCCGATGAGTTGTCTTGTTGACAAGGCAGCATAAAGAAAAAAACAGGAACAAATGGATCAGAGCAGTAAACAGAGAAAACACTATGACAAAACTCACAAGCCCAATTATGAGAAATACCTCAAAAATCCTGACAGAAAGAGGTAAACAGAAGCGGACATATAGCAGAGATGGAGGTCCGGTTCGGCAGCCCTGCGAACGGCAGCGGATCTTACACATCGCACCAATGCCGCCAGCTATTGGAGGGATGGTAACTTACTTCCAGGAATTTCTAAATTCCGGCGTCTCTGAAAAATTTGAGATGCACATCGTTCCCAGCGACCTTGTCAACAAGCTCGCCTGCAAAGGTTTTCACAGAAGTGTGATGAACATCGTAAACGGTGTGGTAGTTGTCTTCGCTGTATTATGGCAGTTGATAATCTTTCGTCCCAAAATTGTTCACATTCAAGCGAATTCCGGGCCCGGTTTTTTCGAAAAGTCATTTATATCGTTGCTTGGCCGTTTACTCCGACGTAAGGTGGTAATGCATATGCACGGAGGAGGATTTGGAGATTTCTACCGACGTGCTTCACATTTCTCAAAGTGGCTGATTAGGAAATGTATCAATTTAAATCACTATATAGTAGCTGTCTCGCCACAGATGCGTCAAATCCTTATAGAGATTGGCACATCACCGGGAAGGGTCCAATTAATAAGAAATGCTATCGTCATACCACCAGAGACTGTTTGGAAACAAAAAGATGCTGTACAAATCAGCAATGCATTACCAAGTATAGTGACGGTTTTGTTTCTAAACAGAATTTCAATTGCCAAGGGTGTGATTGAACTCATTGAAGCAGCTAAGCTTGTACATAAGAAATTTCCATCGGTATTCTTTCGCATAGTTGGAGTTGAATCTGCCGATTGTGAATTTATCAGAAAACATATTGCTGACGCGGGGGAAGAGAAAATTCAACTCTTCGGTCCGGTTTTCGGTCAGGCCAAGGAAAACGAGTTTATGAATGCAGACATCTATGTTCTTCCAAGCCATTTAGAGGATTTACCTTACGGCCTGATGGAAGCAATGTCGCTGGGCTTGCCTTGTATAGCATCGGATGTTGGAGGCATACCAAGCCTGATTGAAAACGAAAGAAGCGGACTACTCGTTAAGCCAAAAGATGTCAGCACCCTACATCAAGCGCTGGAACTTCTCGTCTCTGATGAGAAACTTAGACGGCGAATAGGTCTCGAGGCAAGGACAAGAATTGAAAAATTGTTTAATTGGTCTGATCGCGCAGGGGAAATAACAGAGTTCTATAACAAGGTGCTTGGCAGCTACACAACCAAAACTACAGAGCATAATCACGCCGAAAATTAACCTTGGTATATGTAACAAAATGGCATCGCTAAAAGAAAAAATCTACTGGAAAATGCCTTTTTTTTGTAAGAACTGGATGGCTTCGTGGAATGCCCGACGGCTTAACCGCGAAAGGTTTGGTCCGGATTATGACCGTGCTCTCCAGGAGATTGCCGAGCACGATAACTGGTCGGCTGAACAATTTGTAGACTATCAGCGACGTGAGCTTTGCAGCCTGATTCGGCACGCAGCCAAAAATGTACCGTATTATCGTAAGCAATTTACTGAGGCAGGTATTAGACCGGATAGCATTTGCGGACCGGAGGACCTCAGACATTTGCCTATTCTCGAAAAAAGAACGGTGCAAGCAGAGCCGCCAGCTTTTCTGGATGAGACCCTGAGTAAACGCCAATTGGTAACTTTGTACACTTCGGGCACTACTGGTACGCCACTCACCATATATCGGGATGTGCGGCTTTATTCGGCCGGGTTTGCATATCTCGACGCGAGGTGGCACGCTGTGTCTGGGATGCGCAGGCGAGTTAACCGGTCTGTCAGCCTTGGTGGACATCTGATTACTGCACCCAATCGGAACAGACCTCCCTTCTGGGTCTATAACAAACGCTGGAAACAGTTGTATATGTCCAGTTACCGACTCTCGCCAAAGTATCTTGATTACTATGTCGATGAATTGCGGAATTTTAATGGCGAATACATCGAAGGTTATCCATCGAGTATATATGCCGTTGCCCAATATATAGTGGACAAGAAACTTGAGCCGATACCATTCAAAGCCTGCTTTACGACGGCTGAGACTCTGTTTGACCATCAACGTCAGATGATAAGTGAGGCATTTTGCTGCAGAACTTACAACCAGTATGGCTGCGGAGAACAGGTAGTATTTGCCGCTGAGTGCGAAAACGGCTCGATGCACCTGAGCCCGGAGATTGGAATCGTCGAGGTACTTGATGATAATGATAAGCCGGTTCAGCCGGGGAAAATAGGACAGTTGGTCTGCACAAGCCTGATTAACCGGGTGCAACCATTCATTCGTTATCGGCTGAATGATATTGCCTCGTTACTGCCCGGGCGCTGTTCGTGCGGCAGTTCTTTGCCAATGCTCGGTCATATCGAGGGCAGAGTTGACGCGGTACTTATCACACGCGATGGGCGAAAGATAGGCCGTCTCGACCCTGTTTTCAAAGGAGCCAAGGGTATCGCGGAGGCTCAGATTGTGCAGAATGATTATGACAAGTTCGTAATTAGAATTGTTCCTGGAAATGATTACAGCGCGTCTGACGGTCAAAATGTTATTCAAAATCTGGGGAATCGCGTGGGAGAGGCTGATATTCGCATTGAAATTGTTGGCCGGATAGAACGAACCTCGGCTGGCAAGTTCAAAGCTGTAGTGTGTAATTTACCTAAGGAGCGCGCCTGTTAAAAAAGTATAACAATATAGATTAGTTTTCCGGATCAAAACTATAAATATCAAATGAGACCCCCGGTTTTGAGGGCATTAAATGCGCATTTGCTTTATCTCACAGGGACAATTTCTCCATACTGACGCCTACCTGGATTATTTTAAGAGCAGCGGATATGAAGTGCATTATATTTCGCTAACTCCTACTCCGGAAAGAGAAGTACCAACTTATAATCTGGGGTTTGGTAAGAAATATTCAAACACTGAGGGTAAATGGAAATATCCTATTAGCATGCTTCGAGCAAGAAGGCTGGTCCAAAGGTTAAAGCCGGACATTGTACACACACACTATGCTTCAAGCGGCGGCTTGGCGGGTCTTGTTTGTAACCTTCATCCTACAATTGTAACGGTGCACGGAACTGACCTAATGGTTAAGATAAAATCTGGAATATGGCGACTTTTACTGAAAGCCGTATTTAACCATGCAGATTGCATTAACACAGTCTCAGAAGACCTCAAAAATATGACCTTAAGCCTCGGCATTCCTCCCGACAAAATCAAGACGTTCACGCTGGGAATTAATACCGAAAAATTCTCTTTTCTTGAACGGCCGATTATTAATAGAAATCAGCCGCTAAAGTTTGTCTGCACAAGAGCTCTGGCCCCAGTTTATGACCATCCCACCATAATAAACGCCCTTGGTATTTTGAAACGTAAAGATATTGATTTCCGTACGACTTTTGTTGGGACAGGAGATATGAAGGAAAAACTCGAGCAACAAACTGCCGATTTGGGTCTTACAGACCGGGTAACTTTCCTGGGAAGTGTCGAAAATAATGAATTGCCTAAAATATTGCATGGAAACGATGCTTATCTATCCTCTTCCATAAGGGACGGAACAAGTCTTTGTTTGCTTGAAGCAATGGCAACAGGAATATTTCCAATTGTCTCTCGTATAAAAGCAAATACCGCATGGTTGGACGATGGTGAAAGTGGTTTATTATATAAAGTTGGTGACGCAGATGATTTGGCAAAGTGCATTATGAAACTGCTTAACCAGCCGGAAATTGCTGTAGAAGCTGCACGACGCAATAGAAAAAAGGTGGTTGAAAAAGGGGATAGAAATAATAATATGAAGTGCCTGGAGCGAATTTATAAAGATTTGATTGATAAAACGCATACAGGCGAGACTGAATAAAAACATATAAACCTTACTTTGGCAGCGGATATCCCCAAAAACTCATTTGTATATCTATCAGGATAATGGCACACAGCCATCAGGAAAAAGCAGGAGGTAGCACATCCATATATTAGTTGTACATCAGTACTACCTACATAATGGCAAGGCTGGAGGCTCACACTGGAATCAATTCGCGAAGTTTGGGGCGAAGGCAGGTCTTGTAAACGCCCTGATGCTATTAACAAAGGCACATCATTACTCTAAGTAAGTAAGTTCGATTGATAACTCTGGTTAAAGCGACTTGATAACTCGTATAAAAAGACTTTTTGGATTAATCGGTCATCCCGGGAAATTATGGAGGTAACGAGTGAATATTTTGCTAATCCATCAATACTTTATGAAAAGCATGCAGGTAGGAGGCGGTTCGAGATGGAACGAGATGACGAAAGTATGGGCAGAACAAGGGCATAAAATCACCGTAATAGCCGGTATGTACTGTCTTTCTTTGGGCAAAAAGAATCCCGAATACGAAGGCAAATTATTCAAGCAAGAAAGTGTTCAAGAAGGATTAAGAGTAATCCGTGTCCATACTTCTTCCAAATATAATAAAAACTATCTTTGGCGAAGCTGGGCGTATATTAGCTTTATTTTGTTTGGCTTGGTTGGCAGTTTACTTTTTGCGCGCCGTAGTTTTGATGTGGTAATTGCTTCCAGTCCACCTTTAACTGTAGGGCCGCTTGGAGTAGTGATTTCTTGGTTCAAAAGATGTCCCTTTATATTCGAAGTTAGGGATCTTTGGCCGGAATCCGCAATTGACACCGGCGTTTTGACGAACAAATGGCTTATCAAGCTGATGTACTTCATGGAGAAGATTTCTTACAAAAAATCTTCCGCTATAAATGTGCTTACACCAGCTTTCCGAAAAAGCATCAGTGAAAGAAAAAAAATCTCTCCTGATAAAATCTGGATGATACCAAACGCAGCGGATTTGGAACTGGTAAAGCCGGGACCGATGCAAAATGAAATACGAAAGAGACATAACTGGGATGACAAATTTGTCGGATTATATATAGGAGCACACGGAAAAGCCAACTATCTGTGGCAACTGATCCAAACTGCAGAACTGTTGAGAAACGACCCTGAGTATCTTATAGTTTGTGTAGGCAATGGAATGGAGCGCGACGCATTGATCCAAAAAGCTAAACAAGATAATTTGACAAACATTCAATTCCTTCCATCGGTTGCAAAACGCGATGTCTACAAATATTTGAATGCCTGTAATGTGTCACTGATAGTATTGAAAAAGGTGGAATCTTTTAAAACCGTCTATCCAAACAAGATGTTTGATTCAATGGCCGCGGCCCGTCCTGTTATTCTTGCAATCGATGGAGTCGCACGAAAGCTTATCGAAGATGGAAAAGCAGGAATTTATGTCGAGCCGGAGAATGCAGAAGAAATTGCCAATGCGATGAAATTTTACAGGTCATCACCGGAAACCGCCATGCAGCACGGGCAAAATGGATACGAATTTGCAAAACAAAACTACGACCGTCGTAACTTAGCAGCTAAATATATAAAATTAATAGAAGAAAAAGTTATTAGAAATCCTAATAAATGAAATCGGCCTTTACTCCTGACTTTGTTATCTTTGGCTGGTGCAGTATAGTATATACGATTATACGGTCACCTGGATGAAGGGATACAGGTGTTTATGTGCGTGATGCTTCGTCGTTAGCAATGTAGCTTTCATAAATGGCTTTGGATGTATAAACAAAGCTGCCGGAGAAACAAATGCGTTGTGATGCGCTAGTTGGATATGCCTGGTGTCGTTCAAGCTACGTTGCTATTCGCAGTCTTAGTCAATTAGGACTCCACGTAGCGGCAGCCGACACCACAAGATTTGGAATGGGACAGTGCTCTAAGCACACTTCCGCCCGTTATGTCCACGCAAATCCTCGAATCGACCCAGAGCAATTCATAACAGATATAATACAAATACTGAAGGACTGCCAAGCTTATTTTTATCTTCCGGGACATGATGAAGGCGAGATTGTGGTTCGCTACCGCAACCGACTTCCCAAAGATGTCGTTGTCCCCCTTGCTGGCTATGACACTTTAGTTCTGGCAAACGACAAAATGCAAACAGCCAAAATTGCCTCGGAACTTGATATACCCACACCCCGTTTGATACATTGGCAAAATATGGATGAACTAAAAAATGCCGTCGAAAAAATTGATAAACCAATGGTTATAAAGCTCCGCCGAGGCTCCGGAGCGAAAGCAGTCTTCTATGCTCACGGCTCTGAGGAAGTGGTTTCCACAGCGAATTCGCTTATAAAACGATACAACTTATCACCGGAACGCTATCCGATAGTACAGGAGCGCGTATCAGGTGAAGGCTGGGGCGTGTCGTGCCTTTACTGGAACGGTGAACGAATCGCTTCTTTTACTCATCGCCGGCTGCGCGAGAAGATTACTACCGGAGGAACGAGTACCCTGCGCCAGTCTATACACAATCAGTCGATAGAGGCATACGCACACAGGCTCTTAGACCGCCTCCGCTGGCATGGACTGGTAATGGTTGAGTTTAAGTGGGATCCTGTCGAAAAACAATCCTGGTTCATTGAGATTAATCCACGACTTTGGGGCAGTATCGCCCTACCTGTTGCATGTGGTGTAGACTTCCCGGCAATGACCTACATTGCAGCCACTCGGGGATTAAAGGAAGCACGCAAGCTGTATCACGGGTACCCGGATGGAATCGTAGCTCGTTGGTATTTGGGAGACCTTATACTCAGTGCCACTCTCTTAGCAAAACTACATCCTATAGCTGCACTGAGATTACTGCTGCCGGGCGGGGCAGATGTATATGATGACCTGTTATGGGATGACCTCGGCGCAACCGCATCCGAATTTGCATCGTATTTTATAAGATTTCTAAAGTATCGCTCAACAAATCCACCGGCTCAAGGTGCTCTTGGTTAGCAGTTTGGTGGTGGATTGATGGGTATAATTATTTTATTATTCAGGAAACAGAGTATATGAAAGGTATTGATCCTCGCAAACACAAGTATGAACAACTGGAGCCTCGCTGCATTCCTCAGGATTACTACGACTTTTCTTTCTACATCTCAAAGGAACGGATGATTACATATTGGTATCAGGTCAAAGAAATCCTGGGAAAACAACCTGATAAAGTACTTGAAGTTGGTATTGGAAACGGAATTGTTACCAGCATTCTCAAGTCTTATGGTATCAAAACCACCACAGCGGATATCAATGAATCCCTCAGCCCCGACGTGGTGGTATCGATTACGGAATTGGATACCGGTTTTAAGAAGGGACAATTTCCATTTATACTTTGCGCCAGAGTATTACAACATTTGCCCTTTTCTGAATTTGACCGGGCATTGTCCCAGTTATGCTATGTTACACAAAAGTATGTATTGCTGACCCTACCAGTTGAAACTTTGCGCCTGTATTTACGATTCAGAGTTACGGGCAGTAAAGCAGTTACTGTATCAGTTCGGTTCCCCCTGATTGTAAAACAAATCCTGCAACGGTTTCTCAAAGTTGCCGATGATAGTAAGACCCAGAACTTCTGGAAAATTAACCAAAGGCGCGAAGTATCAATGCCCAATGTATGTCGAATCATACAAAATCATTTCCTCATCGAGAAGACCTATCAAGTACCTGAAGATATGAGCCATGCGTTCTTTATTCTACGGAAAAAGTGAGGGAAACAAATTTTATGTGTAATACGTGGAGTTAAACAAAAGATATGCCCACATCTAATGTTATTTCTATCGACGTTGAAGATTGGTATCATTCTTCGCTTGACCTCTTTAAGGACAGCGACGTTCCGCACGGCTCAAAACCCGAGCCAAGCGTTGTAAATAACACGCTTCAGACTTTAGATTTGCTTTCAGAAACAGGCAACAAAGCAACTTTTTTCATCTTGGGAACCGTTGCAGAACACTATCCGAATATTGTAAAAGAAATACTCTCCAGGAAACATGAAGTTGCCACCCATGGGTATTCCCATAAATTAGTTTATAATATGAAGCCAGAGGAATTCAAGGATGACCTGAAAGTTTCCTTAGAGCATTTAAATAATGCCGGCTGCGGGCGGATTTTAGGCTACAGAGCACCGTATTGGTCCATCACTAAACGCTCTTTATGGGCACTGGATGTCTTAAGCAAGCTCGGCTTCAAATATGACTCAAGCATCTTTCCTATAAAACGTGGTTTGTATGGTATTCCGGATGCGCCGACCGTACCGCACAAACTACCGCAAGGCCTGTGGGAATTTCCACCCACAACTATCAGATTTCCGGGGATAAATATACCGATTGCCGGCGGTGGTTATCTTCGTCTGACTCCATATTGGATAGTAGCCTCAGCAATACGCAAATCCTCCAGTCAGCATGTCAGAGTATTCTATTTTCATCCTTACGAATTGGACCCAACGGACATCAAAGTAAAACACAAAGTTAGATCTGCCGGTTCGTTCGCCTATTGGTTACAGCAGATAGTCGGCCGAAGGTCAAACCCCGATAAGCTCAAGAAACTTTTATCAGAGTTTACATTTACATCAATCAGGCAAATCCTTGAGACTTTGGAAGGAGACAAACCTTTAAACTCAAATGAGAATATTAGTAATAACTGAAGAAGATGAGTATTATCTACCCCTCTCTATAGACTACCTCCTCAAGAATTGCAGTGAACAGATTGTAGGGGTTGTTTGTGCAAGGAATCCGCTCTTGCCAGGCAAATTTAAAGCTGCTCGCAAGTTTTACAAGGTTTTCGGATTCCGCCCGGTACTAATCCATGGATTGCGACTGGCTAAAGCCAAATTACTTGATGCCTTTAACCGGCTTAATTTTACTGGACGATATTACTCTGTTAAACGTGTATGTAAGGCACATAAAACGCCTTTTGTATTTTCTGATAATATTAATTCGCCGGAATTTTTACAATACTGTAATGATCTAAATATTAATTTGATTGCTTCCGTTTCACCCACTCAAATATTCAAGGAAGACCTAATAAACCTGCCCAAATACGGTTGCATCAACATACATACAGCCAAACTGCCGATGTATCGCGGCCTATATCCTACCTATTGGGCGATGGCACTCGGCGAGAAAACTATAGGTATTACTATCCACTACATTGAAAAGGGGATTGATACCGGCAAGATTATATTACAGGTCGATGTCGAAGTGCCGCCACATACCACGCTGGACGATATGTTAAAGGTAACTAAACTCAAAGGTGCAGAGCTTTTAGTTAAGGCAATCACGCAAATAGTAAATGGTACGGTGCAGTCTTTCTATCCAGAAGGCCAGGGTTCTTACTATTCATTCCCGACACCGGATTCCTACAAACAGTTTATAAATCGCGGTTACAAATTGTGGTGATGTGTAATAAAAGGCCGTTTTTTCCCCCACTTTAAAGCAAAATTTAGTAGTTCAAATACACGATAATAGCTACACACAATAGCTTATTCTTTTGTTACAAGGCCCCTTTTGTCCTTGACTAAAACGGGGCTTTTTATTATACTATGAGTATTCATAAGGGAGTGGGGGAAAGCGTCACAACTTGCGTTAGCTAAATAGGTTATCTCGCTGACACTAAGTATTACAGAGGAGGGCGCATTATTAAGCTCAGGTACGTTACAAACGTAGGCAGGATACCGCAACTAAGCACGAGTGAGAAGCTCATTCTCGGCGAAGTGGCCCAGCGATTCGCCTTTCGGTCAAACAACTATTACCTGTCACTTATCGACTGGGAGGACGAAAAGGACCCCATCCGTCGAATAATAATTCCTCAGACGGCGGAGCTTGAAAACTGGGGCCGACTCGACCCATCAAATGAGCACAGGTACACGGTTATGCGCGGCCTGGAGCACAAGTACCCCTCAACGGCACTATTGCTGGTAAGCAATGTTTGCGACGGGTTTTGCCGATACTGCTTCCGAAAACGGGTCTTTATGAAAAACTGCCAGGAGGTTCTCCGCGACATACCTGCGGCAATACAATACATCCGCGAACACAGGGAGATAACCAATGTGCTGCTGAGCGGCGGCGATCCACTAAGTCTATCTACACAAAAACTGCATAAAATTATTAAGCAGCTGCGCCAGATTGAGCACATCGGAATAATTCGTCTGGGAACGAAAATCCCGGCATATAATCCATATCGAATACTAAACGATCGCCATCTTATAAAAACCATCAACAAATACAGTACGCCGCAGAAAAGGATATATGTTATTACACACTTCGACCACCCGAGAGAGATAACAGATGTAGCAATCAAGGCGATAGCACTTTTACACAAGGCCGGCGCGGTGATGGAAAATCAAACGCCGCTTATACGCGGCATCAACGACGACCCCTTTGTGCTGGCAGAGCTATTCAGGACGCTGTCTTTCATCGGTATCTCGCCATACTATGTCTTCCAGTGTCGCCCGACAGTAGGCAATAAACCTTATGCCGTTCCAGTCGAAGAGGGATACGACATTTTCGAGTCTGCTAAGTCGATGGTCTCGGGCCTGGCGAAAACGGCTCGTTATATAATGAGCCACACCACGGGTAAGATTTCAATCGCTGGAAAAACCGAAGACCATATTTTCTTCAAGTATCACCGGACTGCAGATGACGAAGATAACAGCCAAATGATTGTTGCCGCAAGCAATCCACAGGCTTACTGGTTCGAGGACTACCCGGAACTAATTGAATACCGCGAATTTGTAGAACAACAAATTATTGGTTAGACTAACAGGGTCAAATTCACTACAATAAGCAACAGAAAAGATTAAAATATAAAAGGGCCGGGTGATTGCGAACCATTTTAAGCTGTTTTCTTAAATCGGGGACAATGGCCAAGGCAAATCTAAAACTCAGGTCTTTCTTTAAGCGAATCTTCGATATTTGCGCGGCTGCAGTGGCGTGCATTATATTGGCGCCGATTTTCCTGTTGGTCTTTGCGGCAATCAGGCTGAGCAGCCTGGGACCAGCTATTTTTAAGCAACAGCGAGCAGGTAAAGACGGTAAAGCATTCACCTTTTATAAATTTCGTACAATGAAAATTAATGTTGGACCGTTTGGCCCAAGTCCGAAATCAGACCAGGACCCTCGTTTAACAAGAGTGGGTAAATTTCTGCGGGAATACTCACTGGATGAGTTGCCGCAGCTTTTTAATATTCTGAAAGGCGATATGAGTATAGTTGGACCCCGGCCGTTATATATCTCGCAAATGGCAGAATGGAATGAAAGACAGAAGAAACGGCTTCTGGTTAAACCAGGCCTGACGGGCCTTGCCCAGATTTCAGGCCGAGGTGAACTTACACGTGAAGCAAAGTTAGAGCTTGACGTTCAATACGTGGAAAAAGCAAATCTATGGCTCGATATAAAAACAATCTGGGCCACACTCACCCAAATCACAGGCAGAAAAAGTATCTACGAGAAGAAATACTCTGAAAGCGAATATACCCGCGGAGAAAAACCTTGAGGCTCGAAAGACGTATAATCGCGGCTTTTATTGCAAATCTTTTTTTCGTATCAGCATTATTCGGCCTGGAGCCAAATGAAATACTCCTTATCGCCAATAGCAATTTACCGGCATCGGTACGCATCGCCGGATATTACTGTAAAAAACGTGGCGTACCTCCGAAAAACATACTTGCCCTGCCGCTTGGCCCGGAAGCCGTCGATACTATCAACCGAGCCGAATACCAAAGCCAATTGGCCGCCCCTATTCGCAGCAAATTATCGAGCCCTGAATTTTCCGGCAAAATTAAATGTCTACTGACCACATACGGCGTACCATTTAAGGTCGAGGGCCACGGCCCCATAAAAGGTCAAGAGGAAAATATCAAACGACTGGAGAAACTGGCCGAACAGCAAGCCAGCCAGCTCAAAGATATAATAGAAAAATTAGCGGTTCTATGCAACAAGCAGAACTCATCAAGACCTCAAATCGGTTCAGGCCAAAACATAAAAGTCCTTTTCAAAGATGCTGAGGTCAAGAGTAAGGCCGCACTGGCACGAATACGGTCGCTCAAGAATAAGACGCAACAAAAACAGGATTATTGGCGATGGTTTAAGTCTTATGGACAAATTTTTGGCAAAGCCAGGGCATTTCACTTAGCTAAAGACAATACTTCGTTGAGGTTAAATATATCTCCTGCTGAAACAAGAAAATTTCAAAGGGACCGTGATTTAATTAAACAGGCCCGCAACAACAACCAGAACATAGCTGAAAGAATCCGGAGCGATTATTATGATTCAGTTGCTAACGTTAACGGCCTTCTTGAATCAATTAGTGTCCTGACCGTTGATATAGGTCGGCTTAAAGGCCAGGAGTCAAGTGCCTCTGTCGACAGTGAATTGTCGATGGTTCTCTTTGATAATTATGAATTATACAGATGGCAACCAAACGAGTTTAACACTCGTATCATCTGGACGGGGCTCAAGACACTTATGGTCTGCAGGCTTGACGGGCCAAGCGAACAGATAGCAAAAGGTCTTGTGGATAAGGCGATAGCGGCAGAACAAAATGGTCTCAGAGGAACAGCATATATAGATTCGAGAGGTCTGAAGGATGAAAAGGCATTCAATTCACCCGGCTATTTTGACAAGTCTCTGCGGGATACGGCTCTGCTGATAAAGAATCATACGCAGATACCGGTGGTCGAAGAGCGAACCGATAAGCTTTTCCAGCCCGGTCAATGTCCCCAAACGGCGATATACTGCGGCTGGTACAGTGTGAAGAATTACATAGACGCGTTTGATTTTGTTGACGGGGCGGTCGGCTATCATATTGCAAGCTGGGAAGCGGTGGACCTGCGAGACCCGAACAGCCACCAGTGGTGCCCTGCGATGCTGACCGATGGAATCACCGCCACCATCGGCGCAGTGGCTGAACCATATCTACATTCATTCCCAAATCCACGAGCATTCCTCAGCGGACTTCTTGCGGGACAATGTTTGGTTGAAGCATACTACAGGACTAAACCGTTCAATTCCTGGCAACTGGTCTTGATTGGCGAGCCGTTATACAGACCATTTAAACAACCTGAAAAAGACAGATAATTACTGTCATATCAGCCGACTTGCCTCTGACGGCGTAAAGCAAAGACATATAGAGTAGCAACAACCACGATACCGGCGACAGCGGAAATCACATCAGCAATCGCTGGACCACGGGCAGTTATGAGCGAGAAAAGCTTTACAACCAGCAAGAAACCAATCGGCAGAACCGACGCATAGATAATCCACCCTGCCCGGGGTGCCTTATGCGATAGGAAACGTTGAAGGTATTGGACCCAAAGTAAGGTAAGAAAAGCGTAAGCAAACAAATGAAATATCGCGCTGGCAAAGGGAAAAAATGAAGCCATAGACACACGGAACACATTCGTAGAAACAAAGATAATTGTCCCCGTAACGATAATGGAGGCGGGCCAAAAACTTAAGAGTGAAAGCAGAACCAGCCCGGCGGTTGTTCCCATAAGATTGGCGAGAAAATCACTTGCATCAGTGCTTCGACCCACATAGCCCTGAAGCCATTCATCAATCACACCATACCAGACCATTATCAACAATGTCCACCAAACCGGCGCCCTTCGCCAATTGACTTTCCTGTCAGGACTAATAGCAAACCACCATAAAGAAACCAGGGCGAGATAGGCAATGAAATGCGCGGATTTGTCGGATACTTGTGCCCTGCGCATCCAATATGGTATCGCCGGCCAATGTGTAGCAATAAAAATAACCGGCCAATAAATTAACAGTGCTGTTAATATTACCTTTTGTCTTCGAAAGAAAGTCACAAAAACACCTTAATTGCTTCAAAATGCAACACTTACGATAGACGCCCCGCAGTAAATAATATTGTTTCCGATTAACCAACGCTTTCATTTTATTCGGTAAAAAGCTATTATGTAACAAATAAATTATGGTTTCTGGAGAAATTAAATGTTGCAAAGACTAATACAGGAAATTACAGCGGAGCCGACGTGGGGAATGATAGGCTTCCTGGGACAGGCGGTCTTCGGTACAAGATTCATACTCCAGTGGATAGTCAGCGAATACAAGAAAAAATCGCATGTGCCAACGGCTTTTTGGTTTCTATCACTGCTGGGAAGCCTTATACTGCTCGTCTATTCCATTCACAGAGAAGAGCCGGTATTTATCTTGGGATTTTCGCTCAACACTTTCATCTACCTGCGCAACATTCATTTAATATACACTAATTCCAAAGCCAGTAAGGAAACGTCCATCGTTCAAGAGGTGGACTAAAAGACACATTATGTAGAGGGCGTACAAAATGAAAACCGCGATTCCAATAACGATTTTTATTTTGTTATCCTGTGCGGTCTTTTCTGTACAGGGAGAGGAAACAACAGAAACTGAAATCAGCAGGCCGGCTGTTACACCTCTGAGGAAATTGCAGCTTCCGGAGCCGAAGCTGACCGGCATTTTAAGTGTTGAAGAAGCACTGGCTGCTCGTCGGAGTATACGGCAGTTTACCAAAGAAGAACTGGACTTGGAACAGGTAGCCCAGCTCGCATGGGCGGGACAGGGAATAACACAAAAGGAAACTGGCTATCGGACGGCACCCTCCGCCGGCGCGATTTATCCGATAAGGCTTTACTTTATCATTAAGGGCGGGATGTATGTCTACGAGCCAGGCACGCACAGCCTCGAGAAACTAATTAACCGGGACCTGCGAAACGCAATCTCACAGGCGGCATTAAGGCAACAGTCTCTTGCGAAAGCGGCCTGTAATATTCTTATCGCCGGCTCGGTGAAAAAAGTCGCAGCCAAATATGGGCTAAGGGCACGCCAATATATGCTTTTGGAAGCCGGACATATTGCCCAGAATATTCATCTTCAGGCAGTAAGTTTGGGGCTGGGCTCGGTACCAATTGGCGCTTTTGAGGACCGGAAGGTTGAAAAAATTTGCGGACTGCCCTCTGAAGAGCAGGCAATTTACCTGCTTGCCGTTGGTCATCCTGCAGGTGTAGTGCCAACACACAGAAAAAAAGTTGACAAGCGACAAATCCCAGCTCAATCAAAAAACCTTGAAGCGAAAAAAACGCTATTGATAATCGCCGAAGAAGAATTTCAGGACCAAGAGTTTTTCGACATTCAGGATATTCTCGATATAGCAGGAATCCAGACAACAGTAGCAAGCTGGCAATTGGGAATACTGACCGGTGAAATGGAAGGTAAAATCGAAGCAACGGTTCTTGTAAATGATGTTAATGTTGATGATTACGACGCGATAGTCATTATTGGCAGTTCTGAGTTAAAAAAACACTCTGAGGATGAAGCCGTATTAGACATGGTCCGGCAGGTAGTTAAAAAACAGAAAATTCTTGCGGCAATCGATGAAGGACCAAGGATTCTGGCTGAAGCAGGTGTGCTCCGAGGTGTTATAGCCACATGCGTCAGGAGTCAGCGACGGCAATTACTCAAAGCCCAGGCCAAGTATACAGGCGGCAGTGTAGAGCAAGATGGGCTGATAATAACTGCAGACGGGCAAAAGTCTACAAGCCAATTCTCGCGGACGCTCATCGGGGCCATGCTCGGCATAGGACCGAAACCGAGAGATGAACAAGATATTGGTCGATACGTACACAGAAAAATTAAGGAACGCCGAGAAAAATACCAGACTCAGACTCCGGAAGAAAAATAAAGGCAAAAATAACAGGACCCAGAGGATGATAGCTTGTGGCGGCCTTCGAATTACCGTGGCCGGTTTATTGAAGACATTATTACTGGATTCTGCATACTACCTTCTGACGGGGATTTGGTTTTCGGCAAGATAATCCTTCACATCTTTTATAGTATATTCACCATAGTGAAAAATGGATGCGGCCAGCACGGCGTCGGCATTTCCTTCCTTGAGGACATGGACCATACTGTCCAATGAGCCTGCACCTCCCGAGGCGATAACGGGAATATTAACGGCATCGGCGACCGCGGCGGTTAGCTCGACGTCGTAGCCCGCTTTTGTTCCATCAGCATCCATACTGGTAAGCAATATCTCGCCGGCACCAAGCTTCTCCGCTTTTGCAGCCCATTCAACGGCATCAAGGTCGGCCGGTTCAGAACCCGCCTTTATACATACCTGCCAACGACCTTCATCTTTCTCAGAACGTCTTGCATCGATAGCAAGAACCACACACTGATTGCCGAATCGCTCGGCGGCCTTTGTAATCATACTCGGATTCTGAACAGCGGCGGTATTAACGGAAACCTTCTCGGCACCGCTTCTTAAAAGCAAGTCGACTTCATCATCTGTCGTTATACCCCCACCAACTGTAAAGGGGATGAAGACGTTTTCGGCAACTCTCTCGACCAGCTCCACAATCGTTTTACGGGAGCGGATAGTGGCGGTAATATCCAGAAAGACCAGTTCATCGGCTCCGGCCTGGCTATACTGCGCACCCAGCTCGACAGGGTCTCCGGCGTCACGAAGATTGAGGAAACTTACGCCCTTTACGACACGGTTGTCTTTCACATCCAAGCAGGGGATAACTCTTTTAGTCAGCATTTTCAACCAACCTCACGACAAATCCTTTCGAAATTGCGTAAAACTTTCAATCCGACTTCACCGCTCTTTTCCGGATGAAACTGTACACCGAAGATGTTTCCCTTCTGCACCGTCGCGGGAAGCTTGAAACCATAATCGGTATACCCAACGTATGTATCGATATCGCTCGGTTCGGCATAATAAGAGTGAGCGAAGTAAAAATACTCCTTGTCCCTTAGTCCCTTGAATAATTCCATTTCGGACGGGAATGTAACCATGTTCCAGCCCATATGTGGAACAATTTGCTGGGGCGGTAACGGCCGGACATTTCCTCTAATCAGTCCAAGGCCTTTATGCCGGCCGTGCTCAGAGCTTTGTTCGAAAAGCAACTGATGGCCGACACAGATACCAAGCAGAAACTTGCCGGCAACAACGGCTTCTTTTATCAACTGAGCAGTGAGACCGAGCTGGCTCATTGCATAGCCGAACGCCGCAACTCCGGGAAGGATAATGCCGTCAGCTTTTTTAATCCTCTCCGGTTTGCTGGACAGTTCCACTTCACAACCGATATGGGAAAGGGCATTACACACGCTTTTGACATTGCCTACGTTGTAATCGATTACGAGTATCACCAAAATATCCAAATGAAAATCAGGGGCTTGTTTGGTCGGCATAACGGTTGGTAATAGGAAGTCTGCGGTCCCTTCCAAAAGCCTTGGGTGTGATTTTAACGCCGGGCGGTGACTGCCTGCGTTTATATTCATTGTTGTCAACCATACGAACAACGCGATTTACCTCCTCGGCCGGCAGGCCCTGCTCGACGAGCTGCCTGGCGGATTTGTCCTGTTCGACATAGGCCTTCAGGATTTTGTCTAACAACTGATAATCGGGCAGCGAGTCGGTATCCTTCTGGTTGGGGCGAAGCTCGGCAGTGGGCGGCCTTTTTATTACGCTGGCAGGTATTACTTCACGGCCGGCGGTGCGATTTATGTATTCGGCAATCTGGTAAACCATTGTCTTGGGGACGTCCTTTATCACGGCGAAGCCGCCGGCAGTATCACCATATAAGGTCGTATAACCTACGGCAATCTCGCTTTTATTGCCGGTGGTCAAGACCATCCAGCCGAATTGATTACTTAGGGCCATCAGGATACAGCCGCGAATCCTGGCCTGCAGGTTTTCATAAGCAATGCCGTTTCTATCCCAGCCTGTAACGTCACTCAAGGTCCTGTGAAACTCGTCAAGGCAGGGCTCTATCGGAATGGTTAAAAGCCGAACACCAAGGTTCTGGGCCTGTCTGGCGGCATCGGCTATTGTCTCCGGATGGTTAAAATTCGAAGGCATCGTAACGGCAGTTACGTTCTCAGAACCGAGAGCTGCGACCGCAATCGCAGAGGTTACCGAGGAATCTATACCTCCGCTTAAACCGAGCACAACCTTTTCGAAGCTGTTTTTCCTGATATAATCTCGGGTCCCGAGTACAAGCGCAAGGTAAACTTCCTGCATAAGCTCCACAGGCTCAAATGCAGGTCTATCGACGGCCTTGAGATTAATGGTGCCAGCCTGGTCAGGGACAAGCTCGGATATCAGCAAATCCTCTTCAAAGGCCTTCGCACAGGCAAGTACCCCCCCTGCCGAATCGACGAACATACTCTGGCCGTCAAAAACCAGCTCGTCCTGGCCGCCAATAATATTGCAGTAGCCCACTGGACAGTTAAACATTTTGGCACACCGGCTTAGAATTTCCCGCCTCTGGTCTATCTTACCGATGTGGAAAGGAGAAGCCGAGATATTCAAGATGCACTTTTTCTTCGGGGAGTCTTCAAAAAACCGCTGAACTTGTTCGCCCTGCCATATATCCTCGCAGATTGTAACAATAAAATTGATGCCCTTAATATCTACGTTCACGGTTTCAGTGCCGGGCTGAAAATACCTTTTTTCGTCAAACACACCGTAGTTTGGCAGCACTCTCTTTCGATAAACTTTCTCGATTAGGCCACCGGCCAATATAGCGGCGGCATTGTAGCAGACCTCCTTCGAGCGTTCGGCAAAGCCGGCAACGATTGTCATTTCGGGACACTCGGCCGCGAGCTTCTTAACGGCTGAGTAATTATCCTGCAAAAAATGTTCTTTTAGCAGCAAGTCTTCCGGCGGATAGCCGCAAACGGCAAGCTCGCCAAAGACGAGTAAATCAAGCCGTTGGCGAAGAGCCTTCTCGTAGATTTTGCGCATCGACTCGATGTTGCCGGCAAAATCACCCAAAGCGGGATTAAATTGTCCCAGTCCTACTCGCAACAACTTACTAATCCTTGAATCAAATTCGAAATGACAACCCGCAGATTCTATTCCGACGAAACACTACAGAATCGGCAGATATTTATCTATCTCATACTGGTGGACGTGACTGCGGTATTCAGCCCACTCGATTTTTTTACTGGCGATGAACTTCTCAAAAATATGCTCACCAAGCGCTTCCCGGACAAGCTGGCTATTTTCGGTGCAGGTGATCGCCTCGCCGAGACTGCCCGGTAACGATTCTATGCCCTTAGCGCTAAGCTCGCTGTCGGTCATACCATAAATATCCTGCTCGACAGGCTCGGGCAAAGGATATTTTTCCTCGATTCCCTTCAATCCCGCGGCCAGCATAACCGAAAAGGCCAGGTAAGGATTGCAGGCGGGGTCCGGACAGCGAAATTCTATCCTCGTAGCCTTTTCCTTTCCGGGTTTGTACATCGGCACACGGACAAGGGCCGAGCGGTTACGCCTGCCCCAGGAAATATAGACCGGCGCCTCATAGCCCGGCACAAGGCGTTTGTAACTGTTGACCCACTGAGCCACGACGGAACTCATCTCCCTCGCATGGGCCAGTATTCCTGCGATATAATGCCTGGCCACCTCGCTCAAATGATATTCGTCATTCGCGTCGAAAAAGGCGTTACGCTCATCGCGGAAAAGCGATTGATGCGTGTGCATACCGCTACCGTTCTGGCCGGCGACGGGTTTCGGCATAAAGGTGGCGTAGATTCCGTGTTTGAGGGCAACCTCTTTAAGAATCAGCCGATAGGCCATAGTGGTGTCTGCCATTTTCAGCGCCTCGGCATACCGCAGGTCAATTTCATGCTGACTGGGCGCAACCTCGTGGTGGCTGTACTCGACCGGAATATCCATATCATGCAGGGCCTCGATAGTATCTCTTCGCCAGCGGCTGGCCAAATCAAGTGGCGTCATATCGAAGTACCCGCCGAGGTCAAGGAAATCGGTGCCCGCGGAATTCTTGAAATAGAAAAACTCCAGCTCAGGGCCGACATAAAATGTGTAACCGAGCTGCTCAGCCTTTTTCAGATTACGTTTGAGCGCTCCTCGCGGGTCGCCGATATAATCGGAGCCGTCAGGGTTGAGAATGTCGCAAAACATTCGTGCCGTTTTTCCCCGTCCGCCGTCAGCCCAGGGAAGAATCACAAATGTCGACAGGTCGGGCTTTGCCACCATATCACTCTCATCGATACGTGCGTAGCCCTGGATACTGGAGCCATCGAAACCCATCCCCTCGTCGATAGCGTTTTCCAGCTCATCCGGTGTTATCTCAAAGCTTTTAAGGAATCCCAAAACATCGGTGAACCACAATCTAATGCTGTGAATCTCCTGGTCCTTGACTGTCCTGAGAATACCGGCTTTTTCTTTGGCAAACTGTGACATAACTTAACCCTTTATTTTACAGTGGCAGATTTAATTTTACGTCCTTCACGTAGAAAAGGCCTTAGACCATTTCCATCGGAGAGGGGGGGATTCGAACCCCCGGTACCCTATAAAGGGTACACCGGTTTTCGAAACCGGCTCGATAAACCACTCCGACACCTCTCCAAAATACTCCGCAAAAATGGTTGCGTTGTAAAGGTACACATAGTTAATCGATTTTGCAAGAAGATTGAGCTGTGATTTACTCTTTAAGAACGGTTAAAAGCTGCTTACTTCTTAAAAACCGCCCGAATTTAGTTGAAAGCCCAGGGATCAATCTCTAAAATCGCGATGTAAATCGCAGACAACAGGGAGTAGAAAAAATGTACGTTATACCAGCAATTGACCTTATATCAGGCAAGTGTGTAAGGCTCATTCAGGGTGAATATGACCGAGAAATCACCTATGAAGAAAACCCGGTCAGGCAGGCCCATCAGTTTATATCAGAAGGCGCTGAGTGGCTGCACATAGTGGACCTCGACGGGGCCCGGATGGGAAAGCCGGTCAATATTGAGCCGGTGCGGGCTATAGCAGAGCTTGGGCAGTTAAAGATTGAACTTGGCGGTGGAATTCGAGATAAAGCCTCTATTGCCCGGATGCTTGATATGGGTCTTGAGCGTTTGATAATCGGGACGAAGGCGGTTCAAGATTTCGACTGGTTCAGTCAAATGGCAACCGAATTCAGCGGCAGAATCGTCTTAGGGCTGGACGCCCGCGGCGCTAAACTGGCATCCGACGGCTGGACAGAAGACACTAAAGGGGAGCTGATTGAATTCGCAAAGCAGGCGATAAAGCTGCCCATTGCCGCTATAATTTATACTGATATCAGCAAAGACGGAATGCTCGCCGGACCGAACCTTGAGCGAACAAAAGCTGTAGTAAATGCGGTTGATGTGCCGGTAATAGCGGCAGGCGGCGTAAGCAGCACAGAAGACATAAAAGCTCTGGCGCAAGCAGGCGTTTCGGGCGCGATAATCGGCCGGGCTCTTTATGAAGGCCGGCTGACCCTGACCGAGGCTATCAAGACGGCAAAAGAATGTAAATAAAACCCTCAAAAGTAACGATATTGTAATAACTCAGGCCGGCATAGTTTTGTAACAGCATATTTGCAATTTGGCTGACGATGCAGTATAATATTGTCGGCGGGTTGAAAAGTAAATACGGGGGCGAATGGCTTCGACCGGACAGGTTGACGGATAAGTGGCATGTCCAGGACGCCGGTTGGCCTGGCTAATCATCCGGCACAAAAATTAATTGGCAACTACCAGTTGCGTATGGCTGCGTAACTAACGCGGCCCGCCCTGTCGAGTCTTTCCTGCGGGCACGGCAAGGGCGCCAAACAGCAGGATAGCCCAGCCGGTTTTTTCGGGCCGGTGGGGTGAAAATTATCCGAAATAGCCGACTCAGGGGCCTGTCGTTCGGCATCTGATAAGGCGAAACTCAATCGACCGACTAAACATGTAGAGGCTTATCCTGAAGTGTCACGGGACGGGGGTTCGAATCCCCCCGCCTCCATTCTCTTCGTTTCTCCAATTTTTTACTTGACAAAGACTTACATCACACCTATTCTGCCATGAAATGCTTATGGGAGCATAAAGGGAGTATTTTATGGCATTTTTATTTGCACGGAAGCATCAGCGTGGCAAGACGTGGTATGTGGGTTACTACGTTGATGGCAAGCTCGTCCGCAAGAAGATTGGCCGAAGTAAAACACTGGCTGAGAAGGCCCGGGGGGACATTGAAGCCAGAATCGAGAGAGGTGAAGCAGGTCTTCTAAATAGAGACTACCCTATCCGTAGATTCTTCCAGGAGTATCTTGGACGGACAAAAACCAGGCACTCCGCATCCTACCACGACAGAAACAGAAGAGTCATAAAACAGTTCGAAAGATTTCTTGATGCCGAAAGACCATATCTGACCAGACTATCTCAACTAAAGCATGCCGTTATTGAAGCATACCAGCGGTTCAGATTGAATGAGACCGTCCCAAATAGCGGCAAACCCGTCAAAAAGAGAACCGTGAATATCGAGGTCAGCAGTCTTAAAACTTTCTTGAACAAAGCAGTAAAGTGGGATATGCTCTCCAGTAATCCCCTCGACAACGTGGAATACCTGAAAGAAAACGACAGCAAGAACATTCGAGCACTGACAGAAGAAGAAGTGCAAAAACTGCTTGAAGAAGCTAACGGCTGGTTCAGACCAGTACTTTTAACGGCACTTTACTCGGGCCTGAGAGAAGGGGAATTAATAAATCTGGAGTGGGACGATGTTGACCTCAAACGTGGCGTGATACGAATACGCCGTAAGGTTGGCTGGGTACCCAAATCAAGCGGGAGAAGTATTCGTGAAAGGGACGTGGCCATCCCGAAGCAACTCGTGGAATTCCTGGAAAAGTACAAGAAACATCCGAGCTATGACGATGGCAAAGTGTTTCATAACAAGTTCGGTGATGAACTGAAGCCCGGGTTACGGAAGATCCTAATGAGGCTCACAAGAAGATGCGGCTTCCCCGAGGTTACGCAGTTCCATGCTCTAAGGCATACATACGCGACGCATCTGATTAAAGCGAGCAAGGATTTGCAGGTTGCAATGGACCAGTTAGGGCATGCTGATATTCGCACGACAATGCGGTACTCTGACATGACCCTGGAGAGAAAGCGTAAAGCTGCAGAGAGGCTAAAATATGAAACAAGCAAGTGACAACTGTAAAAAGATATTAATACTGTGGCCATATATCAAAATAGATTTGGTGGGCTCTTAGCGAGTATTCGGAGATGATTACATGGCTAAAAACAAGTTAAACGATATTCCAAAAAAAGGTACACTTGAAATCAAAGTTGACAAGGCGGTGGTTAAGCACCTGAGCATCGGCCTATACCGCAACTATGCACTCGCCATAAAAGAATTGGTCTCTAACGCGTACGATGCAGGAGCAACAGAGGTGAAGATAAAACTGGATTTGAAGAGGAAGAGAATCGTAATTCGAGACAATGGGCGAGGCATGGACTACGATGACTTAGATAACGAATATCTCTGCATCGGCCTGCATAAAGCACCCTCCAGAAAGCCGGACGAATTGGGTCGAATGCGGATTGGCACTTTTGGGATTGGCTTTCTTGCACCTCTTCCATATTGCAAGCGAATGACCGTAATTACTAAGAAACGGGGAAGCGACAGTGTCTTTCAGGCAACAATTAAGGCTACGAACTTCTTTAGCAAGGGCAATTGGGACATCAAAGACGAGAAAGTAGAATACGAAATCACAGACAGTGACCTTCCCCGAAAATCTGGTGAGACAATCGTGATTTTGGAGGAGATAGAGCCACAAATAGCGGAGGATTTAAATAGAAGCCGGAAGAAGGCAAAGGCCAAGATCGATCAGCTTGGTGGGTTCGATAAATTCAAATGGACTCTGTCTCAATACTGCCCGATCGAGTTTCCCCCTGAATGGAAGGAGTTGAGGAAATTCTTTGCTTATCCCGAAAGGATTCCGATGCGGCTGTGGCTTGATGGAAAAGAGCTTTTTAGAAATGTGCCTGAGGCGTGTGAGATTCTCGAAAAAGACGAGAAGGTCTTTGGGAATATTCACGTCAAATATGTGATATTGACACCTTACCACACTGTCAAGCCTGAGGAAGCAAGGGGTCTCCAGCTACGTCTCAGAGATGTGGCAATTGGATTCCCTCAGGATTTTGACGTCACAAAACTGGGAAGAGTCTTGGGAAAATTGAATCAGTTATGCGGAGAAGTCCACATTCTCAAAGGCCTAGACAATGCTCTAATGATTACAAGGGATACTTTTAACTATACCGAGGAAGTTTCCGAGCTGTACAAGTTCTTTAGAGAGAAGCTTACGAAGTGGAACAACTGGCTTGCAGACGAGGCAGATGCGACAAAGAAAGTGTATGAAGCCCTGCCCCCAGACAAAGCAGATGCAATAGCGGAGACTCTAAGGGAGGCAGATGTTGTTAAATTTCCAAAGGAGAGATTCCGCCTGCCTAAGTTTCCTATATCGAGCAGGCGCAAAGGTGAAATCTCCGCACCTTCACAGCAACTAAAGGAGGCGCTCAAATCAAGACGAGGATTTTCTGTAGTATCTAGTAAGGCCAAGAGGACTAAAGACCAGCCTGCCATTGAGGTTGATAAGAAGCGGAAATCCGTAACCGTTTACGACGAGCACCCTTCTTTTCTTGATTCTATTGAGGTAGAAAATAAGAAAATACTTGTGAGTTACGACAAATGGGAGGTCACTGGAACGCCCTATTCGATCTGCAAATACGACCGGAGACATAACAAGGCGGTGTTCAATACGGACCATCCACTCTTTAAAGCAAAAGTCAGTGACAAAGTAGTGAAGCAGCTATCCTTGGGTATCTTGATATTGTTGGAAGGAACCAAGGAAAAAGAGCGAATTGTATCCAGATTCAATCGCATGCTTGAGGATGTGTTCCAGGGGTAGGGCTGAATGGGTAACAGCAGTAGTTTGAAAGACGAGATGATCGAGAAATTATGGCTCCCAAAAGCTAAGGAGGCGTGGAGTATCATTTGTCCCAGGCGGAAGAAACATGCTCGGATGTGTATGCTTACACTGTCGGATGGCCTTGACTTGGGCGAGGTGTCTAAGTTGGAGGAGGCGAATTTGATTACGCGGGAAGACTCTGTGGGCTGGGTCTCTTCAATGAATAAGCGATGGAGGGTCGAAGCAGAAAATATTGGACTGGTCATTGACGGGCATGTATATGATTCGTCATTTCTCACGCCATCTTGCCCACTGGTAAGCCATTTCCCTTTTGACATCCTCAATCTGGATTTTGGCTCCCAAGACGCCGACATGAATGAGGGACGGACGGAAACCGAACTCATGGCGTTTGAAAAATTCATCGATCTTCAGGGACAAAATGGCAAACGCAAATTTCTCGTCATCTTCACTGTTCCAATCAACTCCTGCGATCTGGATTGCGCAAGGGTCGCGAGGGGATCTGACGCAACGAGAGTCAATGGCTGGGGCGGACTTAGATTGGACGAATACTCCGAGCATATTGCAGAACAAAGCGAAAAGACGGACTTCATCCAAGCTATTGCAGACAGTGTTATCCGGAAATATGGCTATAGTTGTAGTAACGGTTTAGTACCGCTATTATGTTCCGACTCTAACAGGATTCTGTTCTCCGTCGCAGGAGTCCTGGTGAGGTAGAAAATGGCTAAGTTTAATATTGACAAATTGCCACCACTGGCGAGAAGCATGTTTGAAAGCCAGTCGAAGTGGGCAGACAAAAACTGGAAAGATACCTTGAGATTGCGTGCGCGTGAAATCAATACTCTCTTGGATAACATAAGCATTTTCGATCTCTGGAAGAAAGTGCTTGGAGACGAATACGGTAAAATTGGGCAAGATTTGTTGCCTGAAATTTATATGGACGCCTATGTGTCAGTACATTTCGCTTGTATGGGTCTGTACAAGCAAAGCCATGTATGTTTGAGATCCGAACTAGAGAATGCTCTGCGTCTGGTCTACTTTGCAGTGCACCCTGTTGAGTATGGCTGGCGGCGGTCTGGGAAGGATTTCTTCAAAAAAAAGGATGTGTGGGCAGACGATTATCGCTATTTTCGGCAACTTGATGAGGTCCAGAAGTTTCAGCAGATTTGTAAAAAGGATGGAAACAATGTTATTGTCTTTGACGCTGTAAGAAATCTTTATAGTAAACTATCTCAATATGTTCATACAGGGCCTACTACTTTTATAACTACACCTAATCGCTTTGCTCCCAAATACAAAAAACCAGAATTCGGAAAATGGCTAAATGCCTTTAAGGAGACGCAGAAGTGTATAAATCTAATTCTTGTCTTGGGATTCACCGAAGATTTCAAGAAGTTGACCCTGCCTAAGAAGAAGGGAATCTTGAAAAAAACCGGTGACAAAAAAGTCAAGAAAGGTCTACGTAAATCCATACCAGTAAAATTCGTGGGGGCTATCTGATATGATAATAAAGAAGGAAGATATCTTTAAGAAAGCTCCTTCGACAAGATATCAAGGTAGCAAGAGAAGGATTCTGCCTTGGCTTTACGATAATCTCAAAGACTTGGACTTCCACACAGTTTTTGATGGTTTTGGAGGAACTGGAAGTGTTAGTTATTTATTTAAGTTAATGGGTAAAAAAGTTACTTTCAATGATATATTAGCTTCGAATTATTTGGCTGGTGTAGCTTTGATTGAAAATGAGTCTGTCAAATTAGACCGAGATGATGTTGATTTTATTTTACATGAAAATGGTTTTAATTATCCTAGTTTTATCGAGGACAATTTCAGGGGGACCTATTATTTGTCTCGGGAGAACAGATGGCTAGACGTTGTATCTCTTAACATCCGAATGCTTTCTCAAAAGTATAAAGGTGATATCTTAAGGAAAAAGCAGGCTTTAGCCAATCATATTTTATTTCAAGCTTGTTTATGTAAACGCCCCTTTAATCTTTTTCACAGAAAAAACTTATATTTGAGAACAGCACGAGTAAAAAGGAGTTTTGGAAATAAAAAAACATGGAACACAAGTTTCCAAAGGTTGTTTCTAAAATTTAATGAAGAAATCTCTCAAAAGATTTTTTCTACTAAATTGAAGCATACCGCTCTTTGCGAAGATATTATGAAAGTCAGAAGGAAAAAGTTTGATCTTGTGTACTTAGATCCGCCGTATGCTAGGAAAAATGAAAGACATCCCAAAGATTATCATTCTTTATATCATTTTTTTGAAGGAATGCTTGATTATGATAATTGGGCGGAAAGAATTAATTGGAACACTAGAAATCATTGTTTAGTTCAGGAAAAGACAGGATGGGATAAGGATTCAATCGAGGAGAATTTTGATAAATTATTTAGGAAATTTCAAAATTCGATTATAGTTGTTTCCTACGGTAGTCCAGGTGTCCCTTCCATTGATACAATCAGAAAGCTCCTGAATAAATACAAATCTGTGGTCTATATTAAACAAAGGCAGTATTGTTATAAATTGAACCGTAAAAATGGTGGTTTATACGAGGTTTTATTGATAGGCAAATAACTTTTCTGAAGCCATACAAGAGGTATCTTTCATTTTCTTCAACAGCGAAATAAGTGTCACTTTTATATTCCAAGCAAAGAAGATTCACCACTTCTCGCACATCCCCTGATATCCACAGTTTCCGCATAGATAGCCTTCGTTTGGATAATAGAAGCCGCCCCGTATTGCGTTTTCGACCTGTCCCGCAAGGCGGGAGAAACGATCGATGTCCGCCTGTGTCCTTTTCCCGTATAGCTGCTGGATCTTCGGCTGTTTGTTTCTTACCATTACGTCGAGACGGACACCTTTTTCTTCCTGGCCGTAGAGCGTGCGGAAGGCCAGCGAATAGGCAGTCAACTGAACATCCTTTTCTGCCGTGTTTTCCGGGAAGCTCCGTTTAGTCGTCTTGTGGTCGATGATGCACTGCTTATCGTCGATAAGGTCGATATATCCTTTAAGGGGAAGCTTGGTTCCAACCGTGTCAATGAGGAATTCCCGCTCGACTTCGACCGGCTGGACGCTTGGAGCAACCTGATCGAAGTATGCCTTCAGAAGATTCACGCCGTCATCTTTGAGCTTCCCAGGATTCTCTCCGTCTTTGAACTCCGTTTCCCCGACTTCACGTTCCCAGTACTCGCTGAAGAGTTCAGTAATATGAGAAACAATAATATCATGGCCGGTCTTTATTTTCTGCCTGTAGTTATCTTTAAGGGTATGATGAATCGTCCGGCCAAGAGTCAGGTCTCCTGTCGGCGGAGTCTTAATATCACATATGTATCGGAAAAAGTATGAAAGAGGGCAACGAATGTACATCTTAAGCTGGGAGACGGACAGGTGGGGCCTTATCGTCGAGACGGTTCCCACCTGCCCATCTGAAGAGAATTCACTGTCGGCCTCTGTCATTGTTCCCCCCGCCATTGTTATCCTGTGCCGGAGTCTCCGGTTCACCCTCGAAGACGTAGCGTTCAAAGAATCTCGCCGTCTCGATGGTCAGATCCTTCTTGGCATCAGGGTCAAGCTGAACGGGTGCAAGAATCTCGCTGGCGGATTTCAGGCACGACATCCTTGCGATCTGCCTGTCCTTGCCGTTTGGCCGGTATTGCGGCAGTTCGTTGCCGTTACCATTCACCGGCTCTATATCCGTCATGTTCTTGAAATTTCCGCTCTGCCTGAAGTCGTAGTCGATGGTTACGCCTTCCTGGAGCGTGTCAAAGTACTTGTCGTCCCAGACGCTGTATCTCTCTCCCCCGACCTGGACGGTCAGGTATTTCTGTCCCTTTCTGCTCTCGTTCTCCCAGACCTGCTCAATAGCCCCTCTCATATTACACCTCCACACTTCTTCAAGGCAGCTCCTCAACGGTTGTCCCGTCTTCAAGAATTGATTTCGGGCAGAAGCGGCGACACTGCTTCACCTCCTTGGAAGACGGAATCTTCTTCAACACGGCACACCAGATGCCTCTGCCGTTTTCAATTCCGCAGATGCAACCTTCACACTTTGCCGGGTATGGATCCTCCGATTTGTAGCTGCCTGCCATTACAGGAGGTTTCTCAGGTCGGCATTTTAGGGTATCGGAGAAAGGGTATGCGATTCGTGCTGTTGCCATGTAAGGAGAATGATGATTAATCGTCGGTTTCAGGGTTTGTGAGTTCCCCGATCTTCCGTGCGAGTATGTCCCGGAAGTCCTGGTCCTGAATTAGCCTGTCCATAATTTGGTCGGCTTTGTTCCGCTCAAGGTTCTTCTTGATGATTTCACTAGCCGTTTTCTGATCTAACACTGTGCCACAACGGCTGCAAAATTTGTTCGTTGATGCGTTTTCTACCTTGCACCGTGGACAAGCTTTTGGCCTTAACTTGCCCTCCGGTCTCCGGCTCGTGTCAGTAGCAATACCGTAGGTCTTTAGCAGAGCGTTGTCAACGTCACGCCCCGAAAGGTGAACGTATATGGATGGCATGTTTGAGCCCTGGGTCCATCCGAAGACTTCATTCATCTGTGCTTCGGTGAGATGGTTGGCCAGGTGTGTCGCCCTGCTGTGGCGAAATGAATGCGGGTTGATTCTCTTCTTAATTCCAGCTCGTTTCGCTGCTGCATCCAGTATGTCGCGTATCCTCTTATAACTCAGACGGGACGCTCTGTAGTCTTTTGAAACCCACAGGTATTCCTGTGGTTGTGACTTCTTAGGGTGAATGTTAAGCCAGTCGGTCATATATGGAGCTGATGTGATTATTAGTAATCTTCTTGTTCCTGTCTTTCCTGATACGATGATTCGAAAACCATGAATGTGTGGAAGAACATGCTTTATTCTCATCGATGCAATTTCCCCTATTCTGCACCCGGTCTCGTAAAGAATCGATACGAGGGCCCTGTCCCTGGGATCATGGCATGCCTCAATTAGCCTGGAAATGTCCTCTTCCGTAAGAAGTTCATCAGGAAGCCTGTTGTTGCAGTTACGGCGGCTGAGCTTAATCCACGCCGTTTCCTGCGGATCTTCATTAACTCCCCGGAGCCAGCGATAGAATTTCTTTATCGTAAGCTTGAGGTCCTGTTTTGTCCATTCGGAATAACCGGACTGCTGAATGGTTCTTACGAGCGTCTCAATGTCAGCTTTAGTGGCATCAGCGAAGTCCTTTTTAAAGAGAGAAGCGAGGCACTTGAGATGGCCGACATATTTCTCCACGCGTGGAATGCTCAGTCCCTCGGAGAAACAGTAATCGGAAAAATCCAGAATGGCACGTTTGTTTTTCGGAGAGAAGTTAGACTTCTTGATTAGCTCTATTCTTCTCTCCAGCTTACGTTCATAGTTATGGAAGCTATCATCCATGAAGATTCACCCACGCCAGGCTTTTAAGACCTGACGTGGGCACCGTGCTTTTCACCCCACGCCGAGGATGGGTGTTCAACGAAAAGTACAACGCCCACAGAATTCAGACCTTAAAGCCTATGAGAAATAGTTAACTGAAGAGATATTTAAGCCTTGCGCTCGTAAGAATATTGGTTAGAAATGCAGGATAGAACAAACTTTACCCATTCCGGAGTTCTGATCGCCCGGTCATTCTCACTTTCCATGCTGAAATATAGGTGAATGCCTTTTTTCATCCTTCTTTCCACATGTTGCGCACCATGCCAGTAAAGCGCAAATGGGTGCACCGAAATCGCGTCAAATTCCCTATTCGGCTACCATCGTTGCCGATAGCTTCTTTCGCACCCATAACGAGAACCACATCGAGAAGACACATAAGGCAAATGCCGGAGGGAGTACGACGAGTGTGTTAGCTACAGGGTTATCACATAGGAGGAAGCCCTGTACAGGCTCAGGAGAGCGTGCTCTACTGACAAGATACTCACCACAGAATGCGTTGCTTACTGGACTGTAAGGATTTGAATAGAAAATCCGTATGACACTGTAGGAAGGGCTCTGTGAATGGAAGAGATTCAGTCCTACCGGATTGATTACCAATGTCACGATGGCAACGGAGGTAACAATGATTAGTAATGCCGCGACAAGGTAATCCTTGAATGTGGCACGAAGCAGAAAGGCAACCCCAAATGGAATGGCAATGCAGTTTATGGCAGGAAGGATCATGCTGAACTGAAGGTTTATAGCTCCGAGAAAGTCCAGAAGAAGGACGAACCACAGCAAACCCGCAAGCAATGAGAATACCCACCAGAGTAGAAAGACTTTGCCCACAGTTCGGACGTTATTGATATCCTTCATGTTTTAGTATATAATATTGACGAATTATTAAGCTATCGGCGAAAGGGACAGGAAGATGAAGACTGGTTTGTTTCTGGCGCTATGCGTGTTTCTTACACTCTTATCTATCACATCAGCTTCCTCTGGCAAGGGATTCCCTCCAAAATGGATCGAAGGAGATGCATATGTGACTCAGGGAGAAGTGATTGACGGAAAACCAGTAAGTGGGAGAGGTGTCAAGGTTTCTATAACACGTTCTAAGGGAGCCGAATCCAGTGGACCATATCACTACACTGTAAGAATTCAGCCAGGCGATCCATGGGAACATGGTACAGCAAGCGGAAGGACAGTATGGATTGAGGGACATGGTATCAGCCAGATCATCATCTCTCTGCCGGTCGATACGGCGGAAATTACAAATACCAGAGTCTTGATAATCGGAAAGACCAGAGAACAAACAATGAGGGAGCTACAGGCAATTATGACAGAGGGGTTCAAGGGGTATGCCGAGGAACAAATAAGGCAAGCAGCGGACAAGGCCAAGGATATTGTGTTTGGAATTCCAACCTCCTACATTGAGTTGGAAGAACCGTTTGAACTAAGTCCTCGAGATGGTCTCATTATACTGAAGTGTGATTTCGAAGGAGCCAATGTCAGTCAGCGTTTTGACAAAATTGAAGAAGTTGTCGTTTCCTTCGATCTAACCTATAAGAAACCAAGCAAGCATTATATAGTAATAACTCCAGACATCAGAGCTACAGGCAACCTAGTTGATACATCATTACCTCTGAGGGGGAGCATAGGTGGTTACTACCTCATTGAATACAGACAGGAGTTCATTCTAACACATAGTGGTGACTTTGAGAGTCGTCAAAACTCGGAAGGTCACCCGTATTTTCCGCTGACTGTGGGCAACAAATGGACATACGATACGCGTGTGCAAATGGTGGTTCCGGGGTTCATGGAGAACCCCCCTAAAGAGGGTTCAACTACCTTTGCGGTCGCAGATAAGAAAAGGGTCAGCGACAAAGACTGCGTAGTAATTAGAGAGGGTATGAACGAAAGCTACTACTATATTGAAGACGGGTGTGTGATGTTAGCTGGTTCGCGCGGATGGGCCAGCATTGAGGAGTTTCTGTCACAGCAGGGTCTAAAAATCAAGTTCCCCACGAAGTATTTGGAGAATTCACTAACAACCGGTAAGTCATGGATAAGGGAACATATTATTGGCTCTCATCCTGATGCTAGTTTAGTATCACGAGTTTTGTGTGTCGAAACTGTTACTGTCCCTGCAGGAACATTCCAAGACGCCATCAAGATTAAAAATCGTCTTTCTGTGGGTAGTATGGGAGAGGTAGTTGTTATTGAATGGTTGGTAAAAGGTGTTGGAAGAGTAAAGGGCTCTATGTTAAGCCGCTTGGGGGGAAATAATAGTGGTGCTATGCCCGTGCAAGTTAAAATGGAATACGAACTTAGCTCATATGATATTGCTATGGGCGATCACAAAAGGAATAGTGAAGAGAAAGATAAACAGCAACACAAGGAAAAAAAGATTGGATGCAGTTTCACCGATGAACTTTCACCCGGCGGAGTAGGTTAGGCGTTTGTCGCTAGTTGGATCGAAAGCCACAGGTCTTGGGTACGAAGTGGATTGTGTGGCACAAAAGATGAAAAGCCTTGTTGGCTTCTGGGATATCTCGAAAGAGGTCCTAAACTTGAGTTCCATCTTACTTTTTGCGGTAGCGGGGGGTCTCCAAAAGTCCATCTACAACCAAGAATATGGTCTATAACGTTTGAGGGAAAGAGATCGTACTGGACAGAAGTTTGGGATAGCCGTTCGAGACGACGCTATACAGTCGTTGTGGATGTTGATTTCTGTGGTCGTGACAGATTCGAAGTTAGAAGTGGGGAATACTGGGAGACCTTCAGGGTTGTTGGCGACAAGAATTTGGAAGTAGTAACTGAGAGCAAGACTCACATTAAGGCTCGATGGCATCTGCATATCGAACGGATGTATTAACTTGGGACTTAGCATTTCAGAGACGTTGATAAGGTTAGCTTGAAACATTGAATTCTCTCACCTTTCCTTGTATCGCAGCCCGTTTCGCTCGTATTAAACCTGTCTCAACAAGTTTGTTGCAGTAGTCTGAATAGGTGCGGATGGCTATAGGCTTAATTGCCTTCGATGTGCATGTCCTGAGATACAGCCGCCATAGGTCACCCGACAGAATTCCCGGATTTCCTGCGATTAGCTCAAACAACAGCTTATGGTGGTCGGTCAGCTTGTGAAGGATGAACGCCTTTTTCAGGGTCTTCGAGTTGTTCCACGCCTGCTTAACATGGGAAGTCATAATTGGACCCTGGCCGTCTCTTTCAGCGATATAAACGGCATTTTTGAGGGTCTGTATGGCCACCCTCGCATCACCGGTTGCAAGCTGTGCTATGAGACGCAAAAGACCCTCGTCGCATGTTCCTGGTGTAAGAGCATATTGCGCCCGATGATTGAGAATGCTAAACAACTCATCGCAAGAGTAATCCTTAAAGAATACCTGAGCAGGATTGAGCCTGGATTTCACTCTTTCCTCAAGGCCGAAATAAACGTGCTCGGAATTGCAAGCACAGATTAGACCAACTGTCGGAAGGTCCGAAAGGTTATATAGAATTGAATGCCTTTCCTTCGGAGGTGGCTGATTTATTTCATCGAGAATGATGACCAAACGCTCCCTGGAAATATGCCTTTTGAGTCTCTCCAGTTTGAATGAGGTGCTGAGCTTATCGGCGCCCAGCATACGCAACTCAATCGCAATACGCTCGAGCACCGAGAAGAAGGTCGGATTCTCCCAGCAGTTAACGTATATGCCTTTGATCCCTGCTTCCTGATGAAGCTTTTTTAAGATAAGTCGGGCTATGACGGTCTTGCCAGTGCCGGGTTTTCCGTGAAGCCAAGTGTGTATGGGCTTTCTGCCTTCGGTAATCGGCCGAAGGCACAGTGCAATCTCCTTCAAGTGAGATTCACGCTTGAGAGTTTCCTCTGGAATATGGCTTTCGCTGAAGAAATCTGGGTCCAGCAGAATTGGTTGTCCTTCAGGAGGCATATCTATGATTCGCGCTGCATGGGAATATATCTTTCGGTACTACACAGCTTGCGGTTTATGCGGATAAAGGTGGAGGTTTAGACAATAGTTCGGAATGTATAAACCGGGGATGATACGCTCTACTTTTCTACCGTGCGCGATATTTAAATATCCTCTCGTACTCTTTGTGTGAACACCAATCGAGAATTATGGCTATGATTTCTATGCCCTCCCGGCCCAGGGAATACAGCAACCTCCATGCATTTGGAAGGTCATATTTGTACAGGTTATTTATGCTATACAGTTTTATATATCTCTTGGGTATCAATCGCTTTGGTATCGCAGTACCACAATCAGGTTTGAGCTTGATGTCCTCTATGGCCCGCAGAATGAATCTGTAAAGCTCTCTGAGTTCTTCGTTGGTTTTCAGTTTAAGAAAGTTCTTCTCTGCCTTTCGGTCAACGAAGTATACCTCCACCATTAAACCACCTTTAGATCAGGTCTCGATTTATACTCTCTGACCAGAAGAGGATTATATACCCAGACTATCTTTCCCTCTCTGTCAGACATAACGAAGCCTTTCGCGTAGAAGTATTCGATTATCAGTTTAAGAGTGGGGTAGATGACTGTTCGTGGCAATGCTTTATAGAGCTCGGTTATAGTACACGCTCCGAGCTGCTTTAGCGTCCCCTCTACCATCAGAACAGTGTCAAGTGTCGGAGAATGGGCATTTCTCCTCTTTTTTAATTCCATCGAACTGCATCTATCAAGCTTACTCATGTATTTACATATAAATATTCATACTTAAATATCTTTCGGTGAAGCGAGGATGATAAATCGCCCAAAATAAATGGACTAGGACTGGAAACCATCAGGTTAAGGTAGTAGCTCTACTTTGGGAAGGCCAGATGGTTCAGAGTTCTTACGTAAAACGAACTTTTCGCTATTCACAAGCCTCTTGGATCAGAAACTGAGAACATTCAAAGAAAAGCGGCCAACTATGAGCATCGGATCGACAGTCCGAATCGGGGCTTTATAAGTGTTTGTGAATAAATGGCTTGTGATGCTGACCGAAAGATAGCCGTAATGTAACTGAGGCCCAGACAAGCATAGTTGTCGCGCGCTTTGTTGCGTATCTCAGTGGCTGGCTTAATCCATTCTCGTTTATGCTCAAACGCGGGTTGGTTAGGCTGGTACTTTCAGGTTGGATTAAAGGCCTTCAACCATTTGTACTGACGGCATATATTTTAACTGCCGTTTGGTAATTTGCTCAGGGTCCAATACGAATCAACTATCCTGATTGCCTCCGCGAACCCTTTATAATCAACAGGCTTTACTACATAACCGGCAACGCTGAGCTTGAAGCTTTCGTCTATGTGCAACTCCTCATTGGAGGTGGTCAGCACCACAATAGGAATCTTTTTCAAGACATCATCAACCTTTAAAATTCGTAAGCGTTCAGGCGGTTTTGGCTAAACAGCCTACAGTTTTTATTAACGATGGAGTTGGAATACCATCCAAATGACAACGACACGCATGATGCAAATATTCAATAACACTTCGTCCTTGCAGGCGGCAAGTGGCGCAGGCGGTGAGGATCCGTTCCACATATCGTGCCCCGCGTTCGCTCTGCGTGCCGAAGCTGCCCTTACGCCACAAGACGGCCTGCCGCACCATCCGCTCGGCCAGATTATTGGTCGGCTCTACCCGCGCATCGTGCACGAATGTCCACAGATAATGCCGCTGGTTGAAAATGCGGCGGCATTGGCCCGACAAAGGCGAGCCACTATCGGCGCCTCGGGCCAGCAGCCTTTCCACCCGCTGCATCAGCGGCTCCATTCGACGTCGAAAAGTTTGCCAGCTAAGCGTTCCATCCCGCATCCGTTTGCGCAGGTGCAGGATTTGTTTGGACAAGGCAAACAATTTGCTCCCGATCCGGCCTATGGTCCCTTTCATCTCGCTGAAGGCTTGAAAATCTCGTTTCAGATGAGCCCAGCACAGTTGCCGCAGGCCGCCAAAGCAATTGTAGCCGCTCCAGCGGTCGCAATGCAGAATGCCGGCAAAGGTTCCCAGCAGTTTTTGAGCCGCTGTCTGCCCGCGTCCGGCCTGGATCAGAAAGACGGCCGCCGTGGTGCAACACAACGTCCAGAGCCAGCCTTTCTGCCGATTGCCGCGAGGCCAACCGGTTTCGTCAGCGTGGGCGATCGACTGCTGTTGCACATGTTCCAGCAGTTCTTGATGCGGGTGGGCCAGAGCTTGCGCTATTTGTTCCTCGCAGGTGCTCAGGCCGCCCAGGCTCATGGGAACTCCAAACACCTCGTTGATCAGGGCCAGGGCCTTGCGCTTGCTGGTGTTGAGCGAGCCGGTCAGAATCCCCACCAAAGCCAAAAGACCCGGACCAAAATACCGGCGTTTGATCGTATCCGACAAGGGCTGATAAACCAACGCGCCGCAATCTTTGCAGCAATAGATCAACTGAATATATTCGGTGACTTCAGGTTGGATGGGCGGGATATCCACGATCTGATGCCGCTGCGGTTCTTCGGCGGTTTCTTCCAGGCGAGCCGAGCCGCATGTACAAGCTTCCGGGGAAAGTTCGATACGCTGCGTGACGTTCTCGGGCGGCAACAACGCCCGCAAATGAGGCGTATGACCTTTTCGGGCCCCGCGTTTCTTACGCCGATGTGGCCGCGACAAGACTACCGCCGTAGCCGGCGGGTCAGACGAGGGTGGCTTGGAGGAATTCTGCGAATTCATTCCCAACCGCCGCTCCAAACTCTCAATATGCTTTTTCATCTCTTCGAGGCGTTTTTCCAACGTTTCGATTCGTTGTTTCAATGTGGCGTTTTCCGCTTCCAACTGCTTAATATACGCGTCCTTGCCCATACAATAATTATCGGACAGGGACACGCTTTTACATAAAACGATAATATTTCAGTGAACGCTTACTAAAATTCTTAAAAACTCTATGCCACTCATTTTTGGCATATTCAAGTCCAAAAGAATAACGCACGGTTTTTTGTTGCTTTTGTCTCTTAAATACTCTAAAGCCTCTTCGCCATTGTTTGAATTAACCAGTTGATTTGTGAGCTTCAAATCTTCAAATGTCCGCCTAACCATCTTCACGTCTCCAAGATCATCGTCAACAAGCAATATTGGCTGAGAGTTCCGCATCCTTGACCCCCATTTTCTGCTTTAGCAGACATGCTTTTCAAGTTAGGTGTTTAGAGCCGACCCTAAGTTACTTCTGAAACAATATATTTACCTAGTTGGTCAAACTGTTTTCGGTACTTGTTGTAAAAAGGCAATAATCTTTGATATCTTCTCACCTTATCTGTATCTTTTATTTCTCTAACCTGGATGCTTTCAGGAAGTCTATTCTTAATCTTGTGGAAGGCCCCGATAAATAAGATCCCTTTTTCATCAGGTTCAAGTGTTTCGTCTATTCTTTTCGCAATAAAAGCATCTCTTTTATTCAGGAGTATGCTTTTTACCAGCTTATACTTTATAAACGCGATTATTTTCTGTATGATTGATCCGGCTTGTGTTATAGCAAGCAATCTATCATACTCCTGCTTAACCAGCTCGAAGTCTTCTGTCTTAATTAAAACAGCTCCTCTTTCAAGTAGCTTTGCTACCAACTGATAATTCTTACTTCCAGCTTTAGCGGTATCTTCAACTATTTTTCTACCCACTTCACCCTCACCGACCATCCCATCCTGATATACTTTCATTCCCTTTACGTCCAAAGAATCAAAATGACGTGATATGGCATCCCAGAAACCCTCGACAGTTTTTCTATGCTTTGTCCAGATTTCTTCCCCTAGATCTCTAATGCCTCTTTTTGAGATATCTTTTGCCATGGAACCAAGGTCAGCACTT